>JAHISJ010000020.1 GCA_018818205.1 Patescibacteria group bacterium
ACCAAACGGTCACGTATCCATTTCTCTCAGAGGAAAGAATCTCATATTTACCACACTTCCCGGTCGTCCAAAGAAAGTACATCTTAAAGAAGTCACCGCGCTCACACGAACTAAGACGACGTGGAAACCTCCCATAAATCATCCCTGGAGGAAAGCAACACTACATGTTCACAAAGCGAAGAAGAAAGTCTAAAAACAGTACTTAATTAATTTCCGGGTAGGACATTTCTATTTTGGAGAAAGTAGGACATTTCTAAATTGGTTTGACATTCTTTTGGATTTACATTAGCAACTATTAAATAGAACAAAGAAAAATTGACATTTCTAAAAAAGCAGCTACAATAAGTGTTATCTGTGGTAAATGGAAAGCTCTTTACAATATACGGGACGTGGCCTAGCGGCAAGGCGCCTGCTTTGGGAGCAGGAGATCGTGGGTTCAAATCCCACCGTCCCGAGTTCGAAACATCCTTCCAGCTTACGCGTACTCCTTCGCAAAGCCTACGGAGTCCGCTCCAGCTTCCAGAATGTTTCTTCCTCTTCCCCAAAAAATAGGAATTTTCCGGGGGCTCCCTAAGATTTCAATTAATGACAGTGCAATGGGCTTGTAGCTCAGGTGGTAGAGCGCTGCATTCGCATTGCAGAGGTCGAGGGTTCGATTCCCTCCAAGTCCATGTTTCAATAACATAGGTATGATATACTGCAAGCTAAGAAGGCTTGTTTTTTGTTATAAAATGAAGAAATTAACTCAAATAAATCTTGTTGTGTCATGTATTGCCGCGCTTATTGAGGCGGTGATTGTTATTCACTTTGCAACTAAAACCGGTGATTTGATTGGTACTTCGGAAGATGTGAGGTATTATGTGACTCTCTTTATTATTTCTAGTGTTTATTACTTTGTGTATCTTGTGGTGTTTTGGGTGTATGGGCTTTTGAGTGGAAAACTCAAGGGTGAAGCGGGTATTAATGTGATCATAAATCTTCTTGCTAGCGTCACGTTATTTATTGGACATGCTTTTTTTGCTTTGGTGATTGTGGGTGGGATTGCGTTTTAGGAAAAGAAGATTTATTGTGTATTTATAAAGTTCGACCTAGTTGCTCGTGAAGTTGACAGTAAAACAAAGATAGAAATTCGTACTTTTCCATTTGGAAAGTGGCTTTTGAGTTGCCTTATTAAAATATTCTTGATACTTTAAAGGCAGAATTTTTTGCAGGAGGAACAAATGAAAAACACGAAACTGACAAAATTCTTACAAGCCATTGGTAGTTTTCTCTTAGGTTTGTGTATAATCGGGATGCTGCTGTTATTAATTGGCGCTATTCTCCCGATTGAAGTTTTCCCTAAGAACATTAAACGACAGACTTCAAAGGGTGTGATTCATGAGCATAGAGGCTGGTTTCCTGGACTCTTGGGAGGCAGCCAGTATACCGATTCAGGTGGTAAACCTTTACAGCTTAAAGGTGCCTGGGTTGACACTCAAGATTTTAAGGGAAAAACCTTCATCATTACAAAGAAAATGATTGTAGCCTTCAAAGGTGAAGGAAAAAGCTTTAACATTCTACTGAGCTATGAGGAAAAACACACCGAATTTGCTAGTCATACTGGCACTAGAACGTATCGGGTCAAAAGGTTTGGAGAAGATGCGCTCATTTACTTGGATAAGGCTAGGGGTTGGCAAGCCATAGGGATTCCTCTCAATTCGGACGAGGAGCTTGAATACGTTGCGGTTATTCCCATGAAAGCAGACCATCTATGGGAATACAAAGTTGTCATGCATGTGTTTATCAGGGGAAAAGAAAGCCCCATGGGCGACTTTGGGATTGGGGAGCCTTCCAAAAGAGAAAAAAGAGAAAAATTTGTTGCGTCAAAAAAGATAAGTGAATATTTTATCTAAATTAAAGATGATTAAAAAAGTAGACTGCGTATGACATAAAAAGTGTACGCAGTTTTTTGTTTGGGGTTAAGGCGTGTATCAGGAGGTTTATGGTGCTCGTAAGAAGGGAAAGGTTACATTTTGGGATTAAGAGTGCGATTTGGAATAATGCGGGGGGATGAAGTGAGGCTGAAAGTGGTGAATGGGCGGTGATTGAGCGGTATCTGTTTTAGAAACAAAAATTATGAAATGCTGGCTCCAGCCTTTTGACTGGAGCCATGAAGAAAAATAAAATCCTGCTCTTTTTGAGTGGGTTTTAGTATTTGAAGCAAAAGTGGGTAGTTGATGTTTTTTCTATGATTGACGAAAATTCAAAAATATGCAATTCTTAGTTTATACCTTAAGTAAAAGAATAAATGGAAATATCATCAAATTTAAATTTTTTTCAAAGACTGGCTCTTTTCCAAGATTTACTACTTTTTGAAAAAGAAGAAAGTCATGCGTGGAAAATAGAAAGAGATATTCTACTTTGGGCAAGCAGCAAACATCATCAGCATCTTGGAACAGAGGTCACGGCAGCAATGCTCAATGAAAATAGGTATATAAAAAGCAACAATACAGATGAAATTATCCCTGCCATGAATAATCTTGAGGTTCGGGGTTATGCAAACATTGTGAGGAGAAATGAAAGCGATGATCATAGTATGATTTTTGGTAGATCTGGACTTTTGATGGGAAAAGTCATTACGGATTTTGACAAAGGCGGTAAGTCAAAGATTAAATATACTCTGGCTTATTATTCACTTTGGACACTTGTTCCTATGTTTTTTTTGAGCGTATTGTTTGAATTAATTTCATTTTTTATTGCACTATAACTATGGCTTCAAAAAATGATTTTGAAAGATGGCAAGATTGGATAAAAGAGATTTATGAAAAAGAAATTTTGATGTTTGTCTTTTGGAGAAAAATACATGGTGAAGTTAGAGATATTATAAAAAAAAATCCAAAAATCCAAAAACCAAGTGTTTTTTATGATTTAATCAATTGGAGCTACTTGAGTTCTATTCAAATAGCCGCTTACAGACAACTTGATAAGCATAAAGATTGCACATCCTTGGCTAAACTGTTAGAAGAGATTAGCGAGGCCCCTGATTCAATTACAAGAGGGAATTATATAAAAATGTGGCAAGATAAAATTCTTGCAAGCTTAGTAGCTGATGGTGAGTTCAACCAGTTTTGTGACAAAAAAGGGGATGATTCAATTAGCTCATCAAAAGTTAGGAATGATTTAAAAAAACTTGAAAAAAGAAGACAAGTTCATAAAGAAATCCGTCATAATAAGTTAGCACATTACAATGTAAAAGAATTAAAAGAAATCCCTTTTCTTTCGGACGTTGATGATACCATTGAACTTTTAGACGAGTTAGGGAAAAAATACTACTTACTCTTAACAGCAAGAAATATGAGTTCGGATATCACTGTGCAATTTAATTGGAAAGAGATATTCCATTATCCTTGGATTGAAAGGACTTAGTCATTAGTTGTAATAAATATGAACCAAATCAAAAAACAACAAAATGAAAACCAAACACAAAAAAACTTCTCTCCTTTATATACTATCACTTTCCATTGTCTCACTATTTCTAACTATTCCCTCACTATCTAACGCCACTCAGCCAGAAAACCTCTATCCTGTTGCCAGAGTCGTTGACGGCGATACCATCAAAGTTGATATAAACGGCAAAGCTGAGTCAGTCCGGCTTATTGGAATCGACACACCAGAAACCGTGCATCCAACAAAACCAGTTGAATGTTTTGGAAAGGAAGCGAGCAATAAAATGAAAGAATTGGTTCAAGATAAAAAAGTGAGGCTTGAAAAAGATGCGCTAGGGGCAGATAGAGATAAATATCAACGGTTGCTTCGGTATGTATATTTAGAGGATGGAACCTTTGTTAATGAAGTTATGGTTAAAGAAGGGTATGCGTATGCGTATACCTCATTTCCCTTCACGTTTCTTGAGCAGTTTAAACAGGACCAATCTGAGGCAAAGGAAAATGGAAAAGGACTGTGGGCTGATGGGGTTTGTGGGTTAAGTAATAATGAAGAGCAAAGAATGGGGCTTGCTGAGTCAACAAATGAAGCAGTTGAAGCTGATAATCAGGAGGAGGAAGTCAGCGATGAAAGTGATCAGGTTATTACAACAAAAACGAGTGTTCAAAATAAAAACATACTCTGGTTAGTGGCATTCCCAATAATTCTTATTTTAGTTGGGGTGAGTGCGACGGGAGTAGTTGTGTACCTTTGGAGGAGAAAATAGTAGGGAAAAATTTCTTACATTTTATCCTAAAAAGAGTATAATAAATCCAAGCGGAAGAACCCCGCTTTTTATTTGTAAAAAATTAATAGTAATAAATAGTATGAGTCAAAAAAATGTGAAAAGAGGAGAAGTAGTGATCTATAAAACCTCAAAGAATGAGGTGGAATTGAAAGTGCATTTTAAAGAAGAGTCTGTATGGTTAAGACAAAATGAAATTGCCTTACTCTTTGGTAAAGAAAGATCAGTCATCACCAAACATATTAATAAGATCTTTACCGACAAGGAAGTTAATGAAAAAAGCAATGTGCAAAAAATGCACATTGCAAAATCTGACAAACCAGTGGAATTTTATAGTCTGGATGTTATTTTAGCGGTCGGTTATCGCGCCAATTCATCTAGGGCAATTCATTTTCGTAAATGGGCAACTAAAACACTCAAACAGTATTTAATCCAAGGCTATGCAATAAACAAAAAAAGATTATCAGAAGTGCAAAATAAATTTCATGATTTGCAGGAGACGGTTTTGTTTCTGCAGAAGCAATCTCAAAAAGAGTTATTACAGGGACAAGGAACGGAGATCTTAAATTTACTTGCCGATTATTCCAAAACACTCTCAGTACTTGAGCAGTACGACTCGGGCACATTAACGGAAAAGAAAGGTAAAAAAACAAAATATGTCTTACGGTATAAATCCTGTGTAGAAATAATTGGGAAACTTAAGAAAGAATTGAACGTCAAGAAAGAAGCAAGTGATCTATTTGGGAAGGAAAGAGATGGATCTTTTGAAGGAGTCGTTAAAGGACTATATCAGACTTTTGCGCAAAAAGAACTGTATAAGACTCTAGAAGACAAGGCGTCACATTTGCTCTATCTTATCATTAAGGATCATCCGTTTTCCGACGGCAATAAAAGGATTGGCTCATTTTTGTTTGTGTATTTTTTGGATACGTCAAACTTTCTTTTTAAAGAGTCTGGCGAGAGAAAAATCAATGACAATGCACTTACCGCACTTGCTCTGCTTGTTGCGGGGAGTGATCCAAGCGATAAAGAGATGATGATCAAACTCATCAAAAATGTAATTCAAGAATAACTAAGTATGTATGCTTGAAACGAATTGAAAGAAATAGTTTGTTTTGGAGTTTAAAGTGTTGGAATGTAGTATCAAAAAGTGACACAAGCGGTAAAAACTGGTATCATTCATACAGAAATAATTAAGCGTACAAAAAAATGACTGCAAAACAACATTTCACCTCAGAACAAGCGCAAGAAGTTGCAGATACGCTCGGTATACATTTTAGTGATGTTGAATACGATCTAGAACAATTTCGTCATGGCATGGACATTGAACTTGAGCATGGCACAGAAGATGAAAAGACAAACGTGACAAACGATGATCCGGTAATGACCGGAAAGATTGCGTTAGCACATCTAAATGAGTTTGAGGATTATTATGATCGACTTGACGAGATGGAAGTAGAGGCAGAAAAGTATTGGGAAGAAAAGAAAGGGGAGTAGTTCTTTGGCAAAAGGAAATAAATATGTTTCTTTATAACAACAAAGCCACCATATCCAAAACCGGTGGTTTTTTGTTTTCTGCCCAGTTTGAAACAAACCTATAGATCAGGTATAGTAACTTTACGTGACTAAACTCAAACTTACATGAAACAGTGGATTAAAAAAGGTATAGCGCTCGTTTGCGGGCTGGCTTTTTTTGCAATGCCGCTTATTACCGTATTTGCAGAACAAGATAAAACCACCATCTCAGTATTTGTTCGTGAGGGCTGTGCGCATTGTGAAGATGAAAAGGAATTTCTAGATTCACTCACACAAGAAATGCCTTCGCTTTCCGTTATGTATTACGATTTAGAAGAACCAAAAAATAGTGAGCTCTTTGAACAAATAACAGATCAGTACAACATCTCAAAGGGGACGCCAATTACCCTTGTTAATAACACGATCCTCTCCGGATTCGGCACAGCCGATACCACGGGTGAGACAATCAGACAGCTCACTTTAAAACAAGAAAAAAGCAACACTCAGTTTGAAGACATAATAAATGGAGAAGCTGCGGTATACGACGTTTACAATCCAGAGACAGTATGCGACGAGTCAGGCTGTTACGTGCCAGAATCTGAATATGTGGTGACTATTCCTATTGTTGGGACACAAATTGATGTCAGCGATTTCTCTCTCTCAATTCTCTCATTTGTGCTTGGGTTTATAGATGGGTTTAATCCGTGCGCGCTGTGGGTGCTTATCATGTTTTTGGTTATTTTGACGCAAGTTGGGTCAAAGAAGAAGATGTGGCAGTACGCAGGGATCTTTATTCTTGCTGAAGCCATTATGTACTACTTCATACTCACGGTATGGTTTAGTGCGTGGGATTTTATTGGGCTCAATGAAATCGTGACTCCCCTGATTGGCGTGCTTGCGGTTGGAAGTGGCGTCTATTTCATATACAAGTTTGCAACATACAAGCCGGAGTGTAGTGTCATTGGCGCTGAAAAGAGATCCAAAATAACTGAAAAAGTTAAAGCAATCGCAAAGAAGCCCTTTAGCATTGGGGTGTTTATTGGCATATTGGGCGTTGCATTCTCGGTCAATATATTTGAATTTGCCTGTTCTATTGGGATTCCACAAACATATACCAAGATTTTGGAACTAAACGATCTCTCTTGGTGGGTACGGCAATGGTATATGTTTATCTACATTGGTGCCTACATGATTGATGATATTCTCATTTTTGGATTGGCTCTTTGGGGTTTTGATAAAATAGGTCTTACCCACAAGTATAGTAAATGGTCAACACTCATAGGAGGAGTCCTCATGATACTGCTTGGTTTGCTTTTATTATTTAAGCCAGAAGCGTTAGTTTTTTAACCTTATGAATAAACATGTTGTTATTTTAGGGGCAGGTGAAATCGGAACGGCTCTTAGCTATGCGCTAAAAAAGTACGATGGCCCGGTTGACATCTGGGATATTGACGAGTCAAAATTACCTGAAAAGAAAAATTTAGAAACGATTCTCCCACACGCCGACATCGTGCTTTTGTGTGTTCCCTCATGGGCTGCGCGTGATGCGCTTCTGCAAGCACTAAAGCACGTACCTAAAAATACTGCATTTGTCTCTCTCTCAAAAGGGATCGACAAAAAAACGCATATGACACTCGATGCGATACTGCAAGAAGTCGTGGCATCGCATCCTTTTGGACTTCTTGGGGGGCCACTGCTTGCAGAAGAAATAATGGGTGATAAAAATGGTATTGGCGTTTTGGCATCAAAAAATAAAGGAATATTTACTGACCTTCAAACATTGTTTAAAAAATCATGCATCTCACTCGAGTATACTAATGATGTTGCTGGAGCAGCTCTATGTGGGGTGGTAAAAAATGTATACGCTATTTCCCTTGGTGTTGCTAAAGGCCTTGGCTTAGGGGATAATGAAATAGGGTGGGCAGTAAAACAAGCCCTTAAAGAAATGAATCAAATCGTTATCCACTTTGGTGGTAGACAAGAGACGGTGTATGGATCTGCAGGGCTTGGTGATTTTATTGCAACAGGATTTAGTTCTTTTTCAAGCAATTATGCGTTTGGTGTTGAGATTGCGCAAAAAGGCAAAACTGATGTGAAATGTGAAGGGGTGCATTCGCTGGTTTCTTTAGCACACAAGATAGATATTGATAATTTGTCCTCAGTGCCGCTTTTTTTAATGCTCTATTCAATTGTTCATGATAAGCGCGATGTTCGAGAAGCGTGGAGTGCGTTAACTCATAGATGTTTTAATACAAAACTATGCTACTAAAAAACAAAACTGTTGCCATTTTTGTAGAGCAGATGTATCAAGTGCTGGAGGTATGGTATCCGTATTACCGATTAACCGAAGAAGGAGCAGACGTATTTCTTGTTGGCCCAAAACAAGGCGAAGTATATCTCAGCAAAGAAGGGTATCCTGCAAAGGCAGATAAAAGTATAGAAGATTTAACGGCGGCAGATTTTGATGCGGTTATAATTCCTGGTGGATTTGCCCCAGATTATATGCGAAGGACAAAGGCGTTCATTGATTTTGTGAAAGAACTGAATGCTGATGAAAAAGTCATTGCAACAATCTGTCACGGTGCGTGGATTGCCGCGTCAGCGGAAGTTGTTGAGGGTAAGAAGATGACCTGTTTTTGGCCGATAAAAGACGATATAATCCATGCAGGTGCTAACTACGTTGATGAGCAGGTTGTGCAAGATAAAAACCTTATTTCGTCACGCACCCCAGACGATTTGCCGGCTTTTTGTAAGACTATAATCAACTCATTAACATAAAACGAATGACCCATTACATTTGTCTCGGAGGGTGCCAGGGGGAGTCAGATACTGAAGAGGTATGCGTGAGTGAGACATGCAAACTTAAAGGGAAGGTGCTTAAAGAATGCGACTGTGTAGATGGACTTCACTACGGTCTATTTGGCATGAGAGACATAAAAGTCGATCTCAAACCAGATGAAAAAAATTAGTAGGACGTAATATAAAACATATGAACTATACTTTACCCAAGCTACCATACGCATTTGATGCCCTTGAGCCACACATAGATGCAAGAACGGTTGAAATTCACTATACCATACACCATCAGGCATATATTGATAAACTAAACGATGCACTGTCAAAAGCACCGGAACTTGCAGACACATCACTTGAGCAGCTGATTTCTGACAAAGAGGCACTACCGGAAGCAGTCAGGGATGCGGTGTGGAACAATGCCGGAGGGCACTTTGCACATTCTCTGTACTGGCAGTGCATGAAGACAGACGGAGGAATGGTATCAGAGGGAGCATTCCTTGATGCAATTAATGACGAATTTGGTAGCGCTTTATCTTTAAAAGAAAAGATGACAGAGGTAGCAGCCGGGCAATTTGGAAGCGGTTGGGCATGGCTTTTTAAAGATAAAGAAGGAAATCTCGGTATACTATCAACGCCAAATCACGATACCCCACTTGCTGAGGGTAAAACACCACTTTTAGTAATTGATGTTTGGGAACATGCATATTATCTCAAGTATCAAAATAGAAGACCGGAGCACATTGATGCGTGGTGGAACGTGGTAAATTGGGAGTATGTAGCGGGTTTGTTTTTGATAAAATAGAGGAATGGCAAACGATATTAAAATAAAAACACCGACAATTTTTACCATTTTTGGTGCAAGCGGGGACCTTGCAAAGAAGAAACTTCTTCCGGCTCTCTTGGATTTGTATGTAAGAAATTTGCTTCCAAAAAAGTTTCGGATTGTTGGATTTGCGCTCGATGATTATTCTGATGCGACATATCGTAAATTTGTACGAAGAGCTATTGCGAATAATAAGCATGGCCACTTGCGCGCAAAAGTTAAGGCCTTTTTAAAAAACATACACTACGAGCAAGGATTGTTCGAAAATGTTGAGGCATATACTAACCTTACTGCGCGTATTTCAGGGATAGAGAAGGAGTACAACGCATGTGCGAATATCTTTTTGTACCTTGCGGTCCCTCCCAAGGTGTATGCCATAGTTCTCAAAAATCTTAAGAAATCAAAACTGACCGTCTCGTGTGTTGGAGGAAAGAGCTGGATGCGAGTACTTGTCGAGAAGCCCTTTGGTCGTGATTTAAAGACAGCTAGAGAGCTTAATACTAAATTAAAAACACTTTTTATTGAAGAACAGATATTTAGAATTGATCACTACCTTGCCAAGGAAACAGTGCAAAATCTCTTAAGTTTTAGATTTTCCAACACTCTTTTTGAATCGGCATGGGACAAGGACTATATTGAACGAGTAGAGATAAAACTTAGAGAGAAAAAGGGCATTGAAGGAAGAGAGCGATTCTATGATGACGTGGGTGCGTTTAGGGACGTTGGTCAAAATCATATGCTGCAACTCCTTGCGCTTGTCGCAATGGAATATCCAGGGAAGCTCGAGGCAGATACTGTTCGGAAGAAGAGAGCTGCGATACTCGAGGCGCTTACACCACTTACAGGAAAGACTATTTCACAAAACTCAATTCAAGGGCAATACATTGGGTATAGAGGAAAGAGAGGAGTGCCACAGGACTCAACCACTGAGACGTATTTTAAGATTAAAACATTTATAAACGATGAGCGGTGGAAGGGCATACCGTTTTATTTAGAGAGTGGTAAACGACTTGGCGAAACAAAAACAAAGATTACGATATATTTAAAAAAAGCGCAGTGTTTGTGTGCGCCTGAGTTTGAGAAACCGCATCAAAATAGAATCGTGTTTCGTATTCAACCAAACGAGGGAATCTCTGTTGTGTTCTGGGTTAAAAAACCAGGGTTTACCATGGAGCTTGAGGAAAAGAAGCTCACGTTTTATTACCATGAAACTGAGCCACTATTAAAACTTCCGGATGCCTATGAAAAGGTGCTGTACGATTGTTTGCGGGGTGATCAAACGCTCTTTGCAAGTACTAGAGAAGTTGAGGCATCGTGGAAGTTTATTTCACCAATAATTAAAAAGTGGAACACTGAACCACCACTTTTGTATAAGCAAGGTTCTTATGGACCATCTAAACGATTAACATTCTAGCATATGAAAATAGGATACATTGGCCTTGGAAAAATGGGACTTGGCATGGTGTCACGTCTTCGTGAGAAGTCATTTGATATTGTGGCGTTTGATCCAAGCGAAGAAAGTCTAAAAGAAGCGCAAAAAGCAGGAGCAGAGGCTGCAGCCTCTGCAGCAGATGTTGTGTCAAAATTGGAGCATCCGCGACTTGTCTGGCTCATGGTTCCTCATCAAGTAGTAGACAGCGTGCTAGATGAGATAGTACCCCAGCTTGAAAAAGGGGATACTATTGTTGATGGAGGCAACTCAAACTTTAAGAAAACAATAAACCGTGCGGAAAAAGTAGAAGAAAAAGGTATTCACTATTTAGATGCTGGAGTAAGTGGCGGTCCAGGCGGAGCGCGTAGTGGCGCATGTGTCATGGTTGGGGGAGATGCAGATACATATAGCACGTATGAGGATCTTTTTAAGGCAATAGCAGACACTAATGCGTATGGACATTTTGGTGCATCAGGCGCGGGGCATTTTGTAAAAATGGTTCACAATGGCATTGAATACGGAATGATGCAGGCGATTGGTGAGGGCTTTGAGATTCTTAAGAAGTCTGAGTATACTCTCAACCTTACTAAAGTAGCCGATTTGTATAACCATAAAAGTGTTATTGAATCCAGATTAGTAGGATGGCTTAAACAAGGATATGACGAGTATGGAGAAGATCTTGAGGCGATATCAGGGAAAGTATCTCATAGTGGTGAGGGATTATGGACTGTTGAAACGGCAAAAGAAATGGGTATTCCGGTCCCCATCATTGAAGGGTCTTTGAAGTTCAGAGAAGAGTCTCAAGAGAACCCAAGTTATACGGGTCAAGTAGTATCTGCGCTCAGAAATCAATTTGGTGGCCACGAAGTAAAGAAAAAGAAGGAATAAAGCATGAAACCAGAGGGCCTTAACACCAGAATTTTTCTTGATAGTGGTGATCCATCAGAGACTAAAGAAGTGTATGAAACACTTGGGTTTTTGGATGGTCAAACCACCAATCCATCGCTCATTGCAAAAAATCCTGACGTCAAAAAACACATAGATGCTGGAGGAAAATTCACTCGTGAGGAAGTGTATGCGTTTTATAAGGAAGTACTTCATGAAATAGACAGCATTATTCCCCATGGTTCACTGTCAGTTGAGGTCTATGCTGATGAAAGCTCAACAGCAGAAGAGATTATTGCTCAGGCTGAGGCAATGAACACGTGGGTACCACATGCACACGTGAAGATTCCTATTACACAAGCAGGACTGAGTGCGGGAGAAAAACTATCAAAAAAAGGTATGCATCTAAACTTCACTCTCTGTTTTACGGAAGAGCAGGCAGCGGCAGTACATGCGGCAACACGCGGTGCAAAAGAGGAGCAGATCTACATCTCTCCGTTTATTGGGAGACTTGATGATACAGGGTTAAGCGGTGTGAGCTTAGTAGAGGCTATGCAGAAGCTCTATTTGGAGGGTAAGAGCCCCGTCCAAGTACTTGCAGCAAGTGTTAGGAATCTTGACCACTTTCTTCAGGTTATTTCTCAAAACGTTGATATCGTAACGGCACCAAAAACAGTGCTTATTGAATGGGCAAAGAAAGGATTTCCCCTCTTGAGTCCAGAGAAGGAAAGTGATTTAGCTAATATGGCGTTTAAACAATATGACCTTTCAAAAGAGTGGCAAACATTTGATATTGATCATGAGCTTACCCAAAAAGGACTTAAGAAGTTTGCAGACGATTGGAACGCGTTAATTCAAAAGTAATGAACAAAGAAATCAAGGACATTTCACTGCCGTTTTATGAAGGTATGCCGGTGTATCCCGGGAACCCAGAAGTCACCGTGACGGAAGAGAGCGGAGCAACATCAACTCATTCTAAGATTTGTCTTGGGACTCATGCCGGAACTCACATTGATGCACCGCGGCATGTGTTTGAAGAGGGCAAGGGTATTGATGATCTCGAGTTATCAAAACTCATTGGGCCGTGTCGTGTGCTTGATATGACGCATGTCAAAGAATGCGTGAGACAAGGAGATCTTGAAAAAGAAAACGTGCAAGAAGGTGAACGCATTCTTTGTAAAACAGCAAACTCGAATAGGGGCTTTGATTCATTTTATGATGACTACGTATATCTAGATGGTGATGCTGCAGAGTATTTAGCTCATGTAGGTATTGTCCTTTTTGGTATCGATTCATTCTCAGTAAAAAAGAGAGGCGGAGACGATACTCGTCCTCATGATTCACTGCTAAAAAAAGAAATCCCCATTATTGAAGGGATTTCTCTAAAAGATATTGAACCAGGAGCGTGGGAGCTTATTGCGCTTCCGGTAAAGTTTAGGGAGCTTGATGGTGCACCGGCTAGAGTTGTGTTAATGCATTAAGCTCTGCAGTATTCAATCAAAAACGCAACCATTTTTTCCATCTCAGGGATGCTTGCCTTTTCTTTGGTAGTATGGAAGTTGTAGGCGCCATAGGAAATATCTACTGCACGAATTCCCTTACCGACAAACGCGTTTACATCACTTCCACCCATAGACTTGTTAAAAGTTGGTGTTACACCGACTTTTTTTAGTGCATTAATAACCTTTTTGATATGAGGATCTTTTTTAGAATACTTGTATCCAACACATACGCGACTGACGGTAAAATCAAGCGTGGCTCCATACTTTTTTACAGCAGCTTGAAAAGTATCTTTAAAAAGGGAAACTTGTTTTTTTGCTTTCTCATTAACATGACTTCTTACTTCAGCTTTAATGAGTGCTGACTCAGGAACACCATTCCTGGCATATCCACTTTGCAAAACACCAATGTTTGTTGATGTTTCGCGGTCAATGATGCCGATTGATAGATTTGAGATAGCGTCTACTGCAACGGAAAGGGCATTAATACCTTTCTTTTGAGCAGAGCCAGCATGGGCTCCCTGGCCGGTTATTATGATATCCATAATGTGGTAGTGCGGGGAGGCAAGGGTAATCACCCCGAGCCCTTCGGTGCCGTCAAGTCCCAGTCCATCAGTGACGATAATATCTTTGTCACTAAGGGCCATAGCACCGTAAACCCCCGTTTCTTCCTCGCGTGTAAAAACTATCTTAAGCGGGCGGTGGCTTACCTTTTTTTCCTTCATGACAAGCATTGCTTCAAGAATTTCTGCAATGCCAGCTTTATCATCTGCTCCCAAAATGGTATTACCGCTACTTACAATCGTATCGTTTTTGATAGCTGCCTTGATGCCTCGACACGGATCCACAGTATCCATGTGGGCGCTGAGCAATAACGGTTTCCCAGCACCACGGATAGTGGCAATGAGATTTCCATACGAATCCTTTTTGTATAGCACTGAATGTTTGTTAAACCACTGTTCAATATACAAAGACACTTTCTCTTCTTTGCCAGAAGGACTGTCTATTTCTGCAAGGTCAATAAAAGTTTTGACAAGTCGTGTATTTCCCATGTAATGATAAGAAGTGATAGATAATCGTTTGACTAAATAAGCAGGATACTTTTTTTTCACATCTTTGAGCCACAAAAGCGCGTTCTTGTTTCCTTTTGTATCTCTAGAAAGCGTTTTAAAATGAATGAGTTTTTAAGGTGGTCTCAAGCGTCATGTTTTTTTGGTTCAAAAAAAGGATAGCAGATTTGTGCTATCCGATCAAGAAATGGTGGTGTATTAAGAGAGGATTTCGGAAAGAAGCCTCTTTGCTTTCTTACGATCCATAGTTTGAATCACGTTGTGCCATACATTAAGAGCCTTGGGACAGACTGCCAAAACTGAATATAAAATGCTCTTGAGAAGAGAGTAGGGTTAGTGTATAGTATTTTTACATTCGGTGATGTCACCAAGGAGGAATAACGTTTAGCGCGGGTATAGTACAACGGTTAGTATATCAGCTTTCCAAGCTGAGGATACGGGTTCGATTCCCGTTACCCGCTTTTTTTGTGGTCAAAATTTTAAATAAAAAAAACTGACTATGGTGAGTCAGTTTGTGTGAATTGTGTTTTTAATCACGTTTTTATGTCAAGGTAGAAGATGGATTTACATGCAGGGGTTATGTTCCCCGGGCCAGCGCTCGACTCTTACCTCTTCAACTGCAACCTGGTGGCCTTCAACAGTCAAAACGACACCAATCCTATCAAGATGGAGCTGCGGAACTAAGAGGAGCATTTGCAAATTTTGTACGTTGTTTCTTAAAGAAGCAGACACAAGATCAATAATACATTCTGGCAATATAACGATCGTATCCTCGCCGTGCGTTCTAGCTTTTTGGAGGATGTATCGACGAATAGTAACGATTTCATCCCAAATCGCTGCTTCATCAGTATGTTCAGGTAATATCCAGCCATTGTTTGGCTTGCGGGGTGGGAGCTTTGAACTTTCTTGAGAAATGCGTAACTCTTTGGTAGCCAGAATTTCTACGGCGGGAGAGTTACTAATAATTTCTTGGCACAAAGAAATAGCCTCAATAGTAGGGGTCGCTAAAACCAGAATTTTTCCAGGAAGTTTGCTAAGAATGCCAGCGATAGCTTCATAATTTGCAGTAATCCTTAAAAATGATATTTTCATTCTTTCCTCCAGAAAAAAGGACATTTGAACCAACTGTTTTTAGCTGGCCCGGCGGAAGGACGAAGAAGTTAATCCTCATCCCCGCGCCGGAGAAGCTAAACATAGTAAAAAAGGTTCTCTTCATCTGTTAAGTCAAAAAAGACAAAACAAAAAAACCGGCCAGTGGCCAGTTTATTAGTTGAAATGATGATCAAAACTAAACTGGCCGACCAAGTCGGTTAAAGAAGCTAAAGAAAAATGCAGTTGTTAAGCAGTTCTTTTTATTCATCAGTTGGAAGTTTATCAAATCAAAAAAAACTGTCAAGGACATTTTTCCAGATGTGAACTAAAAGGTAAAAAAATAGACTGTTGAAAGTTAACAACTGATTAATGGAGAGTTGGTACAGGGTTCTGCTTTTTTTAGTTTCTTGATATGATGTATAAAGGAAAAGAAAATACATAAAGAAGGGAGGTGAAAACAAATGAAAAAAATAAAATGTAGCGATATGGGTATGGAGTGCCCCTATATTGCAATTGCAGAAACCGATGAAGAGGTATTAAATGATATCAAAGGCCATGGCATGGAAGTTCATGCAGAGGCAATGGAAGCTATGTCAGATGAAGAAAAAGCAGGGATGGAAGTTAAAATGAAAGAAGTAATGTATGAAGAAGAATAGAATCTTCTACGTTAAGCTTTTTAAGCCAAAAAACACTGTACAAGCGGTGTTTTTTGAATGCCTTCGTGTCTATACACGCATTTGACTAAAACACACATTCAAGCTATACTCTAAGCTTAAGAAAAGGCAAAAACCATGAAAAATCCCATAACCGGGTTATTCCGTACAATGTGGCACTACGCAAAAGGCCGACGCAGATTGGTTGTTTTGACTATTGTCTTGCAAGGTATCGCAACGGCTATTATGATGGTTCAGCCATATATTATCGGTCGTGCGTTTAACTATGTTCAAACGGCAGAGTCGTACACGTATGACGTGTTTAAGGTGCTTGCGTTGTATCTTTCTACCCTGGTACTTATGACGACGTTGACCTGGTGTTTTTGGGGTATTGCACGGGTTATTGAGAATGTTACCGCGTTTCATATAAAAAACACGTATGTGTTGGACATGCTTGGCATTATCCTTAATCTACCACTGTGGTGGCATCAAGAAAATCATTCGGGAAAGAGCATTGCAAAAATAAATCGTGCAGCAAGCGCTTTGCAGAGTTTTTCGTCCAGTTTATTTGAAATAGTTGAATCAGTGATTCGTCTTTTGGCAGCGTTTATTGCTCTTGCACTTATTGATATCTTTTCTGGTGGTATTGCTTTGCTGGTAAGCGTTATTGCCATTGCCCTTGTGGTGCTGGTTGACCAAGTGATTACAAAAATTCTCAAACGTATTTATGCGTATGATAACAAGACAGCCTCTGCTGTGCATGATTTTGTATCGAACATTACCACGGTTATTTCGTTAAAACTTCAAAAATATGCACTTACCGAGGTAGGAAAAAGGTTACGTAAACCCTTTACTCTGTACAAGAGAGAGAAGAAAATATCAGAGGGAAAATGGGCGGTTGTAGATCATTTGGTTAAGATTATGGCCGTGGGTGTTCTTATTGTTTATGCGTACAGCGTACTTAAACGTGGAGAGATATTGCTCTTGGGTACCTTTGTTATGTTGTACGAGTATTTAAGACAGGTAGGCGATGTGTTTTACACGACGGCATGGCGCTACAGCACTATGGTAGAAGAATATGCGGAAGTTACCGCTGCAAGTAGTATAAAGAATGCAAAACGATACATTGATACTGACACCAAAGAAACACAATTGCTCGGAAGTTGGGAGAAAATCGCACTTAAGAAGGTTACATTTGTGTATAAAAGCGCGAATAAGAAAGATCAGAAGAAGCAAACGGCAGGTCTTCATGATATTGATTTTGCTCTGAATCGAGGGGAGAAAATCGCCTTGGTTGGCACCAGTGGAAGTGGTAAGAGCACTATGCTTTCTATCATGAAGGGACTTTACAACCCTCAACTAGGGAGTGTTATTGTTGATGAAAGAAAAGAGTCGTTTAAAACACTCGCAAACTCTGTTGCTCTTATTCCTCAAGATCCAGAAATCTTTCAAAACACCGTTAAATACAACATCGCGCTTGGTAAGAATATCAGCAATCAGAAAATTGACGAGGTGTTACGTGTCAGTCGTTTTGACGAAGTGCTTAAGCGGCTTAAAAAGGACACGTCTCTTAATATCGCTGAAAAAGGCGTGTCACTTAGTGGGGGTGAAAAACAACGACTTTCAGTTGCACGTGGTCTTTTGTTTGCCGAAGGTAAAGATATTTTATGTCTTGATGAGCCAACAAGCAGTGTTGATTCGCAGATTGAACTCACTATTTTTGATAGATTGTTTAATCAGTACGAGGATAAAACAATCGTGGCATCGGTACATAGGTTACATTTGCTTACCTACTTTGATACCATTTATCTTTTCAAAAATGGAAAGATAATGGGGCATGGCTCGTTTGAGAGTCTCAAAAAGACAAACGAATACTTTGCGCATCTGTGGCAGTCATACAAAGAGGCGTCAGAAGA
This sequence comes from Patescibacteria group bacterium, assembly GCA_018818205.1. Taxonomy (GTDB): domain Bacteria; phylum Patescibacteriota; class JABMPQ01; order JABMPQ01; family JAHIRA01; genus JAHISJ01. Next base: position 17,889 of record JAHISJ010000020.1, read on the forward strand.
TGCAACACTTGAGTTTGCCTAAAAGAAAAATACCAAAAACCCCGTCCAAGTGGACGGGGTTTTATTTTGTCTAAATGTAAAGACCTATGCCTCTTTTTTCTTTTTCGCAAGATCATGATACAGAGAGTACATAAATGTTGGTCCAAGACCAATGATAATGATGAGTGTAACAATGTTTATAAACGGAATCAAAAGAAGAATACCGAATATAACGTTGAACAAAAGGGTATACCACAGCACTCGCCAGAAATCACTCTTAACTACGCGGTATCCTCTTGAAATAGACTCAAATACCGCCTTTTTCTCAAGGACGATAACGTAGGGAACAAAAACTAAGTACACTGCAACAACAATTGCACCGACAAGAAGGAAAGGAAGTCCAAGAAGTGTAAGGAATACAACAACAAGGTTTGCAAAGAACAGCTTCACTACAAAAGGTGAGCCTTCTTTGAGGAATGATCCAACAGTGCCTTCAGTTTTCTGTACTGCAGACTTAGCAGTAAAGATAAGGGTTGCAAGTTGGTAACTGACAATAAGGTTAAATATAAGGAACATACCAAAGTTGTAGAGCATACCGGCAAAGGTAAATGACTTCCATCCAATGCCTTCATAGACACTTGTTTCAAACGTAAACCCCTTTGCCTGGTTCAAGCCAAACTCAACGGTATTGAATCCAAGCATATTACCAAGCAGGCCAAAAAGAAGCATAAAGGCTGCATTAATGACCAAGAAAATAGCAGCAACACCTAAAAAACGCCAAAAGCTCTTCTTGTATGCTATCCATGCATCATAAAGCAACTTGCCAAAATGACGTACCTCATATGGTTTTGTTTCACTCATAATTTTGTTTTTGTTTTTTAATAAACTTCCTCCACCTACAAACATGATATCATATATTGACAAAAAAGTCAAATGTATTTTTAATGACTACAGGGGGTATTCTTTTTTGCTTGAATGAGTTGAATGAGTCCGTTATAAAAAAAATGATGTGTGGTGACGGTCAGACTTTCTTTTTGGAGCTCATCTGTAAGTGACAGTGTCTCAAATTGCTTGTAGAAAGGCTCATTTAATGCGCAATACAAATCAAATCCTTTTTTAAGAAAGAAAAAGCGAGGACGAGCGAGTTCTAAAATGATTAATGAACCGTTTGGCAAGAGAAGCCTCTCCATTTCTTTAAGTGTCCCCAAAATATTTTCTGGGGGCATTTCATGAAGGGCAAAACAGACGGTAATTGCATCAAAGGTGTTGCCTGCAAAAGACGTATGCTCAATATCTTCTTTTGAAAAAGTAATGCCCGGTGCTTGTCTGTGAGCCTTATCCTGTGCTTTTTTAAGCATTGTTTTTGACAGATCGATACCGGTGACGTGTGCATTAGGGAAGTGCTTCTTAATTAGTATAGTCTCAGATCCGGTGCCACAAGCCATATCTAGAATTGTGAGCGGGTTCTTGGGAAGGCATGAAATGACATGGTCGCGCATACGTTTTTGAAAACCAAGCGTAGTGAGCGCAAATAACGTGTCGTAGTATGTGCCAAGACGTCCTTCAAATTCGTTTCTATAGTACTCTGGTATAGGTTGTTTTTGTGGCATGATAGGATTTGTAGAAAATATGCTATTTACTATAGTAGCACGTTTCCTTGGTTATTTTTGTTGCTTGTCAAAAGGGGCTGTAGTCGGGTACACTACTAGTAAGAGAATTAATCATACGGCATGGCTTTTTCTACTCTTTTTAAAAACAAAAAACCAATTATTGGCTGTATTCATTTATATCCTCTTCCCGGTGCTCCATTGTACACTGGAGGGCTTGAACAGGTATATAGTACGGCACTCAAAGAAGCGAGTATGTTAGAAAAAAATGGTGTCGATGGCCTGATTATTGAAAATTTTAGAGATATGCCATTTTATAAAGACGTAGTTCCTGCTGAAACCATTGCTACTATGGCGGCAGTATCTCGGGAAGTGGTTAATAATGTTTCTATCCCCGTAGGAATCAACGTGTTAAGAAACGACGCTCATGCTGCTCTTGCGATTGCAACGGCAATTAATGCCGATTTTATTCGGGTTAATGTGCACATGCATGGAGCACTTACCGATCAAGGCATTATTGAAGGAAAGGCATATGACACAATGCGGCTAAAAGCAACGCTTAAATCACCAGTACTCGTTTTTGCTGACGTTGGTGTTAAACATGCAGCGCCGCTTGCCGATTATAGTTTAGAAGAGCAGGCGCATGATCTTGAAGAGAGAGGGCTTGTCGATGCGCTTATTGTGTCCGGTACGCATACGGGAGGGGAAACAGACGTGGATGATATACTAACCGTCAAGAAAGCAACGTCGCTTCCAGTTATTGTTGGGAGCGGGACAACTAGGGAAAACAATGCCGAGATGCTTACTCAGTCCGATGGGTGTATTGTGGGAAGTACGTTTAAGAAAGAGGGCAATTGTATGAACGATGTCTCATCTGCGCGGATAAAGTCGTTTATGGATAGTATTACCTAGAAGCTTACTATAGTAGTGAAAATGAAAGCTACCATCATACATCGAGGCGAAGATATAGTCAGACAAATAAAGATATTGAGACAACTTAGCATGTTCTTAGGCTTTGCTACGGGATTTACGTTGTTTTCGACCATACTGTACGGAGTGTTGTTTTATAAGTTCCATGTATCCTTTCCATTTGTTGCTGTAGTAATTTTTTCCTTGTGTCTTGTTGTCTTAGGTAGGATCATAATAAAGGTTCTAAAATGAACGTTGAGTTTTTTAAAAATTACAAAAAGGGATTACACTTTTTTGGAGAAAGTATCTCAGCGATTGTTTCATCTGTGTTACTAACGTTTGTTTATATTGTAGGCGTTGGCTGTACCGCTGTTGTTGCTCGTGTAGCGAGAAAACGATTTATTGATTATAATTTAGATAAGAAGACATTTTGGAAGGAAGTTGACAGCAGGGAAAAGACCAAAGAAGAGTATTTGAGACAGTTTTAATATGATTATTCTAGGTATCAGTTGTTATTATCATGATTCTGCGGCAGCGCTGATACGTGATGGCAAGGTGGTTGCAGCAGCCGAAGAAGAACGGTTTTCAAGAATTAAGCACGACTCATCGTTTCCTCTACACGCAGTTGCGTTTTGTCTTAAAGATCAAGAATTATCCGTTCAAGATATCGACTACATCAGTTTTTATGAAAAGCCATTTTTAAAATTCGAGCGACTCCTTTCTCAGCATCTCGCATGTTTTCCCAAAAGCTATAAAACGTTTTTACAAAGTATTCCAACGTGGACAACTGAAAAACTCAGAATCATAAAAGTGATTCGAAAGAAATTAAAATATCGCGGTGATGTGTTATTTGTTGAGCATCACATGGCGCATGCAGCGAGTTCTTTTCTCACAAGCCCTTTTGAAGAAGCAGCGATAGTAACTATTGATGGCGTGGGTGAATGGGCAACAACGTCGTATGGTTATGGTAAGGGAAGTGATTTACAGTTGTTGAAGGAAATTCATTTTCCATACTCTCTGGGATTGCTTTATTCAACCGTAACGGCATACTTGGGATTTAGCGTTAACAATTCTGAGTATAAAGTGATGGGACTTGCCGCGTATGGTGACCTAAACAAAGCAACAAATAAGTATTATTCAAAACTCAAAGAAGTGATACACACGAGAGATGATGGCAGTTTTGCACTTGATCTTCGGTATTTCACGTTCCACTTCAAAGATAGAATGCCTTCAGAGAGGCTTTGTGCATTACTTGGGGGACCTGTGCGTAAAGAAAGTGAGGACATAAATAAGCGGCATAAAGATATTGCTGCAGCGGTTCAAATGGTCTATGAAGAGACATTTTTTGAACTTTTGAAGAGCGTATATGCAGAAGCGAAGTTAAAAAACCTCGTGCTTGCTGGCGGTTGTGCGTTAAATAGCGTGGCAAATGGAAAGGTACTTTCCAAAACACCATTTGAAAATATATGGATCCAACCCAATGCATCGGATGGCGGAGGAAGCATTGGTGCGGCATTGTTTACGTACAATGTACTTGAGAAGAAGCCCAGGACTATTAGTACGCAGCATGCATATTTAGGCCCGGAATTTTCAAGAAAGGAAATAAAGGACTATCTTGACTCATCAGAAATAACATATATAGAGCTTTCTGATCATGATGAGATAGTCTCAAAAACTGTGGAGCTTCTGAGTAGTAATAAAGTTATCGGGTGGTTTCAAGGGAGAATGGAGTGGGGACCTCGAGCTCTTGGCAATAGAAGCATACTTGCAAATCCTTGCAATCCAAAGGCACAAGAGCTACTTAACAGCAAGGTCAAACACAGAGAACGATTTAGACCGTTTGCACCGGTGGTGTGTAGTGAGGATGCGGAGAAGTTTTTTGAGTGCGATACCCCCGTTCCTGATCCTACCGACTTTATGCTTATGGTGTATCCGATAAAGAAAAAATGGCACAAGGTCATACCTTCGGTTACCCATGTTGATGGATCGGGAAGACTTCAAACGGTGAAGAGGGAGCAAAATCCATTGTACTATGACATCATAAAGGAGTTTGGTAAAAAAACAGATGTACCAGTACTTATAAATACGTCGTTTAACATTCGCGGCGAGCCAATAGTTTGCATACCTTTTCATGCGTACAAGTGTATGATGGGTACGGGAATCGATTATCTGGTATTAGGCTCATTTCTTATTAAGCGAAAGGATAATCCGCGACATATGTGGGATAGTGAACAGTATGCACAAGACTAGCACCTCACGGTGGTCAAAATTTACAGGATGGATCCAAACGAGAAAAAAGGAATTGTTTCTCCTTGGTGTTTCGACACTGTTTTGTATTCTTATTTTTGAAATTTTTGCGCGGGTATACTTCTTTACGCCCAAGGGACTTATTCCGAAATATGGCAATAGTGTGGAACATATGGGGGTTTCTGGATTAGTACAAAAATCAGATGACTGTGAGATACTGTATGAACTAAAACCGAACGTTGATGATTTCTATAAACTTGCCAGATTTCGTACTAACTCAAAGGGACTAAGAGATAAAGAATATGATCTCGATAAAAAAGAAAACACAATACGTGTTGCGGTCCTTGGAGATTCGCTTACTATGCCATCCGGTGTAACGATTGATGAGTCATATCATGGGCTTCTTGAAAAGTGGTATAATGAGGAAGACAAGGCACACACGTACGAGTTTATTAATTTTGGAGTAGGCGGATACTCACTAGAGCAGTCACTTGCTACGTTAAGGAATAAAGCGTTGGAATATCAACCGGACCATATTTTGCTTGGGGCGTTTTTAGGAAATGACATCCCAGTCAAAAATGAAAAGAAAAAAAGTTGTGATAGCTACAAGGTTAAGAAAAGGGCAAACCCGTATGTACAATCTTGGGGATGGCAGCTTGTCGGGAAAAAAACGGGTGTTACTAAAAAACCAGAAAAAAGCACTGACTATGATTTAAATGCGCTCGATTCTATACTTTCTGAGTATAAAAGTGTTAGCGTAGAGAGTAAGATACCGATGACAATTGTAACATTACGAATACATCCAGAAAAGAATAGTGCAGAATTTCAAGAATTTACACGCTACGCACGAGCTTATAACGTACCTGTCATTGATACTGGGAAGGGGTTTAGTGGTGAAGAAAAAGATATCAAAAAATTCAAGATTTATCCCTACGATGGGCATCCAAATCCAGAAGCGCATAGAATGTTAGCAGAGGAAATTAAAAAATCATTAGACTTAATACATGGCGAATAACAAATCATTAATTGGAGAAATTTGGGATTTCTTAAGAATAAAAAAAGCATGGTGGATGACACCGGTTATTATTATGATTGTGCTTGTTGGTCTCTTACTTATCTTTGGACAAAGTAGTGCACTTTCTCCGTTTATTTATGCACTTTTTTAAGCTAAAAAATTATATGGCAAATCCAGAAGTTCCCTCTGACCTAGTCCGTGCAAAAAAGGAGAAGGTTATGGAATCAAAATTCAAGAAAGAAAAAAAGCAGCACGTGATTCAAGAAAAGCAAAGACAACAACAAAAAATTGAGCGGTCTCTTAAAGATAAGCCGCCAATTACACCAAAACGTCCCGTGTAGTTTATATTACTGCGCTTTTTAGCGCTGATTCAATCTCTAATGCAACATCGTGCCATGTATGCTCGTTTGCCTTTTTGACGTTAAAGTCTGCCATTTGCTCTTGTAAGACAGTGTCTTCAAGAAGGTGGAGAATGTTTTGGGCGAGTGCGTGCGCATCGCCTTCATTAATAAAAAATCCTGAGTCACTTGTCACTCGTTTTTTTATTTGTGGTGCGTCTATGGTAATAACCGGAAGTCCACATGCCATATATTCAAAGATTTTAAGCGGCGGAAAGTGAAATCCATACTTTTTAAAATGTGGTGCATTAAGATTTTGTGTATTAAAGGGAGCGACGCCAATACGTGCCTGAGAAAGATACGTTTTAACTTCTTGAAGCGGCACTTTCCCAGTGAATGTAAAGTGTTTCGCAAGGCCTTTTTTTGTAACAAAGTGCTCCATTTCCTCTTTAAGCCTACCATCTCCAACCATAAGAAATTGCGCACGGGAGTTCCTTTGTATGATTTCTTGTGCAGCACTAACAATATCAAAAAGCCCGTCCCATTCTTTAAAAGAACCGCAGTACACTACGTCATACTTTTTTTCAGTGGTTACTGGGTGAAAAAGAGAAGGGTCAATAGTGTCAGCGTAATATGAGTACTTATGATGGTGTTTCTCAGGAAAATACGCATTTGTGTAGGAGAAAACAGTCTTTGCTTTTTTTAAAGAAAGTGGTGAATAGATGTGATCAACCGTTTCTAAAACCATAGGTATGTTGGTCATAGTAGACACAAGACCTGCAACTCCGCGTGAATGGCCTCTCTCAAAAAGCACGTCACATCCTTCTTTTTTTGCAAGGGATGCAATCTGGGATGCAAGAACTGTGTTTGGAATAAAACGTAAATATTTTAAAAAGTGTCTAGAACGTGATTTTTTAATGGTACTGGAAGGGGCAACAACAGCTCTCTTTAGTCTGTGAACATGAATACCATGGATATTCTCATATGAGGCATCATCACTGTCTTTTTCTGAAAAGACATGAACGGTGTGACCGCATTTTTGAAGCTCATTAGCAATTGAGTAGGTGTGAGTAGTTGAGCCAACTGATTCTCTGAGTGATTTGCTAATATGAACGGTGGTAGTGATATAAAAAATAGTCATAAATGATACGTTAACGTTACGTAAGATGCGAGCAATAGCCTGACAAGTCTTTTGCAAGATTGGAATACTGGTATGACAGCACTTTTTCTCGTCCGTATTCGCCCATGGTTTTTTGAAGAGAAGGGTTGTTTAGTAAGGTAATAAGATGATCGGCGAGCTTCTGAACGTTTCCGAGTGGAATTAAGTACCCATCTTTGCCATGATCAATTATTTCTGGAATACCTCCCGCGTTCGTGCCAATAACGGGCGTTTTTTGGGCAAGTGCTTGTGAGTAGGACTGACCAAAGTTTTCAAACGTTGAAGGGAGACACATGACCGATGCGCTAGCAAGCGCATCGTACTTGTCTTTTCCGTAAAGAGGGCCCAAGAAGTGAACGTCTGTGAGACCTTTTTCTTGTACGAGTTTTTTAAGTTTAGGAGTATATTCGAGGCCATCATATTCTTTTTCATCGGGACCGACGTAAACGAGTGCTGTATGGGGGATAACGCTTTTAACTTTTTCAAAAGCATTAAGGAGAGTAAAAACGCCTTTTTGTTTTCTAATTCTACCAAAAAAGAGGATATTTGTGTCTTTCCGAGTATGGTTCGTTTTTAGCCAATCTGAGTTTCCAAGTTCAAGGTCATCAGAAGTAATTCCAGAAGGGGTTACAAAAATTGGTGAAGCATCAAGGGGGTAGTTTTTTAGTAAATATTCTTTGGTCCATGCAGTTCTTACAAAAAGCGCCTGTGCATGGTCAAATACTCGCGCAGCTACATGACGGTCGTACAGACTAAGGAGTGATTGTTTTATCTTGTTCCTTCCCGTTTTAAGGGCATGGATATCATTAATCATAAGTGCGACGGGCGTGTGATTTTTACGCGCAAAGGCCAGTGTTTGAAAAGTATAATTTTGTGCGTAGTCAACAACAATGAAGATATCTACCGGATATTCCTTTAAAGATGCTTGAAGATTTTTGAGCCATTTTAAGCGATACCAAAAACCAGTACTCCCATGCCTTAAAACATGGATTGATCCGTATTGCTCTTGTTGAGTGCGCGCCTTTGGACCATACTCAGTGAAGGCATAGACGGTGTGACCAAGCTTGGTGAGCTCGTTTGCCATATGCCACGTATAGTATTCTGAGCCACCAACGAGATCGGGATAAAATTGTGGTACTACAAAGCCAATGGTCATTATTTGATAGTGTGATGGTTGTTGTACATTTTTCTAAGCCCTTCTTTTGGCAGCAAGATGTTTTTAAGAGGAGTTAAAAACATCATTTGCTCTTGTCGTTACTTTCCCACTGAGCCCTAAATTTTTGAAGCTCTTTTTTTGTGTAAAAATGCTGAGCATATTTTGAATTGTACATCATATCAAGGTATTGTTTTGGAAAGATAATTTTCTTTTTAAATTCTTTATAAAGAGTGTCGTAAGCTTTGGTACATGCGGCGTTCGCTTGGTGTAGGGTAAAATTGTCAATATCTAAGAATTTCTTAATGGCTTCATGTGCACATTGTGTCATGTTTTCTAATCTAATGACAAGGATGTGAACGTTGTTGCAATGGTAGATCTCGTAACCCCTTGTCTTTGGAAAGGGAATATTTAAAATATCTATTCCTATTGTATCTTTTATTTCACTATCAAACCACTCAAGTGGAAAAGTATGTTCTTCTTTATCAAAAAATATCTGAATAATGTCATCAAGAGTCAGTGAGCCATTTTCAAAACTTTCAAAGAAATGTGGAAACCTTCTTTCTATCGATTGAAAAAAGCAGAAACATTTCTAGCTACAGGATCTCTTGATAAGCTAATCATACATACTGGGTTTTTCTGTACATTTTTAGCAAAGAGCTTAGATACTTTTTTTTCATGAGCCAAAACGGGGAACATTTTTTTTAGTTTCCGCTTTGAAACATGATAACTTTCTTGTAGCCTTTCTCTTCTTTGTCTCCTATTGTTTTGATTGATAGTATGAGTACTGTAAATCGGGTTTTTTAAGTCTAGCTTGAGAAGAGAGGCGTACAATGATTTTGACCCAACCTTTCCCATTTGAACAATAAAAATAGGAGCTTTATATGAAACTGTTTTTTTCATTTCACTTAATACTGATCTTTCTAATACATCGATTTATAATTCATAACTTTCCCCACACTTTTTGCAGAGAGGTAAATGACGATTTGCACCAGCCTCTCTCATTTTCCTATGTTTTTCACTTCGCCATATATGTGTAAAAGGCTCATTAAATGCGTTGCCTAATATGTATTTCCCTGCAAAATCATAGCAGCAGAGAGCAACAGTCCCGTTTGAGTAGATAACCGGACGGTTAACATTGATACAATTTTTTAACCGTTTTAATTTTTTATTTGCGTCGTAGCGTCTTTTTCCTGTTTCCGGCAAGAAAGTATCTTCAACTTCTTTGGCTTCCTTTTCAGAGAGAACCCATGTGGGAACACCAAATGATTTTATAGCATATATGACTCCAAGATCTTTGGCAAAAGCTATAAACGCTTCTTTTTCGTGCTGGTTAACCTTTGTCTCAATAAATTGCAGTTCAATGTATGGCTTTAGAGAGCCAGTTCTTCTTTTTTCGTCGACTAGGAAGGCAATATTTTTCATGGTTTGTTCATGATCAATTCCTTTTCTCATACGTTCATGTGTTTCCTTGGATACACCATCAAGCGAGATAATAAGACGATCAAGGCCCGACCTTACAATCTGCTTTGCTCGAGTTGAGTCCATCACCCCAGCATTAGAACTAGTGGTTGTGTCGAGGTTGTGGTGTTGGGCATATGCTACCATTTTGGGAAATTCAGGATTCAAAAAAGGTTCTCCAGCAAGAAAAAACCATAGATGGTGTGTACTGTTTTTTATGTCATCTATAATTTTTTTATAGTCATCAAATGGCATAAGATACGGATCTCTGTTCGAGAGCGCTGGAGGTGCTGAGCAAAAATCACAATGGCAGTTACAGATGTTTGCCGGTTCAATAGTGATTGTTTTTGGAAGATCAAAAAGAGCTTGTTTTGGCGCGGTTAAGGCATAGTGTTTTGCCTTTGCATACTCATTGTTGCGGACGTAAAAAGTAAACTCTCGTGAAACACGAGAGAGAATACGGAATGAACGTTTAATATTCATGACAATTTCATTAATAAATTCGGCCGATATGAACAAAAACAGCGACTATTGCAAAGAGCAGCTGAATACACATAATTGAGTACACGAGGCGTTTTTCGGTCACTTTCATAAATCTTCTAAAATAAATCATAACAAAATGAGTAAGACCGTATGACTGAGTATATTCACTTTTTAGCTCGCCGTTTTTGGACACAAGACCTCGTTCTCTGGGGCGTTCTTTAAATAGTGTTTTGTGCTTGAGAGATCTTCGTTGTTGCAGCAAAAAATGGACAGCGTATGGAATCATAATAATGAGAAAAGGGAGTTTAACATTGCTAACAAGTGCACCTGCAGCAAGTACAGAACCAATGAAAAGAGTCCCTATATTCCCAGTGAATATTTTTGCAGGATACTTATTAAAGATATACAGTACAATTAATGTTCCTCCAAGTGTGGCGAAGATAAACATTCCTGTAGGACTACCTGATAGCCATGCACAGACAAATAAGCCGGCGGTAATGATAACACTGTTTCCTGGAGAAAGTCCATCAAAGTCTGCCATTATGTTAATGGCATTTGATCCAAAGACAATAAAAAGAGGAATGATAAGAAGTGGGTAAAAGCCACCAAGGTGAATTTCAGGAAGATAAGGAAGGAAGATAGTCTGCTTAATATGATAAAAAGTGTTGATCATAGGAACTGATGCCACAATAGCCAAAATAATTTTTGCAGGCCTAAACGTAAGTATAAGGACATCATCAACAAATCCACCAAATGCCATTATGAAGACGGTAAGGAGGGCAGGGTAAAGAAGCTCAAGTGAAAGGGAGTTTAGGTCAAAAATAGTCTTGGTTGAAATCATGAATGTTGTTGCAAGACCGAAGGCTGAAACAAGAGCAAGCCCACCCAAACCAGGAACTTTTGGCTTTTTGAACTTGTTCATGTCTTCAAGCAATACTTTTTTTGAGCGAGCCATCCTAATAAATAGTGGGAAAAGCCACCAAGAAAAGCCAAACGAGAGGATAAATACACAAGTTATAAGCAATTGCGTTTCAGACATAACGATTTTTTTTCGTGTGAGTTTTTTGATTTATATTGGAAAAGAACTAAACTTATCACTTAAATATACCACAAGTGAAATCACAATTGTGTGGATAGTTATATTTTAGATGACGACACTTGTTCCCAGGCAAGCTTCTTTTTTTTGAAGTCGTTTCTCGCTTGGAGCCAGATTGCAAGATCAAGTGTGATATATGGCCAAGCATAGATATCCTTGAGTAGATAGGAGAGTTGTGAGAGATTACGTCTTTCTTTAATGGACATGCCCTTTTCAGTCATCTGCCACCAGCCAATACGAACACGTTTTTTTTGGAGGACATAGTCACTAAGGTTTTGCGCTGCTTTAACATAAACGTGGGACCGAGGTTCATATACTACACGGTAACCTTTTTGCTTTACTTCCCATCCTAAAATGGCATCATCAACAAGAGATGCTTCGTCGAGCGGAGCGACAATATCTTTTTTTACACCGGCAAGGAATCCATTGAGGGCGTAGAACGTGCCCCTCTTGTTTTCCATAACTTTTTGGTCATGAAGAGCATTCCATCCAAATCCTTGAACCTTATCGAAAAAAGTGTCTTCTTTAAAGTTTACAACACGTGCAGAAACAGCACCAATGTGTTTTTGAGTAAGTTGATTTTGTAGAAAGGCGATTGCATGAGGTGCAACAATAACGTCAGCGTCTGCAAGAATAATATGTGAATAGGCGGCTTTGCGTAGAATGATATTAATTGCAGAAACTTTACCTCTTTTCTCCTTTTGGATAATTATTTTGATACGAGGATCGTTCATGCGATTAACAATCGATGTAGTGTTATCGGTGCATCCTGAAGCAACAACTAACACCTCATCCTCGGTTCCTAGTTGAGGAAGAATAGTGTTAATAGCACGAGCGATGCTTTTCCCCTCGTTGTAAGCGGGGATGCCGATTGTTTTATTATGATGCATTGTTGTATAATTTTTTTATCAGCAGAATTTATCTAAAAACAGTGTTACATCATTATTATCTTACATCAAATGTGTAAGCCGAGCTATCTTCTCTTCTGTACGTGACAAAGAAATGGTAAAATACAAGATAAATCTTATTGAAATTATTATGATTCGGGCAGATAACATCTCAAAAAGCTTTAAATTAAAAAAGAAAAAAGTTATCAGAGCGTTAGATGAAGTATCTATTTCAGTGCCACAGCAAAGCATTTTTGGTTTACTGGGTACTAATGGTGCGGGGAAGACGACGTTGATTAAGATCCTCTCGACACTTATTGTAGCAGACAAGGGAGATGTGCGTATTGCACATATTAATGTTAAAAAAAATCCTAATGAAGTGAGAAAAAGAATCGGTGTTTGCTTTGGAAGCAGGATGCTTTATTATCGTATCACTGGTCGGAACAATTTGAAGTTTTATGGACGCATGTTTAACGTTCCTAATATTGATAAGCGCATTAGTGAGCTGGCTTCATTTTTTGAAATGGAAGAAAAAATGGATGAACTTGTAGAAGGATATTCACTGGGGACGCAGTCTAAGCTTGCTATTATGCGTGCTCTTATCCATGATCCGGAAATACTCTTCTTAGACGAACCAACAATTGGTCTTGATCCTGCTACTGCACATAAGCTCAGAAACAAGATTACCCAAATGCGCGACGATGAGGGAAAAACAATCATTCTATGTACTCACTATTTACATGAAGCAGAAGAGTTAAGCGATAGTATTGGTATCATGAACAAGGGAAAAATGATTATGACTGATACACCTTCGGGGCTTAAAAAGAGAATAACATCTCATGACTGTGTGTCACTTGACATTGTAGACAATAGAGATAGTGAGATAATAAAAAAAAGATTCAAAGTAATAGGTGACAGCAGGGAAACTATAGTTATGCTCTCCAAGGAAGAGAATGTAAATGTGCTTCTAAAATATTTAGTGACAAACAACATTCTGATAAAAAACATAAAACACGTGCAACCTGACCTGGAAAACATATTTATCGAACTTGCCAAAAAAGAGAAATAATTACCATGGTGACAGCAATAAGAAGATTGGATAAGGCTTTAAATGGAAGACTCCGGGTGCTTTGGGGATTTTGTGTAAAGGAATTGCAAGAACTGTTCAGATTTAAGTTGGAAATTCTAAAATTTGCCTTTGCTCCATTATTGACGATGATGAGTTTTTTTATGGTGTATTCGGCTATATTCTTAAGCTCGGATACTACTGATTTAGGATATGTTCAAAAAAGTAATTACGTACTTTATTTGCTTACAGGCTTTCTGGCATATAGCTGTTTTCATGTTACCTGGGGGAAGACAAATTTAAGGTATGAAAAGATTATGCTCACTCTTGAGGGCATGCTTCTTAGCCCGAGAAGCAGACTGTATATGATGATGGGAAAAGGCATAAAAGCTCTTCTTGAAATATCAATCATAATACTTATTTTTACCGTTTTGCTTTTTCTGATGCGTCCGGAGGTAAACTGGACAATGCTTGGATATGGAATTATTGCTCTCGTGTTAGTGTTTATAATCTTTATCTCTTTTGATTTTATTGTGTCGGCGATAGGGCTTAGCGAAGAAGGGTTGTCAGGGATATTAGTTAATTATCTTCCCCGCGCGTTTTTAATTCTAAGCGCTGTTTATTTTTCTATAGAGGCTATCCCGGAGTATTTACGTTTTTTAGTATATATAAATCCTGTATATATTGCAGTCAATATTTTTAGAAGCGCCTTCATGGATGCCGATATACATTTTGGATTACTCGGTTCATTGCTCTATTTATTGCTACTCAGTATTACAGTACCGTATTTTGCTGCGAAAATATTTGATTTTATTCTTAAGAAGTGGGGAATACGAGGATACTAATCGTAAATGGACAAAGCACAAAAAACAATCTGCTTTTTGGGAGGGTGGACAAAAGAATATTCAAGAAGTGTTATTTTAAAACGAGCATTTATAAGCCAGAACGCGAAGGTTGTAGAATGTTATGTGCCTCCCTCAGGGTATAATCCCGTACTATTTAAAGAATTGCCTTTTTTTATGCTAAGCAATACAGTGCGTGCATGCAGACTTTTTTATAGAGCACTCTCTATAAATGCTGATGTGTTTCTTGTTCCTTTTCCTGCGTATTATGATGTACCTATATGTTGGGTTGTTTCCAAGATTAAGAGGAAGCCGTTGTTCGTCGATCTTTTTATTTCAAAATACGTTACTCTTATCCAAGAGTTTAAGTGTGATTCCGATACATCGGCAAAAGCAATGCTTCTTAAAATGTATGACAAAATTCCGTTGCGATTAGCAACAGTCACTTTGCTTGACACAAAAAGCCATATTGATCTTATTTCTAAAAAACTTTCTGTTAGTAAGAAAAAAATGTTTGCTCTCCCGGTTGGAAGTATGGCTGCATTGACGAAGCAAATTAAAGAAAAGCAGGAATCAAAGGAGTTTGAAATTTTTTTTTATGGAAGCTTCTCCCCTCTTCATGGCATTGAATATATATTACGCGCTGCACGAATGCTTCAGAAGTATAAGGACATACATTTTACCATTGTAGGAAGAGGGCCAAAATATGAAGACATGCATGTATTGGCAAAGCGGCTGGGACTTACCAATGTAGAGATGAAAGGTGAAGTGGTAAGCTACCCTGAACTTATGAGCATGATGGGGGGTGCAGATATCTGCTTAGGTATTTTTGGAGATACGCCTAAAGCACAAGCTGTGGTACCAAACAAAGTATATGATGCATTGGCGCTTGCAAGACCATTAATTACTGCCAAGGCGTACGCAGTAGAGGATAGTGGTTTAAAGGATAGAGAACATGTGCTATTATGTTCTGGTGCAGATACGCATTCTCTCGCTAACGCAATACTACGTCTTAAAGAGGATAGTCAATTAAGAGAGGGTATTGCAAAACGAGGATATGCCTTTTTTCAGCAAAACTTTAACGAAGAGGAAATTGGTAAGATGCTTATGTCTCGTGTTAGGAAAGAGGAAAAATAGGATGGTGGGATCCACATGTATCATACATAACAAAAGTAAAAAAAGATGAATATAGGTACGTATAAAAAACGATATGCCAAAACAAAACCTTTCTTAGTAGCACGTAATATAAAGGGAAGAATAAAACGGCTTTCCTTTAAGGCTCAAATAGGAATTAAAGGATATCCGGAAAACATGAAGCTTGATGTGTGTGGAGGTCATTGTCCTATTGGAAAAGGATATATTAATGTTGACTTGCGTCATTTACCCCAGGTTGATGTTATTGCAGATGTACGTAAAAATATCCCATTTTCTGACCAGTCTGTATCGGAAGTGTTTTCATGTGGCACACTTGAGCATTTTAATATGAGTGAACTGAAAAGTGTGCTTAAAGAGTTTTTTAGAGTACTGAAACCCGGAGGCATGGTAGCTATCGGTGTTCCTGATTTAGAGAAATTGTGTAAGGCGTATACAGCTAATGTGATCTCTTTTGATCAGATAAATCAGTATTTGTATGGAAGAGGAGCTGATATGAAGTATGCACACAACCTGCATAAAAATATATTTGATTTTGAAAATATGAAAGCGTATTTGATAAAAGCTGGTTTTAAAGAGGTAGAAAAAGTTCCATACGATTTGCCATTTCATATACCAGAATTTATGATGAAGGTAGTATGTAAAAAGTAGAATTATGAAGTTTACCGGAGAGAGAGTTGTCCCCAATAAAACGCCAAAAAGAATAGTACAAGACCATATTGAACGATATGCTTTTGCTGCCCAGTATGTAAAAAAGAAAAATGTTCTTGATATTGCTTGTGGAGCTGGTTACGGAACCTCTATGCTTGCTAAGAGTGGTGCTGAATATGTGACTGGAGTAGATAATTCTATAGAGGCAATTGAATATGCGCAGAGGAAATATTCACATGACGCGTTAACTTTTATTGAAGACGATGCTGAAAAATTGTCTTTTCCAAACAATTCATTTGATGTTGTTGTTTCTTTTGAGACAATTGAACATGTTTCACAGTACAAAAGCTTTATTAGTGAAGTGCATAGGGTATTAAAAAAGAAAGGTATCTTAATCCTTTCTTCCCCAAATCGGACAATAACTTCTCCAAATATTGTTCTTGGAGGAAAACCGCTAAATCCATTTCACTTTTGTGAATTTACTAAAGAAGAGTTACTTTCTGTTCTTTCTGGTAAATTTAAAGGCATTGTGTTTTTTGGTCAGCGGTTTACTCCAGTTTTTTTTACTCGTCGAAAAGTAAGAAAAGGGATTTCAGGAATTGAGAGAATATTCTCGCTTGGGATAAAAAAGAAAATCTTCGAAGAGGGGACAGGGCCAAAGGTGACAAAAAAAAGTAGTACGTTTTGGATACCACGATATTACGTTGCTTTAGGGCAGAAAAGGTAATCAGTGTTACAGCAATGCAGAAAAGGCATTTGAGTAGTTGTTAGCAATAATACTCCAGTCATGTTTCTTTGCGGTTTCAGTACCGTTTTTTATTTGTTTTTGTTGAAGCGTTGGGTTATTTTTTAATGCAATTATGGCATCCGCAAGTGCTTGTGGATTTTGAGGTGGCACTATCGTTCCATTTACTTTGTTCTCGACGATTTCAGTAACACCTCCTTGCTTGGTAACTATTACAGGAAGAGATGATGCAAGTGCTTCTAGTACTACTTTACCCATAGGCTCGAGGACAGAAGGAAGGATAAAGATATTTGCAGATTGATATATGGACGGAAGCTCAGTATGCTTTATTGGAGGCATAACATCAACACGTTTTTCTAAAGAGAGCTTTTTTATAAGCGAAATAACATTGTGGAAGTCATTATCGCGTGGGGCACCTCCAACTAGTTTCAGTCTGATTGATTGATCGTTAATACTGGCAAGTGCTCTCAGAAGATAAGGGAGCCCTTTTTTTTGGGCAAAGCGTCCAACATACAGTAAGGTAAAATGTTTAGAATCGGGTTGTGCCACTTTTTTGTTAAAGAGTTCAACGTTAATACCTGTATGAATCACTGCTATTTTTTCTTTGGGAATATGCAAAGAGATGAGCTCATCTTTAATAAATTCAGCTATGGGGAGAATTAGGTCTACTCTTTTCGCCAAAAAAGTAATTAATTGTGCGTATTCAAACGCATTAAGAGTGCTGCGAACATCAAGTATTTGCTCCTTTTGGAGCGGCATAACTGAGCCATGAATAGAAAGGATTAGTTTTGCTTGTGTGTTTCTCTTTGCAAGAGGCAAAAGCCATCCAAAAGGAATTGAGCCAATGCAATGGATGATATCCGGTTTGATATTCGCCTTTGTAATTGCCTTAAAAAAAGACACACCTCCAAAGGTTCTAACCACACGTGGACGAGAAATATAATGGACACGTATAGAATCGAAGGTTTCAGTTTTTGGAATTCCATTGGTAAAAGAAAAGATATCTACGAGGTGCCCCTCACGTATTTGTGCTTTTGAAATATAATGGGCGTTGGGCACAAGTCCTCCCTTATTTTCTGGATCAAAGCATTCTATCAATCGTACTATATGCATGGTTGTTTTTTCGAGAGGTTGGCGTGTATCAACGGAAGAGTTCCGAACGGTCAATTCCTTTCAATACGTGAGTGGTCGAGTTTATTGTGTTTGAGGTGAAACACAATTAATTAGAGGTCTTTTTGATGGCTCTAAGTAGCTTGACACGAAGTCCTTTTCTATCTAGCAGACCTGCAATAAATCCCGCGACTAGGGTAAATGTGCGCAAAAAACGGAGCATTGTTAGTCCAATACTTTGATACAGGGGAATAATTAAATACCCTTTCTCTACAAAGTAAATCTTCAAAAAGTACGCTACAATTTGTAAGAAAACAAAAATGAAAAAAACAAAAACGTACCGTGAATTATAGATAGAAATTCCAAACAAAGCAACATTAAGAAAGAATAATGCAATTTTCGTATAATCAACCTCATCTGGAAAAAGGATCAAATAACCACTCGCTCTTTTCCTTTCACTGTCAAAAACTCTTTTTATAAAACCAAAGAAGTTTTTTGGTTCGCCTTTATGGTATTGCACAGCTTTTTTTGCAAAAATGGTTTTAAACCCTTTGCTTAGTACTCTCTTATGAAGCTCTTTCTCCTCAGATTGGTCCAAATACTTATTATATCCTTGCGTAGCCTGCAGAACCTTCTTTTTAAATGCCCAAGCGCTAAAAGGGGTATAATTCTGATACCTAATTATGAAATCAGCATCTATCACTTTTTGCAGAAATGACCTTGGTCTAAAGTACCTTCTTCTATCGGTAACTGTGTCAGCTCCGCATAGGAAACTCTTTTCAATTTCAAAAACCCAGTCTTTATCAAAAACAGAATCCGCTTCAGCAAAGCAGATTACATCTCCTTTTGCGTTTTTCCATCCAATATTTCTAGCTTCACATCTTCCAGTATGTCTTACTCTGATTACTGATACAGGATATGAGGTGACTTTTTTTACTGTGTTATCAGAAGAACCATCGTCAACAACAATTATTTCATTTGGTTTTCTGCTCTGATTTAGTAAAGAAGTAAGACAAGCGTCAATGTCTCTTTCTTCGTTATAGGTCACAACGACAACTGTAATGATCATTGGTGTTTTCACTGTAGATTGCTTTGTTCTTAAGTAGCATTGCATCGGTACGTTCTTTGAAGAAAATAATAGAACTATTCACCTCTTTTTTTATTCTTTAGAGAAATGACCTCCATAACCTTCTTTAGGTTAAACTGACGTGTGCGTTTAAAGTGCGCCATGAGACGAGCAAGTTTCTTTCCTCGTTTTCTTATGGTACTTATGTTCACTATAATGAAGATTACTGCATTGATTGCAAGGAGAATAAGGATAATTTGGATACTACTCATTATTGCAGGGTATATACTCATAAGTCCTCTAAATGGATCTTGCTCACCAATACGGGTAATGCCTCGTGAAATGAAGAAGAACAACAGTACGAGAGTGATTGTTCTCAGGCTCTTGTTAAGGAGCAAGACAATAGTAAGACAAAAAATACCAACAAAGAACAGCGTCATGCCTCTACTGAGCTTTACATATTTTAAGTAGTTATTAAAAATGTTGCTCCAGAATGTTTGATATTTCTTATTTAATGTACGCTCAGTCTCATCAGTAGTCAGACCTTTTTCTATTTCTTCCTCAGTAGCATTGTATACAACTGGACTGGTTCCCATGCTAATTTCTTTTTCATCAGTGATATTGTCACCATCTGAATCAATATCATTTGGATTTGACTTATAAACGGTGATTTCTTCTATATCGGTGATAGTGTCATTGTCCGTATCTTTGAAAAAACGTTCATCAAGAGAACTAGTAAATATCCCATATTCTCGTAGGTCCTCAACTATTTTTTTATCGTAGTAGACAACAAGATTTCGTTTTTGATCAAATGTGGCCAATTCTTTTTTTGCATAGAATGCTGGGAGAGAATCGGGGTAGAGCTCAGCAATATTTGAATACGACTCTTTCGCTTTGTCGAGTTTATTAAAACGCATGTAAATCTCTATCAGTCGAAAATCGATATTAACCCTATAATTTGGGTTGGACGTTTGTTCCAGAAGATGGTTAAAATCTATTTCTGCTTGTGCCAGGCTATAGCCGGCACCATTTGATTTTTTTATTGCACTCAAATATTCTTCATAAAATCCTCTCTGGTGTTTGGGAGTGAGCTCACTTATACGTAGTAGTGCTTGCGTTGTTGTTTTTTCGTTGTTACAAAAATCCCAGAGTAGTCTTTCATAATTGGCTATAGCTTGTTGGTGATTTATTTGCAATCTTTCATATGCATACGCCGCATCGTACCGTGCAGTAGGGATGAAATCTTTTTCTGGACTACGGGCAAATAAATCAAGATATTTAACAAGCGCGATCTCGTATTTACCTGACTGTAAGTAGCTGTCAGCTAGCCTTAGCCGTACATATGGAGTGATGCTATCATCTGGGAAGGTACGTATAAAATCAGTATATAGTGGAATAGCTTCGCTATATTGATGTGATTTCTGGTACGCTTCACCAAGGTAAAAGAGCGTTTCTTTTTTATAGGGACTATCTGGGAAGTTTTCTAGATTTTCCCTTTGGTTTTTGATCGCTTTTGCATATTCTCTCAGTACGATGTACGACATGCCTCTGTGAAACAAGCTGCGTGTTTTTCTAAAGTTTAAAGTCTTATCGTCTGTCTTAAAGGATCTTCCTTGTTGATCGCTGAGCACTTCCGCATCATCAACATTGTGGATATAGTTAGTATAGTAGTCGACGGCCTTTGAGTTATAATACTGTGTTGGTGAGCTAAAACTTGTCTTCCAGTAGTCAGAAAGAACAATGGTTTTATGTCTAAGACTAAAATACGTTTCTGCAAGGCCATATGTATTTGCAGCATAGAGTGCTGGGAATTCTTTGTATTTTGTTAAAGATTCTTCAAATACGAGAATCGCTTCCGCGTGCCTTTGCTCACTTGCTAAACTCTGGGCAAAGATATTTTCTTTTCTGCCCCTTTCTTCTTTACTAAATGCTTTTTTGAGGTACGGAACAACTTCATTGTCTCGAACAGAACGATACAAATCAAACGGGTTAAAACTATCTTGTTTGTAATCCCATTGATATGCTTCAGCAGAGGTCATAGTAAGAATGACTCTCTTAGAAAAATATTCAGTTTGAGGGATAACAATAAGGAGCAAGATACCAATAAGTATAATGGGGATTAAGAGATAGTTTATTTTATTTCTGAGTTTGGTAACAATAAGCAATACGCCAAAGAGCCCAATGAGTGCAAAGAGAGTTCGTAAGTTATTACCACCTGCAATAACACCGGGAAGAAAATAATTGTTAAGGATTAATCCATATGTATTTTTCGCATGGTACGTAATAGGCATGTGAATCAGCATTCCGCACAGAATATAGAGCCCCATAAGTCCAAAAAAGCAAATAAAACCATACAAAATACTTAACAATGCATCTTTAACTTTTTTTATCGTAAGTGCTTTCCAAAGTAAGTACGCGACAGATAGTGCGACAATGATATTTGAAAGAAGAACTACGATCTTAGCGTTTATTTCAAATAATAATTGCGGAGGATATTTTTTAACGGGGAATGTAGTGGCAAGATTTTCCATAAGCCACTGCTTGGAGACAACCTCAGTTTTGTCGGGTGCAATCTGTTCCATAAAAGAAGCACACGTCGTATTTTGGTATTCATCAATAATGAATATTTTTTTTGCACTCCATGCAGAAAGGTGCATATGTTGGTACACGCCCGGGTCACAATTAGAGGAACTTCCCACAATAAATCCATCTATTGATTTGGTGATGCCTAAAACCCACCATAAATAATTTGGTACCTGGGAGTCAGAAGCAAAAAGTGTGTCGGTTTTGTATCGTGTGTTGGTATTTTTATCCCAATTTAGAATAATGGGTTTTGGATTTGGAATAAGGGCAGAAAAGAGAAGCATTAATACTGCGGTAAGTGCAATAGCGGCAAGAAGCTTTTTTGGGTTCAGCGTGATTTTGATATTCTTAACAAGACCTAGGGCACTGATAGAAAAAAGCATGATAAGCACGATTGCAATGATAAGCATCACTTGCATAATCGTGTGGTACCCAAATTTGTAGTAGACGATAGACGGAAATATAAAGTCGTGAAAAAAATAACTGTTTTCACCAACGTCGTACATATCTGCGGGATTACCGCCATCTCCTTTTTTTATTACCTTTGCGGAGGCGGGGAGATGTATGGTGAATGTGTTAAACGATTTGTCATCCACGGGAAGTGTCATTTCCATATTTCCGGAAACAAAATCCAATCCCATGAAAGATGCATAGTGTGTGTTTTGAATTAATGTTAACTCTTTTGTGGTTTTACTGGTAACTTTTCTAAAACCATTGGATTCAGGAAAGTTTTGCCTATCGGAAAATTCAACCTCACTGGGAATAAGAACTTCACCTTCAAGGTTTTTAATCTTGAACTCAAGCCTTGCGATATCTTTAACGATAAAAAAGAACGAAGTATCAGGAACGTACACGTCTGCTTTCCATAAAAAGGAATTTTCACCATTGCGGTAATAGCCATACCCCTCGTTATTTTGCTTCTCTTCCCAGTTAATTGATTCGTATGAGATGGCTCTTTCCGGAACGAAGTCGTATCCTTTTTTTCTGTCAAAGTAAATACCAACAAGTGATAGAATGATAAAAATAAGAAGTGAGACACCAAGTATTCTGCGTATATTTTTTTTCTGAAACCATAATATGAGCGCACTTAAACGACCAATAAAACCTACAATTTTAGAAGGTTCGTTTTCTGAGTGCGCTTTTTTTATTCTTGACTTTTTCGTACGGGATCTAAAGCCATCATTTTGATTTTTTTGTTCATGAAAAAGATGTCCTCTTTTCATAGAACGAGTAGAATGTTTTTTGTTTTTTCTAAAGTTTTGCATACTTTTTGTACACTATTGCTTCTTAAGCTTAAACACGCATAATATACAATTATAGTATAACAGTTTCTTAATGAAACATAAATAAGGAATAGTATGCTATGATACTAAAGGATTTAGATAAATAAAGAAGGTACTATTTTTTTTGAACAACAAAGATGGATGTGATTATTCGAGCAGATGCATTAACAAAAGGATATAAGACAAAAAAAGGGGAGTGGATCAAAGCTCTTGATGCGGTCAGTTTAGATATACAAAAAGGGGAAATTTTTGGACTGTTAGGTACAAACGGTGCGGGGAAAACAACCATTGTCCGGATACTTTCAACATTAATTTATCCTGATGGAGGGCAGGCGAGTGTTATGGGGTATAATGTTAAAAAACATCCCAAGGAAATAAGAAAGAATATCGGGGTATGTCTTGGGAACAAGATGGTGTATCACAAAATGACCGCACGAGATAACTTACGTTTTTTTGGTAAAATATATGATGTACGTAATCTTGACAATAAGATTGATGAGCTTGCAGAGTTCTTTGACATTAAAGATAGAATAGATGATCTTGTTGAGAATTATTCGATGGGGATGAAGACAAAGCTGGCGGTTATGAGGGCATTTATACATGATCCGCCGATTGTATTTCTTGATGAGCCCACCTTTGGATTGGATCCGGGAACGGGATATAAATTACGGCAACGTATTAAGGAAATGAGAGATAAGGAAGGAAAAACAATAATTCTGTGTACGCATCATTTGCTAGAAGCCGAAGAGCTGTGTGATACTATCGCCGTATTACGAAAAGGAAAGACCGTTGCGGTTGATACAGCAGAGGGGCTAAAAAGGAAGGTTGATAGTTCAAAAGATGTTTGTATCCAGTTTACTCATGAAAAGGACGCCGCAGTCATGAGCGAGCTTTTTGATGTAAGTCAGAGAAAAGAAAAAATTGTTATTCCACTGAGCAATAGTCACTTGCTGCATGTATTGTTACAAAAAGTACATGAAGGCAATATGGAAATTCAAGATATACGAGTCAATAAACCAACATTAGAAGAGGCGTTTTTAAAGATGACTTCGTAAAGGAGATAGAATATGAGGAGAGCCATGGGCTATATTAATGATCTAAGTGGGAGAAGACTTTCAGTTCTTTGGGCTTTTGTTGTTAAGGATTTAAAACAGATGTTTAGGTTTAAAACTAATATCGTTAATTTTGTTTTTGCTCCAATGCTGACTATGTTTAGCTTCTTTCTGGTGTACTCTTCTGTGTTTATGCAGTCAGGTGTTGATGACTTGGGTTTTGTCCAGAAACAAAACTATGTAGTGTATCTTCTGACCGGTTTTTTGGCATATAGTTATTTCCATATGACTTGGGGAAAAACAAAGCTAAAAAGTGAAAAGATGATGCAGACACTTGATGGAATTTTGCTTTCTCCAAGAAGTAGACTCTATATTTTGGCAGGAAAGGGCGTAAAGACATTTTTTGAAATTATCATTGTAACCCTTATTTTTATCGCATTTATGTTTTTTCTAACTCCATCGATTATTTGGATAAATCTTTTCTTTGGTACTGTTGCTCTTATGTTTATTTTTATCATTTTTATTTCGTTTGACTTTGTTATTTCCTCAATAGAATTAAGTGAGGAAGGAATTGCCGCGATCCTCGTGAACTACTTACCTCGTGCTTTTCTGATATTGGGAGCGGTCTATTTTCCTATTGATATTATTCCAAAATGGTTATGGTGGCTCGCCTATATAAATCCGGTGTATATTGGGGTGAATATTTTTCGGAGTGCGTTTATGGAAGCAAATATCCCCCTAGGTATTCCGATTTCTCTTCTCTATATTGGTGCATTGGCGCTATTAATGCCTTTTTTTGCAATTTATGTTTTTGACTTTGTTCTTAAAAAGTGGGGTGTGAGAGGGTATTAAAATGATAAGGATTAATAAAAAAAGTAGCAGTATGAGTACTCAGCCAAAAAATTGCAATGTACACTGTTCTGTTATTGTTCCAGTATTTAATGATGATCAAAAAATAGGTGTGTGTATTGAATCGGTGCTATTTGGATCGTTCCAGGAGTTTGAGCTTATTATTGTTGATGACGGCTCTACGGATAATACACGCACTGTGTTAAAGAAATATAATTATGATCCGCGGGTAAAAGTAGTATCTTTAGATGAAAACGTTGGGCCAAGCCATGCAAGAAACGTAGGGATAAGAAAGTCTCAGGGAGATATCCTGGTTTTTACCGATTCTGATTGTATTGTTACGGATCGCTGGCTTGAAAGTTTTGTTAAGATTGCCAAAGTGGAAAAGGTTTCCATTGGAAAATGTGTTTCATATGATCATAGAAAATGGGCAATGGAAACTCATAAGCAATACAGCTCCTGGGTTAAAAACAACACTCAGGGTACCTATTCTAGAGTCCTCGATACAAAGAATTGTATGATCAGTAAAGATGTGTTTGAAGACATAGGGTTTTTTGATGAAAACTTACGCACCAGCGAAGATACTGATTTGGCAATACGAATACAAAAAGCAGGATATAAAATTTACTATTGCCAGGATGCAAACATTTCTCACGATGACCCAAAGTCTTTTAAAGCTCATTGTTTTTGGGCGATCAAGCGCTCAGCCTCACACAGGCATGTGGCCACAAAGCACAACAAAAAATCACCAATGCATATTAATCACGGAAAGAAAATTTTCTATGCAATCATACTTGGTCTTTTTGGAAGTATAGCAGTGGTGTATGGACAGAGTTGGGGAATAGGAATTATGTTAGCGGCGGTATTTGTATTGATGCTTGCTTTTTCGAGCGTCCTAAAAAATTTTGTAAAATTTGCCTTTGGAATGCAATCTTGGATGAGTTTTTTATTTCAATTTGCACGAGACATTGGTTTCAAGATAGGGTTTGTTCAGGAACTATTGTTTAGGAGGGTCTGGTAAAAAAAGCTTTTATTCCTTGCTCAATGCCAAACTCCCTCCACCACCCTCTCATACTTCTCAAGTATTGCCTCCCACTCATATCGTTTCTCAACTAACATTCTTCCGTTATCTCCAAGCCTCTTCCTAAGTTCAGCATGTTCTTGTAGATAACGCATCTTTTCCTTA
>JAHISJ010000021.1 GCA_018818205.1 Patescibacteria group bacterium
TAAGGAAAAGATGCGTTATCTACAAGAACATGCTGAACTTAGGAAGAGGCTTGGAGATAACGGAAGAATGTTAGTTGAGAAACGATATGAGTGGGAGGCAATACTTGAGAAGTATGAGAGGGTGGTGGAGGGAGTTTGGCAAAGAAGTTAAGAAACAAATTCATGAGAAAGCAAAAACCAGCGCTCATTTATTTTGGCCATCATAAATGTGCATCAACGTGGATTTACCTTATTATCAAATCAATTTGTAATGAGCTTTATTTGAATTACAAAATTGTTGATTTCCCACTTTCAGAAAAATATACATTGGATGATTTCTTGCTTGATTCCCCAGTTGATTTCATTGTGTACAGAAATGCCAACTATAAATACATTACTCTCAAAAATTACAAGGGATTTCACGTTATACGTGATCCGCGAGATATCTGTATTTCAGGCTTTTTTTCTCATTTATACAGTCATCCCGTCCCAGATAGCCCTTGGGGAAAGAAATTAAAAAAACACAGGGATTACTTAAACTCTGTCTCAAAAGCCGAGGGCTTGCTTGCAGAAATCAAGTTTTCGCATGGAAGTTTTAACAAAATGTATGAGTGGCACTATAATAATGACAACATTTATGAATGCAAAATGGAAGTTTTAACAAAAAATTCATACGAAGAATTTTTAAAAATCTTCAGTTTTTTAGGTATCTTAAATGCCGAAAAAAAAGCCAAAGATGAATTAGGGCATTATATAGTAAGAAACATGCCGAGTATTATCAAAAAAAATTCCTATACTACAAAGTTCTTACCTACTTATACACTTTCTAATTCAAGAGCACTTAAAATCGTATATGATAATCGCTTTTCAGCTCTTTCTGGTGGTAGAAACAAGGGTAAAGAAGATAAGAAAAGTCATTACAGGAAAGGAGTCTCCGGTGACTGGAAAAATCACTTTGAACAAGTTCACAAAGATTATTTTAAAGACCACTACAATGACATTTTGATAAAACTAGGCTATGAAAAAGATGCAAACTGGTAACATCTCTATGAAGAGTATATGAAAATAAGTATCATACATCCTGAGCCTGCCTACCCTACAGTGTCTGGCGGACAAAACAGAACATGGAATATTGCAAAACACTTTGCTAAAAAAAACGATGTCACCTTTTTGGCATACACCGGAAAAATTGCACAGAACTCACAAACGAACATCCACAACATCAACTACGTGTTAAGAAAACATGAGCGAACCCTGGGGGATAAACTCTTTAGACGTTTTGTAAAATATACTCTTCTTGATCGTTATTTCAAATATAAAAATCATCCTTTCTTTTATCCTTCGTACGTAAGATTCCCTCGTAAGCTTGATTCTGATCTTATTATTACCGTACATTCGTATCACTTTCTTCCAACCTGGCTTGCGATGCGAAACAAAAAAATTCCCCTCATCCTCGACCAGCAAAACGTTGAATCAGATCTCTTCCCTGGCACACTGAAGGCTGAGAAATTTGCACTGAAACATGCTGACTTTGTCACGTGCTGCTCTGAAGAAGATAGGAGAAAGATGATTGCTATGGTACCTGCCGTTGCTGATAAAAGCATGGTAATTGAAAATGGAGTTGATACTGCTGCGGCAGATGCAGCAGTGAGTGAGCGCTCACGAATTCGTACTGAGCTAGGGGTTACTGATGATGATGTGGTGTTTTGTTTTCACGGGTCATACAAGTATCATCCCAATACTGAAGCGTTTGAGTATATTCTTGATACGTTGCAAGGATTTAATGTGATTTTGTTTGGGAGAGATTGTCCTAAGGAAAGACGCGGAACAATACAGAGCATTGGCTGTGTGGATGATCCGCTTGCCTACATTCATGCGTGTGATGTTGGCATTGTACCACTTACCAAAGGGTCAGGGACACGACTTAAGATACTGGAGTACCTTGCGTGTAGCAAACCAGTCATATCAACACCCAAAGGAGCAGAGGGACTTTTAGTTCAAGATGGTACCGATATTCTTCTTGCACCGCGAGATGAGTTTAAGGAAAAGATGCGTTATCTACAAGAACATGCTGAACTTAGGAAGAGGCTTGGAGATAACGGAAGAATGTTAGTTGAGAAACGATATGAGTGGGAGGCAATACTTGAGAAGTATGAGAGGGTGGTGGAGGGAGTTTGGCA
>JAHISJ010000022.1 GCA_018818205.1 Patescibacteria group bacterium
GGTACTAGTTACTTTTTAAACACACTTCTTCTTTTTTCTTTCTATGAGTCGGTATCTCTTTTCTATATCAAAGAAGTACCAAAACTTTTTTCTTCTATAATATTTCTTGTGAAACTCTTTAAAAAACGTACGAACCATTTCTTTAAAAGTCACATTATGTATTGTAGCTTCTATCGCAAAATGGGGATTTGTCCTTGACATCATCCCAACAGAGTGTGGTAAGCTTTTAGTTGAACTGAACCCTATCAGAAGAGGAGAGAAAATTGACTACAAAGAACGGCGTGGATAATTTTGTTACTGGAAATGGTTTTACTTCAAGAGAGAACGACCCTGATTTTCAGACGGGTAGAGTGCTATTTCGTGATGAGGAATCACGTTTTCATGTTGGCGATTCATTCTGCCTCGGACGTTATCGGATTTTGGAATATCTTGGCTCGGGAAACTTTGAAGTTTACAAGGTTTTGAGCCCGGAAGAAAAAATTTATGCTATCAAAGTTTTTTTTCTAGAGGAACATGCTCAATGGGAATTCAAGGTACTTTCAGATCTTAAGGGATGCCCTAACATTGTTGATGCACACCTTGTCGATTCTGATGTCTCAAAGGGTGTTCATTTATTGGTGTTAGAGTATATAGAAGGACAAATCTTGTCCAAAGATGCTATGTCTTTGTTCAAGGATGAAAAGATCGGAGATGGTGAAAGAGATCTCAAACAGAAGGTGTTATGCATGCTCATTAATTGTGTTTGCGTTTCACTTTTGTTTGCTCACCAGAACAGTATTATTCACGGGGATTTGAAACCTTCAAACATAATGCTATGTGAGGATGGCGTCAAGGTACTTGATTTTGGGACAGCTCAATATCTCGAAGTAGCAAATCGGACATCGAGTAATCCGGAGTGCTTAGGGACAGTCATCTACCAAGCACCGGAGCAATTATTCGGTGGAGAGTTAACGCCAGCAACAGATTTTTACGCATTTGCGAGTGTTCTTTTTCAATTACTGACCGGCAAGCCGTTTATTGGGATGGTGATGGGAGAGTTTGAAAATTTAACCTCAAATCTTTCCGGAATCATTGATTGTTCAGAAATGAAACTTGTACTTCAGAAAAACCTATCGCAAGATCCTCAAAATCGTTCACCTAATGCTGAAACTTTCAGGAAAGATCTTCTCTTTTCGATGGGCCTATCAAGAAGTTCAAATTCAGGTACCGATATCGGAGCCAATCTAAGGCGTATTATTTCAAGGTTTCTTGGAGAAGAGCGAATCAAAATCTAAAAAAGTTCTCTACAAATTTGAAATCAAAACACAGATCACCTTATGAATCTGTGTTTTTTATATTTTGTGACTCTCATAAAACAGAGTCTGCTGCTATGAATAGAAAATGAGGAAGGTTAGTATTTATATTCCTAGTTCTAACATCCTCTCTTAGGAAATGTGTGAGAAACTTCAAAGTCATTAAAAACTTTTTCTTTGGGCAAAACATTTTCCAATAATGTTCTGAGTCCGGGAATATTCCACTGACCATTTCCTAAATTAAAGTGGTATATAATAGATTTATCGGGTTAACCACATTAAATTTATGCGTAAAATATTCTCCGCGGCTATCAAGGCCGAGGTGGCAATCGAAGCCATCAAAGGCAAAAAAGTATCGGAAATAACCAGTCTGTATCAAATTCATCCAACCCAGGTTCAACAATGGAAGTCAGCTGCACTTGATCATCTTGAAGACCTCTTTTTGGACAAGCGACGCAAGCGAGACAAATCCAAAGATGATTTGATTGAAGAGTTGTATAAAATCATAGGCCAACGAGAAACAGAGCTTTCCTCGTTGAAAAAAATTGTCAATCCCTGACTCATAGGGAACGAGTAGATTTGACGGATCGTGAGGAAACACAGATTAGTATTTCTCGTCAAGCTGAGCTCCTTAGACTATCACGATCCAGTTTGTACTATACTCCGGTTGAAAAGAAGTGAGATAAACAGCTGATGGATAAAATTGATGCCATTTACACGGATTACCCTTTTTATGGAGCGAGACGTATCCAATGTGAATTACATGACCGGTTTCAAGAATATGCTTGTCGGCCATATATCCGGAAACTGATGCAGTTCATGGGCATAGAAGCTATTTATCCAAAGCCCAAAACCTCTGCTTCATCTAAAGTGCATGAGAAATATCCATATCTTCTCAGAGGAAAAAAGATCACTCAAGCTAATCAAGTCTGGGGTACGGACATCACATATATTCGGTTGGAAGATGAGTGGGCGTATCTCGTAGCAATCCTTGTTTGGTTTACACGATATGTTGTTGGTCGGCAACTCTCGTTGTCAATACAGCCAATCTTTTTTCGAGAGTGTTTGAACAAAGCACTTCGCATTAACACACCGGGAATACTTTACAGCGATCAGGGAAGCCAATTACAGACACGGGGGTTATCTCAATTCTCAAAGATAACGATATTAGGATTAGCACGGATGGCAGAGGTAGATGTATGGATAATATTTTCACTGAACGCCTCTGGCGAACCGTCAAATATGAAAATGTATACATCAAAGATTACCGGAATCTCGGACAAGCCAACGAAGGTTTACAGGAATACTTTAACTTCTACAACAACAAGCGAAGGCACCAATCTCTCAGCTATCAAACTCCCGCAGACCTATATCTTAATCAATAACTAATTCCTCCCGAACAATCTTAAATGTCCACATTTATTGTCTAGACAAGACCTACCACTTTACTCTTTTTAGGTACTAGTTACTTTTTAAACACACTTCTTCTTTTTTCTTTCTATGAGTCGGTATCTCTTTTCTATATCAAAGAAGTACCAAAACTTTTTTCTTCTATAATATTTCTTGTGA
>JAHISJ010000023.1 GCA_018818205.1 Patescibacteria group bacterium
AATGTTTTTTGCTTTGACATTGTAAAATCCTATAGGATAAATAAGTTTTTTCAGTTTTGTTTCAGGGAGCAGTATAATTTTAGATGGTGTAGAGGCAATGGAGAAAAGCCTCTTTGTCACCGCTGCTGTTGTTTCATCCTTAGTTCTTGCACTAAGTATAATTGAAATCATAATACGAAACGGGTCATCACCAATCGCTGATTCAAGTTTTTTTATAGGGACGTCAAGAGTACGCACATACGTACGTAATTTTTTTATGATGATATCAATAGGAAAAGTAGACATTCTTTTAAGCGATACGTCTTATATAGCCAATACTGCTCTTTTCTATAATGCCGTGAATTTCAAGAAGACTCAATGTCTTATTGAGCTCAGAAATTGAAAGCGTGGATAACTGGGCAAGATCATCGGCGAGGAGCTCGTTTTGTGTATCAAGTGCGTCAAGAATTAATTTCTCAGAATTGTTTTGTGGAACGTATGAGGAAGTTTTTGTTGTACTTATTTTTTCAGTGATCGAATACTCTTCCAAGATATCAGAACTATTTGTTATGAGCTTTGCCCCGTTTTTTATCAGTGTATGAGTACCAAGTGACACGTTAGAAAATATACTCCCCGGTATAGCGTAGACATCCCGGTTGTAGTCTAGTGCTAAATCAGCAGTTATCAGTGCTCCGGATTTTTCTGGCGCTTCAATGACGAGCGTTGCTTTAGACATTCCTGCAATAATTCTATTTCTTCTTGGGAAAAACTCAGGACGCGCTTCAAGACGTGGAGGAAACTCAGAAATAATAGCCCCACCTCCTTTAATAATATTTTGAGCAAGTTTTGTGTTCGACAGTGGAGATAGGTGTAAAAGGCCTGAGCCAATAACTGCATACGTCACTGTAGTGGTATCAACTGATGCTTTATGAGCAAGCGTATCAATACCAAGTGCAAGGCCGGAAATAATGCAAATACCACTTTGTGTAATAGGTGGTAACACCTGTTCAGCTACTCGTTTCCCATATGCTGAATGCTTTCTGGTGCCAACCACACTAAGCAGATTTTTGTGTGTTTTAGGGAGCCTGCCAAAATAGTAAAGAATAGGAGGAAAGTCAGGTATGTGGTTTAAAAGGGTGGGGTAGGTGTCATCAACAAATGCACATACAGAGATACCATGGTAGTTTAGAAAATCCTTTTCTTTGTCCGCGTGGATTGTATTTCTTTTTGATGTAAGATTTTGTATTTGAAGTTCGCGTACGCCGCATCTCTTCAATTCATTTGTTGATGCGTAAAAGATTCGCTCAAAGCTACCAAGTGACGCATACAGTTTTTTGATTGGCTTGCTACCAATAGAGCACACTTCATTTAGACAATGAAGGTAGATACGGTCATCCATTTTTTTTGCATAAAAATAAGCGGGTTTCTCCGCTTAGGTGTAGTATAGCATCCTTAATGTTTTTGACAAATACTTTTTTATCCAAATAGTGTAAGAATCTCCTCAAGCCTCTCTTTCCACTGTGGTCCTAGCTTATGCAAGTCAATCTTAAGCTTATTACCTTCAACTTCAACAAAGGGATATTTTTGCACAACTATATACGCTTTCTTATAATCCGTTTCTTTTTCAAACGTGATAACAATTCGTTTGTAGGGAGTTTCATCAGGTCGCAAGAAGGGTTTGGAATCAATACCGGTAATTCGTGCATTCTTTGCATGGATTTTTAAGCCAAGGACATAGAAGAGGTTCTCAAATTCAGGTGACTCTATACCATCCAGAAGCTCCTTTTTCTTTGCATCAAGCACCTTGATTGTGTCTATCGCTGCAAGACTTTGATAGAGCTTGAGTCGTTCATCTTCATCATCAACAAGGTCAGTGGGGATAAAGGCGTTAAGTGGGAGATCAATTGAGACATCAATTTCCTTTTCAACCTTGCCGGTTTTAATTTCTTTTATTGCAGTATTTAGGAGCCTGAGATAATGAGTAAGTCCTATTGTTTTAACCCGTCCCGATTGTTCTTTACCTAAAATATTGCCGGCACCTCTAATTTCCAAGTCTCTCATGGCGATTTCAAATCCCGCACCAAGCTTTGTGGCAGCAAGCAGTGCGGTAAGCCGTTTTCTCGCCATTTCATTTACTTTCTGTGTTGAGTATAAGAAGTACGCATGTGCTTTTTTATGACCTCTGCCAATTCTTCCTCTGAGTTGATAGAGCTGGCCAAGTCCAAACCGTGTCGCATCAGCAACAATCAACGTATTTACATTGGGAAGATCAATACCGTTTTCAATGATTGATGAGCAGACAAGAATGTCTAGTTTTCTCTCCTCAAACGCTTTCATTGTTTTACTGATTTGTCTTGGATCAAGCTGTCCATGGACAATACCGATCCGTGCCTTTGGAATAAGGTTCTGAATAGTTCTCTGTGCAGCAAGGATTGTTTGTACTCTATTATGAAGGTAAAACACTTGCCCATTAGAGTTCAGTTCTTTTAAAATAGCATCTTTAACTAAAGATTTATTATAGCGTGAAACAGTTGTTGCAACGGGTATGCGCCCCTCCGGTGGCGTAGTGAGCATGCTAATATCCTTGAGTCCGGAGAGACTCATGTTAAGTGTTCGTGGTATAGGCGTTGCGGTCATGGTTAAAATATCTGCTCTGCTTCTAAGCATTTTAAGCTTTTCCTTTGCTTTTACTCCAAAGCGTTGTTCTTCATCAATAATAATAAGTCCAAGGTTGCCTATTACAATGTCTTTAGAGAGAAGCCTGTGCGTGCCGATAACAATATCAACCTCACCTAAAGAAAGGTTGTGTACAATCTCCTTTTGCTCCTTTGGCGATTTAAGCCTTGAGAGGAGCTCGATTGAGTAGCCAAATCCTTTAAACCGTTTGGTAAACGTATCATAATGCTGTTTTGCAAGAATAGTTGTTGGTGCAAGGAGTACCACACTTTTTTTATTGCTTGCCACTCTAAATGCAGCTCTAAGAGCCATTTCTGTCTTTCCAAAGCCAACGTCTCCACAAACAAGTCTATCCATAGGATTTTCGCTTGCGAGGTCGTGTTTTATGTCTTCCCATGTTTGTTTTTGGCATGGTGTGTCAGTGAAAGGGAAAAGAGAAATAAACTCAGTTTCTTGGTTTTGCATAGGGAAAGAGATTCCCTCCCGTGATTCTCTCAGTGCTTGTGTCCTAACAAGTTCTTTGGCGATTCTTTCAGCATCTTTCTTAATGAGTTTTCTAATATTTTTGAAACTCATTTCATGCAGTCTATTGATTTTGGGAGCTGCCTCGCCAATGTATTTTGCAATCTTGTCCGCATATTCTACAGGGAGATAGATCTTATCGCCTTTTGCATACTCAATAATAAAGTATTCTTTTATGGCATCATCAAAAGCTCGTTTAGTCATCCCAATGAACTTTCCAACACCATGATCAATGTGAACAACGTAGTCACCTTCTTTAAGAGAAGCAATAAACACCTCGTCTGCCTTAGATCGTTTCTTACTTATTTTTCGCTTA
Organism: Patescibacteria group bacterium; assembly: GCA_018818205.1. Lineage (GTDB taxonomy): Bacteria > Patescibacteriota > JABMPQ01 > JABMPQ01 > JAHIRA01 > JAHISJ01. The sequence goes on from JAHISJ010000023.1 coordinate 3,494, forward strand.
AAGAGTTCCTTATCACTGAGCACAATAATTTTTGACGACTCCTCAGCGAACCCTTTAAACAAAAAGGAATGTGTCCTTGGCGTTTTAACAAGCGTAAGCGAACTATCAGAGGAGGCTAGGATTTTTAAGAGGCTAGAAAGCGGTGCTTTTGAGTAGGGGATAGTATTTGATTTTAAAAGCGTCTCTGCTTTTGAATGCTCCTTGGTAAAGATTATTTTTTGGTAGTCTTTATTTTTTATAAGATTTTTAGTAAAGTAATCTGGGTTCAAATAAAAAGGAGAAATGTCGCTAGCAGTAAAAGAGGTTTGAGCTTCGCTATTAATAGGGAACAGTTCAATATTTTCAAGCGTTTTCAATGTATCTTTATATGTCTTATATGCACCTTCTTGCAAAGGATCTAAAATTTCTTTAATCATATCCGGATCAACATCAATAAGGGTAATGTCTTTTATCACCGAGAGTGCTGAAAGATATGAGGTAATGAAACTCGTTCTTTCCTTTAGATGTATTGGTGGAATAGATGCTTCTTCAACTGACTCTATACTCTTGTTGGTCTTTGGATCAAAGTAGTACAGAGACGATATGATCCCAAACTCAGTCTCTACTCTCAAAGGACTTTTCATCCCGACCGCAAAGATGTCTACCGTATCACCCCTCGCAGAAAAGAAACCACATTCAAGTGCTTTTTCTGCACGCTCAAAACCAAACTGAGAAAGATCTTTTATCAGTTTTTCTAGATCAATTTTTTTGTTCAGTGATAGTGAAAAAAGAGACTCTTCGTATTTTTTAAGGGACGATAGTTTATATGAAACGTTTTCAGCAGGTAAACAAAAAATTCCAGACTCTTTTGATGTTAGTGCATACAGAAATTCTGCTGTATGAGTATAGTGATGTGGTTCGGAATCACTATGTACTAGGGGTGGCTTAAACGTGTATACTTTTTCCTTATATAGAGCAAAAAGTGATTCGAGGGTAGCTATGTCTTTTTCTGATGCTACAACCACAATCAGTCCATTTTCTTTTTTGAGTACACAAAAATATGCCAAGAGAAAAAGGGGAAGACCTGAGACGGTGCTCTTTTTTTGAATTGAAAGCAGTGGAGCTAAGTCCATACACTATTTGTGTTCAATGGAAGATTAATCAAATTGCTCTCGTGTGCGTGTAACTGCAGAAGGGATTATTGTGGCACTCATTTCTTTAAGTTCCTGAGTGCTAAAGTCATTAAGAACAAAGTGTTCAGTTGGCATGTCCTTTTTCAAATCAGAGTGTATGCCAATGCGAATACGGTTAACGGAATCAGTGCTAAGAGTATCAATAATCGATTGCATGCCCTTATGCCCACCGGAGCTTTTCCCAGAACTTTTAATCTCACCAAAATCAAGATCTGTGTCGTCATATATCACGGTAACGTCTTTTTCAGGATCTAAGGCATAGTACGAGGTGATCTTTGAAACAGCTAGACCTGAGTTATTCATAAATGTCTGGGGTTTTACTAGCAGTGTTTTTGTACCATTTATTGTTACCAATGCAATTTCGGCGTTGAATTTTTTTTGAAAAGAAAAGGGAGTATCAAAGTCAAATGCAAGTGCATCAAGAATCATAAACCCAACGTTGTGTCTGGTGCGTTCATATTTTTCTCCTGGATTACCCAGGCCAATAATGGCTTTCATGCTATTACTTAATAATTTTTATGTGCAGTGGACGAGATTTTATTTTCAAATATTCGTGTAGAGATTTCGCAAGGTGGCGAATAAATTTATCAGCAACAAATCCTTTTTTTGAGGTATGAAGGCCAATGAGTAGTGGGTCAGATGAAATAAGTGAAATGTCTTTTACAGTAGACACTACTTTCCCCCGTCTGGACCTTGGTGGATGAGTGATAAGGTAATCGAATAAAAAGCCTTTAAGCCGTTCATAGCTAACGATCCGTTTCCTATCGTACTCTATTGCACGTACCGTACCTAAAATAGTACGAACGTTGTACTTTTCCTTACTTGAAACAAAGATGATGTCTGCAAAATAAAGAATCGAAAGCTTATGCCTGATCTCACGCGTTTTTTCCTTAAAAAATTCACTACATTCTTTGGTGTCGGTAAGTGTGCACGCTAGATCGCTCTTGTTTGCGATAATTATTGTAGGAATATACGCAGTCTCAATATCACGAGCAATACGTTGGTCTTGTCTGGAAATTGGTTTTGAGATATCAATCACCAGACAGGCAAGGTCGATCTTTCTTAAAATATGTAATGTCTTCTTTCTACTTTGCTTTTCTATTGCCTCAGTAACGTTAGCTTTTTTACGGATGCCAGCAGTGTCAACAATGCTTAGTGGCGTATTGCCATACGTAAAAGTATGATCAATAAGATCGACTGTTGTGCCGGGAATGTCACTTTCAATAACTCTGTTTTCCTTAATGATAGTGTTAAAGAGGGTTGATTTTCCCGCATTAACCTTTCCAAGCAGCGCAAACCTGAACGGTTTTTCTTCTGGCACTTCTTTTTCCTCTGCAACGTTGCTCATAACACCTGATATTTCATCAAGAAGATCACCAATACCTTTTCCGGTTATTGCTGATATAGGGATAATTGTGTCCGCAACAAGGCTTTTGAAAGCGTATGTTTCAGAGAGGTGTTTGTCACTATCGACTTTGTTGACTACAAAAAGTGTTTTTTTATCAAACTTCTTTAAGTAGTGTGCAATCTTTCGATCAATGTTGGTAATCCCGGTACGAGCATCACCAAGAAAGAGGAGCAGGTCAGCTTTCTTAATAATAGAATCAATCTTTTTCTGAACCTCTTTTTCTAGTGGTTCCTTTGGATCAAAAACAACACCGCCGGTGTCAATGACAGTAAATTCTTGGCCTCTCCACGAAACGCGTTGTGAGACATAATCTCGCGTTGTACCAAAAACCGGCGAGGTTACTGCACCCTTTTTTTCAGCAAACGTATTCGCAAGTGTCGATTTGCCAACGTTTGGTCTTCCAATTATTGCGACGGTAAACATAGTACGTACTAAAAAACGTTCATAGACGAACGTTTAGGATTTATAACACGAAAGACATATTTTTTCAAGAGGAAAATGATTTTAAAATCACGAGTAGTTTTCACCAAGCACAATAACAACAGAAACTGATGAGGGGATGACGTCAAGTGACACTGAAGAAAGATCATCAAGTGTTTCTATGCGTGCGTGTAGATCATCCTTTGCCTTCCTTACTGAGTCACTGTAGTCTTCCTTCTTTGTGTAAATTACTGTTTGTGTATAATCTGATTTTCGTGCATTTCCTGTTCCGGTTACTTCATACCCTTCGTCTTCAAGCCTCTTTGTTTCTGTAGACGCGATTCCAACAGTCTTTGTGCCATTAAGAACATACAGTATTTCAGATTCTACAGAGTCTTCTTTTGCTTGATCAAAAATGGTTAGAGCAAAATCTCTGACTTCTGAGAAGTCTTCTTTGTGTGGAATCAATACGTAGGCACCACCACGGTTGGAAGAATACACAAGTCCATTTTCACCTTGATCTATAACCTTATTAATAATGTCATCTTTATGAATCTCCTTGGCAAGTTCAAACATGATAGTCATTTCCCATGGCTCAACGTTCGTGCGGACATGATCGCCCAGTGCTCCAAGCAAATCATTAACCTTTTTAGGGTTTGCAATAGTATTTACTGAGAGCGCTTTTTCCTGAACCGCCTGAAGCACCTTTTGTTGTCTTTCTGCGCGAGCAAAATCACTTCCCTCAAAGCCTTCTCCCTCGGTAACTACTCCGTGGCGTGACCGGGAAAACTGAAGCGCCGTTTCACCATCCATGTGGTGTATTCCTTTTTCAAATTCAACCGTTTGCCACCCGTAGTTATACGTTGGATAGCGCGTATCTACAAAACTTCTATCAACCTCAACATCTACGCCATCAAGTGCATCAATCACTTTTCTAAAACCTTCAAAGTCTACACGAACATAGTAGTGAATGGGAAGACCGGTAATATCACTTATCACATTTGCAATCAGCCTTGCACCCTCATTTTCACCATCACGTGCGCCAATAGAGTACACGCTGTTTATCTTTGATTGTCTTCCATCTTGAACAGGTACATATAGATCACGAGGGATAGAGAGGAGTGCGACATCCTTTTCTCCCGTCTCTTTGTCAAATTTAATACTGGCAACCATAATAGTGTCGGTGAGCAGAGCACCGGAATGTCCCTCGCCACCCATGCCTAGGAGCAGCACGTTCGTGCGGCCATCCTCTTCACCAAGAAGGATCTTATCTTCAGAGAGAATGAGTTTTTTGAGTTGTTGGAAGAGCGATGTTTTTTTATTATCAAATTCAACAAACACATCTTTACTAACAGAAAGAACTTTGTACGAAAACACTGAGCCTATGAGTGCAACAACAACAAGGACCGCGGCAAAAATTTTCAAAACAAAAAAACTGCCTTTTTTCTTTGTTTTCTTTACTGCGTCCGGAGGAGAGTACTCAGGCAAATTTTCAATTGAGTCAAGCTTTGGAAATTTTCTCATAGTATAGTTCATAATACACAAAAATAGTTTTGTGGGCAAATAAATTTTGGTATTATTTTTTTTAAAAGATATTTGCAAAATTACCTGTGTTCCTGTATAATATAGATTACTTTGAAATTGAGGTATTTCGAAACACGTATGGAAAAGAAGCCAGAAAGAAAGGTCTATGTTATGCCTAAAAAGCATAAAAAGGACATCAGTGAAGAGTCGGGGTCAGGTTTTGGATCCTTTGTTTTTGAGTTAGTAAAAATAATAGTGATCTGTCTTGCTATTGTTATTCCTGTGCGTTTCTTTTTGATTCAGCCTTTTTTTGTTAAGGGCGATAGCATGGAACCAAATTTTTCTAACAAAGAGTACCTCATTATTGACCAAATCAGTTATCGTTTTTCTGAGCCTGATCGGGGTGATGTCGTTGTGTTCCGCTATCCATATGATCCATCTCAGTATTATATAAAGAGAGTTATTGGACTTCCTGGTGAGACAGTGTCAGTAGATGATGGAGAAGTTATTGTCTATAGCGATCAACATGAAAATGGTGTGGTACTTCGTGAATACTATTTGACGCAAGACCTTGTAACCCCTGGTGAAGCAAAATTTTCGTTAGGTGAAGAAGAATATTTTGTTCTTGGGGATAACAGAAGTGCAAGTAGTGATTCACGCGTGTGGGGATCGCTTCCTAAAGCAAATATCGTCGGTAAAGCATGGATTCGTGCATTGCCGGTTTCAAAGGCACAAGCATTCACCACACCACAATATAAGGCAGTAGAGAACTAAATAATCAAAAATATATATGCCAAAGCAAACCATGACAAAAAAGCCAAAGATTAAGACAAGAAAAAAGACATTGATCACGCATGTCCCCGGTATGCATGACATTCTTCCAAAAGAGTTCGAATATTGGGATTATTGTTATTCTATTGTCCAGAAATATGCAGACATTTATAATTTTCTTAAAATCGAGACACCGGTATTAGAAAAGACAGATTTGTTTAGTCGAGCAATCGGGAAGGAAACAGACATAGTTAAGAAAGAAATGTTTAGCTTTGTTGATCAAGGCAAAGAGAAGCTAACGCTTCGTCCCGAATGGACCGCGTCAGTCATGAGAGCATATATTGAAAATGGATTATCCTCTCTTGCTCAACCGGTAAAGCTCTACTCATCAGGACCTCTTTTTAGAAGGGAAAGACCACAAGCAGGGCGGTTCAGACAGTTTCATCAGACAAACTTTGAAATCATTGGTAATGCCGATCCGGTTATTGATGCCGAAGTTATTTTTGTGGCATGGAACATACTTAAGAAAATTGGGCTTGAAAATGTTGTAGTAAAAATAAACAGCATTGGTACACCAGAAAACAGAAAAGAGTATATTGATGTGTTGATCGATTACTTCAATTCGAAAAAACATCTTCTGAGCGCTGAGCAAAAAGCACGTCTCAAAAGAAATCCTCTGCGCTTGCTTGATAGTAAAGATGAAAAACTCAAAGGTCTTATTGCTGATGCACCGCAGATTATTGATTATCTTGATGCGGAGAGTAATGAGCACTTCAAAAATGTCTTGGAGTATCTTGATGAAGTTGAAGTTACCTATCATCTTGACCATACGCTTGTTCGTGGTCTTGACTATTATACCCGTACAACGTATGAATTTGTAACCTTTAACGACACAAAGAACGAGTATTCTAAAGCTCTAGCAGGGGGTGGAAGATACGATGGACTTTCAGAGGAACTTGGCGGGAAAGAAATACCGGGCATAGGAGTTGCGCTTGGTATGGAGAGAATTATTGATGAGGTCAAAGAGAATAAAATCCCCGTTAAAAGAAGTAAAAAAACCGACGTATTCTTGATCCAGCTTGGCGAACTTGCCAAGAAAAAGAGTCTTAAGATTTTTAACGATCTTATTGAGGCAAAGATAAGTGTCCAGGAATCATTTCATAGAGACAGTATCAAATCTCAGCTAAAACAGGCAGATAAGCATAATGTCCGACTTTCATTAATTCTTGGTCAAAAGGAAGCGTTGGAGGACACTATTATTGTCCGAGACATGATAAGCGGTATTCAAGAAATCGTACCACTTAAGAATCTAGCCGATGAACTCAAGAAGCGGTTGAAGAAACCAGTAGTGACTAAGAAAGAAGATAAGTAGAACAATAATCTACTTTTGTGCTTGCATTTATTTGAAAGTATTTTATAATCACTAGTTACCCAGTGATTATTAAAGAAACTAAGGGTAACATAACCCAAGGAAAGTGAGGTGAGCTTACGTGATTCAAGTAAAGCGAAAAGATAACGAATCATCAGAAGCCCTAATTAGACGATTCAAGAAAAAAGTTCAACAAAGTGGCATATTATATGCTGCGAGAGAACGTCGTTTTTATTTACGTACAAAAAACAAACGTAAAGTTAAAGATGATGCTCTAAGAAGAAAGAAAATTCGTAAAGAAAAAGACTTACTTCGGAAACTCGGGAAGATCCAGACAAACAAAAAGTGGTAGTGTAAGGTCAAACCATGCATACAAGACACACGTTTCGTGTATATTTTTCAACCATTGTTGCTGCATGTGTCTTTATTATTTTGACTGGTTTTGTAGTACTTACAGACGCGCAAAACAATACGGTTGATGTAAAGATAGGAGACACAGCAAACAAGACAATCCGTTCACCAAAAACGGTTGTCTTTGAAAGTACATCAAAAACAAACGAGCTTAAAGAAAAAGCTCGAAGTGATGTGTCTGAAGTCTACACCGTGGATCAGTCTGCATACGCACGGCAAGAGGATACGGTAAAAAAAGCGTTTGATACTATACAAGGTATTGCTTTAGATGAACAGATCTCGTTTTTTGAAAAAAAAGAAAAAATTGCACAGCTTCTTGAGTATACCATTGAAGAAGACCACATTACTGCACTTATTCAAAAAGACGCACTAGCACTTCAAGAAACTGAGGATGATGTGCGCTCTGTGCTCCTTGATTTACAAAAATCTGAGTTAATCTCTAAAGACACGCTTGTTGAAGTTAAAAAGCACGTTGGAAACAACATTAATTCTGATGTATCAATAAAGGAAAGAAGCCTTCGTGAGTCACTGATCAGACACTTCTTAATTACTAACACTCTTGTTGATCAAGAAAAAACTGGAGAAAGAGAAGGGAAGGCAGAAAGGGATGTGGAGCCGGTGTATTACCAAGTGCAAAAGGATGAAATAATTGTTGCAAAGGGAAACGCTGTCGATGACGTAGCTATAGAAAAGCTCTCAGCAACAGGCTTACTTTCCCCAGACTTTGCCATGAAAGGGAAAATAGGGACGATCCTCCTTATTACGTTACTGAGCTTTCTTGCATGTATCTTTATCCTAAAAAATGTCTCACCTGAGAAGTATATCGTTGCAGTTTCAAGCATCTTGTTCTTTGGGTCAATTATTTTAGTGTTTGTTTCTAAATACTTTTTTACAGAAAAACCTGTAGTCGCCTATATTATACCGCTTGCAGCGTTTCCGGTGGTTATTAGCAAAATCGCAGGGGAGAGAGTTGGCTTTTTCTCGGTACTGTTTTTTTCCATTATTGTTTCCGTTGTTTCGGGAAACCTTATGGATGTACTTATTATTCATTTGGTTGTTTCGTTTGTTGCACTCTTTCTCTTCCAGTCGCTTAAACAATTTTCTGACTTACTTAGGTCTGCGGTTATTCTGTTTTGTATTGACTTTGTGCTACTCCTTGCCTTTCATTTTCTTGCGGGAACATTGGATGTGGTAAAGATAACTGAACTTTTAGTAGTTGCTGCAGCATATTCATTTTCTACCGTTATCTTGCTCGTAGGGCTTCTTATTGTGCTGAGTGCGTTGTTCCATATTTCGACATTTCCAATACTTCTTGATTTGGCAAATCCCGCATCGCCGCTTCTTAGAAGGTTATCAGTATCTGCTCCAGGAACGTATCATCACAGTCTTATTGTAAGTTCTCTTGCTGAACTAGCGGCAAAAAAAGTTGGTGCTGATGTATTGCTTTGTCGCGTTGCAGCGTACTATCATGATATTGGCAAATTAAAGAACCCGACTTTTTACATAGAGAATAGGAAAGAAAAACCAAAGGGGGAAATAGGTCCTCTAGAGGAGTCAGAAAAAATTATCAGTCACGTGAAGGAAGGAATAGCATTTGGAGAGAAATATAAGCTGCCAAATGAAATTATTGCTGCGATTTCTGAGCACCATGGTACGAGCGTAGTACTTTCTTCGTTTAATCGTGCAAAAAGTACCGACGATTCGGCATTCAGATATCCAGGTCCAAAGCCTCAAACGAGCGTATCCGCAATAATAATGCTTGCAGATTCTGTTGAAGCTTACGTTAGGGCGCAAGCTGATGATAAAAAATTTGATCTTGAGGTGGCAGTGTCAAAGATAATGTACGATAAACTTAATGATGGTCAGCTCGATAATTCTCCCCTTACTCTTCGCGATATAGAGAAAATTAAACGCTCATTTGTTAAAGTGTTAAAAGGGGTATATCATGACCGGATCTCATATGAAAAAGAATAACTGTGTGCTAGAGTATTCCTGGGATAATGACTATTTTAAAAAGAGTTTTTTTGATAGAATAAATCAGGAGATTATCCTTGCAGAAGTGATAAACAAACCAGTGGAAGTATCACTTTCTCTCGTTGATGATGCTACTATTCGTCAGTATAATGCTCAGTTTCGCAACAAGGATACCGCAACAGACGTTCTGGCTTTCGCTGAAAAAGATAAAGAAGTTTCATGGCCGGATGAAAAAGAAAAAAACTACTTGGGTGAGATCCTGATTTCAGTTGATACTGCAAAAAAACAGGCAAAAGAGCACAAACACAGTTTGTCAGATGAGGTCGCGTGGCTGTACATACATGGATTCTTGCATCTATTGGGGTATGATCATGAAATAAGTAAAAAAGAAGCACAAAGAATGGGGGAAAAGACGCAAGAAATATTTTTGAACATTAAAGAGAAATAATGTCATTTCTTAATCCCGTACGTCTGTTAAAGAGTTTTAAATATGCTAGTACTGGTTTTTTTGAACTCGTAAAAACAGAGCAAAACATTAGAATCCATCTTATACTGACTGCCATAGTAGTAGTGCTTATGTTCTATTTTAGGACCACTATTCTTGAAACGAGTGTCCTTATTATTTCGATTGTAATTGTGCTACTGGCAGAGATTATTAACTCAGTGTTAGAGCGTATTGTTGATATCATTAAACCAAGACTTACACCAGAGGCACGGACAATGAAGGATATTATGGCCGCAATGGTGCTTATGTCATCGTTTGGCGCAGTTATTATTGGTCTTCTTATTTTTGTCCCCAAGATTATTGATAAAATTGATATGGTATAGTAAACTATACTTGTATTCATTGTGGAATTCGATGAAGTCCTTTGAGCGTTGTTAAAACGAAAGGGCAAACTATAAAAAATAAAAAAACCTGATATGGCAAAAGAGGATATCATTGTTGGGATAGACGTCGGTTCGTATCATATTCGAACAGTGATTGCTCAATTAAATGTAGAACAGCAAGGTAAGCCACGTATCATTGGTGTTGGTGAGTCTCTTTCAAGTGGAATTAGAAAGGGAGTTATTGTTGACGTTGAAGAAGCGGTGAGCAGCATCTCAGCAGCTTTGGAAAAAGCTGAACGTACTGGCGGTGTTCCCGTTGAGCGTGCATTTGTGTCGGTAAGCGGCTCTCATATCCTTGCACAAAAGAGCAAGGGTGTCGTTGCAGTGTCCAGGGCAGATAGTGAGATCACTGAAGAAGATATAGGTAGGGCAATAGAAGCAGCGTCAGCAGTGTCTGTGCCGCCAAACCATGAGATTCTGCACGTACTTCCACAAAACTTCACCGTAGATGACCAATCAGGTATAAAAGACCCCGTTGGAATGAATGGTATTCGGTTAGAGGTGGAAGCGCTTATTATTGAAGGATCTGTTTCATATCTTAAAAATCTTACTAAGTGTATCCATCGTGTTGGTGTTGATCTTGAATCATTTGTGGTTACCCCGCTTGCGGCAAGCATGTCAGTGCTTTCAAAAAGGCAACGTGAACTTGGCGTAGCACTTATTGATATTGGTGCAGGAACTACCGGTCTTTCTGTATACGAGGAAGGGGATGTGCTTCATGTGGCAATTCTTCCAGTGGGTTCTGAGCATATTACTAATGACCTAGCGATTGGTCTGAGGACCTCTGTAGATATTGCTGAAAAGATTAAAATCTCATATGGAACTGCGCTCGCGTCAGAAATTGATAAGAAAGAAGAAATTAATCTTTCTAAACTAGACAAAGGTGAAGAAGCAGTTGTATCTCGTAAACGAGTTGCTGAAATAGTCGAGGCACGTCTTTCAGAAATTTTCTCACTTGTAGATAAAGAACTTAAAAAAATTGGTAGGTCAGGCAAACTTCCTGGTGGGGTAGTCCTAGTTGGCGGTGGTGCAAAAATTGCCGGTATTGTTGATCTCGCTAAAGAAGAGCTTCGTCTTCCGGCGCAAGTTGGGTTTCCAGAAAACCTACCAGGTATCTCTGATAAGATGGATGATCCAGTATATGCTGTTGCACAAGGTCTTGCACTATGGGCTATTGAAAACAAAGATAGTGACTCTTCTTTTGGATCGACTATGGTGAATGCACAGCAAATGGCTGGTAGAGTAAAAAAATGGTTCAAGAATTTCCTTCCTTAAAGTAGACGAGTAACATATGTGTTCAATTTATCCACATGGGTGATTGTGCCTTCGGATTCCTTTGGTATAATAAGGTTGCTTTAAAACCTTATTTTTTATTATAAAAAGGGAAAGTAACCAAAAACTATGGAAATTAAACCGGAACTAGAGACATTCGCAAAGATAAAAGTGTTGGGTGTCGGAGGCGGAGGAAACTCAGCGGTAAGCAGAATGGCTGAGTCAGGAATGAGAGGTATAGAATTTATTGCGGTCAATTCTGATGCTCAAGCTCTTCATTCATCAGGTATAGAAAAAAAGATTCACATTGGGAAGGAACTCACCAAAGGGCTTGGTGCCGGTATGAATCCAGAGATAGGAAGACAAGCTGCAGAGGAAGATGAGACTGAAATCAGAGAGGCTTTAGATGGAGCCGACATGGTTTTTATTACGTGTGGTCTTGGCGGCGGTACCGGTACAGGTGCTGCGCCAGCTATTGCAGAAATTGCCCGTGATCTTGGTACGTTAACCTTGGGTGTAGTTACAAAGCCATTTAGTTTTGAAGGATCACAAAGACGAGAAATTGCAAATAAGGGGCATCTTGAGCTTGAAGATAAAGTGGACAGCCTTATCACTATTCCAAACGATAAATTGCTACAACTTATTGATAAAAAAACCAGTCTTGTTGACGCGTTTGAAGTTGTTGATGATGTCCTGAAACAAGGTGTTCAAGGAATATCCGATCTTATCACTATCCCCGGTATTGTTAATGTCGACTTTGCTGACGTTAAAGCTATTATGCAGGGAACGGGGTCAGCCTGGATGGGTATTGGAAGAGCATCAGGAGAAAATAGAGCCGTTGAAGCGGCTAAGGCAGCAATTGCGAGCCCACTTCTTGAACTCTCTATCGGTGGTGCAAAGGGTGTTCTCTTTAACATTGCAGGTGGCGAAGATCTAGGTATGTTTGAGATCGATGAGGCTGCACGAGTAGTAACAGAATCGGTTGATCCAGACGCAAAGATCATCTTTGGTGCGGTAAGAGACCAAGACCTAACCAATGAAATAAAGATAACTGTTATTGCTACAGGGTTTGCAGAAGCAGCAAGAGATAGGCAGGAAGACACAACAACAGAGGCAAAAACTGGCTTCTTTGGTAAAAAAGAAGAGAAGCCGCTTATGACCGCAACACCAGGGTTTTCCTATAAAAACTCTGATACTGAAAAAGAAGATACAACAGAAGAGGATGAGTTGGATATCCCTGCATTTATTCGTAAGAAAATGAAGTAGTTTCGTAGTAAAGAAAATGCTATACTAATAGGGTCAAAACTGACCCTATTTTTTATGTCCAAAGACACCTCTGCATTAATCATTTCTGTCACGGTGATCCCTCGTGCTAAGAAACAAGAAGTAATTCCTTTGTCGGAGACCCAGTATAAAGTAAAAGTGCACGATGCTCCTGAAAAGGGTAAAGCGAACAAAGAAGTTGTACGGTTGTTAGCAGATTATTTTAAAGTGAACAAAAGAAATGTTCGTATAGTAAAAGGGGAAACAGGGCGTAGTAAAATTGTAGAAGTTCATCAATAGAACGTTTGGGTAAAACCTATTTATAAAAAGCGGAGAAATAGCCGCTTTTTTTATGATTCAAACTATTTCAAAGTCGCAAATCTTTTTTTATTGCTTGGTGGCATGCATAGCCGGTAACATCTTTTTTGGAGTGACTAAAAGTATTGAAGCAGTCTTTGCAGTATGTGTGCTTGGGATCATCTTGTATGTCCTATTTTTTCGCTTTTCTCCCTTTGTATTTTTACTTATAATAGTTTGCTTTTTTTGCAGTGCATTGTTTTTTTGGAGTACGCTTGAAGAGCGAACGACCCATCCACTCACACAAGTGTATGAGGAAGATATTTCATTTGAAGGACGTATAGTAGGTGACGTAGAAAAAAATAGCGAGAAACAACGTTTGCGAGTACTCGTAGAGACAGTAAATGGAGAGCTTTTAGATCAACCAAAAACACGGATTCTAGTAAACACTATGCTTTTTCCAGAATACAGGTATGGAGACCGGGTACAGGTTTCTGGGATACTCAAAGAAGGAGGAATAATTGAAGATTTTAATTACGGAGACTATTTACTTAAAGACAATATCATTGGTGCTATCTATAGAGCAAAAGTTACAAAACTAAGCGAAGAAGGCGGTCCCTTAAGTAGTATTTACGTAATAAAAGGTGCTTTTACACGTACCATTAATATCTTGCTCCCAGAGCCGGAGGCATCGTTTTTAGCAGGCCTACTCATTGGTGAACGTCGGTCAATTCCAGATGAGGTGCTCGATGCGTTTAATAAAACGGGAACAACACACATCATAGCAATCTCCGGGTACAACATTACGCTCATTTCATCAATTATCCTCTCTATGCTGAAGGGACGGGTATCGAGACGTATGAGTACTCTCATTATTATTGCAAGCCTCACGGTGTTTGTGCTTATAACCGGAGCATCAGCATCGGTCGTTCGTGCTGCTGTTATGGGTTCAATTGTACTTATATCAAAAATGTCCGGACGTCTTTCAGACGTTAAGAATGTTCTTGCATTGAGCGCTGTGCTTATGTTGATACAAAATCCGTTTGTCCTTACGTATGACATTGGGTTTCAGCTGTCATATGTATCTACCATTGGTCTTGTCTACTTTGCAAAGCCCTGTGAACGTCTCTGTTTTTTTGTCCCAAAGAAAGGAGGTCTGAGGGAGGCATTAGCTTTGACACTAGCTTCTCAAATCGCGACTCTTCCCATTGTTATTTTAAATTTCAAACGCATATCACTTATTGCCCCGCTTGCAAATCTGCTCATTGCGCCATTTATTCCTCTGGGAATGGCAACGGGGTTTTTTGCAGTAGTGATTGGTTTTTTGAGTACCGATGTTGGCATGGTAGCTTCGTGGGTATCCTACCTTATTTTACATACCATCGTTGCCATTATTATGTATCTCTCAAAGCTTTCATATATTGTTATTGATATTCAAAAATCGCATGTACCACTTTCAGTGATGATCTGGTCACTCGGACTTACTTTGTGGTTTGGTATTAAACGGTTACACTATGCACGAGCAAAAATCAGCCCAAAAAACTAAGCTCATCTGGGTACTAAAAGCATTGAGCATTCTACTGATCGCCGCATCAGTCATTTCGGTTATGATTGCGTATTCACGTTCAAAGAAGGATGCGGTGGTTGCATTTCTTGATGTTGGACAGGGCGATGCCATCTATATCAGATCTTCTGATACTGATATTCTCATTGATGGCGGGGCAACTGCTGATGTTATAGAGAAACTGTCAAAAGAAATGCCTTTTTTTGATAAAACGATTGAACTTATGGTCATGACACACGCTGATGCTGATCATGCCGTAGGACTTGTTGAAGTTATGAAGAGGTATGAGGTGCTTAAGGTTATAGAGAGTGGTATAACGTGCCATAAAGAGCTGTGCCAGGAATGGGAACGAATTATTGATGAAAAAGGAATAGATAGGGAATTTGTATATGCAGGAAAGGAATATGTACTCCCAGAGGGAAGGCTAACTGTAGTACATCCGATTGTATCACATGCGGGAATGACGGTAGACGACATGAACGAAGCATCGGTTGTCACCTGTCTTACACTCCGTGGCAAAAGCTTCTTACTTACCGGAGACCTTGGGGTAGAAAATGAAAGAAAACTTGTTGAGCAGGATAATGGCGGGCTCTGCATGGATGCATTGGCTCTTAAGGCTGGGCATCATGGCTCAAAGCATTCAAGCAGCGAAGAAATAATCGAGTATACAAACCCTGAATACACGATCATTTCAGCGGGAAAGGACAACAGTTTTGGCCATCCTCACTATGAGGTGATCACGCGCTTTTCCGAGTACACTATCCCCCTGATAGAAACAGCCAAAAGCGGCACAATCCGATTTGTGTTAGCTGAGGATGGGTCGTATGAAATTAAAACAGATCGTTAAATACTTGCGTAAACCTCAATCAGCTTCTTTGCAAACGAATCCATATCATATTTCCTAGCAAGGGCATCCGATTCATCTTGCCACGTGTGTAAATAGTCAAGGTCCGTATGTAATTTTGAAATTTCTAACGTAAAAGAATCAACGTCTTTCCCTTTAAGGTAATGTGCAAAGAGGGAATTTCTATACTCTTTAATATCACGGAGGACTAGAGGAAGGTGGGTAGCGCTTGCCTCAATCGTTGCAAAAGAAAAGTTCTCATGATGAGAAGGCATAAAATACACATCAGCTGCGGCATAATACCCAGGCATGTCTGAGTATTCAACTGTTTCGGTAAAAATAACGTTTGAGGGATGGTTTTCGATGATCTCAGAAAGTTCAGCGTATCCTGCGGTTAATTTTCCATATGGCCTGCCACCAACCCACACAAACGTTGCGTTTGGAAGTTTTCTCGCAACAGCAACAAAGTCTCTAACCCCTTTTCTTGGTTGAATTTGACCCACACTGAGTATCACAAAAGCATCTTTACTAATCTTCAGCCTACTTCTGATTAGATCCCTTTTTGTATTATCTGGCTTAAACGTTTCTCTATCAACACTGTTGCACAGCACCACAATAGAGCTCGTCACGCCAAGAATCTCAAGTTCCTTTTTTACCTGCGGCGAAACGGCGATGACAGTTTGTGCACGATTATACGCTATCTTTAAATACCATTTGGCAAGTGGCTTCCAAATTGTGCTAAAAACAAGACTACCATCAAAGGAATCGGGGACCACATGGGCTGATACAATCATTTTGTGCTTGTGTCTTAACGAAGCAAGAATGTATTTGGGACCAATCGTTTCGGAATGGATGACGTCACAAGTTGAGTTGCTCCCGTTTACTGTGTACTGGATCTTTTTGTTTTTTAGTACCTGTAAAAGCTCAACGTATGCGGTGTAGACGCCGTTTGCAGTGCCAACAAATTTTTCACTGATAATATTTATACGCATTTTCTTGGCAGTACAATACATCAAAAAAAGGTTTTTGTCCAGTTTTTAATCGATGTGAGAAATGTGAACCATTTTGAGATGACAGAACTCTCCTTTTCTATTATCATAGATGCTATATGGAGAAGATTCAAATATGAATATTGGTTTTTTTACCGACACCTATCAAAAAGGTTTTAGTGGTGTTGAGACATCAATAAACTCGTTTAAAAAAGAGCTTGAGGCTGAGGGACATACAGTCTATATCTTTGCGCCTCTTGATGGTGAAAAATGGAATACCAAGGAAGAAAACGACCAAGGTATCTTTAGGCTTCAGGCCATGAACCAAGACTTTTTTCCCGAGTTTAAATTGACGTTTCCACTGTCTGCAAAAGTGATTGCAAACTTTGGAGAATTTGAACTTGATCTTATTCATTCGCATACCCCGTTCATTATGGGTTTTTATGCAAACGTGGTTGGTTTCACACTCAACGTTCCTGTCATTCATACCTATCATACACTCTACGAAAAGTTTGCGGGGCATAGTTTTCTAAAAGGGAAAAAGACTGATAAATTGATTATGAATGTTGCTGCAAAGGTCTCAGTCTTGCATACTGCCAGGTGTAACCGAGTTATTGTTCCTTCAAGAAAAATGAAAAATATTCTCGCGGAGTATGGTATCACTGAGAATGTAACAGTGCTCCCGAGCGGGATCAATTTAGAAGCACTCAAGGACATTGATAAAGATGCGTTTAAGAAAAAGAACAAGATTTTACAAAAGAAAAAGACACTTCTGTTTGTGGGTAGAATAGGTCGTGAAAAAAACGTCTCATTTCTTTTTGATGCACTCGAAACTATTCGAAAAAAGAACAAGAATGTCTTACTCATTGTGATTGGCAGTGGTCCCGCAGAGGACGAACTAAA
This sequence comes from Patescibacteria group bacterium, assembly GCA_018818205.1. GTDB lineage: Bacteria > Patescibacteriota > JABMPQ01 > JABMPQ01 > JAHIRA01 > JAHISJ01. The sequence continues at coordinate 20,563 of JAHISJ010000023.1, forward strand.
GGAAGAAGCAAAGAAAAGATCACTGGCTAAGAATGTTCTTTTTGCGGGACATAAAAAGAGAGAAGACGTGTACGAGGCATACGCGGGATCTGACATATTTGCGTTTGCATCACAAACCGATACTCAAAGTTTAGTTATTGTTGAGGCTGCCGCATCGGGGCTTCCCATAGTTATGCTCAAGGATGAAGGATTGATAGATCTTGTTAAAGATGGTAAGAATGGGTTTGTGGTAGATACTCCTGACGAGTTTGCTGACGCGACCTTAAGGCTACTTTCAAGCAAAAAACTACACGATGATTTTTCAAGAGAAGCAAAAGAGGCTGCAAGCAAGTATTCCATTGAAAACCAAACAAGAAAGCTGATCAAAGTGTATCAGGAGACGCTTAAAGATTTTGATGCTGCATCGATTAGAAAGAAGATGCAAAAACAGCTTAAGAGAGAAGTTGAATTTAAAAAACTATTTGATGTAAAGAAGAATCGTGAATTTTTATCTACATTAAAGGGCAAGACTAAGGAATTACTTAAAAATCTTAATAATAAAGTCAATGGATAAAGAGAGAACACTTATTTTGTGTAAACCCGATGCATTGCAGAGAAACCTGCTTGGTGCGGTTATTTCTCGTTTTGAGAGAAAAGGGTTAAAGCTTGTTGGGATCAAAATGGTTGGGTTAAGCGATACAGAACTTGACGAGCACTACGCTCATCTTAAAGATAAGCCATTTTTTGAAGGACTTAAAAAATACATGAAGCAAACGCCGGTTGTAGCCATGGTTCTTGAAGGCGAAGAATGTATTGATGCAGTGAGACTCATCACCGGCGCGACAAAAGGTGCTGAAGCGGATGCAGGAACCATTCGTGGTGATTTTGCTATGGCAACACCAGGGAACATTGTCCACGCTTCTGATTCAGTTGAGAATGCAAAGGAAGAGATCTATCGGTTCTTCAATGACGATGAGCTTTACGACTATGCAAAGATTGATGAGACATTCTTGTATTGGAAGGATTAGAGGGGTACAAATTTTAAAAAAGAAGGTGAAAGATGATTCACCTTTTTTTATTGACCAAAAAATTGTTTTTCAGTACTATTGATTTAGTTATTTGCACATTAGTTAGAATCAAAAGTACACAAATGAAAGAGGAGTCTCCAGTGGTAAAGAAGGAATTTGAGATGGCAGTGTTGGCGATGCAGCAATACTTCCTGGATTTGAAGGAAGATGTCGATGCTCTACAGGCGTTTGAGGATGAGCTTCAAGATCCTCCGGAAGAATGTACATGCGGAGGAAAAATGGAGTGTGATAGGTGCACGTGGAAACATGTAGCACCTATGCAGTGTGGCATTTTGTACTTGCTCCTTGAGGATGTGCGAAATGGTGCTTTTGAAGAAGAGGAGGACTCTTTAAACGGTTTAGAAGAAGGGGAGATTGAATCTCCTTCAGGTGAGTTTGATGAACCTCCCATTCTGTTGGATTTAGACACTTTATTTCAGTAGACGCATACATTTATATTTTAATGAGCACAGGATTCCTCTTGATGCTCTTTTTGTTATTGAAAAAATAAAAAGCATATGAGAAAGTAACATACACGGGCTGTGGCGCAGTTGGTAGCGCGCACGCATGGGGTGCGTGAGGTCGTCGGTTCAAATCCGGTCAGCCCGACCATGTACCAGAATAGGAATTTTCGTACATGGCAGGGCCATTTTATTTATAATCTCAAACCCTGTACCGAATTCCTATCCTGGTACAGGGTGGGGCGCCGGTTTTCAATTTTTTATGAAGCAAAAAAGCCCTTGCAAAGCTGAACCAACGCTTATACACTGACGGTGAAGCGAGAACGGTGAATTCTGCAAAAAATTAACGTAAGCATATGAGTAAGACTCCCCATAATACAAAAAAGATTTTGATTGTTGAGGATGAGATTTTTCTCTTAGACATTTTAGAAAAAAGACTCGAGCAAAAAGGCTTCACAGTGCTTAAAGCAGATGATGGTGAAAAAGGGCTTGAGTTTGCGTTACGTGAGCATCCGGACTTAATCCTCCTTGATATACTTATGCCTAAAATGGATGGTCTCGAGATGACAAAGAAACTACGAGAAGATGCATGGGGAAAAAATGCGCATGTAGTTGTACTTTCAAACTTAAATGAAACAGGAACGAGAAGAGAGTTTGAGGAGCTTGGTATAGATGAATACTATGTGAAGTCTGATTGGAAACTGGAAGATATTGGGAAAAAGGCTGAGCAGTGGCTTGCCTAGAGTTTGTATGTTTTTCGTATCATAAAGCTGGACTATCCGGCTTTTTGTTTGAATCTAATACAATAATACGATAGAGTAATAATTGACGGGATATAGCGCAGTGGTAGCGCGCATCGTTCGGGACGATGAGGTCGCCGGTTCAAATCCGGCTATCCCGATTAGTTAACGATAATAGTCTGTCTATCCAAGAAAAAAAACAGTTATGCGAGCTCCTTGATAGCGGTGTATTTCCTGAAAACGTTAGAGACCTATGTACATTGTATGTGTAGGTCTTTTTTGTTTATATTCATATCTTCTTTATGAAAATAAAAAAGCCCCGAGAATTTCAAAGAATTCAGGGGACCAAGAACCTAAGAATCAAAAAAAACCTAGAATCAAAATGGCACTTTTGAAGCAATCGCTTGCTTTGGGACAATCGAATGGTGAAAGAAGCATGAATTTTTTTTCTTATCTTCGAATGGTACTGTTTCTATTGTTATATGTTGATTTGCTTGCAAGAATGTGTTAGCTATCATAAAGTGTTGTTGGGCTGAAGTAAATAAAAATGAGTACTCTCTTTCACAATTTACTGGGAAAAGTAGGGGTAGATAGTTGTATAAAAATCGTAAAATCTGTGCTTGAGTTAAACAAAGCTTATCAAGATCCTCTTTGAAGCAGCTAAATCTAGTTGATTCATACCAGAAAATGCGTTCTAAGTAACAGACACAAACCTCAACTTCTAGTGTGTCTGGTACAAGGAATGAGAATAAAGGGTTTAATCTTCTATTAGGAAATAATCTCAAAAATAGGTTATGCACTGACACGTCCTTGCAAGCTGGTATGATAAATGGCTCTTTTGACGAGTCCCATATAATTGGAGTGGTAGTATCCTTCATGTTCTCTCCTTTGCACTTATTCTGTTAAAAACGTCATGTGTTGCATTTAATGTTCCCCACTGTTCATCGTGAATCATGAGAACAATACTCACGTCGAATGGCTTATCTGACGTGAGTCTAATACGCCGACGCGTTAAGGTATGTGGTCCATTAAAACATTGCTGCTCTCTGCACGTGATAGCTTCTTCACTAAGAACTTCTCTTTGTGCATTTCCGTGCACATAGTAAGAAATTTCAGCAAGCAGAGATATGATTCCTTTTTTATCATGAAAAAAAGCTTCACACACTTCTAAAATGTAGCTTAGTACCACTGTTTTCACACTTTCCTCCTCATAGAAGATCAAACACTTCGGCTTGCAATTTAACCATGTATTCTATGAAGGTACAAGAGATTATTACTGTCATCCAAAAGTAATCGTATAAAGGTATGCTATAATAACTCAAAGTAAATAACAAAAAAATATGGAAGAAAAAGTATCACTTGTTCTCATGTTGGGAACAAACAGACAAGACAGCGAGAGTACCAAAGTAGCACAATTTCTCCTTAAAGAGCTTAAAAAAAGGGATGAAATAGAAACAACGTTTCTTGATCTCCATGACGTATCTATTCCACAAGATAACTACGGGCAAGATTTAAAGGAGCATCTTAAGGAATATAAAGAGGCGATTACACAAGCAGATGGACTCATTATTGTGGTGCCAGAGTACAATCACGGGTATCCGGGGATATTAAAATCGGTACTTGATTCACTATACCCTGAGTATGAGCGTAAGGCTGCTGGTCTTGTGGGCGTCTCAGCAGGCCCCTGGGGTGGAACACGGGTTATAGAAAACCTAATCCCTGTCCTCAAAATGCTCGGACTGGTGGTAACAGCTTCAGATCTTCAATTCCCCAATGTTAAGAATCTCTTTGATGAAGACGGTGATATTGTTGGCAAACAATATAACGAGCACACGGAGAAATTCATAGATACCGTTGTCTGGTTGAGTAAAACGTTAAAATGGGGACGAGAGAATCTTGATTAAGCATTGCACGTGTGATACTATGTAATCCTGATTACTGAATAATACAATTTTTGTGCCGATTAATTTCCTTTTTTCACAACCGATTCTTTTTGTCGCATGGGCAGTAGCTCTGGTTATTGCTATTTCGTTTCATGAATTTTCTCATGCTCTTGCAGCGTATCTTCTGGGTGATATTACCGCAAAAGAAGAAGGAAGACTCACATTAAATCCAGCGGCCCATTTGAGCTTATGGGGCACCGTTATGCTTTTTTTAGCAGGATTTGGGTGGGGAAAGCCAGTGCCATTTAATCCATACAATCTCAAGCATCAGCGTTTGGGTCCAGTTATCATTGCACTTGCAGGACCACTCTCAAATCTACTCCTTATCGTTGTATTTGGACTCTTTTTTAAGTTTGTGTTTCCATTGTTTGGTCTTGATAAGGGCAATGCTTTATACTCTTTTCTAATGATTTTTTTGGTGTCAAACGCAATACTATTGCTTTTCAACTTACTTCCCATTCCTCCCCTTGATGGCTCTAAACTACTTTTTGCAGTCATGCCTGACTCTTGGACCCCAGTAAAGGCTTTTCTTCAACAGTACGGCTTTTTTATTCTTATCGGGTTTATTCTTGTAGGATCACCTTTTCTTTGGGAGCTATTAGAGCTGTTTCAAAGATATTTCTTATCTTTATTTATCCCTTTTTAGTAATACTGCGATTATTCCTTGACGCGAGTAATAATTCCTGCAATACTTATCTTGTTATACATATCAAGAGACGTATAATTAATTTTCGTATAGTGTAAGTTATTTTTTATGCCTACGGTTAACCAACTGGTCAGAAAGAAGAGAAAGCAAGTAACCAAAAAGTCAAAAGCACCTGCACTTCAGAAGGTGTATAATAGTGTTACTAAGCGATCAAAAACCCTTCCAAAGGGTAGCGCTTTTAAGCGTGGTGTCTGTGTTAAGGTTACGACGACAACGCCAAAAAAACCTAACTCAGCGCTCCGTAAAATTGCTCGTGTGCGGTTAACAAACGGTATTGAGGTGACTGCCTATATTCCGGGTGAAGGTCATAATCTACAGGAGCATTCAATCGTATTAATACGTGGTGGAAGAGTCAAAGATCTTCCTGGAGTGAAGTATCACATTGTGAGAGGTCCTCTTGATGCAGCAGGTGTAGACAACAGAAGGCAAGGACGCAGCAAATACGGGGCAAAAATGCCCACCGGTAAAAAATAATAATTGTACTTAGAACTATGTCAAGACGAGCAAGAGCGCCAAAGAAAAAAAGGATTCCAGATTACAAGTTTAAGAATGAACTTGTGGCAAAGTTTATCAACCACATCATGAAGGATGGTAAAAAAGGTGCAGCAGAGCGCGTGGTGTATGGATCTTTTGATATTATTTCAGAAAAAGCAAAAAAGGAACCTGTTGAGGTTTTTGATCAAGCATTAAGAAACGTCGGTCCGTCACTCGAAGTCAAGGGTAGAAGAATTGGTGGTGCAAACTATCAAATTCCTTATGAAGTTCATGGCGACAGGCGAGACACGCTTGCTATGCGCTGGATTATTGAAGCGTGTAGAAGAAAAAAAGGTAAGCCTATGGCTGAGTTTCTTGCAACTGAACTGATCGATGCTTCTGAAAAGCAAGGTTCAGCATACAAAAAACGTGAAGATGTACAGAGAATGGCAGAAGCAAATAAAGCGTTTGCTCATTTTGCGAGATAAAAGTACAAATAAAATAGTATGGAAAAGAGCTTAGTAAGATTTTTAGTAATGGTAGTAGCCATTGCTTTTTGTATTAGTGGTACCACTGTACATGCACAAGATGATACACTCGCAGGGCTTCTCGCTGTTGGTGGAATCAGCCTTGTATCAATCATATGGATGCTGTGGATGGGGTTTGTATTTTTGATGATGCTTGTAAATATTGCAGGAATGGTTTTTTGGATTTTTATGATTATAGACGCGGCAAAAAGAAAGTATAAAACAGAAAATGACCAGTTACTGTGGATTCTTGTGGTGGTACTCACTGGGTGGATAGGTGCGCTCATCTATTACTTTATGGTCAAAAGAAAAGAAGATAAGCTCAATGAAGACAACAAGTAGAGACACAAAAAATATATTCATTGTTTTTGCCCTTCTTTTGGTAGTTGGTCTCTCAACTACCTTTTATTTTGTATGGAGAAATAATAAAATCGACTCATATACAGAGCCGCAAGATATGGTAGAGATTGACAATATCAACATCGTTCCTGAAAGCTCACAAGGTAAGATTGGTGACTATCTTCCGACGCCAACTAAAGTATTCATTAAAGAAGATCAATATATATTCCTCGGTACGATAAACGGAGAAACATATATTCAACTTCAAAAAAGAAAAAACGATGAGTTTGATATGAGTATACTCATCCAAGATCCAAATATAACTAGTGCCGTCATTGACACATCAGATGAACACATATTGTATACAACCAGTAAATCAGAGAACAACCTAAGTGGAGGGCTTTACAATGTAACGCTCAAAACGCAAAAAAAAGAACTTATTGCTGAAAACGTAGCAGGCGTTCAAACATACAGTGATGCTTCATTTTCTAAAGATGGAAACAGTCTTGCAGCATTGCAAGAAAAAGAAGGGACAAAAGAACTGGTATTGTATGATGTGAACAAAAAAGTGTTTCAACGAGTAAAGCATTCAGATGAGTTGCCACTTACGGTTTCTCAGTATGAGTGGCTTCTGGATAATAGTATTCTTTTAGTTGGATACGAGGATGAGAAGGGGAAAGTATACAGGCTACATGATGCAAGCAGCGATGGGTTTGCTGAAGAACTTTCCTTCAACCAGTTTTTTGCTGAAAACGAAACGCCGCTTCTTGCTAAGCAATCAGCAGATGGTGAGAAAATTGCAGTGCTGTTTGAGCGAGTAATAGATGAAAATAAAAAGGAGCTCGGGCTCGCCGTTTTTAGAGGTGATTCGTTTATGGAGAGGAAGGATATAGAGCTTCCTGAGGGAAAGCATGTTGAGTATGCATGGGGAGATGGTGCGGAGCTCTACGCAACACTGGGAACTGATTTTTACAAAATAGATACTACTGCTGAGGAGCTTGCATTGTCAGAGAAACCACTTGTAGAAAATAGGGGATACCTCTATGCAATTCTAGATGATGTATTTGTATTTAGAAAAACATATCAGTTTGAAGATGATACCTTGACAAAACTCATCTTTTATGATAAACTGAGGGAAGATGAAGCAGCATATGAGACTGAATTCAATTCATATATTACCCTTTTAGATATAACCTAAAAATTATGCAAGAGTTACAACAGCAACCCCCAAGTTCTGAGCGTGAACAGCCAATCGATCCTGAGGATGATTTTGAAGAGCTCACGGTAGAAGACGTGCTCCCGGATATGTCCTCTGAAGCGGGTGCTGCAATTTTTATGGAAGAATTAAAACAAAGAATCGAGGAGGATGAATATGAAGCGGCAAAGCTTATCGAGGAAGCCATGGCTGGTATTAATGAGGGGTACAGTCCAGATGACCCTGGGAAAAGTGAGAGACCGCTTAAAGAAGTATATGATGAGTACACAAAACTACAAAAGGCTTTAAAAGAAGCGGGAGTGTCCGTGGAACTTGATTTTGATTCAGGAGGTGAAGATCGAGCACGTGCCAACATTCTTCCTTCTCTTGCACGTACAATAAACGTTGAACTGGGAAGTTTAGAGATATATCTGGAAGAAGAAGCAACTATGGATTTTAAACAATTCCAGGAAGATTTTGTTCCTTTAATGCAAGAATCTAATACTCTTCGTGCAGAGGGTGAGAAGGCAAGGCCGGATCAAGTTAAATCGTTTATTAACAAAACAAAAGCAAAATATACTCAGTGGAGAAACGCAGTAAACAGCATGCCGGAAGGACAAAAACGTGGCGAGCTTCTTATGGAAATTGGCCATTTAAACTCGCTGGCTCAAGAAATGGAGATGTTTGCAGATTCACTCGTGGTTTTGGAAGAAACAGATGTTGACAATCAGCGTTCTGCCGGTAAACAAGAAGGTCAGAGAGATATTGGAGCTGAACAAGAAAGAAATAAAGCGCTTGTAGATCGTCAAAAGAATATTGCTGGAGGTATCGTTGAAACTGTGCAACAGATTGAAAGGCTGGAAGATGTTATTAAAATCGAAGAAGAAAAAGAAAATCCTGACAAAACGCATTTGACTACTTTGCGTGGCGATCTTCGTATTCAACAAATTAGGATGAGTCAGGGTGAGCAGCAAATGTTCAATGCAGAGTTCGATTTTGCGTCAGAAGATGATAAAGAAAATTTGCGAGAAGATCTCAAAGAAGAGCTTGCAGAACAAGTGGATCTGTCGCGTGAGATTTTTCATAATGCACTTATTGTTACCGGAGATAAGAAAAATTTTTCAACTAAAGAACTGAGTAAACATATTGCGGTTCTTTCTGAATCAGTAAACGCGTTAAATCATGATGAGTCTCGTCTAAATATTCGTGGGATGGTCACGGTAGATAAAAAGAATACGGCGCAAATTCTTAAAGCAGAGCGAGAAATACAGCGTATGGCTATGCAGCTTGAGGAACGATTGAATCTTAGAGAAGAGAACAAAAAGCTTTTGGAAAGAGAGGAGGAACTCATTCCAAAAGAATACAAAGAACAACAGCTCGCGGAAGTGATAGATCTGTCAGAAAGGATAGAACAAAAGGTGAGAGATACATATGGTGAAGATGAACGATTAGATTCACTGATACGGCATGAGATCAACAAGATAGATATGGATGCGCATTTTAAGTCAAAGGAATTGGAAAAAGAGGTTGCTGTGCTACAAGCGGAATTTCAAAAATATGAAGATTTTATGGAAGATGGAGACATTAAGCTTGATATGAACAATTTATTTTCAAACAATACATTCACAGCAACTCGTGAAAGGATTAGGTTTTGGAGGAAGATTGGAAAATTAGAACCAGAACCAGAAACTGAAAGTAAAGCTGTTGAGAAAACAGAGGAAACAGCGCCAGAGACTGAAAGTGATGTTGGCGAGGAAACCGAGGAAACAATATCAGAAACTGAAAGTGAGGTTGGTGAGGAAACCGAGGAAACAGCGCCAGAACCTGAAAGTTACAGAGAGTTTTCTGGCCTATCTGTAGATGAATTTGCCACTCGTTTAATTGCTGCTGAAAGTGAAATGTACGCAAAAAAAACTGAGCTCGAAAAACTCAATCTAGCGCGCGATTTCTGGAAAATACAGTATAGAGGAGTGGGTGATAGAAGAAAGACGAAAAAAGCCGCATAAAACAAAAAAGCAGAGTTATTGTTTAAACATCTCTGCTATAAGTTCTTGGTCAGCACCTTCTTTAACAAAAAATGGTCCAATGCGTTCTAATGTGCCATTGCGTAAGGTCCTTAACAAGTATATAAATTGTTTCCAATTACCGTGAAGTATAATGATTATTCCTCCTTTTCCATCTGATTCACGTTCGCAAATAAGATGTAATGCCTGATCAGCTCTTGGGATAATATCAACACAATTACTAATACTTCTTGGTGACACAGCACCCATAACTGCTTGTAAGTGGAGAACCCCATTTTCAAAGTCTTCTATGACTATGAAATGGTTCCAGAAGAGATGATCATTTTTTTCAATTCTTATACGTTCCAATGTGTGGTCTTCGGGGGTTGAATTATCTTTCATCATGAAGATGTAGTCGCAGATGAAGAAGCCAATGGCAGTACCAATTTTTTTAATGAGTGTATTAATATGATTGAAAAACTTTTTCATTTTTCCTCCCAAAAAATGTGTACATTGTAACAATCGATTATACCCCAAAATATTCGCACGGTCAATAGTTCCTCTCTATCCAAAAGAATGGTACAATGACGTTATAACATAGTTTCAAAAAATATGGTTGAACAGCAATCAAAAAAAGAACAAAAAGCCCCTTCAAACGAAGCGTTTGCCGATCTTATTGAAAGCAATCCTCGTTTTTCAGAAGGAAAAGATGATGAGCAAGTGCAGTTTATCATTGAGGCTCTAGACATGGTTTCAGATGATGTCCTTTCACCAAAAGAGGGGCAAGAACCAAAGAGCCCCGCGGAAGTACTCGCAGCGTATCAGCTCATTTTTAATAAGGTGGTAGAGAGTCCACAGCATGAAGCGTTTTTGAGTAGCGGGATCTCTGGAAATGCAGTCTATCAAATTAAAGAGGCTCCACCTCATTATGCCAAAGCACTCCAATCACTTGAAGATAGAATAGAAGATCAAAGGAGACTTATGATTGCGCTTAGAACCGGTCAAGATTCCTCAGAATATGACAAAACCACAGCAACGCATAATCTAAAAGTGATTGTTAAAAACCTACGTACCCGAGCACATGCCAAGCAGCCTAAAGATCGTATACAAGCAGATTCTTACGAGGTTGTGCTTGAACGTGAATTAGTAGCGAAACAGTTGGAAGATGCGGGGTATGTAGAGGCTCTAGATGATTCACTCTCCGTGAATGTACAAAAGTCACCATATGAGTATACTGTTCCCGTCGCTGAGTTAAACGATCTTCGCCTGGAAGAAGAGATTTTGGAGACGGCTGAAAGTAGGCAAAAAAAGACTACAACTGATGAGGAGTGGGACTTAGTTATGGATAATGCTGAGGCGGTGAAAAGAAAAGAGAAACTGCAAGAAAAGAGTGATGAACTTAAGACTGAGGGCCTTTCTGAGAATGAGCAAAAACAGTTAGAATCTGAAACTCGATATCTTGAGTATCTTATGGCACTCGAGGACGCGCGAGTAGAAGGAAACAAGACACGAGTGCTTGCCCGTAAGTATGAAGCGAAGCGTGCTCCAATAAGATTTGAAGCGGATACGCGAATGGCCCGGCGTAAAGAAGCGGAAGAGGAAGTTCACAAAGTTATCCCCGGCAAGCAAGCTGAGAGAGAAGACTTTGGAGGAGAAGAAGCGGATGCCGAGAAAAAAAAGCGAGAAGCTGAGAGTGATGAAACACTAACAATGCAGAGCCAGGATGCGTTAAAGCCAATCCGGGAACATGTAGAAGGTGTGTATTCACGTGCAGAAAAATTTGCGCTGGCAACGGAGCACTTGATTAATCAGGGTATGTATGAGGAGGTAACGTTTACTGAAGATGTACCCATGTTAGATAGAGAAGGAAATAGTGTTTTGGGAGCGGAGGGTAAAGAACTTACCAAGCAGGAAAAAAGAGTGGAGCAAGCATATAAAGTTGAGCTAACCCCAGATGAAATTAAAACAATGATTGATTCATTGTCAAGACTCAGGGAGCGCATGGTAAATGAGAAGGTGCGGGCAGAAGCGGGACTGGAATCATCAGTAGGTATTGTCGAACTTAATTCAGCGTATACCTTTGCAACAATGAATTTGGAGACATCTCTTGGGAGAGTTGAGTCTCGACTCAAAAACCTACGACAAGAACTTGGAGCTTTAGAAGAAATCAAAAAGCTTGAATCAGGTGAGAAGGCGCTAGCCTACGTACATCCAGAAATTTACCGGGAACTTCACGGCAAAGTAGAACGGCTTGTAAATTTTGATGAACTAAAAGAACATTTTGCTGAGCGTCATGCAGAATTAGCAAAGCGACTGGGCAAAAAATCACTTGAATCGTTTGGCGATGCATTCATTTTTGAAGAAGTGAAAAAGGATTTACTTAAAGAATCCAGAGAGCTCAAGCATGAGCTTGGAAGGATGCATATGGAAGTAGGAAGTTTAGAAAATGATAATAATGATGTTGATGATGAGTTACAATCATATGGAATTCAAGATGAGCCAGGATTACTCATAAACGTGTGGAGAAGATTCACAAAAGCCGATAAAGGAAGGAAGGAAACGCTTGCTCAAAAAAGAGAGGCTTTGCTTAAAGTAAAGCAAAAAAATACAGAAAAAATAAACATGATACGTTCACAAGCAGGTGAAGTTGCAGAAAAGGTAGCAATAAATATTGTAACGAGAACCGTAATAGAAGAAAAACTGAAGGTGCTCAAAGCCACAGGTGAGAGAAGTGAACAACGTAAACTGGGCAGTCTCTTTAAGCCAATAGAAGCCTAAAAACAAACAAAAAAAGCGCTTAGAATTCATTCTAGCGCTTCATTAACGAGGTCATCGAGCTCAACTCGAGTACCGTTTTTAATATCAAAAACAATTTTTTCAGGAACGTATTTTTCTGACCCAATAAGCATCAAAAGGTCTCTTGGAGGCTTTTTTATGATATGAAGTTTCAGTAGCACCTCATTTTGAGGATCTAGCGAAAGCATATAATCTGTATCTTTGGGTGGAAGTGCTTCAAAAAAGACGTTTATTGGACTTAAAAGATCCCCACCTCCAAATTGTAACAAGTGGATAGCGCTAAGTGGGCTTTGTACTACGCCCCCTTGATTTGATGAAAGTCGTAAAATAACATACCCATCACTATCATTGCCGGCATACTTAATGACGCAATGTTGAAAGAAGATGATCGATAATGCCTTTCTTTCTTCCTTAGAAAAATAAGGTTTAATCCACCAGGGTTTAAAAAAACCAATGGTGCGTGCAATCCAGAGCCAGATCTTCCAAAGAATCCGGTTCCTTTTCATAATTTTGTTCCAATTCTGAAATGAATCGGTGTAGTGTTTTGGCATTTCAGCCATCATTCCTCCTAATGCAATTTTCAGCTTGTAACTATACCGTTTTTTTGGTATTGTGTCTAGAGCAATTTACAAAAAGTAATATAAGTCTATGAATGCTAAAGTATGGATTGTCATTATTATTGCAGTCGTGCTTGCAGGTGCACTGTGTGGTTCTGCTGTCTATTTCTGGCAGGGCAATACATGTCGGGTAGAAAAAAATGAGCTTATAGGTCAAATGCAAGATCTAAATGCTGATGTTCACGCATGTGAAAAAGAGATAGATGAGGTAGCGATGATTCCAAAGAAAATGGATGATGTAAAAGTAGATGAACCAGCCTACAAAGACATTACGGTTATGGGTGGCTATACCGCAGAGGTCCCAGACACCTGGAGCGTAACCACTATTAGTGAGAGTATAGGCGAGAATTCTCTCCCTGACTTACCTACTCAGGCAATCAGTCCTAGCGATGTAAGTTTTGGTGATATTCATGCCGGTCAAGTTGACTTTTTCTACGCGCAAAATGACATTGTAGATACATTAATAGAAGAAGAGAAGAATCAAGACGACTCAGTAAAAACGACGTGGACTACAGAAGACATTGCTGGGTTTGAAGCGCAGGTTGTTGAATATGACCCCAACTCGGACATAAAAGGTGCTGGGAGTAAAAAATATTTTGTTACATTAGATGGCGTTGATGTTTCTGGGTTTGATGTTAAAACTATGATGATGTATGTTCATGGAGATGATGATCCAGAATATCAAGCTGAGCTAGAAAAGTTTTTTCAAAGCATTACCAAATAGCACAGCGTTCTTGCTGATATTTAGGGAGTAGCTTTCCACTTGTCTGTTTTGGTGAGTCATGTTTTAATGTAAGAAACAAACTTGCGTATGCGCAAGGTATGTTTGGATTACTTATTATATTTAAATACAATTTGAGGATCAAATAAATGCCTAGAGAGTATTCACTAGAGAAAACCAGAAATATTGGAATTATCGCACACATCGATGCCGGTAAAACTACCGTAACCGAGCGTATTTTGTTCTACACGGGGATTTCACATAAAATTGGTGAGGTCCATGAGGGTGAAGCAGTTATGGACTGGATGGAGCAGGAACGTGAGAGAGGAATCACTATCACCTCAGCTGCAACAACGTGTTTTTGGAAGGATCATAGAATCAATATTATTGATACCCCCGGACATGTTGACTTTACCGTAGAAGTTGAGCGGTCACTTCGTGTACTCGATGGCGGTGTGGTGGTTTTTGATGGTGTCGCAGGCGTTGAACCGCAGTCAGAAACGGTATGGCATCAGGCCGATAAATACAAGGTTCCTCGTATTTGTTTTATCAATAAAATGGACAGAACCGGCGCCGATTTTTTTGCAGCGCTTGATTCTATTCATGAGAGACTTTCAAAAAGTGCAGTACCGATTCAGCTTCCCATTGGCGCAGAAGATCAGTTTGGTGGGGTGATTGACCTTATCAATGAGAAGAAATTGGTTTTTGAGGGGGAAATGGGTGCGATAATAAAAGAAGAAGAAGTCCCGGAAGACATGAAGGATCAAGTAAAAGAGTACCGGGACAAAATGGTAGAAAAGATTGTTGAGCAAGATGAAGCACTCATGGAGAAGTATCTTGAAGGAACTGAGGTAACACCAGAGGAGCTTATAGAAGCACTAAGAAAAGGCGTTCTCTCGCTTGATATTATTCCTGTTATGTGCGGAACTGCGCTTAAAAATCAAGGTGTTCAACCGGTTTTGGATATGGTTATTAAACTGTTGCCGTCCCCGCTCGATGTACCTCCAGTTAAGGGCGAAGATCCAAAAGATCCGGAAAAAGAACTTGAGAGAAAAGCAGATGATAACGAGCCATTCGCTGGCCTCGCGTTTAAGGTTGCATCCGATCCATATGTGGGCAAACTTGTCTTCTTTAGAGTCTACTCAGGCATGCTTTCCTCTGGATCATATGTTCTAAACAGCGCTACCGGAAACAAAGAGCGTGTTGGAAGAATCGTACGTATGCATGCAGATAAAAGAGAAGAAGTGACAGAAATGTACGCGGGTGATATTGCAGCAATCGTAGGGCTTAAAGACACTACAACCGGTGACACATTATGTGATCAGGATAGTCCAATAATTCTTGAAAAAATAACCTTTCCAGAACCCGTTATCTCTATTGCCATTGAGCCAAAAACTAAAGCGGATCAAGAAAAGATGGGTAACGCGCTCAAAACACTTTCAGAAGAGGATCCAACATTTAGGGTCAGGTCAGATGAAGAGACTGGACAAACAATCATTGCCGGTATGGGAGAACTCCATCTGGATATCATTGTTGACAGAATGAGCAGAGAGTTTAAAGTTGAAGCAAATATCGGAAAGCCTCAGGTTGCTTACAGAGAAACAATAAAGAAAAGTTCAGAAGCGGAAGGAAAGTACATCAAGCAGTCCGGTGGTCGTGGGCAATATGGCCATGTGTGGCTGAGAGTTGAGCCAAATGAGGTCGGTAAAGGATTTGAATTTGGAAATGAGATAAAAGGTGGTGCAATCCCACAGGAGTTTATTCCTCCGGTCGAGAAGGGTGTTAGAGAAACACTAGATAACGGTGTTCTCGCTGGGTATCCACTCGTAGACATCAAGGCAACGCTTTTTGATGGTTCGTTCCATGATGTTGACTCGTCCGAGGCAGCATTTAAAATCGCCGGTTCCATGGCGCTTAAAGCAGGCTGTCTTAAAGCAGATCCTGTTATACTCGAGCCGGTTATGAAAGTCGAGGTATTAACCCCAGAAACGTACATGGGTGATATCGTTGGCGACTTAAACTCCAAGCGCGCAAAAATTGACGAGATGACTGACAGAGGTCAAATGAAGGTCGTTAAGTGTATGGTGCCGCTTGCATCAATGTTTGGATATGCAACGTCACTCAGATCTATGACCCAAGGCCGTGGAAGCTATATCATGGAGTTTGATCATTATGAAGAGGTGCCAAAGAACGTCGCAAAAGAGATCATCGAAGTTAAAACCGGCGTAGCTGCAAAATAAAACCATTTGATCTCTACGTAGGGGCGCCCCTTGTGGGCGCCCTTTTTTTGTGCACGCAAAATCCCATAAAAACAATATATACGGGCGGAATTCATGCTATTTAAATCACTCAATCTTTCTCAAACATCTCCAAAAACTCCACATACCCCTCTTTCTCCAAATCCTCTTTAGAAATAAATCGCAAAGCTGCAGAATTAACACAATAGCGCTTACCGTCTGGTTCTGGCCCATCATCAAATACATGCCCCAAATGCGAGGCACCTTTTTTACTTTTCACTTCTGTTCGCTCCATACCGAGCTTCGTATCTTTTTTTTCGATAGCACATTCGCTACTTACCGTCTGAGAAAAACTGGGCCAACCGGTTCCAGAATCAAACTTATCTTTTGAACTAAATAATGGTTCACCGGTAGCCACATCAACATAAATACCTTCTTGCTTGTTGTCCCAGTATTCATTGTTAAATGCAGGCTCCGTGCCTTCTTCCTGTGTCACTGAGTATTGGAGGGGAGTCAACTTCTTTCTTAAATCTTTTTTGTCATTCATGGCTTTTAATATATTCCTCTCTCCCTGATCCTTTTTTATATGCTAAATAGTGCTCTTGCCTCTTTTTGTAGTAATCTTGATGTTCTTCCTCAGCTTCATAAAACGGTTTTTCGGGAAGAATCTTTGTGACAATCGGACTATCATATTTACTTGAGCGTTCTAAATCGGCTTTAGATTCTTTTGCATACTTTTTTTGTTCATCGTCAGTGTAAAAGATTACCGTCTCATACTGCGAGCCTCTATCAGCAAATTGCCCTCCTTTGTCAGTCGGATTAATGTTTCCCCAAAAACGATTCAGTAGTTCAGGATACATTATAACTTCTGGGTCGTAGATCACTTTAGTTGCTTCAATATGCCCGGTAGTTCCAGTGGAAACTTCTTCATACGTTGGATTTTCTGTATTGCCACCGGTATACCCATTTATAGCTTCAATAACGCCATCAAGCTCTTCCATAGCGGCTTCAATACACCAAAAGCAGCCTCCGGCGAAGATTGCGTGTTTGTAGTTGTCTTTCATGTAACAATTTTACCATATCTACACGTACATGCATATTTGCACAAAACACCACGTAGGGGCGCCCCTTGTGGGCGCCCCTACGTGGGGATGTTGTAGGCACAGTATAATAATGCTTTTTGATAAATATTTTTAACTGTCATCCCCGTGGAGGCGGGGATCCATCTGCTTGTTGTGAATATTGGTGGTTTGACAGTACGATGTAAAATAGATATACTTACGTAGCAAAATTACATAAAAAACAAAAATAAGCAGCGCTGGCGCTGTTTGTTTTATTTGATACTAATAATGAACAAAACACGCGAAACATTTGGAGAAATTCTAATTATTTTAAGCTCAGCTTTAGTAGGATTGTCTTTTCAAGAAAATAAAATCCTTGCCATCTTTTTTTTGATTGCATTGATTTTTGGTTTATATTTGAAGGTCTTTTATAACAAAATAAATACATGCTTAGCTTCTCTTCGAAGGAGAACAGACAAATCAATTGTTGTTGGAATCTTGAATGAAATTGATTGGAGCGAATTTAGTAAATTTGGAAGAAGCTGGTCTCCTTATTCCTATGAAGATTGGAAGGAAGGATTTGAAAGAAGGAATACAATTGTAAAACCGATTAACAAAATAACAGCTTTTCGTCTTAATCGTTGTGATATAGTTTTAAATCCATATAGTGGCGTATACCCCGAAAGTGATGCAGAATCATTGGAGAGCTTACATCTATTTTTTGATTATGTCTCTCGTGGTGGTGTATTTGTGAACGTTGGTGATATTCCCGGATATTATGAATACAGCAAACCCCTATATAAACCATACAATTCAGTGCTTATGCAAAATGGAAGATACGAAGTTAATCATGCTCCGTTTGTAAATAATTTAAAGATTAGAGTCCATCTTGTGGGCGAGAACGATCAATTTATAGTGCCTAGAGATAGTAATGACTATGAAGTAGAGCGATATATTGTGGTAAAAGAGGGAAAAGAACAGCAGGATTGTATTAGTGAAAACTATATCCCATGGGGGGAAGGTTGTTATGAAAGAAAAAAATATGATTTAGGTGTAAAAGAATTTCCTGAAGGAGAATATTCTTCTTGTTTTAGAAAAAAATATGGAGAGGGTTCTTTTATTATTTCATTAATGCATATGGGAAAAGCAGAACAAAAAGATGATGAGGATGCCAAAGATAAGCATCCAAACAAAAGTGTAAAAAATATTCTTATTATAAATGCCATTAGGAGTGTTATATCAAAAGAAAAAAATTTCTTTGGTAGTATTTATCGTTATATTAAAGGTAAGATTAGTATTATATTTAAACATATAGGTATAGTCTCATTTTTTGGCAAGATGGCTTTTTTAGTAGTGATTACATGGCTCATTATAGTAACATTTGTATTATTTTATTTTAGGTTTTATCAGTGTCCATATCAAAAAAATGGCAAAGAAAACAATTATTATATTGATTCAGTCACAATCAAGATCAGGTAATTTTGATTTGAGAAGATGGATCCCCGCCTCCACAGGGATGACAAAAACAAAGACAATCATAAATGAATCGTACCCGACTGCATGGTCATTCCATATTCACAATACAAAAAACCCTCCACGCATACATGCACGGAGGGGATCTCGTTTTTAGCATTAATCTGAAAAAAATCAGAAGGTGTAGAAGACGTTTAAGGAAAAGTAGGTAAGTTTCAAAGTGGCAAGAGGATTAGGATTCTCCAGGCTATAGTAGGTGTACATGCCTGGTTTCCATTTGAGCGAAAACCCAAATGTGCTCGGTCTCATATCAAACTTCTCAGAAAGATACCATCCTCCTCGCAGTTCAACATAGATGCCGTGCAAGGAATGCCCCATGGCTTGTGTCACAGACAGATTATAATATTTTACTGTCTTTGATATGCCATAAAGGTTAGTATGCCATCCCATTGCGGCAACAAAGAAGAAGTCTGATTTATGTCGTTTGCCACTAAGGTAAAAATCCATGCCAAAGAGAATGTGCAAATCGAACCCATTTGGATTAAACATATTCATTCCAACGGTCACTTCAAGCGATCCACCAATAGGAGCAATTTTTCCTTTAACCCGTGTTATTCCACCAATAGTAAGGGAAGATTTCCTGGAAATCTTTGCAAAGTCAGTTGTAAATCCAAGCGTGGGCCCAAACTGTACAATGACATTGCGGCTGGATTTCTTTTTTGAAGTCACTTTTCTCCATGTCACTTTCTTTGTTAGTGGCCATGGTGGCGGGTATCTGTTATACAGCTTTTCAGCAATTTTTCTACCAGTTGGAAGTGGGTTTTTAACGAATTTTTTTCTACCTACTTTACTTAAAAAGCTTTTAACATGGCTTACAACACCGCCTCCAAATACTTGATGACTAAGGCCAAGTTTGTAAACTATTTTTTGGTAGTCCTCTCTTCTTCTTGGGTAGGTTCCTGAGAAGGAAATTCCACCAGACAAACCTGAATGCGATCCAGTTGAGCTGAGTGTGCGCCTAACCTCGATACCATATGAGGCACCAAATCTTTTATCTGGCACACAAGATATCAAAAGGAAAAGCGGTATGTTTTTCTTGGAACATTCCGTATAAAACTTTCGAACTTCTGGATTACTTTTGTCAAAGCGACTTTGGCTATCCGAAGTCGCACGTATAGAAAGAGTAGATTGTATTTTAACAACTGCACCAAGATTAAGCGATTCTTTAAGTGAAACAACAATAGCATCTCGAACGAGCTTACAAAATCGTCCCTTCATCTCATATGTACCAATGCCAATCAGCTTTGTCACAGTTCGTGCAGCAGGCTTCCAAGGCAATGGATACCGCTTACGCAGAATATCTGCAACTTTTTTTGGCCAGGTAGTATTATTCTTCTTCCAAAGCTGTGCACGATTACTTTTGGCATAATACGCATTAATCTTGTATTGA
This sequence comes from Patescibacteria group bacterium, assembly GCA_018818205.1. Lineage (GTDB taxonomy): Bacteria > Patescibacteriota > JABMPQ01 > JABMPQ01 > JAHIRA01 > JAHISJ01. Next base: position 40,352 of record JAHISJ010000023.1, read on the forward strand.
AGTGAATCACTTTCGAAGCCAACCCCATATAATTGTACAAGCTTTAAGTAAGGGTCGTTATAATTCAAAGAAAACGTAATACCGCCTCCATTGTACGCACGAAGCCCGGTATTATTTACAGGATGATAATTTTGAATAACTTGTACAAATTCGTAGTAGAAATGAACTGTACTTTGGCTATAAGGGGTACATCCAAGTAACAAGAAAAGCTTAACTTTCTTTTTTATAGCTTCTTTGTGAAACTTCTTTACAACATTGGGAGCAATCTTGTTATAATCAGGCACCAAACTTTTTGTCGTGTGACTAAGCGTAAGGTATGAATTGAATCTCACTACCGATCCCTTTTTAAGCATCGCTTTAAGTGATTCAACAACCAAGTCGCGACTCAGTTTGCACAATGTGCCCTTCATCGCATAACCACCAACGCCAATAACGGCGCTTCCAAATACATTCTGTGGCAGCAGCAAAAGCGCTACCAAAAACAACATTTTTCTCACAATTTCCTCCTTTTGTGAATGAAAAAAAGACCATAAGAATGCGTGTCACCATAGCATAAAACCCAGACCACGTCAACCCAAAAAGGACAATATTATGATTCGTAGGGGCGTCCCTTGTGGACGCCCTCTATCCACACCCTCAAAAAATCCAATGTAAGGGAATAACAGGCAATCGTGTCTATTTTTTCTTTTATCCAAGCCAAAAAAAAGTATCTCCAAGCTCAAAAGGGTATACGGAAATAAAATACTTGCATGATTTACAAGAACTTGTTATACTCATGCCTAGTGTTACGCTAGGTTGATTCTAGCGGGACTTAATGTTCAACATAATTTTATCTATCAATAGTATTAAATCAAAAAAATATGGCAGAAAAATTCGAACGTACAAAACCCCATCTCAACGTGGGTACCATTGGACACGTTGATCATGGTAAAACTACACTGACTGCGGCAATCCTTAAAGTTATTGGTGCTTCAGGCGTTGGTAAAGCACAAGATAAAGATGTCAGTCAAATCGATAATGCTCCAGAAGAAAAAGAGCGTGGTATTACTATTGCGACTTCTCACTGTGAGTATGAGACAGAGAAGAGACACTATGCACATGTTGACTGCCCAGGACATGCTGATTATGTCAAGAACATGATCACCGGTGCTGCTCAAATGGACGGTGCTATTTTAGTGGTATCTGCAGCTGATGGCCCTATGCCACAAACACGTGAACACATTCTACTTGCTAAACAAATTGGTGTTCCCTCAATTGTTGTTTTCTTAAATAAGGTTGATCAGGTTGATGATCCAGAGCTTATTGAGCTAGTTGAAGAAGAAGTACGTGATCTTCTTAAAAAATATGAATTCCCAGGTGATGAAATTCCTATCATTAAAGGGTCAGCACTCAAAGCACTTGAGAATCCTTCAGGTGATGATGCAAAGCCTGTTTTAGAACTTCTTGAGGCACTTGATACCTACATTCCTGAGCCTGAGAGAGATATTGACAAGCCATTCCTTATGCCAATTGAGGACATCTTCTCAATAGAAGGTCGAGGTACAGTGGTAACCGGTAGAATTGATCGTGGTGTAGTTAACGTTAATGACGAGGTAGAAATTGTCGGTCTGCGCCCAACGCAAAAGACGATTGTTACCGGAATTGAGATGTTCAACAAGTCACTCGATGAAGGTAAGGCTGGCGATAACGCTGGTATACTCGTTAGAGGTACTAAAAAAGAAGAAGTTGAGCGTGGACAAGTTCTTGCAAAGCCAGGGACAATCACTCCTCACTCTGAGTTTGAAGCAGAGGTGTATATTCTTACTAAAGAAGAAGGTGGTAGACATACTGCATTTGCAAAGGGTTACAAGCCGCAGTTTTACGTCAGAACAACAGACGTAACTGGTGAAGTTGAGCTTCCAGAAGGTACAGAAATGGTTATGCCAGGTGACACTGCAAATCTAAAGGTTAAGCTGGCAAAAGAAGTTGCCATGGAAGACGGTATGCGCTTTGCTATTCGTGAAGGTGGTAGAACCGTTGGTGCGGGAGTTGTTTTAAAGATCATTAAATAATTAAACAATCAAAAGAGGAACGTAACGTACGTTCCTCTTTGATAGTTTTTGCAAACATACATGGTTAAAGCGAGTACTAAACAAGTGAAGAAAAAAGTGGAGAAGAAATCAGAGAAGAAATCTGATGCCAAAAAGGCCATTCGAGGCTCTGAGGAGCCTTCAGGCTCTCGAAAAGAGAAAAAGACTCCAGAAGAAAAGCAACGCATCAGAATAAAGATCAAAGCGTACGATCATAAGCTTATTGATCAATCTGCTGCACAAATTGTTGACACTGCAGAAAGAACAGGTGCACGAGTGTGTGGTCCTGTGCCGCTTCCGACAGAGAGACACAGAGAGACCGTTATCAGATCTCCCTTTGCTCATAAAGATTCGCGTGAACAGTATGAAATCCGCGTTCACAAGCGTTTAGTAGACATTGTTGACTCTAATCAGAAGACAATCGAATCTTTAACAGAGCTAAATCTGCCAGCAGGGGTTGATATTGAAATAAAGATGTAGTATACTGCATTGTTACCCTGTTGAATCTGAATGCAGTAGTATCTGTACTTTCAGATTGGGTCGGGAGCTAAGAGTCCTCCGTAAGACTCATACATATAGGTCTTACTTTTTATTTACACTACCGTTGATTAATCATATGAAGGCGCTACTAGGTAAAAAAATTGGAATGTCACGAGTCTTTGACCAAAACGGCACCGCAGTGCCGGTGACGCTTGTTACGGCTGGTCCCTGCACAGTGACTGCCAGAAAGACAAATGATAAGGACGGCTATCTCGCAGTTCAGCTTGCGTATGGCTTAAAGAAGTCAAAAAAGGGAAAGAAAGAAAGTATCAAAGACTATGCATTTGTAAGAGAATGGAGAACAACACAGGTTGATGAAGCATACGAGCTTGGAAAAGAAGTCACCGCAGCAGTAATCAATAAAGGTGATCTTGTTACCGTAACCAGTACATCAAAAGGTAAAGGATTTATGGGTGTTGTTAAAAGATATGGGTTCAAGGGGTCACCAAAGACGCATGGTCACAAGCACGATTTAAGAAAACCGGGATCAATCGGGTGCGCGTTTCCTGAGCATGTTTTGAAGGGTAAAAAGATGGCAGGCCGGATGGGTGGTGGTACAGTAACAGTGCAAAATTTAGCGGTTATTGATGTAGATCCAGAAAAGAACCTGATAGCACTTAGTGGTTCAATACCAGGAGCCCGCAATACATATCTCAAACTTATTGTGACAAAGTCTTCAGAAGATAAAGAAGGTAAGAGTAAGTAATGTCAAAAGTAACACTTTATAGTCAAGATGGATCCAAGCAAAAAGAGGTAGAACTTCCTCCTGAGGTTTTTGAAGTTGCGGTAAAAGAAGAGCTTATCACCCGTGTATTAAATGCTTTTTTGGCAAACAGACGGGAAGCTATTGCACATACAAAAACACGTTCAGAAAGACGTGGTGGTGGTGCAAAGCCGTGGAAGCAAAAAGGGACCGGTCGTGCGCGTCACGGGTCAAACCGTTCTCCGATTTGGAAAAAGGGTGGTGTTACGTTCGGACCAAGAAACGACAGAAATTTTTCAAAGAAGATCAACAAGAAGGAGAAGAAATCAGCATTACTTATGACTTTTTCACTTAAGGCACAAGATAAGAACATTCGTGTTCTTGATGATATTAAGTTCGAAGCTGTTAAAACGAAGAAGATGGCAGAAATGCTTAAGGGGCTTGATCTTTCAGAAAAGAAATCGCTTATTGTTCTTCCTAAAAAAGATGATATAGTTGTAAAATCTGCACGAAACATTCCGATTGCTAAAGTGGCTACCGTTGAAACAGTCAATCTGTATGACGTATTGAATGCAGAGGTGTGTGTAATGCCATATGAGTCATGCGCAAAGCTTAAAGAGCGTTTTATTAAGTCAGAAAAATAAGCATCATGGGACTTCTAGATACCATTTCAAAAAAGGATAAGAAGACTGCAAAGCCTGTAAAAAAGGCTAAGAAGTCTGCGTCTAAAAAGGCTACTTCTAAATCTTCAAAGAAGGTAAAGAAGGTACGTGTACACTCGAGTGCCAATCGAGTGCTTAATAAACCCTTAGTTTCAGAAAAAGCTGCATGTATGGAAACAGAGGGTAAATATGTATTCAGTGTTGCAAAAGATGCTTCAAAAAGCGATGTAAAGCGAGCAGTTAGTGCTCTTTACAATGTAACACCAGTTAAAGTAAACGTAGTAAACGTTCTGGGAAACAAGAGTAGAAGTGGACACAAAATGCGTAAATCGAGTACGTACAAGAAGGCGATTGTGACTCTTGCACAGGGTGAAAAGATTCAATTATACGAAGGAGTATAAAGCTATGCCAATTAAAACATACAAACCGACAACTCCTGCAAGACGGTATATGTCAAATACTGATTTTTCAGAAATCGATAAAAAGAGGCCGGAAAAGAGTCTCGCAAGTAATATCAAGAAGAAGGCAGGAAGAAACAACACAGGGACTATCACAGTCAGAAGACGTGGCGGTGGATCAAAGAGACAGTATCGTGCAATTGATTTTAAAAGAACACGTTTTGATGAGAAAGCGACAGTTACTTCTATAGAATACGATCCAAACCGAACCTCCTTTATTATGCTTGTAGAATATCCAGACGGCACTAAGTCATATATTCTTGCACCAAAAGAGTTAGAAAAAGGTGCTACAGTGGTTTCGAGTGATAAGAAAATAGAGCCGGAAACAGGGAGCAGAATGCCCCTTAAATTTGTCCCGGATGGAAGTTTTGTATACAATATTGAACTGACGCCAAAGTGTGGTGGATGCATTGTGAGATCAGCAGGTGGGACAGCAACACTCATGGGTAAAGAAGGAGGCTTTGCACAACTCAAGTTGCCGTCAGGAGAAATCAGACTTGTTAAAGATGGTTGTGCAGCATCAATTGGGCAGCTCAGTAATGTTGTTCATGAGAAAACGGTCATTGGTAAAGCGGGACGTGTTAGACATATGAGAAAGCGTCCGTCAGTGCGTGGTAAAGCTATGAATCCGGTTGACCATCCACATGGTGGTGGTGAAGGACGTTCACCTATTGGCCTTACTCATCCTAAGACTAAATGGGGAAAACCAGCACTCGGTGTAAGGACAAGGAAAAAGAACAAGAAGTCAGGTAAGTATATTGTACGCGATAGACGAGCGAATAAGCGTAAATAGCGAATAAAGTTGTTGACGGCCCTTTTTAAAAGGGGTATACTACCAAATTAATTGGATACTAATTTTTTGAAGAACGCTCATGTCACGAAGTCTTAAAAAAGGGTTGTATGTAGATGAAAAGCTTTTGAAGAAAATTCAAAATCTTAGAGCAGGCGATAAAACCGTTATTAAAACCTGGGCACGTGCATCATCAATTGCACCGGAGATGGTTGGGTTTACTATTGGTGTTCATAACGGTAGAGATCATATTCCTGTATTTATATCCGAGGATATGGTCGGACATAAGCTTGGTGAATTCTCACCAACAAGAACGTTTAGAGGGCACGGTGGTAGAAAAGCTAAAGAAGAGGCAATTGCTGCAGCAACAGCTGAGAAGGCAAAACAGGCACAGGCAGAAACAACACTTTCATCTGATAAAAAAGAGTAAATAGTATGGAATCCAGAGCAATATTAAGACATGCACGAGTAGCACCACGCAAGGCGAGATTAGTCGCAGATTTGGTGCGCGGAAAAGAAGTTGATGAAGCATTAAAGCAGCTTGCATTTTTGAATAAGAAGAGTGCGTATTTTTTTACAAAGCTGGTAAATTCCGCAGCAGCAAACGCGGTTCATAACCATGATTTAAACAGATCAAGTCTTAAAGTTTCAACAGTGCTTGTAAATGAAGGCCCAGTTTTCAAAAGGTGGCAGCCACGCGCATTTGGTCGTGCATTCCCGATTTTAAAGAAGACAAGTCATATTACTATAGGGTTAAGCGGGGAAAAAGTAAGAAAGAAAGTTGAGCAAGAGAAGGAAAAGAAAGCTGTAGAAGGCTCCCGAGGGGAAGGTACTACTGGAAAAGAAGCACAGAAGAAATCTGTTCGTTCTAAGAAAGATAATTAATAAGGCGCAAAAGTGGGACAAAAAGTTAATCCAATAAGTTTCAGATTAGGTGTACTCAAGGACTGGAGATCAAAGTGGTTTGCGCCAAAGCGAAACTACAGACATCTTCTCAAAAGAGATATTGAGCTCAGGTCTTTTCTACGCAAAAGGCTAAAAAATGCTGCTGTGTCTCGTATTGACATTGAGCGGTCTCCCCGCGTGGTATCTATTATTATCTATTCCTCACGTCCCGGTATAATTATTGGTAGAGGGGGGTCAGGAATTGAAGAATTAAAAAAGGAAATTTTCACTATTATTCAAGAGAATATTAAGATCGATATTAATATTAAAGAAATAAGACGTCCAGAGACAGATGCAGCTATTGTTGGATTCCTCATTGCTGAACAGATTGAAAAGCGTATTCCGTTCAGGCGAGTTATTAAGCAGTCACTCGACAGGATTCAGCAGAACAAAGAGATCCAAGGTGCGCGTATTATGGTTGCAGGTAGACTCGACGGTTCAGAAATGTCCAGACGAGAATGGGTCAGCTTTGGTAAAATTCCGCTTCATACAATTCGAGCAGATATTGATTTTTCTCAGACTCTTGCACACACTACGTATGGCGTGATTGGTATTAAAGTATGGCTTTATAAAGGTGAAATTTTTGAAGAAAAGAAGGCTAAAGAAGAAGTTAAGAATGATAAGGAATAGGATACGCATATGTTGATGCCAAAGAAGGTAAAACACAGAAAGTGGCAAAAGGGACGCAATAAATTGCGCAACGTTTCTAAAAGTGGAAACGAGCTTGCTTTTGGTACCTATGCTCTTAAATCTTTGGAAAGTAAATGGATTACCTCACGTCAGATAGAAGCATCAAGGCGTGCTATGACCAGATTTGTGCAACGCGGCGGTAAGATATGGATCCGTATTTTTCCAGACAAGCCTGTGACTCAAAAAGGCGCAGAAATGCCTATGGGTAAAGGAAAGGGCGCAGTAGACCATTTTGTATTTAATTGTAGACCAGGAAGAATAATTTTTGAAATTGACGGTGTCCCAAGAGATGTTGCTGAAGAAGCAATGCAACTTGCAGCACACAAACTTCCGGTCAAGACTAAGTTTATAGAGAAGCAATAATGAAGCTTAAGGAAATTAGAGCAAAGTCAGTAAGTGATTTGCAGAAACTCTTAGCAGAAAAAAGAGAAACGCTAAGAGATATTCGTTTTAAGGTGTCTCAAAACCAGCATAAGAATTACAATGAGCTGGGAGTGCTTAAAAGTGATATCGCACAGATTTTAACAGTAATGAAAGAAATGAAGCTTGTAGATGAACTATCTAATAAGGATTCTAAATAGAGATGAGCATGCATAAGTCTACAGAAAAGGTGATAAAAAAACGAATTACCGGTGAGGTTATTAGTGACGGTATGGATAAGACTATTGTTGTTGCAGTAAAAACGTTAAAGACCCATCCGCTTTACAAGAAGCGCTACAGATCAACCAGGAAGTACAAGGCTCATGATCCAAAGAATACGTGTAAGGTAGGTGACACAGTAACTATGGTTCACTGTCGTCCACTTTCTGCAGAAAAAAGATGGCGTGTAGAATATGATAATAAGGCTAATAAGTAATCATGATTAGAGAAGAAACAGTTCTCCAAGTTGCAGACAACTCAGGCGCCAAGAGGGTGCGCTGTATTAAGGTGCTCGGTCCCACGAAAAAAAAGATTGCTCAAATTGGTGATGTTATTACTGTTGTTGTTGCAGAAGCAGTTCCAGGTGGAGCTTTAAAGAAAAAATCAGTAGAAAAGGCGGTTATTGTGAGGCAAAGAAAAGAGTTTGGTAGAAAAGACGGTTCATTTATTAGATTCGATGAGAACGCAGTTGTTATGTTAGATGGAACCGAACCAAGAGGAACTCGTATTTTTGGGCCAGTTGCACGGGAGCTGAGAGCTCGGGGGTATCAAAAAATCATTTCTCTAGCTCCGGAGGTCATATAGAAGTAACCATATGAAGAAGATGAGAATTAAAAAGAATGATCACGTTTTAGTAATTGCAGGTAAAAACCGCGGTAAAAAAGGAAAGGTACTTGAAGTACTTCCAGAAAAAAACCGTATTGTTGTTGATAAAGTAAACAAGTCATTCAGAAATGTACGTCCAAAGAAAGAGGGAGAAAAGGGACAACGCATTGAGTATTTTGCGCCCCTGCATGTATCAAACGTTATGATCATTGATCCCAAGTCAAATAAGCAGACACGAATTGGAATTAAGAAGCTTGAAAATGGTGAGAAGGTGCGCGTAAGTAAGAAAACTGGTGAAAATTTAGATAAATAGTATGTCAAGACTTAGAAAACAATACAATAAAACGGTCGTTAAGGATCTTCAAAAGGAACTATCTATTGCAAATGTGATGTCAGTTCCAAAAATTGAGAAGGTCGTTGTTACTATTGGTACCGGAAAAGCCTTGAAAGATGCAAAGTTTCTTGATACGATGATTGAAAATTTACGGCGCATTACTGGTCTTCAGCCGGTGAAGACACGTGCAAAAGAATCTATTTCAAATTTTGGTATTAGAGAAGGAATGACAGTAGGACTTCAAGTAACACTGAGAAAAGAAAAGATGTATGATTTTGTTGATAAGCTTGTTAATATTACCCTTCCTCGCGTACGTGATTTTCAGGGTCTAAGCACTTCCTCATTTGATGGTAAGGGCAGCTACACAATTGGTTTTAAAGAGCATGTAGTGTTTCCGGAAATCAAAAGCAGTGATGTAGCACGTATTCATGGACTTGGCGTGACGATTTCGACAACAGCTTCTTCAAAGGAAGAAACGTATGCACTTCTAAAGGCACTCGGTTTCCCATTTAAGAAAGAGGATAGAGAATAGATATTAAATTTTATGGCAAGAAAAGCACTTATTGCAAAAGCTAAGAAAACTCCAAAATACTCAACACGCATCGTGAGACGTTGTTCAGTGTGCGGTAGATCTCGTGCGTATATGAGACGTTTTGGTTTATGCCGGATCTGTTTTAGAGAGCTTGCAAGCAAGGGTGAAGTTCCTGGCGTAAGAAAATCAAGTTGGTAAATCACACTATTAATTTTTCATTATGACCGATCCAATCGCTGACATGCTTACAAGAATTCGAAACGCTCAACTCACAAGGAAGAACGAGGTTTGCATGCCTTATTCAAATCTCAAATTTGAGCTAGCAAAAATTCTGGAAAAGGAAGGATATATTTCTAGCGTAAAAAAGAGGAAAGAAAGAGAGAGCGTTAGGAAGAACATTATTGTGACGCTCAAAAGAGATGAGGACGGAACAGGAGCTATTAAACATATTGCACGGGTTAGTAAGCCTGGCCAAAGGATTTATGTAAAAAGTACAGAAATCCAGAAAGTGCTTCAGGGGCTAGGCATTGCTGTTATATCAACGTCTCAGGGTCTTATGACCTCATATGGAGCAAAGGCAAGAAAGCTTGGGGGAGAAATAATTTGTAACGTTTGGTAATATCATGTCACGATTAGCACGAAAACCATTAGAGATCCCAGAAAATGTCGAAGTTCAAGTAACTGACGGCACGGTTTTAGTTAAAGGTCCAAAAGGTGAGCTTAAAGTTGTCCTTGCCCCCGCTGTTACAGTAAAGAGGGAAGAAAACGAACTTCTAGTCTCTGTTTCTTCCGATGAGGAGCATGCAGTGTGGGGAACAATGTGGTCACTGCTTAGAAATGCACTGATTGGTGTGTCTAAGGGATTTGAGAGAAAACTCGAGATCAACGGTGTTGGCTATAGAGCACAGGTGCAGGGAAAAAAGATTGTACTAAATCTTGGCTTCTCTCATCCTGTTGAGATTGAAGCTCTCGAGGGAGTAGAGTTTAAGGTCGAAGATAACATTATTGTGGTAAGTGGTATTGATAAAGAAAAGGTTGGTAGACTAGCTGCAAAGATTAGAGCTCAAAAAAAACCTGAACCATACAAGGGTAAAGGGATCAAGTATATTGAAGAGCATGTAAGAAGAAAAGCAGGCAAGAAGGCAGCTGCCGCAGAATAATTAATATAGATCAATGAAGAGTAGAGACAAGAGACGTATACATAGGCATAAGCGAGTGCGTGCAAAGGTGTACGGAACAAAAGAAGTTCCGAGGCTTTCAGTATACAAAAGTTTGAATCATCTGTACGTTCAAATTATTAACGATGACAAGCAGCAAACACTTCTTGGGCTTTCTGATACAGTGCTTAAGGAAGAATCACTAAAGAAGAGTGAAAAAGCTGCAAAACTTGGTGAAGAGATAGCTAAGAAAGCCAAAGAAAAGAAGATCACGTCAGTTGTTTTTGATCGTGGTGGCTATGCGTATTTAGGACGCGTGAAAGCTCTTGCTGACGGTGCAAGAAAAGGCGGTTTACAATTTTAATTAACGAGTAAAAGAAAATGGCAGATAGACGACGAAAATTTAGACGGAAGCCAAAATCTGAGTTTGATCAGAAGCTTGTTGATATTCGCCGCGTTACCCGCGTTGTCGCAGGTGGTAGACGTATGCGTTTTAGAGTGACCATTGTTCTTGGTGATAAGAAAAGACGCGTAGGTGCTGGAACTGCAAAGGGTAATGATGTCAGCTCAGCAATCGAAAAGGCAATTAAACAAGCAAAGAAGAACATGGTAACGGTGCCAGTTACAGAAAATGGCACTATCCCTCACGAGGTAATGGTAGAAGAAGGATCAGCCAGACTCTTTTTGAAGCCGGCGTTTCCTGGAACTGGTATTATTGCCGGTGGTTCTGTCCGTTCAGTCCTTGAACTCGCGGGTGTACGAAACGTGTTTAGTAAGATTTATGGCACGAACAATAAGCTCAATAATGTTAACGCAACAGTTAAGGCTCTTTCTGAAATGAGAAGTAAAGAGAAAGTATTTAAACTTAGAGGGAAAGAGTTTAAAGAAAAAACCGATGCTTCTGTAAAAGAAGAAGTAAAGAAAGTTCCTGAGGAAGAGAAGAAGCAGGTGTTAAAGAAACCATCAACAGTAGAAAAGAAGCCAGCTGTTCAAGGTTCTGTCCTCGACTCCGAGGTCGCTCAGACTCGAGGAGAGGAGCCTGCCCCTAAGGCAAAAGATAAGCAGAAATAAGAATACTATGGTTAAGCTTCATTCATTAAAAAAGGATTCAGGTTCTGCTAAAAAGAGAAAACGTGTTGGGCGTGGTGGCGCTACCGGTACCTTTTGTGGAAAAGGGTGTAAAGGACAAAAAGCTCGTTCAGGCTATTCACGTAGGCGGGGTTTTGAAGGTGGCAGAACAAGTCTCTCAAAGCAATTACCTAAGCTTAAAGGGTTTAAAAGCTTTAAAAAACAAGCAGTTCCTATTTCTTTAGATATCTTAAGCAAACAGTATAAAGATGGAGAATTAGTCACATCAACGTCGCTAAAAAAGCACAATCTTATCCCATCAATGAGCACCCCCTGGAAGATATTGAATAGTGGGGAGATTTCAAAGAAGGTAGTGGTAAAAAATGGACTAGTCTCTAAAGAGGCACAAAAAGCAATAGAGGCTCAAGGAGGAGAGGTAACTCTTTCAAAAAAATAAATCTGCACATGGACGAGCAATCAGAAAAAGATCTTGGGGAATTAGAAAAAACGTTACAATCAGTAAAAGAAAGCATTATTAAAGTACAGAAAGATGATGCTAAAATTAGTGATTGTTTTGTAAGTGCGCAGACCTTTGACAATCAAAAACGGTATATGAGAGACTTGTATGAAGAAGATCCTGATCCAGAAATATTAAAAAAGGTTGATGAGCTAGAGCAGGCAGCGCAGGAAGAGTATAAAAAAATGTTTTCCGTATATGATAGACTCTCTGACAAGGAAGTGATAGATGACCTTCACATGGAGCTTGAGAAGCTCTACGAGGATTACGCAGAAAAAATGAACTATATTGGCGAGGTGTCAGATGATAAACTTATTGCTATCCTTGAAGCTAGGGATAGAATAAAAATAGTGTTCGATGAAATGGAGATGTGGCTTGATCGATTCACTGAAGCAGACCAGCGTGCGTATGAACGTAAAAATGAGCTTTTTGAGAAAATTAAAAAGCGTGATGACAAGCTTCAGAATGAACTAGTTGTTAAGTCCCAATTCCATCAAAGGATTTACGATACTGCACGGGAAAAACTTATTAAGCCGCCTAAAGGCTCAGAGCGATTCAACTTCTGGTGGTGGCATATTGGAAGGTAATATACGTGTTAGAGAAGATTGTACAGATTTTTAGGATAAAAGAACTAAGAAACAAGATATTATTTGTCTTGGCGCTTCTTGGTGTTTTTAGATTACTTGCCACTATTCCAGTTCCTGCCGTGGATCCTGCTGGGCTTAAGAGTCTATTTGAAAGCAACCAGCTTTTTGGTCTCTTGAATCTCTTTTCCGGTGGTGGCATGGAGAACTTTTCTTTGGTTGCACTTGGTGTTGGACCATATATTACCGCATCGATTATTATGCAGCTTTTGACTATGGTAATCCCGAGTTTAGAGCGAATGCAAAAGGAAGAAGGTGAGGAAGGACGACGTAAAATAAATAAGATTACGCGGTATTTGACGATCCCCCTTGCATTAATGCAAGGCTATGCAATGATTTCATTTTTACAAAGGTCAGGAGTAAATCTTCTTTCGGATGACTCACTCTGGACAATCATTTCAACGGTGATGATTGTAGCTACTGGTACGGTACTTCTTATGTGGATTGGAGAGCTTATTAGTGAAAAGGGTATTGGCAATGGTATTTCGCTTATTATCTTTGCGGGTATCGTTTCTGCTATACCTACGGCATTAAAGCAAACAATTGTAAGTTTTGATTCATCAAAAGTAATTGATATAGTCGTCTTTGCTGTTGTGGCCGTTGTGGTAATTGCAGCTATTGTCTTTATTACAGAGGGGCAGCGCAATATTCCTATCTCGTACGCGCGTCGTGTGCGTGGGAACAGAATGTACGGAGGTACTGCATCACACTTGCCACTTCGCGTAAATCAAGCAGGTGTTATCCCAATCATCTTTGCTATGTCAATAATGCTTGCTCCGGGGCTTGTAGCGAGTTTCTTTGTGAATACCCAAAATCAACTTGTTTCAGATATTTCTCAAAACATTGTTGATCTGTTCCAAAATCAGCTCTTTTATGGACTTCTGTATTTTGTATTAGTGGTTGCGTTTACCTATTTTTATACTGCGGTTACGTTTGATCCCAAACAGATTGCAGAAAATGTACAAAAAAACGGTGGATTTATCCCGGGTATTAGACCAGGAAAGCCCACTGCTGATTATTTACACAAAACACTCAACAGAATTACTTTGACCGGTGCACTCTTCCTTGGTTCTGTTGCTGTGCTACCGTTTGTTTTAAAATTAGTCATAGATATCCCATCGCTTGTTATTGGTGGCACAGGAATATTAATTGTGGTGAGTGTGGTTATTGAAACGGTCAAACAGGTTGAATCGCAGCTCGTTATGCGTGATTATGAGTCATTCTATTAAAGAGGCATGAAACACTACGACGCACTTATCTTTATGGGTATTCAGGGATCTGGCAAAGGGACACAGGCACGTCTCCTTGCGGATGAATTTGGATATTCTATTTTGGAAGCAGGGAAAATTTTACGTGAAGAAGCAGCAAGTGGCTCTAGTCTCGGAAAGAAAATAGACGAAATCATTCATGGTAAAGGTGAACTTGTGCCGGATGAAATTACCAAAGAGCTTGTTAAAAATTTTTTAAATGACATCCAGGAGGGCACTCCAGTAATTTTTGATGCGTATCCGCGCACTCTTGTACAACTGCATGATCTTGAGGAAATTCTAAAAGAACACAATATAGCAAATTATCGTGTAGTCTACTTCACCCTTACTGATGATGAAGCTATGAAGCGTTTGTTAAGTCGAAGAGAATGCGAATCGTGTAAAGCACCAACAAGTGATAGTGCTGAGGAAGCATGCAAGAAATGCGGAGGCACATTAGTTCGAAGAAAAGATGATGAACCTGAAAAGATTCAAAAACGACTCGCATGGAGTCATAAGGAAACACAACCGGTCGTTGATGCATACGAAGAAAAAGGTGTTCTTATTGTCGTTGATGGCAATGAATCAATTGACCAAGTGTATGAAGAGTTAAAGCAAAAACTTGCCTGAACCAAAAGAAGCAATGGCTCACGCAGTACTTAAGACAAAAGAAGAGATACATACGATGCGCGAAGGAGGTAAGCGCCTTTTTTATATATTACAGTGTTTAAAAGAACTTGTTGTGCACGGTGAGCGCAGTGGAGCAGTTCTTGATGAAAAAGCGAAAGAGCTTGCAAAAAAGTATGACGGAGCCCCTTCGTTTAAAGGCTATAAAGGGTATCCTGCCAATCTCTGTGTTTCAGTCAACGATGAGGTGGTGCACGGGGTGCCGCATGACAAGGTCATTAATGAAGGTGATTTGCTCAAGCTTGATTTTGGGTTCTGGTATAACGGACTGTGTACTGACAGTGCAGTAACTCTACCTGCCGGTAGATGCTTAAAACGTGATATGAAACTTATTGCCGTAACTGAGAAAGCATTATACGCTGGAATTAATAAGGCATGGGAGAGGAACCAAATGGGAGATATTGGCTATGCGATTCAATCCTACGTTGAGGGAGAAGGGTTTTCTGTAGTACGAGAACTGGTTGGGCATGGTGTGGGAAGGGATATCCATGAGCCGCCGCAGATTCCAAATTACGGTTCAAAAAAGCAGGGAATCGCTCTAAAAAAAGGTATGACGCTTGCGCTTGAACCGATGGTAAATAGTGGAGGATCAAAAGTCTTTTTTGAAGAAGATGGTTGGACCGTTAAGACGGTAGATGGTGGTCACTCTGCTCATTTTGAACACACTATTGCAATTACTGAAGGAGGCCCGATTATTTTAACAAAGGAGTAGGTATACTATGATTCTAGGAATCGATTACGGAGAAAAAAAGACTGGACTCGCTGTTTGGTATCCAGAAAATGATATAGTGCTTCCAAGAAAAACTATTCACCACACATCAGACAAGCAGCTTATTTCTTTTCTAAAAAAAACAGTAGAGGAGGACGATATTCAAGAAATCGTGCTTGGAAAACCTATCGGTCTTTCAGGAAATGAAACCGATCAAACCAGAAAGACACTCGAATTTAAGAAAGAGTTAGAAAAAAGTATTTCTATTCCAGTACATCTCACCGATGAGCGGTTAAGCACAAAACAAGCTCAAGTTTTTTTTGATGAAAAACAGACTGCAGATGAGGACAGTCTTGCTGCATGTGTTATACTAGAGACATATATAGACAAAAAAAGTCACCAATAGTAATGAATTTTTATGAAACTATCAGTCATCATTCCCGCTTACAATGAAAGTAAGCGGATTATCCCAACATTAGAGTCAGTACAAAACTATCTTCAAAACCAAGAGTATGAATCAGAAGTCATTGTTGTGGCTAATGGGTGCAGCGATGATACGGTGGAAGTTGCAAACTTGTTCCAGGGTAAAATCAATAATCTTAATGTGCTAAACATTGAAGCAAAAGGGGGTAAGGGCTGGGCGGTCAAAGAGGGAATGGCTAAAGCCAAAGGAGAAGTTGCCGTATTTATGGATGCCGACAATGCAACCAAGCTTAGTGAAATGGATCATTTCTGGAAATACTTCAATCAAGGGTATGATGTTGTTATTGGATCCAGAGCGCTTGCTCAGTCTAAAATTACACAAAAACAACCTTTCTATAGACGCTGGCTTGGCAAAAGCGGAAACCTGCTTATTCGTATGGTACTCATTCCAGGCATTCATGATACGCAATGTGGCTTTAAGGCATTTACGAGTAAGGCTTACGATGATATTTTTTCCAGACTTACTATCTTTGGGTGGGGATTTGATATGGAGGTACTCGCAATTGCGAGGCACAAAGGATACAATGTAAAGGAGGAGCCGGTGACGTGGCATGACATTGGAGAAAGTCGAGTTGAACCCATTAAAGCCGCATTAAATACGTTAAAAGAACTCTATATTATTAGAAAGAATTTAATAAAAGGAACATATGGCAGAGCTGCTAAAAAAAGAGAACACAAGTAGTTTTGCGGAGTTTAGACAAAGCCCGGTTACTAAGAGGTGGGTACTTGTTAACCCTGGACGTGCGAGACGTCCAGAGGAGTTTGATCAATCAAAGAAAAGGAGACAGGGGAAGGCGTCAAAAGAAAGTTGTCCGTTTTGTCATGGGAATGAGGCAAAATTTACTCCAAAAAGCCTTTTAGAACTCTACATGCCTGGCCAAAAGGAATGGGCAGTTAGAGTGGTTCCCAATAAATACCCGGCAGTGCTTGAGGAAGAGGTAGACTTAGAGCCAAGCCTTATTGACACGTATCACAAGAGAAAAGCAGCGACAGGGACACATGAAGTGCTCATAACAGGTGATCACGATAAGTACACGGCAAAAATGCCGGTTCCTCTTGTTGATAAAATGCTTGAGACGTATCAGCTTCGTATTCAGGAGCTTTCAAGAAACAAGCATATAGAGTATGTGATTATTTTCCAGAACCAAGGAGATGAGGCAGGGGCATCTGTGGTGCATCCTCATTCGCAGCTTATTTCTATGAACCATGTACCGTCTCACCCGCTTGGAGAAATAAAAAATTCAAAGGTGTATTTTAAGAAGCACAAGCGGTGTCTTATCTGTGATATATTAAAGCTGGAACGCGATTTGCAAAAACGGGTGGTAATGGAGTCTGACAATTTTATTGTCTATATGCCGTATGCAGCACGGTTTCCCTTCAAAGTATGGTTGCTTCCAAAGGATCATCATTCAATGTTTGAATCTCTTGAGCCAGCACTCAGAAGAGAACTTGCGGAAGTTTTAAAAGAGTATTTAAGCATTCTTGATAAGAAGCTCGGTGAGCCGGCATACAACTATTATTTACATACGTTGCCGGTAAATGGGGCATACAGTGATGAGCAAGACTCATACCATTGGCATTTTTCTATCTTCCCAAGAATAAACATCTTGGCTGGTTTTGAGTTTGGTGCAGGAATTGCAATCAATGAAATGCCACCGGAGATGGCGTGTGAGTTTTTGAAGAAGTAATTATCTACAAATATGGACTTCGTCCACCTCTTCCAAAACATTCCGCACTGGCTTGCAACAATGATGACGGCAATGCTTCCAATCGGAGAACTGAGAGCTGCTCTGCCAATAGCACTTACCGTCTATAATATGCCTTTTTGGGAGGCATACTTGTTTAGTGTTGCTGGAAACTTGATCCCTGTAGCGTTTATTCTATGGTTTCTTGACCCTGTCTCAAAGTGGCTCATGAAGCACTCAAAGCTTATGAATCGCTTTTTTACGTGGCTTTTTGACAGAACTCAAAAAAAGCATACTAAAAAGTTTGAAAAGTGGGGAGTAATAGCTCTTATCACTTTTGTCGCAATTCCTCTTCCAATAACAGGTGCATGGACAGGATCAGTAGCTGCATTTGTCTTTGGTATTCCCTTTAAAAAAGCGTTTCCACTTATTGCAATTGGCGTATTAATTGCAGGGATTATTGTTGGCGCAATGACACTTGGAGTAGCTTCAGTATTTTAAATTATTAACCATTGTATCATGGAACCAAAAACAATTATTGCCGCGAATTGGAAGATGAATCTAGCGCTCGATGAAGCGGTCATATTAGCTCGAGATATTGAAAAGTACGTAGAGGAAAACAAGGTTCAAAATGAAGTGGTTTTATGCCCTACGTTTATGCAGTTGCCGCTGGTTAAAGATGAGGTAGTTAAGGTTATCCTTGGTGCACAAGATGTCTACTATGAAGATAATGGCGCTTTTACTGGTGAGATCTCAACAGAAATGCTTAAAGAAATACAGACGTCATATGTTATTGTTGGCCATTCTGAGAGACGGCATGTCTTAGGTGAGACAGATGAAATCGTTAATAAGAAGAATAAAAAAGTGCTTGATTCTGGCATGAAGTCAATCTTTTGTGTAGGAGAGACAGAAGAGCAAAGAGAGAATGGTGAGACTGATGATGTGCTTATAACCCAAGTAGTCGCAGGCCTCGAAGGAGCAACACCTGAGCAAATGAAGGACGTTGTTATCGCCTACGAGCCGGTATGGGCAATCGGGACAGGAAATAACGCAACTCTAGAGGATGCAGAAGCCGCGATCAAAACAATTAGAAAAACAATTGCAGAAAAGTATTCTGTAGAGACAGCTCAGGAATTGTCTGTCTTGTATGGTGGAAGCGTAAAGCCAGATAATATTGACGATTTTGCAAATAGTGATGAAATAAATGGTGTATTGGTTGGCGGTGCAAGCTTAAAGAAAGACGACTTTATTCAACTCATTCAAGCGTTTTAGTATGAGAGGAGAACAGGAAAAAATAGCGTACATAGAAAGCCAAGCTGAATCAGATCCAGCTATTTTAGAGTTCCTAGAAAGATTAGATGCAGACGAACTTAAAGAGTATGACGACAGAAAATGGATGGGGCAGCACGAAGAGCTTAGAAATGGTGTTCGTGAAATGTGCTCTCTACCAGTGAATGAAGAAACATGGGGGAAAATAGTGAGTAAGCTTCATGAAATAGATTTTCTTGGAGCGCTGTCTTCCCCAGAAGTGGTTAGGAATCCCGCTGTGGATAAACAAGACTTAATGCATAGGCTAATAGAGAAACAAAGTCCCTGGATTGATGAGATGTTTGAGAGTTGCAGAGATCAACTCACCAACCTTGACGAAATTTTTGACTATTTTTGGAAATACGGTCATTACTACATGATTTTAGGGCATTTAGAAGACTTTGAGCAATACGTTTCCGATCATCAAAGATTAGTTGATAGAGCATTAAAGCATGGTGTTACCGGCAACTGGGAAGCGGTTATTGAAAATTTAGACAAACTAAAAGGAGTAGATAAAGAAGAAGTATTTGACGAGGCGTATGAGAGGCTTTGGGTATATGCAGAAAAAAATAAAGATCAGAAAGAATTTAATGAACTCTATGCCATTGTAGGGGAGAATATACATAAGCTTCCAGAAATAGGTTCAGATCGAGCGGATGAAGTTATTGCAGGACTTATAAATATGGATAGGCTTGATTTAGCTGAGAGAGTAAATCAAAAAACTGGAATACCTGACAAGCTCTTACATGAAGTTTCTAAGAAATATAAAGGAAGAGTGGATTTAAGGTTGTTTGTGCTTGCTCAGCAAATATATGAAGAAGAACCCGCAGAAGACTTTCGTGCACTCGGCGTGCAAGAGACAGGAGAAAAAGGACTGCAAGAGTTGATTGAGGTGTATCAAAGGGAAAGGAGCCGCATAATCAGTGGTGATTTTTCTTTGGAGGACTTCCAAAATAGTGTTTTTGATACTATGTTTAAGTCTATTGTTCGTTTTGGGTATGCAGAATATGGTGATCAAAATGAAGCTGTCTTTAGAGCAAAAGTAGAGCTGTATTATAGTAATGAATCTCAGTATGTATCCCTTAATGAAGCATATGTAGCCAGTGAGCCAGTACGCGTTTTCCGGTATGACGGAAAAGCTCAAGACGAGTTCCAATTCCCTGAACCAGTACAACACAGACTCAACGTTCTACTACATTCCATTGAAGAAGCGAGAAGGTTCGCTGGACAAGACGAGGGTGCCAATCTTCTTTTAGAGAGGATTCGTGAGAAACGAAGTAAAGCTGTACTAGAACTTGCAGAGCGTATAGAATCACAAGAAAACGAAAAGGCTAAAATTGCATTTAGTGATCTCCAAGCAAATTTAGAGGCGCTTGATTTAGAAGAGCTCAAAAATCCTCAGGAAATGTTTGTTACTCTCAGAAAAAGCAATTTTTTTGAAGAAGAACTCAGGCAAGCCATGTTTTATTTTGCATTTCTTAATCATCCGAACTTCTTAGAAAAAAGAGTAGGTGAATTTAATAGGGAAAACTCCTCCATAGATGAACTGAGCTGGGTGCACAATTTTACTGGTCATGTAGCTTTACAAGCAACACTTCTTCCCTATTTTAAAAATAATAAAGCTCGCAAAGAACTAAAAAGTCTCTTAAATACTTCAGCACTTAAACAAGGGATTTCTCAATATTCCAACTTGCCTACAAAAGGCAGCAAGTCCATGCGTTTTGATCCGCACAGAGATCTCCTTACCGAATTTTCTGGATATATTGCCGATGCGTGTTGGACAGAGGGAGACGTGGATGATGAAGAGAATATTTTTGAAGGTGAAGTAGTAAGCATTCTTGATGAATTTCCTAATGTTGTCTCAGAAAATTTTGTTATTAACCCTGACACCGAGAATGAAAAATTTGGTGGTGCAACCTTGCTTATAGAAACAGAAAGCAAAGATAATGAGAAGCTACTTGTCATTACAGGAATAAATCCTCTAGAAAACGTTATTAATCAGCTTTCTCCTAGAGATTTTCTAAAACAGTATCTCATTCATCTCGACAAGGCGGCAAAGAGGTTAGAAAGAAAAACTGCCATTACGATTGATGATCACTCTGGCGGCTCTGCAACCAATCGTCCAACCTTTTTCGCTTATTTGAGTAAAATTAAACCGTATTTAAAAAAAGTCACACTCAAGTCTAAAGAAGACACTGAGTTTAATGGCTATGATATTCGAGAGGACACCTATTTAATTTCCGTAGAGGATTTAGAAAGAATAGAAAAGGAATTAAATCTATGAACACTGATGTAGGCAATTATTTTAATAACCAAAAATCCCCCCAAAAAGAGGTAGCTCTGGCTCTCAGAAAAATCATCAAAAAAACCTTTCCAAAAATCAAAGAAGAAATGAAGTACGGCGTACCCTACTATGAGGATAAATTTTACATTGTTGCCCTAAAAGATCACGTAAATCTAGGCTTTTCAATAATAGGATTAAGTAAAGATGAGATAGTATTGTTTGACGGTGGCGGAAAAACGACCAAATACATTGCCGTTGATTCTCCTAAAAAAATTGATGAGAAGAAAATAGTTAAGTTATTGAAACTAGTTTGGAATAAGTAATGTCCTATGAGCAGATCAAGAGAAGAATTTTCTAGAGAGAGTCAGCGTGCAGAAATTCGTGAGTATGTCAAGACGGAGATTCTTAGATGTGAGCAAGAAGTGCTTTCCCAAGAAATGCGAGATACAAATAAGTATAACGTTAAAGCGTGTTTTGAAGAAATCTCTGAGACACTAGGAAAAGAGCCCTATATAGATCACATACTGACGGCAGAGGACGCAAAACGCTTTTTAAATGGCATGGTAGGTGTTCTAAAATCATTTAGAACATACGAGGAAGGAAACGGTATTATTGATGTAACACAAAATACCATGAAAACGGCACTAACTGACGTAACATCACTGCTGAGAGATGATGTACAAGGTGATTTTGAAAGAGTAACCGGCTTTATAAAAGATAATCCACGTCGTGTTACAAATCACCAGCCCGAACTAAACGCACTAACAGAAATTGCCAATGTAAGCGCGCTTATTCGCTCAAGTGAGGATCTTCGGAGACTGTTGAAATTTGCGCATATTCTTGGACGCTCAAAAGTAGAAAAATGTATTGGTAGAGAAGACTATTCTCCAAAGAAAAAGAGGCTTCTTGAGTCAATCACTGATCCCAAAAAAAGAGAAAAATTAATACAGGGCGTATATGGGCAAGAAACAGAGCAGATAGAGCGATTTTCGCAAATGCGTGAGCTTCTTCAAGACTCTCATGATTTGAGCAATTACTTACGGATTGTTGAAATAGATACATCGTATCGACCAGATGGGCATAGATTCCCAGGAGATTCCGGGAGAAAAACACATTTTTTAAGTGATGCACTAAGTAAAAGTCCCGATGATGCGCGGGCATTCATTGCTCTTGCCGGTAGATTTGCAAAGAGAGGCATTGATCCTCAGTTTGTATACGACCATGAAGATGTTCTTGCCACTGAAGAAATCTCAGAAGATGGCGAAGGACTTTTAGCGCTACCTTTTGAACTTAGAGGTAAATGGCTTAGTGAGTGTGAGAAAATCGTTGCTAGAAACACTGGAGCATTAGAAAATATAGCACCATTCATTAGTGAGGGGCTCGTTTCTGATGCTGATGTTCAAGCTGACGCTCGGAAAGCGTTAGACACTATTGTTCAAATGCTTGTAAGAAATGTTAATGGATCTGATATAAAAGTATTGTGTAGATTAATCCCTGAGGCTTTGACTTATCTCAAAAAAATTGATAGAGAAGATACCCTGAGTCTTGAAGAAAAAACGAATGAGTATTTAACGAGCCTTGGTACATTCTCAAAAATTAATAGAGAGTCCGGGCATAGTAGAAGAGTAACTCAGCAGTATGCGCATCAATTTTTTTCTGATGACGTGCAGGAGGTGTTGCCGCATCTTACAGAGCTCATGCGTTCATTACTCATTGATAGAATGAGAGATGATAGAGACATGGCACGTATTGTTATTGAAAAACTCGATTCCTTTTACCAAGATTCTATTGCAGCAAGCGCTGTAAGAATAGCATTAGAACATCCAAAGGTTGCAGAGTTATTTGTGCAAATGTACGACGAATCTCCTGTTTGGAAGGATGAACCATGGGTTCCTTATGCATTGAAGGTCGCACAAAATAGAATAGAAAAAACTGGCGAGACAGAGGCATTGGAAAAAACTTTTGAGGAATATAATGACTTAGGTGAGAAGGGTGGTTTACAAGAGAAAGATGGATATGAGGATCATTTTTATCGTCTAAATAAAGAAAAAATTCTCTTTGCGCGTGGAGTTGCTGCTCTTTTAAGAAATCCTGAGCAAGCCCAAAAAGAGGGTGAAATGAGTTTAAATCAAGAAGGAAGAGAGGCCTTGCAGCAGATCAAAGACATTTTAGCAAAAGAATACGAGATGTTCAAAGAAGAGCTCCTTGCTGAAGAATTTGTGCCAACCGAGGACACTGATGCATTGTTTTCACCTGAAAACAGTGATGTTAAGATGAACAATCTTATGCCCAATGTGGAGAATTTTGTTGGGAGATATGTATCACTTCTTGCGGAAGGAAACCCGGAGGATCTAAATCGAATTTTAATTGAAAATAGGGAGGCAATTAAAAGCCTTGTAAAAGAGGGGTTTAGAAAGTACAGAAAGGCTTACATTATAGATATTCCTCTGTATGACAAGCTTTACAAAGAGCTTGATCTAATGCGCGAGTCTGGAAGGGACCCAATGGAAGTGTACATTGGGAGGGCGTTTGTTCAGGCATATGTTGGGAGGCGAGCACAAGAAATGGCCAGAAAAGGGTCACTTGATGATAATCAAAGAGAAGCATTAGAGAAGAGCGGTGAAATAATCAGTATTAGACCACAGTATATTGTGTATCCACGCTACTTTGCACTCAATATAAAGCAAGAGGTACTTACCGAGTATTTAAAACAAGAGCAAATCAGTCATGAGCAAGATCCTGTTTTTTGTGATGTTGGACATCATGGTCTTGTGCCAGAGCATATGATGCGCATAATGGGATTTGATGATACTGAGATTGATGCACGTATCCACATGCTTCTTGCGGATGATAAAAAGAGGCAAGTAATTGGTGTCCCATACTATTACAGTATGTCTGAGACTGAAGAAATTGAGGCAGAGGCAACTGCAGAAGAGATGTCTTTTGGGCTCTATAGAAATCCAAAAACAGGAAAGATTCAAAATGTAGCCCGTCCAGCATCGCCTGAAGATCAGTTTCATTTTGAGATGGTAAAACAAGCAATTACCCGACATTATTGGGTGAGAGAGAAGCGTCACTTTAATCCTTTCAAGACAGTTAACCACGAATCAGAGAAGTACCGAATACGCATTAAGCAGGAATGTGATGAAAATATCCCTCTTGGGTTTCTTGACGATCCGGAGGAATATATTGCAACGCACGCAAAAGGTATTCAAGGCGATGTTGATGTAAGTGAACAAAGAACATCGCATTTTTCACTTTCCAACGGAGATCACGTAGTCGCAAAAAAATTTGGCACTACTGATAACAAGAAAGCACAAAGAGAATATATGACTCTTTTGCGAGCAAAGGAAGAAAATTTCCCCGTCCCCGCTCCTATTGGAATAGTAAATGGAAAAGAAGGATCTGAAAATTCGTACGTTCTTTTAGAGTATACAGATGGTGTTCAAGCTAGTGAGTTTGAGAGTTATTTGAGGGGCTTGGGATTGCCTGGTGAAGATATTACTCAGTTACTTACAACGCTAGAGGGAATGAGCATTAAACTGAGAAACACATTTGCAGAAGATTTGGCCATCACAAAAGACTGGACGTACGATGACCTCATAGTTGATTTTGATGAAGACCAGGGTATAATCAGGAGTATTACATCGGTTGATTGGGAGGATGCTGAGCCCTATAGTTTTCAGTTTGAAATATAATGGGCGTTTCAGTGAATACAAGCTTTTCTCCACTTTCAAAAAAAAAGAAAGAAATTCTAAAAAAGCGAATGCAGATTCAAAAATCCATTCGTTGTTTTTTTGATCAAAAAGGTTTTATGGAAGTCGAGACTCCAAAACTTGTGAGTCTCCCTGGCATGGAACCAAATCTAACTCCATTTAGGACCTCACTGTTAAGAAACAAAAAAAACCACGATGCCTATCTCATAACATCCCCTGAATACCACATGAAAAAGATTTTGTGTTCTGGCATGAAAAAGATTTGGCAAATGTGCCCGGTTTTTAGAAACGCTGAAGAAAAAAGTCCCTATCACAACCCGGAATTTACCATGATCGAATGGTACATTACTGGTGGTAATTACAAAAGTATGGCCGATTTTACCGAAGAGCTTGTTTTGTATATTTCTCAAGGATTTGCAAAACTACAAAAACCATTTGAACACATAACCTGCAGAGAAGCTTTTTTAGCATATACTGGATTGCATCTTGAAGAGTTGTATCAAGACAAAGACACGTTTATAAAAAAAGCTCAAGGGATCGGATATGCGGTTACTGTGAGAGACGAAACAGCAGATATTTTTTATAAGATATTTCTAAAAGACATTGAACCTCATCTCGGGAAAAAGAAACCGACTTTTCTCTTTGACTATCCTGCAGAATTTGCAGCTCTATCTAAAATTAAGAAGGATAACCCATTATTTTGTGAGCGGTTTGAGCTGTATATTGACGGCATAGAAATCGCTAATGCATTCTCAGAACTTACCTATCCAAAAGAGCAGAAAGAAAGACTGCAAAAGGAGAGACAGGAGCGCAAGGAGCTAGGCAAAGAAGTATACGACGTTGACACGGGCTTTATTGACGCGTTAGAATATGGTATGCCCAAATCGAGCGGCATTGCACTTGGATTTGATAGATTAGTTATGGTACTTACCGGGACAAAGTCAATTTCTGAAGTGATGTGGTTTTCGGGCGAAGAAGTGTTTGAGTGAATTTTGCAAATTAAAAAACGAACATGTCTGCAAACGATCTAAAAAAAGGCTCAGCGATTATTTTTAAAGGCGAACCTCACTCAGTGGTTGAGGCTAAATTTGTATTTCCTGGAAAAGGTCAAGCCTTTGTTAAATCAAAACTCAAAAATCTAAAAACAGGCAATGCTCTTGAACATGTATTTAAATCGAATGATTCAGTTGAGGAGGCCGATGTAACGCTCAGAAAAACCACCTATCTCTATGCAGATGACGAGAACTTTTACTTTATGGATCCCGAAACGTACGATCAGCAACCAATTCCTCGTGATATTATTGGTAACAGATACGCGTTTATGAAGGAAAACAGTGAAGTAAAAGGCGTCTATCTTGAGGGAACTATATTTGATATTGAGCTGCCGCCAAAGCTCGTCTTTAAAGTCGTTGAAGCACCACCGGGAGTAAAAGGTGACAGTTCAACAAATGTGACCAAAAAAGTCACTATAGAAACAGGCGGCAAAGTAGCTGTACCTCTTTTTATCAATGAGGGCGATAAGATTAGAGTTAAGACTGATACAGGGGAGTACGTTGAGAGAGTGAAGTAAATATTCGGGAAGACGCTCTTCATGTAATGAAAATTGAAAATTATTCTGATTGCTTAACCACGTCACTATTGCTATAATAAACGTGGTTTTTTAGCTGTGCAAAAATAATTAAAACATATGCCGATAAAATTTGCTATCAATGGATTTGGCCGTATTGGTCGTCCTACCTTTAAAGTTGCGATTGAAAATCCTGATATTGACATTGTCGCAATTAATGATTTGACCGACAACAAGATGCTTGCGCATCTGTTAAAATATGACACCAATTATGGCACACTCGATAAAACAGTTGAGGCACAAGATGACAAGCTTATAGTCGACGGCAAAGAATATCATGCTTTTTCTGAGCCTGATCCTGCCAAGCTTCCTTGGAAGGAGCTTGGTGTTGATGTTGTATTAGAATGTACCGGTGTTTTTAGAAAGTATGAGGACGCAAAAAAACATCTTGATGCTGGTGCAAAGCTGGTTATTATCTCTGCGCCGGGAAAAGGCGGTCCAATAAAAACGTTTGTTCGTGGTGTTAATGACAATGAGTTTGATCCCAAGGAAAACACAGTGATTGACAATGCATCCTGTACCACGAACAGTATTGCCCCGGTCATTAAAGTATTGCAAGAGAGTGTAGGAATAGAAAAAGCATTCTTAACAACAATCCATTCATATACCGCGGATCAAAACTTAGTTGACGGTCCACACAAAAAAGACTTAAGACGCGCTCGTGCCGCTGCCGTAAACTTAATTCCAACATCAACGGGAGCCGCAACGGCAACGTGTGATGTCGTAAATGGCATTGAGCCTGCCGTCTTTGATGGCCTCTCTATCCGTGTACCTACCCCGGTTGTTTCTCTCTCAGACGTTACCGCGGTAACAAAAGAAGACGTAACGGTAGAGAAAGTAAATGAGCTAATAAAGAATGCAGCGGGGACCGATGAATACAAAGGGATTATCCGGTATACGGAAGAAGAGCTCGTTTCATCTGATATAAAGGGAACTACCTATTCAGGCGTATTTGATTCAAAATTAACAAACGTTGTTGGTGGTAATTTGCTTAAAGTGATTATTTGGTATGACAATGAGTGGGCATATTCAGTGAGACTGGTGGATCAGGCTATTGAGTATGGGAAAAAGATAGTTAGTGGTGTTTAAGTAAAAATTATAGCTAAATCGATAACAATGGTAAGAGAAGCTCCTGGACCAGAAATAGAAGGATATAACAAGGAAATACAAAAAGGAACAAAGGAACAAATAGTTCTTATAGAAGGTCCTGAATATAAATACTGGGAAATTCCTGAAGAAATAGAGAGGACTGGAGAAATCGCCGTATCTCAGGATGGGAGTCAGCTTATGCTTGGTAAGCTTAAAGAAGGGGGAGAAGCAGTATTTGTGAACTTCAGAAAGGGAAGTGTCTTTGAAAGGGTTAAGGATTTACAGTGGGCGCAAGATTCAAGTGATTTTGTTTATATCGGAAAAAGATATCACATTGATGAGGAGGTGCCGTCAGGCGGAGAGATTGCCGAGGAAGGAGACTTAGATGATCTTGAAGTGTTAATATGCAACGGAGAGGAGGTTTTTCAGAGCAAATCGTTGTCCTTTCCCGCGATTAATCCAAACGGAGAAACTTTTTCTTGTGTTAAAAATCAGAAAGGAGACAAGGGAGATTGGTCTTTGTGGGGAGGAGCGTTAATTATTAATGGGAAACGTCGAACAAGTCCTGAACGTTCAGTAACACTTATGCATCGAGGTATACAGTATTCTCTTGATGGTAAAAAAATTGCTGTAGACTATTCTTCTCGTCTTGACAGGGAAGATGAGAGAACAAGAGAAAATATGACAGCAATTTTGGATGAGGAGAATCAATATCATATTATTCCCGCTCGTGATACAAGAAACTCGCAATTTTCCCCAGATAGCAACGATTTTTACTGCACGGGAATAGATTTCCGTACAGAGATTCCCACCATTTACAAAAATGAAGAAGGGATTTTCGAAGGAGACCCCGATGAACAAGGGTATTATTCAAATCTCAAAGTTGCACCGGATTCAACACATTGTGCGTATACGCATGTAATTGCAAGAGAGAATGCAGCAGAAAGTTCACGTTTTCAATGCATGATAAATGGGGAAAGACGGGGTGAGCCGGTGAACGATATGGGTGCTTTTGTATGGTCACGCGATTCATCTAAAGTTGCCATAGAGACAAAATCATGGAAAGGGGATACAAAAGATTCTAAGAATATAAGAGAATCTATACGAGAGTACTCGGTTAAATCTAACGATGAGCATCGAGGAAAGGAATATGACTCAGTAAGTTTGCCAACATATTCGTCAGATGGCAAGCATCTCGCCTATTTTGCTTCAAATGACAGTACAGGATTTATGCTAGTATTTAATGATGAGGAATATCCACTATATGATAACGAAACAATGTCCACAAAAACTGATCAAGTAGGAAACAGGCCCCTAGATTTACGTTTTGAGGAAGAAACCGTACAAGGAACTGCAGTAAGTCTTGAAGCAACATTTAAAATTGATGGGAGAATTGCAGTGCGAACATTTATGTTCAGCGAAGCGGTTGATCCAGTAAAAAGAGAACAATTAGAACTTGAAGATGGGCTCTTTTCACTTGATAGTGATTAATTTTATAATTCCAGAAGTGCTATGATAAAAAAAACAATCAAAGATATAGGTGTTAAGGATAAAAGTGTTCTTGTCCGAGTGGATTACAATGTTCCCCTTGATGATGAGGGCATTATTGTTGATGATAATAGAATCAAAGCATCGCTGCCCACACTGACGTACTTAATTGATCATGGAGCAAAAGTAATAGTGGTTACTCACGTAGGTCGTCCCAAGGGTATTGTTGAAGAAAAGTTAAAGACAGACAATGCAGCAAAGGAACTCTCCACATTGCTTGGCAGAGAAGTAAAAAAAGTAAATGACTGCGTTGGCCCGGAGGTAAAAGAAGCTGTTTCCCAGATGAAAGAGGGTGACGTGCTCATGCTTGAAAACGTTAGGTTTAATAAGCAAGAAAAAGAAAACGATCCGGATTTTGCCAGAGAGCTTGCTTCGCTTGCTGATATTTTTGTACTTGATGGATTTGGTGTTTCTCATAGAGACCAAACCTCTGTAACGGGCGTGACGCACTATTTGCCCTCTGTTTTGGGGCTACTTATGGAAAAAGAGGTAGAAACACTTACCAAGGTTCGTGAAAATCCAGAAAAGCCACTTATCGTTGTTATGGGAGGAGTCAAGCTGGAAACCAGGATTCCCATGATCGATGAATTTGTGGAAAAAGCAGACAAGATTCTTTTTGGCGGTGCCATGATTTTTACCTTTTTTAAAGCAATGGGCAAGGAAATTGGTAGTTCACTTGTTGATGAGAACTTTGTAGATGCTGCAAAAAAAATTCTAGAAAAATACCCAGATAAGCTGGTGTTTCCTCAAGATGTGGTTGTTGCACTAAAGCTAGAAGAAGGAGTAGAGTCGCAAATAGTTTCTATTGATGATATCCCACCAGATATGATGGGGCTTGATGTTGGCCCAAAGACGGTAGATAGCTTTTACAATGAATGTAGGGACGCAAAAACGATTATTTGGAATGGCCCGCTCGGTGCCTTTGAGATACCCCCATTTGATAAAGGAACCAAGGAATTTGCTGAAAAAATAGCTACCCTTTCAGCATTTACGCTCATTGGTGGTGGAGATACTGCTGCCGCTTTAGAAAAGGACGGTCTTGATCAAAAAATGGATTTTGTGTCGACCGGAGGCGGTGCATCGCTTACTCTTCTTGAAGGTAAAAGTCTCCCTGGATTTGAAGCGCTAAATGATGCATAATCACTATGAGTTCATCAGTGTAATTTATTTTAGAGTGTAATTAACCAGGTACTATGCCAGATATAACTAAAGCAAACATTCAAGCGTACGATAAAACAGCAAAGGAGTATGACGAGTGGGCAAACTCCTATAATATGCAATCGGCATATGAGCAGTTTAGGGAGTATATGGATAAGACTGAGGGAGTCATTATTGATGTCGGCTCAGGAACGGGAAGAGATGCAAGAGCACTTACTGATAGTGGATACGAGGTACATGGCGTTGATCTTTCAGATAACATGCTTCAAATCGCAAAGATTAAAGCCAGAAACGCTACGTTCCATAAAATGGACTTTAGGCACCTGGAATTTGATGACAACCATTTTGATGGTTTTTGGGCAAATGCGAGTTTATTTTTGGTCGTAAGACCTGAGCTCGAGGAGTCAATAAAAGAACTCTACCGTGTAACCAGGAAGGGTGGCACCGGATATTTGTCATTTGAAGAGGGGGAAGGTCTAAAAATAAAAGAAGTAGATAAAGAGACAAAAAAGCAGCAGGAGCTGTATTCATATTCTGAAGTGAGAGATTTGCTGAAAGAAGTAGGTTTTAGGGTTCTTATGACAGAGAGAAAAGAAGATCAAAAGCGAAAGGGCCTCTTTTGGCTCAGATATTTTGTAAGAAAAGTATAAAAAATAACATCAGAGAAATGTCGACAAAAATAACAGAACTAAAGGCAGTAGAGATCCTTGATTCAAGGGGAAATCCTACGCTAAAGGTTAAAGCGCTTCTTGCAAATGGAAGCTTTGGTTTTGCCTCAGTCCCTTCTGGCGCGTCAACAGGTGTGTTTGAAGCAGTTGAGCTTCGCGATGGCGATGAATCGCGGTATGGTGGCAAGGGAGTTACTAAAGCGGTAGAGCATGTTAACTCCATTCTCAATGATGAGCTTAGGGGGTTTGATGCTGAAAATCAAGAAGCACTTGATACAAAAATGATAGAGATTGATGGCACGGAGAATAAAGGGCGACTCGGTGCTAATGCTATTCTTGGGGTGTCACTTGCAGCAGCAAAGGCAATAGCATGGTCACATAACATGCAACTGTATGAATACATTAAGAAGCTTACCGGCAATGATTCATTTTCTTTCCCTCGTCCAATGATGAACATCATTAATGGAGGTAAACATGCAGACTCAGGGCTTGATATTCAGGAATTTATGATTATGCCAAAAAAGCAAGAGATGTCAGAAATGGTAAGGATTGGTGCTGAGGTTTTCCATACATTAAAGAAAGTGCTTCAAGAAAAAGGAGAATCAACCGGTGTTGGCGATGAGGGTGGTTTTGCGCCAAAGCTCAGTGAAAACAAAGAAGCACTTGAGTTGATTATGACCGCTATAGAAAAAGCAGGCTATACGCCAGGTGAGGATATTACTATTGCGCTTGATTCTGCTGCAGCCTCATTTTACAACAAGAATGAAAATATTTATGAGATGAGCTCCGGTAAACGCTCAACAGAGGAACTCCTTGATTACTACAGTGAACTTACTGAAAGCTTTCCAATAATCTCCATTGAAGATCCGTTTGACGAAAACGATTGGGATGGATTTATAATGATGACAGAAAAGTACGGCGATACTCTTCAGATCGTGGGGGATGATCTCTTTGTAACCAATCCTAAAATACTCAAACGGGGTATAGAAGAAAAAGCAGCGAACGCAGTGCTCATAAAGCTCAACCAAATCGGAACATTAACTGAGACGATTCAAACTATTAATCTTGCAAAAGAAGCTGATTTCAAGACTATTATTTCTCATAGATCGGGTGAAACATGCGATACGACAATCGCAGATCTTGCATACGGTTCAGCAGCAGGGCAGATAAAGACAGGGTCGCTTTCCAGAAGTGAGCGTATCTCAAAGTATAATCGGTTGCTTGAAATTCAATACCGGTTTTAATACTATTTGAAGAGTAGGAATGAACGAGAATGGATAAAAAAAAGCCGGTAGTACTTGTAATACTTGATGGCTGGGGCGTTGCCCCACCTTCTCCAGGGAACGCAATAACTATTGCACGTACCCCCGTTTTTGATGCGCTCATAAACGAGTATCCTCGTGCAACCATTCAAGCTGCTGGTGAGGCAGTTGGGCTACCCTGGCAGAATATGGGCAACTCTGAGGTGGGCCATATGAACATTGGTTCCGGACGTATTATGTATCAGGAGTTACCGCTTATAAATAAGGCTATTCGTGATGGTTCGTTTTTTGAAAACCAGTCGTTTAAGAATGCTGTTCGTCATGTAAAACGATTTCACTCAAAATTGCATCTTATGGGACTTTTGAGTAAAGGGGGTGTGCATGCCCAGATTAATCACATTTATGCGCTCCTTGAACTTGCAAAGAGGCAGGGGCTTAGAAAGGTGTACTTACATCTATTTCTTGATGGGAGAGATGCGCCAAAGGATTCTGCGCTAGACTACTTGACTGAACTTACGCAGAAAATGAAAGAACTTGGCATAGGTGAGATTGCGAGCATCACTGGAAGATTTTACGCAATGGATCGAGACAGAAGATGGGATAGGGTTCAAAAGGCGTATGACGTACTCATTTTTAGTAAAGGGAAGAAGGCAGGAAACCCAATATATGCAGTAAAAAAGGCCTATCAACAAAACGTATTTGACGAGGAATTTCCACCAACAGTTGTTACAAAAAAAGGTGAACCTGTCGCAAGAATTGACACTAACGATGCTCTCATCTTCTTTAATTTTAGGGCAGACAGGGCGCGACAACTATCTGAGGCACTCACAGATAAGAATTTCAATGCGTTTAAGCCAGTTAAGCGGCTAGACAATCTCTACATGGTGACTATGACTAAGTATAATCAAGAGTCTGCTTGTCACCCAGCGTATGTTAGAGAAGAAATAAAAAATACATTAGGCGAAGTGATTTCAAGAAAGTCGCTTAAGCAAGTACGCATTG
This sequence comes from Patescibacteria group bacterium, assembly GCA_018818205.1. Classification (GTDB taxonomy): domain Bacteria; phylum Patescibacteriota; class JABMPQ01; order JABMPQ01; family JAHIRA01; genus JAHISJ01. Next base: position 73,179 of record JAHISJ010000023.1, read on the forward strand.
CAGAGACAGAAAAGTATGCTCACGTCACGTATTTTTTTAATTGTGGGCGTATTGATCCGTACAAAAATGAAATGAGGGAGCTCGTGTCATCGCCACCCATTTCTAGCTATGCAAGAAAGCCTGAGATGAGCGCCCCAGAGGTAACAAAAAAGGCATGTGATGCACTCAAAAAAAATGTGTACGATTTTTATTGCATAAATATTGCAAATCCAGATATGGTTGGTCATACAGGAGAACTTAAAGCAGCTATTTTGGCTGTTGAATCCGCAGATAGGTGCCTTGGAAAGATTGTAAATGAAGTTATAAAAAAAGATGGTCTACTAGTTGTTACTGCAGATCATGGAAATGCCGAGGTTATGATTGATTTGATATCAGGAGATGAAGACAAAGAACATACTGCGTTTCCTGTGCCATTTATTTTTATGACAAAAGATGCACAAGGCAAACCAATCACTTCAATAGAAAAAAAGAATCTTCACTCGCTTGCACCGATCGGTGTTCTTGCAGATGTCGCACCGACCATATTAGAATCGCTGGCGCTTGATATTCCAGAGGAGATGACCGGTATCAGCTTAATAAATACTATTCTTTAACTACACTTTCATGGCAGAAAAGAAATATGAAGTCATAACTATAGGCGGGTCAACACTCGATATTTTTATGAAGGACGGTGAGTTTGAAATCTCAAAAAAGGTGGATGATACAGAGCAGCTTTGTATGACGTTTGGCGATAAAATTATTGTTGACGATGTACATTTTACTTACGGTGGAGGCGGCATGAACACAGCGGTATCTTTTGCGTACCTCGGTCTAAGTACTGCATTTATTGGTATTGTTGGCGATGATGAAATAGGAAAAGGTATTTTAAAGAGGGTAGAGGAAAGAGGTATTGCACATGAATACATTACGGAAAGCAATGAAGGTAAAAGCGGGCTTTCTGTTGCATTGCATGCAGGTAAGCGTGAGAGAACACTTTTATTGTTCAGAGGTGTAAATGATCAGCTAAAGCCTACATACTTAAAAGAAGAGGTATTAAATAGTTCTAAATGGCTATACCTTTCACATCTTTCCGGGGACAGTGATACCTGTATTGAGAAATTTGCATCGTTTCTGGGAGATCACCCAGAAACATTCCTTGCGTGGAATCCAGGATCAACACAACTTAAAAAAGGCATTGAGCATCTCTCTTCACTACTCGCACATACGACTATTTTAAACATCAATAAAGAAGAAGCGGAATTGTTGTCAGGGCTAAGTATTGCGCGTGATCCAAATCTCAAGGAATTTCAAATAGACGATCTTACCCCAATTCATGAAAAACTAAGCGCGCTCGGTCCAAAAATTGTTGTTATAACCGATGGCAAAAAAGGAGCGAGTGTGTATGAGGATGGAAACACTAGTACGTCAGAAAATCATGAAATAGATTCGGTAAAAGATACTACAGGAGCAGGTGATGCATTTGGCTCAGGTTTTGTGGCGGGGTATAGTGTAACTGGTAACGTTACAGAAGCGCTTCAATGGGGAATCATTCAAAGCGGTGCAGTTATTACTCAATTTGGTGCACAAAATGGACTGTTATCCAGAGAAAGGCTTGAGGCTATACAAAAACACTTGTAATCTTTTTGATATACGAGTAAAAAATATATGAAGAACTATCTTGGATTAGATATTGGTGGAACAAAAATTGCAGCAGGAATAGTTTCAGCAGACGGAACAATACATGTCAAGACACGAGTTGAGACCGAGGCTCATTTGGGTATGGATGGTGTGTTGCACAATATTGAAGAAGCAGTATCAGAGCTTGGCGTTGATGTTGTTGATGGGATAGGCATTGGCTTTGCCGGCCAAATAGACAGAAAAAAAGGGGTGGTCATTTACTCTCCAAACATGCCCACATTTAGAAATATTGCTTTAGTTGAAGCAGTGCGTAATCGGTTTGGCAAGATTCTGTCTGAAAAAAAGTCGCCTATTGTTATTGATAACGATGCAAATGCTTTTGCACTAGCGGAACATACTGTTGGGCATGGGCAAGGAACACAGTATTTTGTAGCTATCACTATTGGCACAGGAGTTGGTGGCGGAGTAGTCGTTGATGGAAAAATATACCATGGGTCTGCTTTTGCCTCAGAGCTTGGGCACATGACCATTGAGGTTGATGGGAGAGAATGCTCATGTAGTCTCAAAGGACATTTAGAGGCCTATGTTTCCGGTTTGTCGATTCAGAAAATGTATTATGAAAAAACAGGAGACAATAAACAAGCGTTTGATATTGAAAAGGTTGCTCTTAAAGACAATAATTCCCCTGAGCACTACGTTTATATGAAGTCGGGAAAGTATTTAGGCATTGGTCTCGCGAGTGTAGTCAATCTGCTTGACCCTGAGATGATTGTTATTGGAGGTGGTGTTGGACGTTCACGACTGCTCATTGAACAGGCGCGAGATGTCTGTTACAACAATATCTTTTTTAAAGGAAGGCGGCCTGAAATTTTGCAATCTAAGCTTAGCAATGACGCAGCAATTATTGGTACAGCAATGCTGTGTCATGACTAGAGTACTCTTTAGAAAATAATTCCAGATAATGTCGACACAAAAAACAGAGTGGAAGGTATTAAAAAAAATACCAAAGAAAACAATAGCACGTTTTGGTGAGTACAATCCATTGGTAGTTCAACTTGCTGATAACAGAGGCTTAAAAACACAAAAAGACATCGACGAGTTTTTTAATCCGGATTATAAAGAAGACCTGCACGATCCCTATCTTATGACAGACATGAGGCGTGCGGTAAAACGAATACTAAAAGCAAAAAAGAGCGGAGAAGAGGTCGGTATTTGTGGTGACTTTGACACAGATGGAGTCACTGCATCAACACTTCTGACAGAGCTATTAAGAGGGCTTAAAATATCTGGGAAAGTGTATCTGCCCGACAGAGAAAAAGAAGGCTATGGAATCAACAAAAATGCAATCGATTGGCTTTTCAAAAAAGGCGTAACCCTTATTATTACCTGCGATTGTGGCGTAAGCAATAAGAAAGAAATTGACTATGCAAAAAAAGAACACGGGATCGACGTAATAGTGCTTGATCATCATCACGTGCCTGTTAATTTTTCAAAAGAGTATATTGTTGTTGATCCAAAAAGAAAAGGAGATACGTATCCTTTTAAAGAACTTTGTGCCGCAGGAGTTGTCTTTAAGCTTATTGAAGCCTTTTATCGCTATGAGAAGGACTCTCTTTGTATGAAGAACAAAGAGGCATTTGTAAAATGGCTTTTAGATTTGGTTGCAATTGGCACAGTTGCAGATTGTGTACCGCTGCTTCACGAAAATAGAACATTAACAACCTATGGACTGACGGTGCTCAACAAAACAAAACGAATCGGCATCAAAGAATTAAGCTCCGTTGCATCACTACCAAAAGAAGTTACCTCGTATCATATTGGATTTTTGATTGCACCACGAATCAATGCAGCTGGGAGAATTGATCATGCAAATGTAGGGTATAAACTGATGGTGTCAAAAACTGCTGCCGATGCTAGGAGGTATGCAGAAAAACTTGAGGCAACCAATAAAGAGAGGCAGCGGTTGACGGAGAAGGTGTACAAAGAAGCAAAGGCATTAATTACAAAAAAACAGGAGAAGAAAAAGATTATTATTGTATCAAAAGAAAACTGGCCGCAAGGAACGCTGGGTATTGTAGCGGGCAAGCTTACCAGAGACTACTTTAGACCGGCAATTGTGGTGACTAAAGGGAAGAAGGGCTATGCTGCTTCTTCACGTGGTCCCGAGTGTTTTAGTCTCGTTGATGCGATTTCTGAATGTAAGGAATATTTAGAAACGTTTGGCGGCCATAGGCAAGCCGCAGGAATGACTATTATTCCGGAAAAGTACGAAGCATTTGTTAAAAAAATGGAACAAATAGCAGGTAAGAAGATTACTGCAAAAATGATTGTGGAGAATATTGAAGTTGATGCAAAGATTACTCTTGCTGATGTGAATTGGGATACGCATGATGCGGTATCCAAGATGGAGCCATTTGGTGAGGGGAATCCGGCACCTGCATTTCTAATTGAGGGGGTAACACTTACTTCAAAGAAGGCTGTAGGTAAGGAGGGTAAGCATGTAAAGATAGCAGTTGACGATGAAAACGGTTTAAGAAAACAAGGAATCGGGTTTAGTCTTACTGAGAAACTTTCTGATGTAAAAATTGGAGACATGGTTGATATTGTGTGTAGACTTTCCGTAAATGAGTGGAATGGGAAAAGAGAACTAGAGGTAATGCTTCTTGATTTAAAGATAAGCAGTAAAAAGAGGAAAAGAAAATAATGGCACAGACATATTCGATGTATACCGATGGAGGCTCAAGAGGTAACCCTGGCCCTGCAGCAGCAGGTGCAGTTCTGTACGGGAAAAAAGGAGAAGTCCTTGGAGAAGTTTCAAAGGCTCTCGGGAAAATGACTAACAATCAAGCTGAGTACATGGCATTGATTCTAGGTCTTAAAAAAGCAAAAAAGCTGAATATCAAATCAATTACCTCTTTTCTTGATAGCGAGCTTATTGTCAAACAATTAAATGGTGAGTACAAGGTTAAAAATGAAGGTATGAAAGTGCTTTTTGAAGAGGTAACTGATTTGACCCAAGAATTTAAATCGATTTCATTCAAACATATTCCACGTACTAAAAATAAATATGCTGATGCGCTCGTGAATAAGGCTCTCGATAAAAAAGATCGTAAGCGCAAAAAATAATAGTAATCATTGCACCACACGCAAAAAAATGATACTTTTTAAGAGTAGATAACGGTAATCAAAAAGACGATCACATTAAACAACTCAGCCCACTGGAATATTATTGGTCACAATGCTAAAATAGCATCACTAGATGATGTTGTTGTGCGTGATGTGTTTTTTCACACATATCTTTTTGAGGGACAAGATGAGCTTGGGAAAAGCACTATAGCACGTAGATTTGCACAAGCAGCTCTTTGTGAAGCTAAGATAAGACCTTGCTTTGAGTGCGTGTCATGCAAAAAGGTGCAAAGTGGCAATGCTGAACAAATAAAAACACTCGATTCAAAGGTAATCTCCATAAAAGATGTCCGTACAATCAAAAAAGAGACATCGCTCAAAACAACAGGAAAGCGCTTCTGGATTATTGACCAGTACGAAAAGAGTACCAAAGAAGCACAGAATGCACTGCTAAAAATGCTTGAAGAGCCTCAGTCCGGTGTACATTTTATTATTATCGCTCGAAACAAAAATGCGGTACTCAGTACTATTGTTTCACGAAGCTTTCTGGTGCGATTTTATCCCGTTGAAGAAAAAATAATTTCTGACTTTTTAGTTCAAAATAATTGTACTCCAAGTCAAGAGGTACTCACTGCAATCGCGGGCAGACCTGGTCGTGCGGTAGCATTGGTAGAAGACGGCACCCTCGATCATATACGATACAGCAATCTTCTTACTGAAGTCCTTTCTGGGTCACTCGCGGCGCGCATGAAATATGCAGAAATGATTTATAAAGATGAGCAGGTAGATGTACTTCTTATAACCTGGATAACGGTGTTTAGAGACATTATGCGTGTACGTGTAAAGGGAGAAGAGTTGGATGAACAAAACACAGTCTTTAAACGCTACTCACTTCTTCATCTAGAGAAAATATTAGAAAATTTGCACGCAGCACTTTCATTACTAAAGCGACGTGTAAATAAGCGTCTCATTGTAGAAAACATATGTATAAACATATAATAAATAGAGTGAAAAAAGAAATACGTGTTAGAAGTGTGGTCCTTTTTGGTGCACTATTTACCGTTTTTATGTTTTCTGCATGCTCCATTGGTGGGGGCGGCAGTCCGGAGGACCTAGGGGTGTTTAGAAGCACAGACTACGGTGAGTCGTATGAGCAGGCAAACAAGTTGCCTGATGATAAAAACCTAAATGAGACGAGTATTTTTGAGATAGTTGCAGACACCTTTAATCCAAATTTGATGTTTCTTGGAACTCTTGAGAAAGGGATGCTTAAGTCAACAAATGGCGGTGATTTATGGGAGCAAACGGGTCAGCAAGAGGGTACATTCTATGGTATTGCCATTGATCCAAAAAACAACAGGCAACTCTATGCGGCTGGATACATTGACACCTACGGAAAAATTCTCAGAAGCGGAAACGGCGGACAAGATTGGCATGAGGTATACCGTGAGGGTGATCCGGAGATAAAAGTGTTTGATGTCGTGGTTGACCACTTTGACACAAGGAATATTTACGCTACAAACCAAAATGGGGTAGTCATAAAAAGTGAAGATTATGGCGAAAATTGGGTAGTTATTAACCGATTGGACGGACGAGCAATCTTTCTTCGTATGTCACCCTTTGATTCAAGAATTCTCTTTGTGGCAAGTCCGGATTTTGGTATTGTAAGAACACTCGACGGTGGAGAAACTTGGGAAGAGATTAGGATAAATGAGGATGATTTTAGTGGAGCAAATAAAATCTATGATTTGCAGTTTCATCCCACTGAGCCAAACACTATTCTTATCGGAAGCCAGTATGGCCTTCTTCGTTCACCAGATCTTGGAGCTACGTGGGAGTCTATACCGCTTCTAACCACCCCGGGTGAAAACGCGCTCGTGCGGCTCGCGATTGATCCAGAAAACCCGGACAATATGTATTTGTCAATTGACACTTCTATGTATAAGTCAACAGATGCTGGAGCGCATTGGAAGATACAAAAGGTAACGACAAGTTTTATCTATTCTCTTTTGATAAAACCGGAGCAGCCGGATACTTTATTTGCAGGTATTTGGTACAAGCCGCCTGCTGAGTAATTTATAACTAATCACATAGTATGTATAAAGAAGCAATTAGTGAAGCCAAAGAAGGGTTTCAGAGTGCAGTTGATTTTTTAGCAAAGGAGCTAACGTCTTTAAGGACTGGCAGAGCACACACTTCTCTGGTTGAAAATATTTCTGTGTCAAGTTATGGTACTGTTACGCCGCTTATGCAGCTGGCGACTATTTCTACACCAGAGGCGCAGCTTATTGTTATTGACCCATTTGACAAGAATATTCTTAAAGAAATTGAAAAAGCGGTTAGTGAGTCCGATCTTGGCATTTCTCCAATTAATGATGGCAAAATACTCCGTGTTCAAATTCCAGCACTCACAGAAGAGAGAAGAAAAGAACTCGTTTCCGTATTAAACCAAAAGCTTGAGGAAGCCCGAATAAGTATTCGTAATGTACGAGAAGAGGCCTGGAAGAAGATAAAAGCAGCAGAAGGGAACAGCGAGATAACAGAAGATGAAAAGTACAAAGCAGAGGAAGAGTTAAACGCCGTAGTGAGTGACTATAACGACAAGATTAAAGAGATAGGAGAAAAGAAAGAGCAAGAGATAATGACCGTATAATCAGTAATTAAGGAAAGCAGAAAGCACACATGACTACTATTATTATATTTGTATTAATCCTTGGGCTTTTGGTTTTAGTCCATGAACTTGGGCATTTCATTGTTGCAAAAAAAGCTGGAGCGAAGATTGAAGAGTTTGGTATTGGGTTTCCACCACGTCTTTTTAGTGTTAAAAAAGGGGAGACCAGGTACTCGTTAAACCTTATCCCACTTGGAGGGTTTGTTAAAATACTTGGTGAAGACGGTGACGACAAAAAAGATCCACGAAGCTTTGCATCACTCAAATATTGGAAAAAGGTACTCGTTTTGATCGCTGGTGTTTCTATGAATATGGTGCTCGCAGCAGTACTGCTTTCTATTGGCTTTAAAATTGGTCTTCCAACCGCAATTTCTGATGACTATCAAAACGGCGAACTAAGAGATCCAAAAGTGCAAGTCTTGGAAGTAACAGACGGTTCTCCTGCAAAAGAAAATGATATCCAGATTGGCGATCAAATTCTCACCATCTCCGGGCATGAGATTCAGACAGTAACCGATGTTCAGCAATACATAAATGAAAACAAGGGAGTGGAAACAACAGTAACTCTCAAGCGAGGAGACAAAATACTGGATAAAACGCTAACTCCGCGCACTGAATACCCAGAAGACGAGGGAGCAACTGGTGTGGCACTGGTGAGAACAGCAATCGTGTCGTATCCATTTTTTGAATCGATTTGGAAGGGCATTGTTGCCACACTGAGTTTAACCATAACTATAGTAGTCACATTTGCAGAAATCATAAAAAACTTGCTTGTGGGTGAAAAGGCGTCGCTTGATGTTGCAGGGCCTGTTGGTATCGCTGTTATGACTAATCAGGCGGCAAAGATGGGGATTCCCTACTTGCTTCAGTTTACCGCACTGCTCAGTGTCAATTTAGCGATAATAAACATTTTACCCATCCCCGCACTCGATGGTGGCAGACTCCTCTTTGCAACGGTAGAGAAGATACGGAGAAAGCCCATGAACAAGAAAACGGAGAACATGGTCCATTTAATCGGATTTACGGTACTTATGCTGCTTATGGTTGTAGTAACGTTTAGGGATGTGATAAAATTCAAAGATATATTTTTTAATTTTTGGGAGTCAATCAAAGGGATATTTTCATGAGGCAATCAAATCTATTCTCTAAAACAATAAAAGAAATTCCAAAAGAGGAAACGAGCATTAATGCTCAGCTTCTTATTAAAGCTGGATACATAGATAAGCTTCAGGCCGGTGTCTATTCTTTTTTGCCTTTAGGGCATAGAGTTCACGAAAAGGTAAAAAACGTCATCAGGGAAGAAATGAACGCAGTGCACGGGCAAGAAATCTATATGCCTGCACTTCATCCAAAAGCACCGTGGGCTAAGACAGGGAGGTGGGAATCAGAAACAGAAGTGATGTTTCAGTTTGTTGGTCGTGGCGACAAAGATCTTGGCCTAGGATGGACTCATGAAGAAGTAGTAACCCCTTTGGGTAAAAAGTTTATTCAATCATACAAGGATCTTCCAAAGGCAGTGTATCAAATTCAAGATAAGTTTAGAAACGAACGTCGCGCAAAGTCAGGCCTTCTTAGAGGAAGAGAGTTTAGCATGAAGGATCTCTATAGTTTTCATATTAGTGAAGAAGATTTGAGCCGCTATTACGACGATGTTTTAGGAGCGTATGAGCGTATTTTTAAACGTCTCGGGCTTGATGCTCTTCTTGTTGAAGCTTCTGGTGGGGCATTTTCCAAATATTCACATGAATTCCAGGTAGTAACCAAATATGGTGAGGATATAATATTTGTGTGCGAAAAATGTGGCAGAAATCAAAATAAGGAAATTATAGAGGAAAACGCATGTCCTGGATGTGGTGCTAAAAGAGAGGAGAAAAAGGCAATTGAGGTGGGTAATATCTTTAAGCTCAAAACACGCTATTCAGATGCGTTTGATTTTAAAGTACAAGATAAAGATGGAACGTTAAAAGAAGTACACATGGGTTGTTACGGCATTGGTCCCTCACGGGTTATGGGGACTATTGTTGAGGTTTCGCATGATGATAATGGCGTAATTTGGCCAAAAGAAGTAACGCCATATCAGGTACATTTGCTTGCTCTTTCGGGAAAAGAAGGAGATACTATAAAAGAAATCGCAGATGAAACATATGAATTGTTCAAAAAAGAAGGACTGGAAGTATTGTATGATGATAGGGATAGCGTGTCTCCAGGAGAAAAATTTGCTGACGCAGATCTCTATGGTATGCATATTCGAGTAGTAGTTGGTAAAAAATCGATGGGCAGTGGTGATCCACACGTCGAGGTTACAAGAAGAGATGGCGCGGGTCTTGATTTTGTTGACAAGCAGGGGAGAGCTAGTAGTGCAGATGCAGCAGTAAAAATCAAGGAGTATTATCGCTAAAAAACACAAAATTATAGCTTGAATAAAGAAAAAAGATGACGTATGATAGAAGCGCCATCTTTTTTAACCATATTTTTATTCATGGCAATTATTAACAATATATTAGGTCGTTTCTCAAAGGATATTGGCATTGATCTGGGAACTGCAAACACTCTTGTCTATGTAAAGGACAAAGGAATTGTTATTAACGAACCTTCGGTTGTTGCGGTGAACAAAAGAACTGGTCAAGTGCTTGCCATTGGTGAGGAAGCAAAGAAAATGGTTGGTAAAACTCCTTCTCATATTGTCGCGATTAGACCGCTTATAGATGGTGTTGTTTCTGACTATGAAGTTACTGAGCAGATGCTTAAATATTTTATTGAGAAGGTTCATCGTGAAGGGTTTAGCCTGTTCCCCCGTCCGCGCGTGGTTATTGGAATTCCTCTTGGCGTTACTGAGGTGGAAAAAAAGGCAGTTGAAGATGCTGCGCTTGGTGCCGGGGCGAGGCAGGTATTCCTTATAGAAGAACCAATAGCGGCAGCGATTGGCACCAGACTTCCCGTACAAGATGCCACCGGAAGTATGATCGTTGATATTGGTGGCGGTACTTCTGAAATTGCGGTACTCTCTTTGGGTGGTGCGGTAACGTCTCGTTCACTCCGCGTTGCCGGTGATGAAATGAATAGTGATATAATTAGATATGCCAGAGACGAGTTTAATCTTCTGCTCGGTGAAAAAACAGCCGAAGAAATAAAAATCGCTATTGGTTCAACATACGAACTTCAAGAGAGAATTGAGACCAAAATGCGTGGAAGAGATTTAGTTTCCGGGCTTCCCAAAGAGATTACCATAAATGATGAGCAAGCGCGTGAGGCGCTTAAGCGCTCCGTGAAAACGATTGTTACTAATATTAAACTGACGTTGGAAGAAACTCCTCCAGAACTTATTGCGGATATTATGGAGAGAGGAATAATCCTTGCAGGCGGTGGTTCACTTCTCCGAGGAATTGACCAACTTATTCATGAAAAAACACTTATGCCCGTTCATCGTGCAAATGATCCTCTCACCTGTGTGGTAAGAGGTACGGGAATGGTTCTTGAAGATTTAGACATGCTTAAGGATGTCATTGTCTCCCGTGAATACGAGACAAAACTTAAGTAAGAAATGTATGACCCGGATAGGGGATGATAAATTAACACCACTCATTATAAGCGTTTCCGTTGTGGTTGCCCTATTTGTGCTACATGTTGTAGGAGTCTTGCGCCCAGTCGAAAGCTTTATTGTGAGCACGGCAAGCCCTGTCCAAAACTTTCTTTTCGTTAAAGCGCAAAATATCTCTGGATCACTTTCTTTGATTGGTTCTCTAAAAAGTGTTGCTGAAGAAAACACTACACTTGAGAAAAAGGTGGGGGAGTTAGAAAGCGAAATGGCTCATTTAAAGGAAGTTGAACGTGAAAATGAACTCCTCAGAAAGCAAATAGGATTTGCAAAAAACGAACCGGTTGAGACGATTCCAGCACTTGTTGTTGGTCTTGATCCAACCAGTTTAGTGCAGTCGTTAAACGTTGATAAAGGGGTAAAAGATGGTGTTCAGATCGGCAGGCCTGTTATTGACTCGAGTGGAGCAATGCTTGGTAAAATTGTTAAAGCGGACGACAGATCTTCTTCAGTGTTGCTTCTTACCGATTCAAATAGCTCAGTTGTTGGAATCACACAAGATTCCAGAGCAACGGGCGTACTAAACGGGGAACATGGTTTGGCGCTTACCATGTCAACTATCCCCCAGGATAAAGACGTAAAAAGTGGTGAACGGGTGGTAACGGCAGGAATGGAAAAAGGCATGCCAAAGGGGCTGCTTATTGGCGAGATTGCAGAAATCAAAGCTCATGATAATGAGCTTTTTAAGGAGGCAAAGGTAAGTCCTCTTGGAGATTTTAAAGCAATCGAGATGGTTTTTATCGTTAAATAGTTATGAAGACATATTTTTATTGTGCGCTTGCTGTGTTACTTGCATTTATTCAACTTTCTTTCTTTTCTTCTTTTTATATTTTTGGTGCTACGGTGAGTATTGTTCTTGTTATGCTGCTTGCCTTAATCATTACTAAAGACACGCGCAACGCATATTTTTGTGCGCTTGCATCAGGTCTTGTGCTAGACATGCACTCTGAGTTGTTCTTTGGGCACATAACGCTACTCTTACTTTTAGTGGTGTTTCTATCAACCTTGATTTTAAAAATCTTTTTAGAACACAGTACTATTTTTGCCAAAGTTGCGCTGTCATTTATCGCAACTATCGGCTTTGCACTCTTGCAGTATGTGTTTCTTTATGGACTGCATGTTGTTGGTGTGGTGGGCCTTAAACCCATCCTTACCTTCGAGGGTATTGTTGATGTTTTTATTTCAGCGATCCTTAATACACTCGTTCTCTTTTTAGTCGTTAAGGGTATACTCTTTTTTAATATGTATTTTGACAAACGAGAATATAGAAGTAACTCATTTATTTCATGAAAGCACCATATCATCCGGATCCGTTTGAGTATCATGATAATCGTTTTACGGGAAGGGATGAAAAGTTAGAGAGAAAATACGGGCATGAATGGGAGGAAACCCTCGTTGATACAGGGGCGGCAGAGCCACATAAAATTCGCCCACTTTTTAATTTAGTTAAAATGAAATGGCTCTTTGCATTTGTCAGTATTTTGATCGTTGTATTAATGGGAAGACTGTTTCAATTGCAAGTAGTTCTTGGTAAGACATTTGAAAGCGAGGCAAATAAAAATCGATATCGTATTCAAATAGTTAAAGCACCACGTGGGGTTATTTATGATAGGAACAAGGCTCTCCTAGTTAATAATCTTCCCCAGTTTGATGTAGCTATTGTTCCAGCTGATTTTCCTCAAAAGAGCGATGATGCAAAAATTAACGACATTAAAGAAGTGCTTAAATCGTACATTGATCTTAATGATCAACACTTTGAATCAGTCGTAAAAGAGTTGAATTATGGATCATATATACCAGTAACCTTGGCAGAGAATGTTGAAAGAGATAGTGCGCTTCTTATCGAATCAGAACTCTATAACTTACCGGGAATCACAATCGAGAAAATTCCTATTAGAAATTATTCATATCCAGAAGATTTTTCTCATGTCCTTGGGTACATTGGTAGAATCAATGAAAAAGAAGTGAGAGAGCGAGAGCGTACCAATGAGGCATATTTACCCAATGATCTTGTAGGAAAGGCGGGACTAGAGCTTTCGTACGAGGATGTGCTCAGAGGAACGTATGGTAAAAGGCAGGTTGAAGTTGACTCGCATGGTAAGGTTAAAAAGGTTCTAGCAACTCAAGATCCAAAACCAGGGCACGATATTGTTCTTTCTATTGATAAAGACCTCCAGATGTTTGTACGTGAAACATTGGTTGAAAAGGCGCGTGAACATGGATCTTCAAAAGCATCTGCAGTGGGAATCAACCCCCAAACAGGAGAGGTATACTTTTTTGTAACAATACCTTCATACGATAACAATTTGTTTACCAGAGGTATTTCCTCAGAAGATTACAATACTCTTCTTGAAGATGAAAATAAACCACTCGTTAACCGGGCGCTTAACGGAGTGTATCCCCCTGGGTCAATTGTAAAACCTGTCATGGCTCTTGCCGGTCTTGAGGAAGGAGTGATAACGGACAATACAACAATTTTGGATGAAGGTAAAATCTTAGTTCCAAATAAGTATAATCCGGACATTGTATATCAATTTGTCAGTTGGAACCTTTCAGGGCTTGGTCCAATGAACGTGTATAATGCAATAGCTAAATCGTCTGATATTTTCTTCTATTATGTGGGTGGTGGTTTTGAAGATTTTGAGGGGCTTGGTGCGGATAAAATACGTGAATACTACGAGCTTTTTTCATTTGGGTCAAAAACAGGAATAGATCTGCCGGGTGAATCAACAGGGCTTATCCCAACGACTGAGTGGAAGGAAGAAGTAAAAAAGGAAACATGGTATCTGGGTGATACCTATCATTTAGCGATAGGCCAGGGTGATCTACTTATTACCCCGCTTCAGGCAGCAGTGTTTACCGCAGCAATCGCAAATGGTGGCACGATGTATACACCAAAAATACTTAAAAAAACATACAATCCGGAAGACAACACCGTTCATGAATTTCAACCAAATAGCGTAAAGGAAAACGTGGTTAATAAGGGAAACGTTGCTATTGTAAAAAAAGCAATGCGTGAGACGGTGCTCAGTGGCTCAGCAAAGGAACTTCAAGGGTTACCAGTCCCAGTAGCGGGAAAAACAGGCACTGCTCAGTTTGCAAATAATACGAAAACACATGCATGGTTTACTGCATTTGCACCCTATGAGAATCCGACAATAGCAATAGCAGTAATAATCGAAGGTGGTGGTGGAGGCCAAGACGTTGCGGTTCCTGTTGCAAATGAAATCTTACAGTGGTATTTTGAAAATAGTGATACATCCATGAATACACCATGAATACAATCCCCGAAGCGGTAGATGCGTTTGCTAAAGGAGAAACTATTGTTGTTGTTGATGACAAGGATAGAGAGAACGAGGGTGATTTGGTTTGTGCTGCGGAGGACATTACTCCTGAGAAGGTCAATTTCATGCTTACCTTTGGGCGTGGACTTATATGTGCTCCTTTGAGCAACAAATTTGTGCAAAGATTAATGCTTCCACAAATGGTGGAAAGTAATACAGAAAAACTACAAACAGCATTTACAGTAAGCTTGGACGCAAAAGAAAAGACGACAACCGGTATTTCCGCGTCTGACAGAGCACACACCTTAAAGATGTTATCAGAAAAAAATGCTGGTCCAGAAGATTTTGTCTATCCGGGGCATATATTTCCGCTTAGGGCGAATGAAGGTGGCGTATGCACCAGGCCAGGTCACACTGAGGCAGCGATTGATCTTACAAAACTTGCAAACAAAAACGAAGCTGCTGCTATCTGCGAGATATTATCAGTTGACGGTTCAATGGCAAGGCGAGATGCACTTCTTCAACTTGCCAGTGACCACGCATTAAAAATAATCACGATCGAAGATCTTATTTACTATCTTGGATAATGCATTATGGATATTGATGGGAAAAAGTTAGCGAAAGAAGTATTGCACGGTGTTGAACGTGATGTTGAAGCGTTGCAAGCCGAGGGCATTAGTATTACTCTTGCGGTGGTTCTTGTCGGCGATAACGAGGCGTCGCTAAACTTTGTAAACAAAAAGAAAAAGCAAGCATCAAACGTAGGGATCAATTTTGAACTTTTCCATTTCAAGGAAGATATTTCTGAGAAGAAGTTATTACAAAGCGTGCAAGAGATTCAAGATAATCCAAGCATTACAGGCCTTATCGTACAATTGCCATTACCAAAACATATAGACAAAAGAGGTATTCTTGATATGGTAGATCCGTGCAAGGACGTTGATTGTTTAACGAGTATCAATCTTGGGAAGTTAATGACTGGTACGTCACGTATCAAACCACCAACTGCGGCGGCAATCGAGTATGCATTGGACCAAGAAAATGTTTTAGTAGAGGGGAAAGACATAGTGATTGTTGGGAGAGGAGAGCTTGTTGGAAAGCCGCTCAGCATCATTTTAACTGCACGTTCAGCAACGGTGACCGTATGCCATAGTAAAACAGTAGACTTAGCTTCATTTACAAGAAAAGCTGACATTCTTGTTTCAGGTGTTGGGAGACCTAATCTTATTTCAGGTGATATGGTGAAAGACAATGCGGTTATTATTGATACCGGTGCATCATTTACAAAAGGAGTAATCGTTGGTGATGTATGTTACGAAGAGGTATCAAAGAAAGCAAGGCTAGTATCCCCAGTTCCGGGAGGAATCGGACCCATTACTGTATCCAAGCTTTTAGAAAATTGTGTTATACTTGCTCGTGCGTGTGGACAATAATATTCTTGACAAATTAATAAAAATTGTATACATTCGTATACAATCCGTTTAAAAAAACACACTGAATTATGAAAAAAAATTACTACACCAAAGAGGGACTTGAGCGTGTAAAAGAAGAACTCGATTATCTAGAAAATGTCCGCCGTAAACAGGTGGCCAAGCGTATTAAAGTTGCCCTTGAACAAGGGGATATCTCTGAAAATGCGGAGTATTCTGAAGCCAAAGAAGAGCAGGCATTTGTTGAAGGTAAGGTCCTAGAACTGAGGGGTATTGTTAAGAACGCAAAAGTTATTACTAAAAATAAAAACAACACTGGAACCGCTGGCCTTGGATCAACTATTGCTATTAAGGACGCAGGTGGTGAAAAAAAGGAATACACTATAGTCGGCTCGGGGGAGGCAGATCCGCTCAAAGGAAGACTTTCAAACGAATCACCTATTGGTAAAGCGTTTGTCGGCAAGAAAAAGGGCGATTCTGTCGATGTAGAGACCCCCGGCGGTGTCCAAAAATATACCATCACTAACGTGTCATAACGACACATTAGTCACGTTAAAGCGGGGTTTAAAAAAGACCTCGTTTTTTTTTGAGTATATTTTACATGCCCCATTTTTCCTGCTAAAATAAGCTCATTACGAGATTTTAGCATCTAATATGTCACTATGAGCGAACAAGACGAGTTACTAGAGCGTAGGGAAGAAAAGCTTCATGCGTTCAAAGAGAAATCAATCAATCCGTTTCCTTCAAAAACTAGGAGAGATACCTCGTGCGCTGAAGCGTCACTCTATTTTGATAAACTAGGGGACAAGGAAATATCACTTGCGGGGAGGATTAAGCTTCTGAGACTCCATGGTGGGTCGTGCTTTATGACTATCGATGATGGTAGTGATGTGTATATTGATACAAATAAATGCGAATCAGCCTGTTTTCAGTTATTTTTCTCAAAAAAGGATATCGGTGCAGATAAGTATGCTGAGTTGAAGCTTTTTGATGTTGGCGATTTTATTGAGGCAACAGGCACGTTATTTCTCACTAAACGAGGTGAACAAACACTTTTTGTGAAGGATTTTAACATACTCACAAAATCACTGAGACCTCTTCCTGAAAAATGGCATGGCCTTAAAGATATTGATGAGAGGTACCGGTCGCGTGAATTAGATTTAATCTCAAACAAGAAGGTAAAGCAAACATTTTTCATTCGCTCAAAAATCATCCAAGAATTTAGAAAATATTTGGAGAATGAAGGTTTTATTGAAGTGGAAACACCAGTATTGCAAGTGACTCCAGGCGGCGCTACCGCAAAACCCTTCATTACGCATCACAATGCATACGATATTGATATGTACCTGCGCATAGCTCCCGAACTCTACCTCAAGCGTCTTGTTGTAGGAGGTTTTGACAAAGTTTTTGAAATTGGAAGGCAGTTTAGAAATGAGGGAGTAGATAGAGAACACAACCCAGAGTTTACATCGCTTGAGTTTTATTGGGCGTATAAAGACTATACAGAACTTATGGAGTTTACTGAGCGCATGATCTCAACCGTTGTTAAAAATGTGCTTGGAACAGAGAGTGTACTCTATGAAGAACAAGAACTGAACTTTAAACCTCCATTCGCGCGTCATAGATTTCATGAACTTATTCTTGCCGAGACCGGAATAAATATTCTTAAAACAAGGGATGAAGCAGTGCTTAAAGAAGCAATTGCTGAAAGAGGTTTTGCAGTGGACAAAAAAGCGGGATATGCAAAATTGGTGGATGACTTATACAAAGATGCCGTGCGTCCAAAGCTTATCCAGCCGTGTTTTGTCATTGACCATCCGATTGAACTTGAGCCACTCGCAAAGAAGTCTGAGGAGAATCCTGAGTTAGTGGAGCGTTTTCAACTTCTGATAAATGGATTTGAAATACTCAAAGCATACTCAGAACTCAATGATCCCAAGGATCAGCTTGAGAGATTTGAAAAGCAGCAAAAGCTTCGTGAACAGGGTGATGAAGAAGCACAGTTTATTGACTATGAGTTTGTAAAATCACTCGAATATGGTCTTCCACCAACTGCGGGATGGGGCATGGGTGTTGATAGATTAGTGACGCTTCTTACCGATTCACATAGCTTAAGGGAAGTTATTTTATTTCCAACGATGAAACCAAAGGATGGCAAGGAAGACTCAAATAGCAACGCTGTGCAAAAAAAAGAAAGCGTAATCGCTAACGAAGATGACAATATCGATCCAGGCATTACTCGAGATGAAGCAATCGTGCTGATTAATGAAAAAGTTAAAACTGAAAACTCTATTAAACACATGCTTGCAACAGAAGCAATCATGCGTGCGCTTGCAAAAAAACTGGGTCAAAATGAAGAAGCTTGGGGACTTGCTGGACTCTTGCATGATGCAGATATGGAAATGAAGGAAGCTATAGATGATCCATCAAAGCAAGGGGTGCTTATTGCTGAGGAACTTACAAAAAAAGGAATCGCGGGTAGTATTACGGGTGCAATCAAGGCACATAATGATAAAACGGGGGAGCCGCGTGATACGCTTATAAAAAAAGTAATATTTGCCGTTGATCCACTAACCGGTCTTATTGTTACTACGGCACTAGTGAGACCGGACAAGAAGCTTGCAAGTGTTGAACCCAAGTCGCTTAAGAAAAAATTTAAAGATAAATCCTTTGCGAAAGGAGCACGTCGAGATGCGATTAAGACATGTGAGGACTTTGGTGTACCTTTAGATGAATTTCTTGAAATCGGACTTTCGGCAATGACTGATATTTCTGATGAATTGTGTCTTTAATAATAATCTCCAATGTCTGATCTTTTTGATGAAACGTACAGACTCTGTCAGGAATGGCAGTGCCGTCCATTTACGGTTAAGCAAAAGTTCAGAGATTTTTTTGACGAGTTTTTGGAGTTTTTGGAAGCTGTAGTAACAGTAAAAGGTAAAAAGGAAGTGGGGCTAGAGTATGGAGATGTTATATTTACCATTGCCAGACATGGACGAGGTGAACCGATACATACGTGGCGAAAGCTTGCTTTCAACCTTTTTCCATGGAAATTTTGGCTTAAAAGAAAGCTAAAAGTTTTTAACGAGCGACATGATTGGTGGATGACGCATCATGGATTTCACAGCATTAGAAATTACAAAAACCCTGTTAAGCGTCAAAAAATAATTGACCGAAACAAATACGGTAAAAACAAAGGGGTATGGATAAAGTAATGGTGTTTGGCACATTTGATATTCTGCATCCCGGACACCTTGATTTTTTTAGGCAAGCGAGAAAATATGGGGATTATTTAGTTGTGGTGATTGCACGGGACAAGACTGTGAGCAAGCTCAAGCGAACTCCCCTTAACTCTGAAGAAAAGCGTCTTCATGAGGTAGAGAAAATTCTTTTCGTTGACCATGCACGGCTTGGCTATCTTGATGATCCGTACAAAATTATTCTTGAAGAAAGACCAAACACAATTTGTCTTGGCTATGATCAAGAGTTTTTTATCGATAAGCTTGAATCTTTTTTAGAAAAATGTGGATTATGTGTTATAATAAAGAAATTAAAACCATATAAAAAAAATCAGTATAAATCGCGATTCTTGAAATGTGATAGAAATAATACTTTATTTGTTGACAAAGATAATCTATGAAAATTCTCGTAGCAACCGGAAATCCCGGAAAAGTAAAAGAGTACCAAGAGTTTTTTAGTGAACTTCCCGTAGAATTTGTGAGTCTAAATGATGTAGGTATTACTGAGGAATGTGAGGAAACGGGGGACACGCTCAAAGAAAATTCACTACAAAAAGCACAGTTTTATGGTGACTTGAGCGGACTTCCTGCAGTTGCTGACGACGCAGGACTATTTGTGGATGTTTTAGAGGGGAGACCGGGTGTCTATAGTAGTAGGTATGCAAACTCAGATGAAGAACGTATGGAAAAATTACTTCAAGAATTAGAAAAAATACCCTATAATGAAAGAGGAGCTGATTTTCGTTTAGTGACAACACTGTATTATCCGGACACAAAAGAACACGTGTCTTTTGAAGGAAAAATTCGAGGTATTATCGCGGAAGAGAAAAAACAGCTTGCACAGAAAGGCTTTGGATACGATCCCATTTTCTACGTCCCAGAAGAAGAAAAAACATTTGCAGAGATGATGGGAGAAGAAAAAAACGCTATCAGCCACAGAGGAATTGCATTTAGGAAACTAAAAAAGTATTTAGAAAAATAATAATTAAAAGTAAAGACACAAAATCTTGTATTGCAACAACATTTTGTGTCTCAACTAATAAAAAAATACATATGAAAAAACTACTTACGTTTTTTATTGTCAGTTTCGTTGCACTGTGCGTGCCGCTTACGGCATTAGGTGCAACATACAGTGAGCAAACGTATCGACTTGAACAAGGTCAAACGTTGCAAGAGGATCTCTACGTTTCTGCACAAAATGTGTACATTGAAGGAACGGTCGAAGGCAATGTTTTTGCTGCTGCAACAAGTGTCACAGTGGATGGCACTATTAAAGGCACACTATATACAGGAGCATCGTCAGTGAATATAAACGGAAACGTTGAAAACGACTTATTTGCAGCAGGCGGCACCGTTGACGTTTCTGGCACAGTCGGTGGAAGTACCTACCTTGCAGGTGGAATGATTACAACAAACCCAAGCTTTAAAACAGGAACCGATCTTTTCTTAGGAGCGGGGACTGCAGATGTTATGGGTGAAATTGGTAAAAATTTAGTCGCAGGTGCAGGTGATTTAAATGTTGGTTCAGAAATAAAAGGGAGTGCTTATCTCAATGTTAATAACAGCAACGAGGCCGATGCGCTACGCATACAAAATAAGGCGCAAATTCATGACAACCTTGAGTATAAAGCAAGTCAAAAAGCACTCATAGAAAATGATGCAAAAGTTGGTGGGAAAACACAGTTTACGCCAATGCCCACAGCCGAGAAAAATCAAGTACAAACAAAGAACAATGGGAAGGAAGGCTTAGCAGCTTTTTCATTCTTTGCATTCCTGAAGGGTGTTGTGAGTTTCTTAGGTCTACTTGTTGTTGCGCTGGTCTTTGTTGCAGTATTTAAGAGAAAGTCAGAAGAGCTACATGAGACTTTCAAAGGTGCGTATGGTAAGAGTTTTGGGTATGGCTTACTTATCTGTATCCTTGCACCGGTTGTTATCTTGTTTCTTGCCATTACTATCATAGGGTTCCCGCTTTCTATGATTCTGCTTGGTTTCTACCTTATTCTTTTATATCTGGCAAAAGTCGTGGTTGCTGTTCACATTGGAAGGCTTATCTTAGGGTCACTTTCAAAAAAGAAACCTCACTCTCTCTATTTAGCCTCAGTTATTGGTGTGGTAATCATCTTTGTTCTTATGATTATTCCTTTTCTCGGCTGGATCTTTAAAGCACTTATTCTAATCTGGGGTATCGGAATAATGTACGTACATTATATAAACAAGAAAAAAGGAATTGTTAAGCAGCCTGTACAAAAAGCAGTAGCAAAGACAGCTACAAAAAAGACTGCAAAAGCAAAGAGTACAAAGAAAAAGACTGCTAAAAAATCAAAGACAAAAAAATAATCTCTTCCAAGAAAATGTATTTTGTGTCATCTATTGAAAGGTAAGTATTAAATTAGAGAAATGATTGATATTAATCTTATTCGCAAAGAGAAGAGTCGCGTTCGGGAGGAATTAAGGAAACGAGGGCTTAAACCAGGAATTGTTGACGAGATATTGGAGACTGATAAGGAAAAGCGAGAGCTTGCATCTAAAATAGATGAGCTAAGAGCCAAGCAAAATGCATTCTCAAAAGAAATTGGTAATGTAGAGGATGGGAAGGGAAAACAGCAAAAACTCATTGAGATGAAAGCTGTTTCAGAGCGCATAAAAGAGTTTGAGCCCAAGCTTAAAGAAATTAAAAAAAGGTACAAGGAGCGTATGCTTGAGGTGCCTAATATTTCCCATCCTTCTGTTCCTAAAGGACTAAATGAGAATGATAGTGCAGTGGAAACGACGTGGGGAGAGCAGCCATTATTTGAGTTTGAGGTCTTAGATCACACAACGCTTGGTGAAAGGTTAGATCTTTTTGAACAGAAAAGAGCTGCAGCACTGTCAGGAAATCGATTCTACTTTCTTAAAAATGATCTGGTACGATTGGAATTTGCACTTATTCAGTACTTGCTTGATTTTCTTACCAAAAAAGGCTTTACGCCGCTTATGGTACCGGTGCTTGTGCGTGACACTGTACTTGAAGGCTCAGGGTTTTTTCCTGCTGAAAAAAATGAAATTTATGCGGTAAATCCAGACGAAGATAATTTGTACTTAATCGGAACATCAGAAGCATCTGTTGCCGGGTATCATATGAATGAGATACTCGACAAGAAAGATCTTCCTAAAAAATATGTGGCCTTTTCCTCCTGTTATAGAAGAGAGGCAGGAGCGTATGGTAAAGACACCAAGGGTCTCATTAGAGTGCATCAGTTTGAGAAGGTAGAAATGTTTAAGATAACGACTGAAGAGGATTCCTGGAAGGAGTTTGAGGAGTTAGTTGCACTTGCAGAAGAGATCTTACAAAGACTGGAACTGCACTATCAGAAGGTTAATTTATCTCTGGGAGACATAAATCACAAAGCAGCAAAAACATACGATTTAGAAGCATGGTTCCCAAGTCAAAATCGGTTCAGAGAACTTGTTTCCGCAACAAACACAACAACGTTTCAGTCGAGACGACTCAATATTCGCTACAAAGATGAAGACAACAAGAAGTACTTCGCACACATGATGAACAGTACTGCAGCTGCATTCCCTCGGATTCTCGCTGCAATAATGGAGAACTACCAGAACAAAGATGGAACTATAGGTATTCCGCAAGTTCTCCAAGGATATATGTCTGGTCAAGAAAAAATTGAGCCAACACAAAAGACAAAATAATCACTAGCTTGTTTTACATACGTTTCTCGTGAGACAAGTCTTTTAGAGTGAAACCCTCATGAATATGCTATGAATTATAGCCATTATTGTTTATAATTACCGGTAAGGATTAAACGCACTACATGCAGATACAAGAGCACAGAATAATTGTTCAAGGCATTAGAGTGACCTATAAAACCTGTGGCGAAGGTTCGCCTATTGTGGTGCTGCATGGTTGGGGAGGCTCGTCAGACACGTGGAAGCAGTTTTTGAAGGAATGCGATACAAAAAATGTTCAGTTTATTATTCCAGATCTTCCGGGGTTTGGCAAAAGTGACGATCCACCAGTGTCTTGGACTGTTTCTGATTATGTCCATTTTGTTTTGGACTTTTTTAAGTATATACATATTCAAAAAGCAGTACTTATTGGACACTCTTTTGGCGGGCGAATCGCAATTAAACTCGCAGTTAGATATCCAGAGAAGGTATCAGCGCTTATCCTTGTTGCATCTGCAGGCGTTAAGCATACAAAAAGCCTCAAGCAGCGCGTTGGAAACTTTCTTGCAAAATATGGAAGAGCGCTCTTTGAACTCCCGGTTCTCAATAAATTTTTTACTTTTTCAAGGAAGTTGTTGTATAAAGCTCTCAGAGAACAGGACTATGTTGCAACGCGTGGAGTTATGAAGGATACGTTTAAAAATGTAATTGATGAGGATCTTACTGACTTGCTTGGCACTATTGCATTGCCAACACTCATTGTCTGGGGAACAAACGATTCGTATGTGCCCGTGTCAGACGCGGAAGTTATTCATTCAAAAATAAAGGGATCAATGGTTGAATTGATTCAGGGGGGTAGACATGGTCTTCATAGAGATGTGCCAAAGAGGCTCTATAGAATAATTATGCATTTTGTTTCACGTCCATGATATTTGTTCTTATATGCATATATGTGCTCGCAACAGGACTTATTGTAGTTGATCTTTTGTTTTGGACGTATCTTGCACAATTAAAGGAATATCGAGTTGATAGACTTAAAGAGTATTTTTCCTCAACTGAGGGGCGAGAGCTTATAAAAAAGCGATTATTTCTGATTTTCTTTTTCTTCATTTTCTTGGCAATTGTGCTTATTATATCCTACCTCTCTCAAAATAAATCTATTCCTGCCGAAATAGCCGCCTCTCCTGTTTTGCTCTTTGCATTCTATGTCTTTGCACAAACGTACTCAATAATGCAAAAAATAAGAAAAAAACAGTTACGACTTCCAGGGATCACATCCAGAGCTATTTTGACCCTTGCTATTGCGATACTGCTTATGCTGATTATTGTCATTTTTAGTTACTCATTTCTCTTGCACTATATGGATGTTACGTTGCTTATGTTCCAGACGTGGTCTCCCATTTTTGTTTTTACTGCAGTACTTGCCATTCACCCAATGAGTGTATTCTTAAAAAAACGAATATTCAAAAAGGCAACAGAAAAGCGAGACAAATGCAAGAACCTTATAGTCATTGGTGTTACGGGGAGTTATGGCAAAACCAGTGTCAAAGAGTTTTTATATGGAATTCTAAAGGATCAGTTTAACACGCTTAAAACTGAAGAACACGTAAATACTGAGGTTGGTGTTGCTCGTACCGTACTTGAAAAGCTAACCAGTGATCATGAAATATTTATTGTAGAGATGGGCGCCTACAAAAAGGGAGAAATAAAAAAGATTTGTTCAATCGTTAAACCAACTATTGGAATAATCACTGCAATAAACGAGCAGCATATTGCACTGTTTAAATCAATGAAGAACATTGTCAGTGCCAAAGCAGAACTTGCCTTTGCAGTGCCAAAAAAAGGACAGGTCATTTTAAATAAGGACAATAAATACTGTAGGTTAATAGGGTCAAAAATCAAGAAAAAAACATCATATTATTCTATGAAGACACGGGCTGATTTAACACTTAAGAAGAGTGATATTGGGGCAAAAGGAACAACGTTTAGTGTAATTTATAAAGGTGCCATACATCAATTTTCAACAAAACTTATTGGTGAGCATACTGTCCAAAATCTTCTTGCGGCAATAGTAACTGCACTAAAACTTGGGGTACCCTATCAGAACATACAAAAGAGTGTGTCACAACTTAGACCGGTTCATGAAAATATGGAAGTGATTACAGCAAAAAATAGAGTGTACATTGATAATACCTACAATTTAAATCCAGAAAGTATTGTTGCGGCAAAAAAACTAATGAACCAAGCGTATCCACAATACAAAAAAGTAGTAGTGCTTGACGATGTTTTGGAGCTAGGGAATAAAAGCTCGGCAATCCATGGTAACATTGGAAAAACGCTCTCTAAAGGGGTTGACGACGTGTACTTAATAGGGAAGAATTATGCAGTGATTGTTAAAAAGAGCATGCTTCGCGCGGGAAAATCGGCTTCCAGGGTACATATTGGAAAGCAGACCACCATTGTAGGGGACATAAGAAAAATGAAGGGTAACGTTGCAGTAGCGTTCCTTGGTAGGGGAGCAAAAAAGATTTTTAAGGGTCTTCATGACTAAAAAAGTTATCACTACATCGCTATCTCCTAATATAACAGTAAGACAGGTGCGCACATGCCTTGGTTTTTTGTTTAATCCCTTTAAGTGGGGTGCATGGAGAAAGGGAGCGTGCGGAGATACGCTGGAGCGTTCATTAGAAGAGTATTTGCACGTACCTCATGTCATTAGGTTTGATAGTGGAAGAGCGGCGCTTTATTTTGCGCTTAAGGCGTTTGGTATTGGAAAAGGTGATGAAGTATTGGTCCAGGCATATACGTGTGTTTCTGTACCAAATGCAGTACTGTGGGCCTCAGCACATCCTAAATATGTAGATATTCAAGATGACTTCAATGTTGACCCAAAGCAAATAGAAAAGCATATCACAGAAAAAACAAAGGCTATTATTGTGCAGCATACTTTTGGCAAGCCGGCAGATATGGATGCCATAGTAGAGATTGTCAAGAGATATAATCTTATTATCATAGAGGATGTCGCGCATGCATTGGGGGCAGAGTATAAAGGCAAAAAAGTAGGCTCTTTTGGAGACGCGGCTATCTTCTCGTTTGGACGAGATAAAGTTATTTCTGGTGTCTCGGGTGGCGCTGTGTCATGTAAGGATGATTCCATCTCTAAAAGAGTCAGAGAGTATCAAGAGAGTGTACCATCGTTTGGAAGAATGGCCACTGCAAAGCATCTAGTATATCCACCACTTTTTTATCTCATTAAGAAAACGTACTCGGTTGTATCATTTGGCAAGGCTCTAGCGTACATAGCAAAGAAGCTGAGAATCACTCCGCTTGTACTTACTGATTCAGAAAAGTGTGCGGTCATGCCAAAAGATATTTTTAAAAAAATGCCCAATGCGCTTGCCTGTCTTATCTTGGAACAATTCTCCTCTGTTGATACTATAAATAATGACAGAAGAAAAAAAGCTCAAGACTATTCAGAAGCGCTTAAAGAAGTAGAGGGTATTATTCTTCCCAGAGAAGACGTAGATGAAAAACATATTTTTCTAAGGTATACTGTGTTAGTAAAGAATGGAAACGAGCTTAGAAAAGTGGCAAAAGAAAATAATATCATTTTAGGCGATTGGTATTCTGTAGCCGTTGCTCCTCCTGATACTGCTTTTGAAAAAGTGTTCTATACTCAAGGGATGTGCCCTAATGCAGAAAAACGTGCAGCTGAGTCAGTAAATCTTCCCAGTCATGCTGACGTGTCTAGTAGTGACATGAGTAAAGTAATTAAGATCGTTAAAGACTATTGTTCAAAGAACCCACTATGATAGAAGCTAAGGAAATAACAAAAAAAGAGACCTTTGAGGCGTTTAATTTGTCAGCAAAGAATCAACTCTTCTTGCAATCATGGAACTATGGTGAACTATGCAAAGGACTTTCGGAGAAAGTGTTTAGACTAGGCGTCTACGAAGAAAACAGGCTTGTTGGTATTGCACAGATAATTGTAGTTGAGGCAAAGAGAGGAAGTCATTTTTTCTGCCCGTATGGCCCCGTATTTAACGAATGGAAGTCAGAATACTTCTCTACATTTATTGATTACCTCAAAAAGAGAGGGGAGAATGAATCAATCGCATTTGTCCGAGTGAGTCCATTTATTAAAAATACAATTAAAAACGATACTCTTTTTAAAGACCAAGGTGCAGTCGATGCACCAATGCATGCACTTGCAGAAACTACGTGGCTTGTTGATTTGACCCAATCGGAAGAAGAAATCATGGAAGGTATGAGAAAAACCAATAGAAATTTGATTAGGCGAGCAGTAAAAGAAGGAGTTGTGGTAGAAAAAAGTACTGACGACAGCGCGGTCGAGGAGTTTATTGCTCTTCATAAGCAAACAAAGCTTAAGCATGATTTCACGCCGTATCCTGATTCATTCTTTAGAGAGCAGGTGAAGCAGTTTAGGAGGGAAAGCGAAGTGCTCGTGTATAACGCGCGGTATCAAGACACCGTTATTAGTTCTGCGATAATTATGTATTATGGAAAAATGGCAGCATACCATCATGGTGCTAATTCGCTTGAGCATCAAAAAATACCTTCATCGTATTTGATTCAATGGGAAGCAATGCAGGAGGCAAAAAAACGAGGGTGCACAGTCTACAATTTCTGGGGTGTCTCACCGGACAAAGATAGGCCACATCCTATTTCGGGAGTCAGTCATTTTAAGCGAGGGTTTGGAGGGTATCAGTATGATTTATTGCACGCGCAAGACTTTCCGTTAGGTATTAAGTATCGGTTAAACTGGATTGTAGAGACTATGAGAAGAAGGAAAAGAGGCTACTATTTTAAAAAACCAGAGTAACCATATATGGCGTTTACCCAAAAAAATAGACGAACACACAGCAGGAAGAAGCTTTTTGAGCAAAAACAAAAAAACAGGTTCAAAAAACCGCTCTATAAAACAAGAAAGAGACGTTCATTTAGCAGCAACTCTTTTCTTAATCAAAAGGCATATTTTGTTGTTTCAATACTTCTTGTTGTTTCTGTATTTTATTTTGTGTTTTACTACAGTTTCTTCCAAATACATAATATTATTGTTTCAGAAAACACTGTTGTTACTGAGGGAGAAATAACGGAATCGGTAGAGAACCTTTTTAGCGGGCGTTCATATCTTATATTTCCTGCACGAAATATCTTTGTGTTCAATAAAGAAAAAGTAAAAGAAGACTTACTTAATAATAATCCACTCATAGCACAAGTATCATTTAAAAAGGAGTTTCCCGATGTATTAAGGGTTGTTGTTAAAGAACGAGAAATCGTGTGTGTGTGGGAGCAAAATAGTAGCCTGTATTTTCTCTCTTCTGATGGCCTCTTGGTACGTAATGCAACTCTTGGTGAAATAGAGTCATCTGATTATCCTATTGTAAGGAATTTGCAAGAGAAAGATCTTTCTCTTGGATCTGAAGCAACAACCCCTCGTATTATCCATTTCATTAAAAAAATCGATGAGCAATACGAGCAAGCAACAGGGAAAAAGGTATCACACTTTGAACTTCCATCCTCGCATGCATTTGAAGTTCATGTAAAAACAGAAGAAGGGCCAGCGGTATACTTTAATCTAGAAAGCAGTGTGGAAAGTCAGCTGGAAGCATTAAATCTTATTTTAAGAAAAGAAATTGAGGGGAAGAAGCAGGTAGAATACATTGATCTGAGGGTGGGTAGTAGAGTTTATTATAAGTAAATGATATGAAAATAGGCATTGATGCACGTTTCTATGGTCCATTTGGCAAGGGGCTGGGAAGATATACAGAACGTCTCATACACTCGCTTGAACGTATCGATACGAAAAATGAATACTACATCTTTTTGAGGAAAGAGAATTTTGATGCATACATTCCTCAAGGTAGCCGATTCAAAAAAATACTGGCTGACTTTCAGTGGTATACGCTTGAGGAACAAAGAGAGATGCCGCGAGTACTAAATGAGCATGCTCTGGATCTGGTTCATTTCCCGCATTTTAATGTACCGCTTATGTACCGTAAGCCTTTTGTGGT
Organism: Patescibacteria group bacterium; assembly: GCA_018818205.1. Taxonomy (GTDB): domain Bacteria; phylum Patescibacteriota; class JABMPQ01; order JABMPQ01; family JAHIRA01; genus JAHISJ01. Next base: position 101,839 of record JAHISJ010000023.1, read on the forward strand.
AACAATCCATGATCTTATTATCATGCGGTTTCCAACTAAAAAGGCAACAACATTAGGCCCCCTTAAATACAAATTTAAGCAGTGGGGGTACAAAACAGTTATTCGTTCAGCGGTAAAGAGATCAAAAAAGGTTATTACCGTTTCAAACTACTCTAGAAGCGAGCTTGCGAAATATTTTCATGTCCCAAAAGAAAAAGTGGTAGTGACTTATGAGGCGATAGATGAAAACGATATTCATTGCAGGGATTTTGCTTCAGTGAAGGAAAAATTCTCGATTAATGAGCCATATTTATTGTATGTTGGCAACGTCTATCCACACAAGAATATTGAAAGGCTTGTTAGGGCGTTTAAACGGGCACGGGAGAATCCCGAGCTTAAAAATATACACCTGACCATTGTATGTAAAGAAGACTATTTTCTCAGTGAGATTAAGAAAATAGTCAAAAATGAATGTATCGATAATGTGAATTTTACCGGATATATCTCTGACGATGAGCTTGCATGTATGTACTCAAATTCGCTTGCATATGTGTTTCCCTCGCTTTATGAGGGGTTTGGACTTCCGCCACTTGAGGCAATGGGTCATGGCATTCCGGTTATTGCATCTAATACCACCTGTATCCCCGAAATTTTAGGAGATGCAGCGGCCTATTTTGATCCAATGAGTGTGGATGATATTGTTGGAGCAATAACTAAGATTGCCGTGCAAAGTGAGCTTCGTGAAAGTCTCATAGAAAAAGGAAAGAATCGAGTGAAAGAGTTTAGTTGGAACACCTGTGCAAAGCAAACCCTTGCCGTCTACAAGCAGGCTTTAGAATAAATACAAAATGTAGTATGATAGTAACTGCCAGGAGGGCTGTTTTGTAGTACGAACTATGAACGAATTTTCTGGAAACACTAACAGAAAAAGACCATTACCGCTGGGTAGAAATAGAAGAACCCCGGCTTTTTTGGCATGGGGTAAAGGGAACCTTACTTCCAAAAAAAGCACTAGCATGCAAAAAGAGGTGCACGGAAAGGTAAGCACAGATATACGAAAAGTTCCGGTTACAATAAATAGTGGGAAAAGGGCTCAGGCAAGAATTGTGCCAAGAAAAGAAATTACCAAAGCACTTAAAAGCCTTAATGCAAAAGAGCGGGTTGTAAATCTGCGTGAGACACGGGAGCCTAAGAACAGAAAAACGGAAAGTATTGAAGCAATAGTCCCTTTAAAGACCGCAAAAAAAATACAAAGTCAAAAGAAAAGTGAACCAAAAGCTGAAGCAAACGTAGCACCATCTCTATTTTCTGGACGAAGCCAAAAAACGCATAACTTTTTAAAGCCGGCCTTTACTCTAAATACGATACAGGCTACAGAAAGTTCTGGAAAAAAGGAAAAGAGTGGTATCTTGGGGTTTATTAAGAGCTACTTTAAGACAATAAAAGATTGGAGGCTGAGTAGCGCATTTTCTCTCAATTTCAAAGCATCATTTGTATGGTTTGTTCTCTTTGCATTCATTTTTACCTATACTGTGCACTCTTTTGCATTTGTAACAGATAATGTGTATGAGGCAAAAGACAAAGTTGTCGACAATGCGGGTATCGGGTATCACTACATGACCTCGGCATCAAACTCTTTGGTGGACAAAGATTTCCATTTGGCTGAGTATAAGTTTGGTGTTGCGGCAGAGCGATTCTTTTCTTCAAAAGAGGAGATTGACTCACTTAGTAGAGGCCTTACCGGTGTTTTGGAGCATGTTCCCGGCGGTACGCAAGTGACAACAGCAGAAAACCTTCTTCAAGCGGGAGGAAACCTTGCTGTCGCGGGCGAATATGCAACTAAAGCAATGGAGCCTTTTTCTGAGTCGCAAGATCTCTTTGAAGCAATAAAAGAAAATGAAGAGGAATATGACAGAGCAGCTGAGGTGAATAAAGATCAACAAACATTAACTGAGGCGCTTGCCGTGTCGAGTGAGAACTTACATTTAGCTCTTGGTAAGATTAAAGAAGCTGAAGGAGATTTAGAAAACGTGTATCCAGAGAAACTTCCGGAGGATCTAAGACCGAGTATTGAGCTTGCAAAAGACAAAATGCCCAAGATTCGTGCATCACTCGAGTACTTTCTCTCATATTCAGACGTTATCTTAGAAATTCTTGGCAATAGAACGTTTAAACGGTATTTAATCCTTTTCCAAAATAATGCTGAACTTAGGGCTACCGGTGGATTTATCGGCACGTATGGACTTGCTGAACTTGATGAAGGAAAGCTCACAAATCTTAAAGTAGAAGGTCCATACAACGTTGATGGTCAACTTACAGAGAATATTGTTGCACCAGAGGCGCTACATCTCATTAATCCGCGTTATTTCATGCGTGATGCCAACTGGTTTGCTGACTTTCCAACTTCCGCAAAAAGCGTTTCTGCCATGCATGAAAAGGCAGGGGGCCCATCTGTTGATGGAGTAATCGCGATAAACGCAAATATGATAGTTGAGCTTCTAAAGCTCACTGGGCCAATAGAAATGGAGGAGTATGATGTTACCGTTACCCATGAGAATTTCTTTGAAGAAACCCAAAGAGAGGTCGAAATAAGTTATGATAAAGAACTTAATCGTCCAAAGAAGTTTATCTCTGACCTAATACCAAAAATTCTCGAAAAGATCCAAGGGGTAGAGCAAAAAAAGTGGCTAGATGTTCTTATGGTGCTTACGGGACTTTTTGACGAGAAAGACGTGCTTGTGTATTTTAATGATCAAAATCTTGAAGGTATTGTTCAAGATTTAGGTTGGGGAGGTGAACTTACGGAGACCGAAGGTGATTATCTTAACATTGTTTCTTCCAATATTGGTGGTGGCAAAACAGACAGGGTGATCGATCAAGAAACAGATGTTCAGGTTGATGTGCTTCCGGATGGTTCTGTAGTAAATACAGTGACGGTTAAAAAAACTCACAATGGAAACCCGAGCGATTTTTGGACAAGAGTAAAGAATGTTTCCTATATGCGTTTCTACGTACCTGAGGGAAGTGAGCTTATCGAAGCAAAAGGTTTTGACTCCGAACTTTTTAACCTGCTTTTGCCCAATGAAGATGGTGCGATAGTTGATCCGGTATTAGATGCGACTGAAGGGAAGGCTGCTATTCATGCTCCATCGCATACGAGGATGTATGCGGAGACAGGGAAGAAGGTGTTTGGCAATTTTGTTGGTGTTGAAGTAGGAGAGACCAAGGAGGTGCAAATAAAATATCGGTTACCCTTTAACATTGCACTTTCAGCTGATACCCCCACCCAGCACTATAGTATGGTACTAGAAAAGCAGCCAGGGTCTATGCCTTCTCATGTTTCGTTTGTGATTAATTATCCGGTCTCATATATTGCATCTTGGCAGTATTTAACGGACGCGTATGTAGAAAAGAAGTTTAGACGGATAGAAAGCGAGTTCCTATTAGATAAAGATCAAACGTTTGCGGTCGTGTTTTCGAAATAGCAATGGATATTCATAAAGCAAAAGCAACTCTTATTAATGCGGCAGTTGTCTTGGCACTCTTTTCTTTTGTAAGCAGAGTACTTGGAGTGCTCCGGGATAGAATCATTGCATCAAAATTTGGTGCCGTTGGCACTGTTGATGCCTATTACGCTGCATTTAGAATACCTGATTTTGTGTTTAACCTCTTAATTTTGGGAGCTCTTTCTAGTGCGTTTGTGCCGGTGTTTACGTCATACCTGGCACACAACAATAAAAAGAAGGCGTTTGAAACAGCAAACAGTCTAATAAATCTTACCCTTGTTGTGCTTGTTGTGGTTTCTGCGATTTTATATATTGCTATGCCGTATGTGGTTTCGCTTATTACTGCGGGGTTTGATAGTGAGCTCAGAGAATTAACGGTAAAGCTCTCTCGCATACTGCTCCTCTCCCCAATATTTTTTGGCCTTTCAAACATTCTCTCGGGTATATTAAATTCATTTAAGCGGTTTACTGCATACGCTCTTGCACCTATTTTCTATAACATCGGTATTATTATTGGCGCATATTTTCTAACTGATTTATGGGGAATTTATGGACTGGTTGTTGGTGTTATTATCGGTTCCATTGCACATTTTCTTGTCCAGCTCCCAAGCGCTATTAAGTGTGGCTTTAAATATGCATTCTATATTCGTTTTCACGAGGGTGTAAAAAAGATTGGGAAGCTTATGATTCCAAGAACAGTTGGCATAGGCATGATGCAGATAAATCTGTTCGTAACGACCTCTATAGCAACAACACTTCCGGAGGGAAGTGTTACCATCTTTAATCTAGCAAACAACGTGCATAGCTTTCCCATAGGTATTTTTGGAATATCGTTTGCGCTTTCCGCGTTTCCTTTTCTTGCTGAGGCGGTATCTAAAAATGATGCTAAAGGATTTAAGTATTACTTTGCTAATGCTTTTTCAAAAATACTGATTTTCATTATTCCCTTAAGTATCTTGATTTGGATCCTAAGGGAGCAGATTATTCGAATCTTTTTTGGCGCAGGTAATTTTGATTGGACTGCAACACTTATTACTGCTCAGACACTTGGATACTTTGCCATGGGGCTTTTTGCTTCAGCGCTTATTCCACTTATCGCTCGTGCGTTTTATGCGACGCACAATACTAAAACTCCTGTAATAATAAGTGTGGTAAGCATGGTTATAAACATTGCGGCAAGCCTTTTACTTGCACCGCGCATGGGTGTTCCTGGGCTTGCTCTGGCATATTCTATAGCTGCAATTATTCAGTGTGTTCTTCTCTTTATTTTTCTTCGTCAAAAAGCAGGCTCTCTTGATGGGAAAAGGCTCTTTAATCAATTTGTAAAAATACTGGCTGCAGGTGTGGTACTCTATATAGTAGCTGCAGGTATAATGGAACTTTCCAAATACGTTTTTGATCTTAAAACGTTTATGGGAGTCTTTCTTGAAACAAGTATTGTTACTGTTTCTTCTGCGGTGCTTTACGTGTTCTTACTCTATCTCTTTAAAGATGAGGAAGTTCGCGCTATGATAGAGGGAGTGGTAGTCAAGATAAAAAAACTAAAGAAAAAGAATGGTTGAAGATTTTTTTCGTGAAATGTTCACAAGCTCAAAAACGTATTTTGATCAAGTTGCTATAGAGTTGCCCAGGTACCTGATGGCCTTTATTATATTTACCGTCTTTTGGGGTATTTCACGTCTTCAAAGAATAATGTCGACAAAAGTAATAGACAGGATAGAAAATGATTCTAGGAAGGCCTATTCAATCCTTATTGCACGGGTAACGCGTATTGCATTAGTGTTTATTGGTGCGGTGATTGGTCTCTCAATCATTGGTGTTAACTGGACGGCGCTCGCAACCGGTTTTGGACTGGTTGGTTTTGGCATTAGCTTCGCGTTTAAAGATTATTTGGAAAACTTCTTAGGTGGTGTCATTGTCTTAACACAAAGGCCATTTATTATTGGAGACCAGGTGCATATTGGTGAAACGCATGGCATTGTTCAAAGAATTTCTACCAGATATACAGTGATTAAAGATTTTGACAATAAGCAGGTCACTGTTCCAAACTCAGAAATGCTCAAAAAATCAGTAATCAAAGACAATGCATATGGCAGAAAACGATATGAGGTAGAATTTGAGCTTGACTACAAAACCGATCTAAAAAAGGCATTGACTAAAGGGCTTACTGTAGTACAAAAGAGTGTAGGAGTGCTTACCAAACCAAAACCGCGTGGAGTAATTACTGATTTCAAAGATCATATTGTGCTTTTACGGTATTATTTTTGGGCACATCCAAGGGAGGTATATGAATTCTCCGTTCGTTCAAAAATAAGACAAAACATGCTTACATTTTTTGAGAATGAAAATATTAAGCTTGGGGTAAAAACGTCGGCAGTTATTTCAAAAAATAAGCGTGTGTTTGATGATCGGGAAACGCCTGGAAAAAGGAAAAAAGAAGAAGATGACATACCAATTGAGGAAGATACTAGTGAATTATTTGATGCGTAAATGAAATCATTAGAGAACGTTCGTAATTTTAGCATTATAGCCCACATTGATCACGGAAAATCAACACTTGCTGATCGGTTTTTGGAAATAACAAAAACTATTTCAAAGCGAGACATGAAGGATCAGCTCCTAGATCAAATGGATTTAGAACGAGAGAAGGGAATTACTATCAAGCTTGCACCGGTTACCATGGAATATACTGGTAGTGATGGAAAAGAGTATATATTGAATCTTATTGATACGCCAGGTCACGTAGACTTTTCGTATGAGGTCTCAAGAAGCCTTGCCTGTTGTGAGGGAGCTCTACTACTTGTTGATGCTTCACAAGGAATACAAGCACAGACACTCTCTAACCTATACTTAGCGATTGAGCATGACCTAGAAATTATTCCGGTGATAAATAAGATCGACCATCCTAACGCAAATGTTGAGCTTGTTGAAAATGAAATAAAGAACATTGTTGGTGTAAAAAGTGATGAGATCTATAAAATAAGTGCAAAAACGGGTGAGGGTGTTCAGGATCTTTTGCAAGCTGTTTTAAAAAAAGTCCCTCCACCAGAAAAGATTGAAGGTAAAACAAAAGCACTCATCTTTGATTCAGTGTACGACAATTTTCAAGGAGTAATTGCGTATGTTCGTGTATTTTCAGGATCAATCAAGCGTGATGATATAGTAACTTTTCTGCAAACGCAGTCAGAGATCAAGCCCGGTGAGGTTGGTATTTTTACACCCAAAAGGCACAAACAAGACGTGCTTGAGATGGGAAGCGTGGGGTATGTTGTTACTGGGTTAAAGAAGTTGCAAGACTGTAAAGTGGGTGATACTCTTGCGACATCAAAAGAGGCAAAACCACTTCCCGGCTACAAAAAGATGCAACCTATGGTGTATGCAAGTTTTTACCCAGTTGACGCGGATGATTTTCCGACATTCAAGGAAGCATTAGAAAAACTTAGCTTAAATGATGCATCTATAACGTATGATTTTGAAAACTCTAAAGCACTGGGAAGGGGCTTTAGATGTGGTTTCCTTGGTCTCTTACATTTAGAGATTATCCAGGAGCGGCTAAAGAGAGAGTTCGATTTGGATATGGTTATTACAGTACCAACGGTTGCCTATACTATTGTACTAAAAGATGGAACAGAAAAAGAAATAATGAATCCTGCTGAATTTCCAGATCCATCAAACGTAATTGAAATCAAAGAGCCATGGGCATCCGTAGACGTCATTGTTCCTACAGAGAAGATCGGAAGAATTATGGAGCTTATACAAGCCTATAGAGGTGTGTATAAAAATACTGAGTACCTTGATCCAACCAGAGCGCTTTTGCATTATGAGCTGCCTCTCTCTAGCATTATCTCTGACTTTTATGATAAACTTAAGAGTGCCTCTTCTGGATATGCGTCACTCAGCTATGAAGTACTTGATGAGAAAAGACCATCTGCCTTGGTTAAGCTTGATATACTCATTGCTGGAGAGACGGTAGAGGCTTTTTCCAAATTTGTGCCAAAAGATGAAGCGCAGCATGAGGGGAGAGAACTGGTAGGACGGTTAAAAGATGTTATTCCTAAAAAGAATTTTCTCATTCCTGTGCAGGCCGCAGTTGGGAGCACTGTCATTGCCAGAGAAAACATTAGGCCATATAGAAAAGACGTTACCTCAAAACTCTACGGAGGAGATATCACCAGAAAAAGAAAACTACTTGAGAAACAAAAGAAAGGAAAACAGAAAATGAAACAAATGGGTGACGTTGATATTCCGCAGGAAGCATTTTTAGCAGTATTAAAAAAATAAGTATGCATAAAAAGATAAAAAAGGCGCTTTTGATCCTCTTCGTTGCGTTTATCACGCTATCAATGATCGCGTGGCTTGTTATGCCTGCCTTCTACTAAACGTATGTTTAGGGACCCAATCAGTAACAATTTGAAAGAAGATGAGGAGATAGATGAGATTATCAGAAAACACTGGGGGAGCTTCATTAAGCAGGTGGTGGTCACTTTTGTTCTGCTTGTCCTTCCTTTTTTCTTTATCGTTTTTTTCTTCTCTCGGTGGTGGACTATGCTTATCTTTTTCATCTGGGTGACAGTTGGTATTTCGTACGGGATATATCAGTGGCTCATGTGGTATCTTGATTCACTTATTTTAACCAATCAGCGAGTTATTAATATTGATCAAAAGAGTCTGTTTTCTAAATCTGTGGCAGAAATTCCACTTGAACATATTCAAGATATTACGTACGAGATTGATGGAATAGCAGCATCACTATTTGGATTTGGCATGTTAAACGTTGCGTCAGAAGGAGGAAATGGTATGCGGGTAAAGAACGTAGCGAATCCACAGGAAATTCAAGAGCTAATATTTGATTTAAAAATTGCGGCAGATTTAACGGTTTCTGCAGAGGAGCTTGTTGAGTTAATACAAGAATCAAGAGATAATGCGAAAAAAAAGAAATAGTTCAAATTCACTTTTCAAAGCGCTCTTTAGCTCAAAGATCGTGGTGTTTATTGGGTTTATTTTGCTCGTGCTTGTCTCTGTAGCTCTCACAAAAGAGCTTATGAGAAAGCATAATGTAAATAACGAGATAGAAGAGGTAAAGAAAGAAATAGATAGACTAGAGAGACGAAACGCAGAATTATCTTCTCTTATTGATTATTTACGAACTGATTCGTTTAAAGAAATTCAGGCTAGGCAAAGCTTAGGGATGCAAAAAGATGGGGAGACCTCTGTTGCTATCACTGAGCCGGTTACGCCAAATACAGACATACCAGAGGTGCCTGAGATCAATGAAAAAACCCTTGAAGCAGAAGGGTCAAATGTTTCTAAGTGGTGGAACTACTTTTTTAAAAAAAGGTAAGATATGGTTAAGGAAAACAAAAAAGAAGAGCTCGATTTTTCTAAGCCCAAGATGAGTAAGAGAATTGTTCATTGGGTACTTATTGTGTTTGTGATTGTTATTCTTGCTTTTGCTGGTCTTGGCGTAGTAGTCTATGGTTTTATCTCTGCTCCATCGCTTGCAAAGCCTATTGCTCAGTACATTCCTTTTCCACAAGCTATTGCTCAAGGAACGTGGGTTCGGTTGAGTGATGTTTCTAATGCGGTAGAAGGGCTAAGACATTTTCGTACGTATGAGACTATGATTACAGGCGAGGAACAGGGAGAACAAATGAGTAATGCTAAATATCAGCAAATGGTTCTTGCACGAATGATAGACGATGCACTCATTGCAAAGCAGCTAGAAAAATATTCAGCACTCGTTTCTAAAGAAGAGGTTAATGACGAGCTAGCGCGTGTACAAGAAAATCTTGGAAATGACATTGATTTAGAGACGCACGTGCAAGAACTGTATGGGTGGACCAAGGAAGATTTTATTAAGTATGCAGTGAAACCTGCACTTCAGGAAAAAAAGCTTAAAGATCTTTACATGAGCAATGAATCATTAGGGAGCGAGCATAAAAACGATGCCGAGATTAAAAAGAGAGCACTTGAGGTATTAGCGCTCGCCAAGAATGGGTCAGATTTTAATACTCTTGCATCTGAGCATAGTGAAGATGTGTATACCCGTGATTTAGAAGGAGACTTAGGTACTATTTCTAGAGGATACATGCCCGAGTCATTTGATGAAGTTGCTTTTGAACTACAAGAAGGAGAAGTGAGTGATCTCGTACGTACGGAATACGGTTACCACATTATTTATGCAGAGGAAGTGCAAGAAAACAATGGAGAAAAGGAAATTCATGTACGGCACATACTTTTCTTAGTTGATGATACTTTTGACTCATGGCTTGCTGACCAAAAAAAGGCTCAGAACGTATATATTTTTGGCAAAGATATTTCCTGGAATAAAAATGAGTCTTTGGTAGAGATAAAATAATTGTGAGATAAAAGGAGTACACACTGTCTTGTTGTGTTTTTTTATGGCAAAAGAAGGTAACAAACAAGAGAGAAATAGTGCATTAAAGAGAAACTTTTCTAGAATGTTTTGGATTCGTCTGTTTTTTGATGTGCGCTTCTTGCATGTGGTAAGTGTGTTGTTCTATCTGCATCGTGGGTTAACGCTTGAAGAAGTTTTCTATCTCGCTATAGTGTGGTCGGTTGTATCACTTATTTCTGAGGTTCCCTCAAGTTATATGGCAGATAAATGGGGAAGAAAAAAGACACTTATCTTGGGTACTCTTTTTGTGAATCTCCATTGGATTATCTACTTTTTTGCATGGGACTTTGTGTGGTTTGCAGTAGGGGTAGGGCTTGTTTCCTTGAGCTATTCCTTTTTCTCCGGCACAGATGAAGCACTTATTTATGATACAGGTAGAGAGCTTAAAAAAGAGGGAAAAAGCCTAAAACGATTTGGAAAATACTATTCTGCGCGGCACTTAGCAAAAGTATTCACGCCGGTTATTGGTGCACTTATTGCTAGAAACTTACTCGAGTGGCAGTTTCAAACACTCATCATCCTTGATTTGATTGCGACAATGGTAAGTTTAGTAATTGCTTTTAGGATTGTTGAACCTAAACACTTCTATAAAGTGGAAAAGCAAGAGGCAGGTATTATTCTTGATGCCATAAATATAATTAGAGCTAACTGGGTTTTTGTTAAGGCCATTTTGAGTCGAGTATTAATTTTTATTGCAACATTTATAGCATGGCGGTATCATCAGAAGTTTTTTGTAGATATTAATATTTCGATTTTGACTATAGGCATCATGTATGGAGTAACTCAGCTATGCGGGTTTATTTTTAATCAAAAGGCACATTTGTTTTTACCTAAAGTAACTCTTAGAAAAAAGATAAATGTGTTTAATGGTATTGTCACGTTTTTTATTTTTCTTTTTGTGATGTGTTATTTTTTCTTCTTTAATAATTATCTTCTTTTGATTTTCTATTCCGCGTTTGTTTTCTTTGAGCTTGCCAGGTGGCCCATGTATTCTGAGTGGTTTAATAAGAATATTAAGTCATATAATCGTGCTACAACTCTATCCCTTGCCAATTTTCTAAAAGGCGTTCTAGATATTCCTATTTTATTTTTGGGTGCATATTTAATCGGTATGGGAATGATTTATCCGTATATCTTGAGTCTTGCATTGGCAGTAGTTGTCGTACTCTTTTTTAGGCTTCCAAAAAAGGTTGAAAAAGGAGCTAAAGTGTAAGTCTCATAGAGCCTCGAAACGGTTACCTAGCTAATTTTTATTTGACTTTTGAATAATTTAGCGTTAAATGAGTAGTGTTGACCTTTTTACTAGGGGGAATGTGCAAAATTTCTGCAGCAGGAGGTAAAAGTGGCCGTACAGAAGAAAAGCGTTTCAAGAGCAAATTATAGAATGCTCGCGCTTCTGTTTTTGGTGATTGTTTTGTTGTTAATAATTATTTTTGCATCAAGCGGTGACAAAAATTTAGAGCCGTATGCAGCGCCGATTGTTCAAAAAACGCCACGTGACGATTTCTCTCACCCCTCGTTCTCGGGTAGAGTACCACAAGCAAAAAAAATGTTTAGAAAAAAGTTTTCTCGTAAAAAAGAGACGAAAAAGCTTACTAAAAAAAAGCAGACTCAGTTTAAAAAAAAGGCACTTGACTGGTGTTATGCACTTGCCAAAAAGACAATGGATACCGTTAAGGAAAATCCTTTAAAACATGGTTTAATCTCGTATGATATGATTTATAATGCAGGCAACCCTGAAAAACAAAAAAAGGAATGGGGGAGCATAGAATCACGACTGAGAAAGATTAAGGACTCTTGTGGTGCATATTCAAAAAGGCCATGGAAAGAACTTGCGACATCATTAATAAACCGTGTCGCATTGATTAGATATTCAAATATGCTTTGTCATGAGGCAAAGAAAATTTGCGTTAAGTATCCAAAATGGTTTTCTCATCAAAACTTCAAAGGTCTTCTTAGAGCTAAAGATTTGCAAAAACTTAATTCTAAATGTAAGCCGTATACAACATTAAAATGTCCAAATAAGGCTGACAAAACGTTTTTAGATTTTAGAAAGTCACTCCATTCCAGCGTTAATAAAGCAGGGCTGCCGATGACTGCTTTTACTGATAAAGTTGCACATACATACAAAGGTAGATTTTTTGATTTTACAAAACATTTCTTGAAGAAGGGTACACCCAGATTGTGGTGTTTCTCCAGTGGTAGAACGTATTCAGAAAAGTTGAAACGATGCATTGCTAAGAAATAAAAACTGTTGTATATACATTGTTTGAGGCTCTCGTAAGAACCATGAGAGCCTTTTTTTATTGGAAATGTGGATAGCTCGTCATTGTATTCTTGGGCTATAAGATGTACAATACAAATGTTGCTCTTTTCACATTAATGCAAATAAAAATATTTGCTTGGAGGACTTGAAAGTTGTTTAGAAAAAAAATTGGGCTCGTTGCCCTTTTAGCTACTGTTATTTTTTCGGCGTGCCAAATGGGTATGCCGCCACAAGAAGAAGCACAAAAGGCATTAGGACAAAAAACGAGTAGTTGTACGGTGTCTGCCCCTATCGTGAAAGGGGTACAAGAAGTTACTACTGACGTTGACCCATATAAAAATTTATACAGGTTTGTTACGCACGAAGATCTTGAGTTACGCGCCCAACTCTATGATACTCAGGTTAACGATCCCAGTGAGCCGGTTACCCCAGCGGGGTTCCGGATGCATGAGTTCAATAGAACCACGCTTACATCGGGAGCGCACATAAGTGCAAACCAGTTTGACTGTGGGGCCCTGGGATGTATGATTCCGATCATGTGGCAAGTTATTACGCGTTATCCGGGAGGAAATATTGACGCGAATAGGCTCTATGGTCCTGACCCCATCCATGCGCTGAACGATGGATGGGAGTGCAAACTGCGTCCAGAGCGGATCGAAAAACAGGGTAATGGTTATGTCGTCACCGCTCTTGCCCCCGAGATTACTTTGAGCAGTTGTATTAATCAGTTGATGCATGGACAGCAACCAACTGCCAATTGCATATACATGGCGACCAAGGTTTCTCATACCGAGGGTACGCTGTATCCCATGGTTGTCTATGGAACAGTCAGCAATAAAATTCTTATCAAGCGAAGTGCCTCATCAGAGTTTGAGGTTGCTATTGCACCTCATACGCCTCAAGAGGTTGCCCTGCTCAAAGAGTGGGAAGTTGTTTATGAATTTGGTGCCTGGTGGCCGGGCCGATGGGTCGTCATCAATCTTACGCCTGGTGTAAGAACCACTAAAGCATATGTGATGCCCATGGGGATAGCGCCTGGCTACCATGATGGTACTCGCCACAAGACAGTGGAAGGCCTTGTTTTTGCACGAAACATTAAAGATCTTTTCTGTTTTAGTAATCCACAGGATTATGGCCCGTTCTGCCTACCCTATGCAGTGTTCATTGATCCTAATATTTCCCCAGAGGATAAGGTTCAATATATTCAAAGAAATATGGTTGACATTCCAATGGGTGGCAACCGGTGGGAAGCAGAGCTTGTAAGCATTGACCACAAAATTGTTAATGGATTTATTGTTAAAAGAGGCGGACTGATTTCAACAGTGGTTACCAGTAAACCACTTCCAACCGATACGTATCCTCCGGAAGTGACTGGTGCCATTCTTACTCAGGTTCAAGCCTACAACGCAATGGACCCTGTTGAAGCTGGAATCATTTTGCCAACAAACCGGCTTGTCTGGAGCGGGAGTAAGCAAAAATTTGTTCAAATTCGTTTAGGACACGGTGGACTTTTTCGGTGGTTCTCATCATTCCTTGGGGAACCAGAAAAGCTTTCCGATGGATCTCACTTTGTGCCGCTTGCGTCAAACCAGCAGTATGACTTGGTGTTCACGGATCCCTTCGCGCAGTACGGTGATTTGACAGGTAACATTCATAACGGGGGGCTGAGGATTTTTCTCAATCTAAACCTCGTTTCGAACCTGCCGCTTTTCAACTAAACTGGTAACCTAGGCTAAAAAAAGAGCAACACTGACAAAGAACATAATCGAAGGCCCTGTCTTATTAAGACGTGGCCTTTTTTTCTGTTTGTTTTTGGAGATACATATTGAATGGTGAATCCTTGAGAATAATATCCGTACTTATATTCCATATTGTACCTACACAAAACGCGTAATCATCTTTAAGAAGAGATAAATTCATAATATCGTCCATGTTGTAGGTATACGTATCTAAAACGAGTATTTTCTTTATCTGTTTTGCTGATTCATGCGCTTGTTTTAAATTGAACACAAAAAGGGAATCAAAGAGTGCAATAAGCAACTTGTTATCCGGGGTTGATTCATTGTAGCTGGCTAAAAATGGTAATGAAAGCAAAGCACTTTTAAGATTATTGGGGAGAGTAAAAGGATTTATGAGAAGCTTTAAGAGAAAATACCGGGAGCCTCCTATGCATATAGTTGATTGCACAGTAGATAAGAATTCATACATGCGGTCAAAGTATGGAACGTCTAGGTATTTACCCCATATTATTAAGTACTGCTCTCTAACGGCAGAAGAGGACTGTAAGAAAGAGACATATTGTTCAGAAATAGAGTCTTTGAGAAGTGAAATTGTAGTATTCCATTCACTGTCAGTGAATGTTTTTAAACCCTTAATCGATAATTCATTTATCTCGCCGCTATCAGTGCTCATTAACATGTGAAATTGTTGAAGTTTTCTTAAGTCGCCTACAGAAATTTCCTGATCAAAAAATTGTTGCATATAGATGAGTAATAGTTAATGTACACTCATTATAGCAAAGATTTTTTTTAAATAAATAGACAATCAAGCCTATTTATGCTACTCTAAAATATAAATTCGAGCACCTTGTTGTCTCTCACCATTAGCAATGTGCCATGACGCTACTCAATACCCCGTGCTCTAATTGGCCACAAGACAGAAGGCGAGCACAGGAACAAATCAAAGAAGTTGTCCAGATTATTTCAACTGACCATGGGAACGTATTGTGGTATCAAAAAAATACAATACACTATTTAACCACGTATTGCTGTAGGTATGAACCAAATGTGTTGCCTAAACTTGTGGAGGGGTTTAGTACACACAAACAGTATATAGAGATGTTAACCGGACTTTCCTACTTTTTTGTCGAAAATAAAAAAAGAAATAAAGAAATTTCGGGAACAGTAACTCAAGCATATAAGATGGTTTTAGTAAACGTGGATGTTATTGATGCTAAGGAAAAAAAGCTTGGGCTTATGCTCAAGGGAACTGGTGAATTGAGAAATACAGAGTTGTTTGAGGGGACGTGGGATCGGCTTCAAAAAAGTAGACTTGGTGCAATAGGGTTTAGTACTGCTTTTGGAGCGGCGGGTCGCCTAAGATCTGATGTCCTGTTAAGAAAAATATGGTCAGAATCTGACAAGACTACGTTCACATCATGGACGTATGGGTCTGCGTTTAAGGCAGCAGGGGATGTCTTAAGCGGCGATCTTTTAGTAGAGATTTGGGCTGAGTCATCAAAAACACCTCTTGGAAGCATAGAGTATTCAGTTGCGTTACTTGCAGCAAGCAAGACATATAATAAGCCATTGCTAAAGGAGATATGGGAAAAAGCATCAAGTGGTGATTTAGATTCAAAGGCATATGGAGCTGCCTTAAAGGCGGCAGGTGGCGTGCATGATAAAGAGTTACTTGTAAAAATGTGGAAGAGTATTCCAAAAGCTAATTTGACCCCGGCTGAGTGGGGATCTGCATTTACGGCCGCGGGTGCTGCATATTCTCCTGACTTACTTGAGGAGATTTGGAAAGGTGCACCTAAAGTTAGCTTAACTGCGCCCGAGTGGGGTTCTGCACTCACAGCTGCCGGTGCCGTTCATAGTGAAGATCTTTTAATCGATGTCTGGGAGCAGACGCCCAAAAATATGCTTACCCCAATTGAGTTTGGTTCTGCGTTTACTGCTGCAGGTGAGGTAGGAAGCAGTCGACTTTTAAACGAAATGTGGAGGGAGGCTCCAGCTAAAAAAATGAACCTCATTAGTTATGCATCGCTTATTAAGGCAAGTGGAAAGGTTAAAGATAAAAAATTATTTTTAGAGGTATATAGTGAGATTAAGAAGAGACAAGTATTTAGGGAAATGAGGGAGCTTGGGAAGGTAATTGCGTGCTGCAAAATTTTTGACCTCAGTGATATTTTTTTTGAGGTCTACAACTATGTTCATTCATCCGGACTTAATCTTACCAGAGCAGAGAAGAGGTTTTTAGAAAAATCAGTAGAGTATTTTGAAAAATAAAACAAAAAAGCCATCTCTTAAAAAAGAAATGGCATTGATTTTTAAACATTTGTGGTCCTCTTAGAGACCGAGTAATCGTTTCCACCAAGGACGCTTGGCAGTTTCTAGTGTTGCAATAATCTGATGAGCTTGAGCCAAACTTTCTTCACCAAGTGGAGTGTCTTGAGAAAGCTTATGGAATTCTTCTTCTTTATTTCCCTGTTCGGCAATAATGCCTTTTTTAAATTCAACAAGTGCTTCTCCAATAGTAAACACATCAATGGTTGTTCCAAGTTTTTTTGCAATTTCTTCTTGTGCCCTACGTAAAACCACAATAATCCTCCTCTGTTTTGATCAAAAGTGATCATGGGCTATTTTTATCACACCTTTAAAATTTGTCAAGACTTTTTACTTGATTTATTTCAAAACCTATGATATATAAAGTCTAGCGCAGCAAAGAGCTGCGTTGTAGTTTCCAGTTCATTTTTGTGTCTTAAAGACACATGGGAGGAGTAGTGGTAAGAAAGGATGTTTATAATTATTTGAATATCCCGTTTACACGGGAAAACGCAGCTTCTATAATTTCTAGCCCAGGTTTAACGCAACAAAATATTAATGGTGCCTTTTTGACTCCTGCCCAGTGGCAGGCGAGACGTAGACTACATTCAAGCGATGGAAGGTACGCTGGATATCAGAATTTACTAAGGATGTTGGATATGCCAGTTCCTGCTGGCAAGGAAGATTTTCTCATGGGATTAGATATGCTGGGAACTCACAATCCCGCGATGCTATTTGTTGCAGCACTTCTTAATGTAAAACCAATTGATCTTAAGGATATTTCCGAAGAACAAGCTTTAACAGTCACCAGCTTCTTTGGAAACGCACGCGCTATTGTGTTGCAGGTTCTAATCCTTATAGAAATTATGAGAGTAAATGAAATCGAAAAACTCAAAGTACCAGTATTTGAAAGAAGATTGTTGGGTGCGCTTAATTTAAGTGACGCAAAATTAATCCTTCCAGTTCTCTATGAAGGAATGGCGCTCCTCCCGGTTATCAATGATTCGCTTTTGCATTATTTGGCAAGCTATTTCGAGGCATTGCAGGATCCGACATTGGAAAAGGTTGGAAACTGGAATTCATTTGAGCCGGGCATTTTTCTTGATAAAAGCTTGCCTCCTGAGATAAAAGTTAGTGCATCACAATGCTTGCAAACCCAAAGGGGGTCTATTAGTGAACGCATGAGAAGAGTTCAAGAGAACCTGCAAAGAATTCGCGTTAAATAATATCATGAAGATTTATTTTTTTTAGGCAACTCACGCTTTGCGTAAGTTGCTTTTTTGTATTTGTTGTTGTGTTCTTCTTCAAATAGTATCTGTAAATCTTTTTTCTACAGTAAAGGTAATAGGAGTTGTAAGGGCAACGGGAACGTTATCAAGAATTCTTACTAGTCTTGTACGCTTAAGCAGTGAATACAATGCAACAAAATATTTTTGTCGCTCAGCAAAACCTGGGTCAGTATCTAATCGATGGAGCGTTTTTTGTAGACTGTCTCTCTTAAATGTAATTGTTAAATCCATTGATTTACATAGTTTTTTCAGTTTTCTTGTTGTAACAAAATACAACCCATTCCACAGCGATGATTTTTTTAAGCGTGGCGCAAAAAATGGTGTAAGCTTAGGGAAAAGTGGCACCAACATGATGTTAATGTGAGGTTCATAGGGAACAAAATAGTTAGCAGTGTTATGTATCATTACGCCCCCGGGTTTTAAGACGTTCTTCATTGCTAAAAAGGATTTATCGAACTCTGGTATATGTTCCAAAACATTATTAGAAAAGAGTACGTCAAATCGCTCATTGATTTTTGTGCAGTCTTCAGATAGTAGGGGATAAAAGTGAGATTTATCAACATCAATTATCTTAAACAACTCTCTTGCAGCGTTAAAATATCCACCAAAACCTGAGTCAGAGGGCTCTATAGCATAGATAGTGTATCCTTGTTTTCTTAGAAAACCATACACTAATCCAAGGCCACCTCCAATTTCCAGCATAAAATCTTTTTTAGAATAATGTAAAGTTTGGATAAGTGATAATGTCAGCTCCGCTTCTTCGAGGTAGTGCTGCAAGATTTTTTCAAACGTTTCTTTTCCACTTAAGCTGTTACTAGTATTTAGAAATTCCTGATGCGACAATATTTCCTTGCTAAAAATAGGATTCTTGTATAATTCATTACTGTATGACAGATAAAAATCAGTTAAAGATGTAGCCATTGTTTTAGTTGCGAATTTTAAATAGCATCATTGCCTTTTGTGTAGTATGGAAAGGGAAATAAATTTGACACAAATACAAGCACTCACTCTGCATTTTCTAAAAAAGTGCGAAGCATGACAGCTCAGTGAGAGTACTATTTACAAGAAAGTCTACGTCCATCTAAAGTATCATTCATTTTCAACCAACTAAAATTCAAGCGATTTGCCTCTTCACAAAATTCATTAGGATCTAACTCATATTCCACACCCAAAACGGCTTTATCTTGTTCAATAAATGGTAATAGTTTCTCACATTCATCATAATAAAAACAGTGTTCATTAATGGCAAAATCAAAATAATTCACTAAATCATCAACTTGTTCCAGGTCATTTTTTAGAGCAATGGAAAGATTTCTTTTGTGTGCTTCTTCTGCTAGCCATTTATTGTAATTGAGTTGGTCTTCGTACGTTAAATCAAAACCCGTATCATTTTGATACCCGTCACTATTGTCTGGCTCAACACCATCACATCCTTTTTGCATCGCAAGGTCAAGGCGCTTTTTTATACTGTCTGCAAAGAGAGCATAGTGAGAAATGTCCAGCCACTTTTCATCAGGCCAATTTTCTAATGGTTTTCCAATAACTTCATCTGGAAAATCCTTTGCATCTTCTCTATAATTTTCCACACTTCCTGCAGAAAAATAACAGATAACGTTGATATCTCTGCTATGAAGTTCATCAATAACTGTTTGAGGAGTTTCTGAAAGGTCTATGTCATACAAATCAACAGTGTAATCAGTATTTATGGTGCCTGATAGCTGCCATTGCCAAGTTGTCCCTTGTTTCGGCCTATACCATGAATCATCATTGTTTGTATCAATTGTGGAAGTTTCTTCTTTTGGTGTTGTAGTAGTGTTCGTATCAAGTGGTGATATACAACCGTTTAGGATTAGGATAACCATAATTAGCGCTTTGAGTACTATTTTATTCATAGGTAGTGGCTAAAAGTAGCGAAGCATTAAAACTTTCGCATCATTTTTGAAAATTATTTCACATACTGCCTGTCTGGCATACACATTTGCCAATATCTATTTTATTGTATCTAATAAAAGGAAAATCGGCAATTTTGTATGATTAATAGAGTGGTCTCTTCCTAACCTAGCGAGCATGAGATACAAAACACCAAATATCTTTGACAACAAAAAAGCCCAAAATTGGGACTTTAACTGGAGCCAGGAATGGGGATCGAACCCATGACCTGCGCGTTACGAGTGCGCCGCTCTGCCAACTGAGCTATCCTGGCAATTTTTATGACATCTTTAAAATACCATAGCAATGTGGTGCTTTCAAGCACAGTTTCAATGTGAAAAAAGAAATACGATAGATCTATATTTTCTCAAAGGTAGTCTGGAATAAGCCAAAATCATTGACAAAACCTCTAATTACCGTAGAATTCGAAGTCACACTACACAAATGTTCAGGAGGAACAATGAAAAAAATATTCACAATTATTCTATTTATGTTGATTCCATTTTATGCCCAGGCAAGTGTTAACAAACTGGGCGTACTTCAACTCGGTCATGCACTTGTGTGTAAAAGATTACAGCAAGAAATTTTACCAGTAGTTTTAAAGATCCTTCGTCAAAGAGATGTACAATTTGATATTATCGATATTGAACCACAAATATATTATGACAACTATCTTAAGGAAGCACGAAAAAGAAAGTTACCATATTTACTGTTATTGTCCTGCCAAAGTACAGAGGTAAGTAAATTCAAATATCAGACTCTCTTTATACCAGTGCTCTTAAAAATTCTGGGGAAAAATTCTAAAAGCTTTAAGACAGATAGCTTAAAGCTATATCATGTAAAGAAGTTCAAGGGGGTAAAAAACTACGTGATTAAGATAGTAAAAAGATATCTGTCATTAGTTTGGGAAAAACGAAAATTATCGTTTGTTCGTGGTTTTGTGCTCTGTGGGAACTTAATCACAACCGACTTTAATCTGGGACTTATCTTTATGGGGGTTTACGATTTAAGGTACAAAAGCAGACGCAGACTTGCTTTTGGTATTACTGCAGGAATTGATTTTGCACAACGCTATAGAGTATCTCTTTCTGCTCTTGGTGGGTATCCCATCACTTCTGCCTCATTAAACCTGTTCTTTTCTTTAAGCGGGGCGTATGCGTTACTCTTTAAGCAGTGGAACGTTTTTTCACTTTGGATATCACCGATTGGATACGAAAATAGATTATTTTTCTTTTCAAAGAGTACCGATTTCAGAGGTCATGAGCACAGGTTTCCAGTGGGTATTGATCTTGAGCTTAACCTACTTCGTATTTTTGGAGTGAGAGCGTATGACCTGAAACTTGTTCTAGGCGCGCGGTATTCATTAGGCTTTGCTGTTTCCAACACTAATACGCCTGCAACATTTTTGTGGAGAGATGTATCTTTTCACTCACGATTGCTGTGGACATTTTAATTCTACGCCCCCTAGCCATTACGCATAGGTGGGCTTTTTTCTTGACAGTATCTTACATTTATTGTATTATTTTAGGCTACCCTAAAACCAAGGAGGAACTGTGAAAAAATATCTGTGTTTTTTTTATTTCTTAACTCTATTTCCTTGCGCTGCTCAAGGCGCTGCTCAAGTAGATTTGTCAAAAAAACTTGCTGTGCTTAAAGTCGGAATGTCTGGGAAATGTGCCCAGATTCAACAAAATCAGTGGAAAAATGTGGTAAAAAAAATGATTATCAAAAAAGGGATCCCCTTTGAAGTACTTAAGACACCTCGTAATCGTAAAGAGTTTTTAGCATTGATCAAAGATGCTGAGAAAAAAAAGGCAAGATTGATTCTTCTTATGATGTGTGGTCCGGCTAGAATTCATCAGAAAAAAGTGTATAAGCATGCGATTTTTCTATTCTTTATTAAAAATGAAGATAAAAATGCATTTTCTATTTATGCCCAATCTAGGACCACAAAAACAATCAAAGACGTTAAAAAACGTTTAAGTGTAATTTTGGATCATGGAAAAAGGTTTTTAGAATCAAGATATGTTCCAAAAAGATTCTTCAAAAACGAATCAAGAGGAAAAAAGCTCGATACTGCCTTTAATCTTGGACTTTCTGCTATAAGTACATATGATTTTATGTATAAAACCAAGGGAAGACTTGCCTTTGGTGTAGCAGGTGATATTGACTTTGTACGTCGATACAGATTGTCGCTTGCTGTGCACGGCGGATTTCCACTATCCTTACCTTCCCTTAATATATTCGTTTCAGTGAGTGGAGCGTACGCATTACTCCACAAAAAATGGAATGTGTTTTCCTTCTGGATTGTTCCAATTGGGTATGAGGCAAGGCTGCTATTTTCAGGAAGTAGCCTTAAAGGACATGAGCATAGAATTCCGCTGGGAATTGACTTAGAGCTTCATGTTTTGCGATTGTTTAAAGTTAATAAACCTGATTTACGTTTTGCTGTTGGTGGACGATATTCGATTGGCTTTGCCTTTGGCAAGTCTAAAAGCAGGTTTTCCTATTCTGAAATTTTATTCAATGCCGGCTTAAAGCTGGCATTATAATCCTACGCCCCCTAGCTGTTACGCTTAGGTGGGCTTTTTTATTACAAACTATCTTACTTCTCTTTTTACAATTTGATATACTAAAGTATCAGTTAATAATTAATACTCATGTATGCTCGATGTAAAACAAGTAAAGAAATATTCTGACATTGTTTCAGAGAAAGAAGATATCGTATCACTCTACTTAAATGCTGATCAAAGCGTAAGAACAACAGAGGAGATTCGGATAGAACTTAAAGATCTATTGCGCGTTGTAGAAGAACGAGGTCTTACAAAAGATGCAAAAAAAATTGATGACTACCTCAAGCAAGATCTTATGCGAAGTATTAGGTCACTGATGTTTATTGCATCCGATGCTCAGGGGATTTTTGATGTATTACGCCTTCCTGTTCCTGTAGTTGACCAGGTTTCTGTGTCAAATAAAGTTAATGTGACACCACTATGCAGAATGCTTGATGAATACGAGCGATACGCAGTGATCATGATTGATAAAGAAAAGATGCGTCTCTTCACCGTCTATATGGGTGAAATAGAAGAGCATGATACAGATGCATTATCATACTTTCCAGGACATCACAAAAAAGGGGGCTGGTCTCAAGCACGGTTCCAGCGTCATATTGAAGACCATACCAATTCAATGATAAAAGATACAGTAAAAGCAATAACTCGGTATGAGAAGGATTACCCGTTTGACAGACTCATTATTGGTGGTAGCAAGGAAGTACTTCCTGAGTTTGAAAAAATGTTACCCAAAAATCTTCAAAGCAAAGTTGCAGGCAAGCTATCTCTAGAGATGTTTGTCTCAGACCATGACGTGCTAGAAGAATCAATGAGGATAGAAGAGCAAATAGAACGAGAGAAAGAAGAGGACCTCGTGAAGAGACTTGTGGATAATCTTGGAGAAGGAAACAAAGCGGTAAGAGGAATGGACAAAGTACTTCTTATGCTTGAGGAGGGTAAGGCAATGGA
The DNA here is from genome assembly GCA_018818205.1 of Patescibacteria group bacterium. Taxonomy (GTDB): domain Bacteria; phylum Patescibacteriota; class JABMPQ01; order JABMPQ01; family JAHIRA01; genus JAHISJ01. The sequence goes on from JAHISJ010000023.1 coordinate 124,793, forward strand.
AATCGTTATTGATGAGGAGCTAGAAGAAACGGGTAAAAAGTGTACCAAGTGTGATCATTTAGCTCTTGATGAACTAAAATGTTCGTACTGTGGTGGTGACATGGAGATTCTTCCAGACCTTATCTCTGAGATAGTGAACAAAGCACTAAACAGTAATGTTGAGATTGAGTTTGTGCGTGGCAGTGATCTTCTTAAGGAAAACAAAAGCATAGGTGCATTCCTAAGGTTTTAACTAAAACGTATGACATTTCCTGACCGCGTTGAGGCGGGAAAAAAGCTTGCAAGCGAGCTGCAACAAAAATATAGTAATGTACCAAATGCCATTGTAGTTGCACTTCCCAGAGGAGGATTACCTCTAGGTTATGAGGTTGCAAAAGCAATGAATATCCCGCTTGATATTGTTGTTCCTAGGAAAATTGGTGCACCAGGGCACGATGAATATGCAATAGGCGCACTTACAGAAATAGGAGAACCAATCTTTAATGAGTCAGAAAAAGAGCGATTTAACCAAGATGCAATAGAGAAAATTGTTGCTGAGGAAAAGAAGGAAGCAAGACGGAGACTTGGTTTATACCGAGGGAAAAGCAAACCCCTGAACCTGAAAGATAAAACAGTATTTTTAGTGGATGACGGCATAGCTACGGGGCTTACCATGCGTGCAGCGATTCTCTCATGCAAGGCCAAGGAAGCAAAGAAAATCATTGTTGCAGTACCTGTTGCCTCAAAAGAAGCCCTAGATACTATAGAAAAAGAAGTGGATGACGTAGTATGTCTATATGAGCCTCGCTTCTTCATGGCAGTTGGACAATTTTACGAAGTGTTTCCACAAACTAAAGACAGCGAAGTTATAGAAACTATGAAAAAGTATCATTCATTTTAGCCAAAATAATATGGATACAAAGGCACTCAGTGAGCTGCTTATTAGAAGAGAGCCAACTTCACACAAAAAATCTGTAGGTACGGTTCTTGTCATTGGGGGTTCTGCGTTTATGCCTGGAGCGCCTATCTTGGCGTGTCATGGCGCGTACCGTGCTGGAGCAGGCTTAGTAAAGCTTCTCTTCCCGGAAAGTGTATATGACATTAAGAATAGACTTATGCCAGAGGTTGTATTAATGCCTGGCTTTGAGGAGGACAATCAATCTCTTTCTCCAGAAAATATAGAATTGTTGAGTGAGGAAATGGTTCAAGAGGTAGATACGGTGGTCATTGGCCCTGGCATGTCACGAAACAAAGAAACGATTGAGTTTATTTTACAGGCCATCAAAGTCATTGATAAACCACTTATTATTGATGCGGATGCGTTGTACGCACTCTCTGGAAATGTAAACGTGCTTTCTGAAAGAACCGCACCAACCATTTTAACACCTCATGAGGGAGAGATGGGACGATTGCTAGAAATTGATTATCAAGAAGTTTCAAAGAAGAGAGAAGAAGTGACGTTGACAATGGCAAAAGAGTGGAACAGTTTTATTGTTCTTAAAGGCAATAAAACAGTAGTATGCAGTCCCGATGGTCAGAAGTGTATTAACGAGACCGGTAGTCCTGCACTTGCAACTGCAGGAACGGGCGATGTTCTTTCTGGTATTCTTGCAGCGCTACTCGCTCAGTTTCCAAATCAGAAACTACATACTGTACTTTCTGCAGGAGTATTCATTCATGGCTTTGCAGGCGATTTAGCCGAGAGGGATCTCGGTGAGAGATCAGTTGTTGCAACAGATCTCATCAGGTATTTACCAAAAGTGTTTAAACAAGCCCAAAGTGTCTGAATTTTCAGAAAAGATTCTCTCTTTGACCAAAAAAATACCTCGTGGTAAAATAACGACGTACAGCATTTTGGCAAAAAAGGCAGGCTATCCTGGAGCGTATAGAGCATGCGGGACAGCACTGAACAATAATAAAAAACCGATTCTTATTCCGTGTCATCGTGTTGTCTGTTCCAATGGGTGTGTAGGTGGCTATGCTTTTGGTGAAAAAAGAAAAATAGCTCTACTTGTGAAAGAGGGGATAACTATTGATGATGAACATATACGAAATTTCAAACAAAAATTATGGACATAATGACTAAGAATATGAAAAAAGTAACTGTATCCATAGTGCTTCTAAGCGTTTTTCTTTTAAGTGGTTGCTCTGTAACAAACTTTTTTAAAGGGCAGGTAGATAAGCTTGGCGGCGGTCCAGAAGTTACTGCAGTTGACCCTACAGATGGTGCAAACAATGTTGCATTAGATACCCAGGTTAGCGTTACGTTTAACAAGGAGATGGATGAGGGTACACTTAATGCGAAGGGTGTCTATATCTCGTATACTAATGAGGACTTGGTCGTCTATTTAAATCCATTTTTAAATAGTCAGTATGAGTACAATGCTGACGCAAAGAAATTGAGCATAACTCCATCTCAAGAATTTATTCCTGACCAAGAAGTAGCTCTTGTAGTAACTGAGTCGGTGAAGGACAGTGATAATAATTCACTGCCAATGAGTAGTAGTTCAGATTCACGTGAGCGATATAAATCGACTTTTAGAACGACTAAAGTCCAAGGTGAGGCAAAAGCACAAGACGAGGAAGCGGCTGAAGATACCACCGAGGATCTGTCATTTAACGAGCAGTCCGCACGCAATGAGGCTGTAGACTTTATTGTCACTAAAAGTGAGACGTATAAGTTCGATGGTAAGGCAGAAACACTTGCTGTAAAATCGGTTACACCCGTTGGGTGTAAAGGGTGCTATGATGTTGTTATTGTCTTTATTTCAAGAAACGAGGGGTTTGGAGATAGAACAAGGAAGGAGATAATTGGAGGAGATACCCTACATGAAACGTCTATCCGATTTGAAAATGGTGAGGTTACAGAAGCTACTATGGACAATGAGTGGGATGTGCTAGAGCAAAAGGAAATGTAGTTAGTATGATGTAATGGCAAAAAAGGTAAAAACGCCAGGACGTAAGAACCAGTCAAAAATTACAAAAGGAGCCGCTATTCTAGCGGTTTCTTCTTTTTTTAGTTATGCCTTTGGACTACTTAGAGACAGATTGCTTGCAGGGAAGTTTGGTGCAGGTGAGTCTTTGGATGTGTATCAGGCCTCTTTTTTAATTCCTGATCTGGTTCTCAATATCTTTTTGGCAGGCGCTCTCGCGTCTGCAATTGTTCCGGTATTAAGTGATTTGCTGCAAAGCAAAGAGAAAAAAGAGCTCAATGATACGGTGAGTTTTCTTATAAATGCGGTGCTCATAATCATCAGTATTATTTCTCTGGTATGTTTTATACTCATGCCATGGCTCGTATTAATAACTGCTCCAGGGTTTGTGGGGGAAAAGAGAGAACTGCTCATTGCTACAAGCCGTATTATGCTTCTTTCTCCAGTTATTTTTGGACTGAGCAATCTTCTTGGTGGGGTGCTTATTTCTTATAAAAAATTCGTAGCTTACTCGTTTTCACCCGTTTTGTATAATGCAGGGATAATTGTAGGTATTCTTTTCCTTGCAGACAGGTATGGCGTTATTGGTGTAGCATATGGCACTGTTTTTGGTGCCTTGCTCCATTTGTCAATACGCCTTGTTTCTGTGATCCGCTCAAAAATGCGGTATCGTTTTATTACAAAACCAGTTCCAAAACCTGCAGTGAGGTCTCTAAAACTCATGCTCCCTAGAATTTTAGGCCTTATTGCGTGGCAAGGAAATTTATGGGTATTTACATTTGTTGGGTCAACACTGCAGGAGGGGAGTGTTGGCATCTTTAATTTGGCACGCAATTTCCAAAGTTTACCGGTAAGTCTTATTGGCATTTCCCTTGCAACGGCAGTGTTTCCTTTTTTGTCATCAGATTTTGCAAAAAAAAGGGAAAAATCATTTATGTCTGATTTTATACATTCGTTCAAAAAAATAATATTTCTTACACTCCCTGCATCTTTTGCTCTAGCACTCCTTAGTACAAGTATTATTTCACTTTTCTTGGGAACAGGTAAATTTAGTGCAGAGGCTGTTGCCGTTACAGCGGGAGTTCTCGCAATTTTCTCATTTGTTGTACCCTTTGAAAGTGTAAATCATCTTCTGAGCAGAACATATTATGCGCGGCACAATACCCTTGTTCCGGTTATCATTTCATTTGGTGCCATGGGGATAAATATTGCATTATGTTTTGCACTAACACGCTATATGGGTATTTATGGCCTTCCTCTCGCATTCTTAATTGCATCAATTGTGCAAACGTTCACGCTTGTTATTGTTTTAAACAAGGCATTTATCAGGTTGCATCTGAGTAAAATGCTTGGCTATACTCTGCGAGTACTCGTTCCTACAATAAGCATGGCAGGAGTTATTGCAGTAATCTTGAACTATTTTCCATTACGTGATACGCTGTTAAGTCGTTTTTTTCAATTATCCACTGCTTCCATTTTAGGATTTAGTATCTATTTGATAATCGCGTATGTGCTTAAGATAGAAGAAGTACACTACGTTGTAGCGTATATAAAGAAATGGCAAAGAAAGTTCGTGTCACAATAGGATTTACGCTTGCCTGTCTTTTTATTGTTCTTGCAACTTTTTTCTTTAGAGCTCCACTGGCAAATCTTTACTTTGAATTAACACGTCCCAAAGAAGAAGTTCCTGACGCGATTTCGCAGGAAGAAATTCAAGCCTCGCTGGTAACGCATGCGCAAAGCGTTGAAGAAGAGATAGAAAGGGACAATTCTAATGACAGCAAAGACAACATTGCCCTTGCAAAAGAAAACATCTCAAACTTACACAAAAAATCAGAGCAGCAGAATTCTCAGTACCAATTACCAGAGAGCATGAATCTAGCTGTCCCTTTTACGTCACAAGCACCACACGCAAATTGGGATCTGCCGTATCAAGAGGCATGTGAGGAGGCAGCAATGCTCATGTCAGCTCACTTTTTGTTAAATAAGGGTGGTTTTACCAAGGACTCGGCTGACGCAGGTATTCTTGATTTAGTCCATTTTGAAGAAAAAAAAGGAATGGCAATAGACATGACCACAGAAGAAACGGCGAGAGTATTTGAGGAACGTTTTGGTCTTAAAGCAGAAGTAAGATATGATTTTGATGAAACCGACATAAAAGAGGCGATTGCAAAAGGACATCCGGTTATTATGCCGTTTGCAGGAAGACAACTGGGAAATCCAAATTTCACACCACCGGGGCCGTTGTATCATATGCTTGTTATAAAGGGGTACACGCCAAATGTATTTATCACCAATGATCCAGGGACTAGAAATGGGCGCGATTTTCAATACACCTACAAAAAAATTCTCGACACAAATCATGACTGGAATAATGGGGATGTGACAAGAGGTAAAAAAGTAATGATAGAAGTGTATAAATAGAATAGTGCGTTTTGATTAATGAATATCCTCACTTCATGGACTTATTCGACAAAAACATACAGCAGTACGAAAAAAAAGCTGCACCACTCGCTGATCGCATGCGTCCCAAGACACTCAATGATTTTATTGGTCAAAGCGAGTTAGTTGGGAAGGGAAAGGTGCTGAGACAAATGATTGAAGACGATACCATCTCTTCAATGCTTTTTTGGGGTCCACCGGGGTCAGGAAAAACAACACTTGCCAAAATTATTGCAAAAGAGAGTAAAACAACATTCGTACCGCTCTCTGCAGTTTCTGTTGGGAAAAAGAAGGTTATAGAAGTATGCACTAAAGCATATAATGATCTTAAGTTTTATCAAAAGAGGACAATTTTATTTTTGGATGAAATCCATAGGTTTAACAAAGCCCAGCAAGATACCTTTTTACCGTTTGTAGAAAAGGGGATAATCACACTCATTGGAGCAACAACAGAGAACCCTTCATTCGAAATCAATAATGCTCTTCTCTCTCGCTGTCAGGTATTTGTGTTTAATACTCATTCCGAAGAGGATATTAGAAAAATACTTTCTCAAGCGCTAAGTGAATCTGAGTGGGGGCTTGGTACGTTTAATCATACAATCGAGCCTAAGGCACTTGATTTTCTAGCAAATGTGGCGGACGGTGATGCAAGAACCGCTCTTTCAACACTTGAGCTTGCATCACAGAGCGTAAGGAGTAGTGGAAAAAAGAAAATTACACTGAGTGCTATAGAAGGAGCTATTCAAAAACGTGCACTTTTATATGACAAAAAGGGAGAGGAGCACTACAATATCATTTCAGCTCTTCATAAAAGCATGAGAAACTCAGATCCGGATGCTACGCTGTATTGGCTTGAGCGAATGTTGCAATCGGGTGAAGATCCCAGATATATCTTAAGGAGAATGATCAGGTTTGCCTCAGAAGATGTAGGTCTTGCAGACCCAAATGCACTCACCGTAGCAGTGTCAGCACTTAGCGCATATGAATGTGTAGGACTCCCTGAAGGGTCGCTTGCACTTGCTGAGTGCGCCGTCTATTTAGCAAAAGCTCCAAAAGATAATTCACTGTATGTTGCGGAAAAACAGGTTCAAAAAGATATTAAAGAAAAAGGAGCATTGCCGGTGCCAAAACATATTAGAAACTCACCAACCAAGCTTATGAAAGATCTGGACTACGGCAAAGGGTACAAATATGCACACGATTTTAAAAACAAAAAAACAGACATGCAGTGTATGCCGGATGAGCTTAAGGGAAAGAAGTACTTTTAGTAAGAGGTAACGATCTTGACTACTCATTTTTTTTGAGCCATAACAAAAGGCATTTTACGTTAAGGAGGAGCTGGTGATAAAGTACCAAAAGACAATTGAAGCATTATCTTTTGTAGAGTATTTAGAGAAAACAAAAAATCCTGAGGAAATTTTTTTGTTTTCTTATGATACACATAGAGCAATTATTATTAGCAAAAAACACAATGACTCCAGAAGGCTTTGGCAGAGGGTTTGAAGTTCCACCAAAAAGAAAAGAACCTCACGAAGAATCACTGGATGAAAAAACAACACAAGACAAAGAACAGAGAAACGTTGAACAAAAACCGTTTGAGAAGCCAAGGGTTGATTCTAATGACGATGATACGAGTGACGGAGAAGAGAAATAAAGTATTCATTTTTTGTCATTCCGGACAGTCTTTCTTAAGACTGAGCCGGAATCTCAACGCTTACAGTTTAGTCACAATATTCCTGGATGATATTTAACCAAAGAATTACGTAATAATTACGTAATTCTTTTGAAATGCTCAACCGCTGGTTTTATATTTGGAGCTACATCTTCTGGCAAATCATCAATAGCAATCCATTGCCACTCACGCACATCTCTCCCTGGTGTGATAGTCTCATTTAGTAATTCAGCTTTGTAGTGAAATAAAACGACGTATTCTGTTTTATTTTCTGCACCTCTAGTAAACGAAATCACAAATGGCTTCCCATCAATTTGAACATCAACACCAAGCTCTTCTTTCACTTCTCTTTTGGCTGTTTCTATCATAGATTCGTCATCGTGCATTCTACCGCCTGGGAACTTCCAAAAATTATCGTCTCCGTGTTTATCTAAAAGGACTTTGCTGTCTTGAATAATCACCGGTCCCGAGGCTATTGAAAGAAGTGTCTTAGTATTTTCAGGATCAATAGAAGGAAATTTGTTAAATTCTATCATATTGTTTATTAAGAAGTATATTCTAATGATAGCAAGCTTTTAGACAGTGAGTCTATCCCGTTCCTGTTTTTTTATAAAAAAAATGATATGCGCAGTGCATATCATACTAATATATTTTCTCAAAAGTGTCAGTAATTTTAAAATCTATTGATCCTCAAGCAGTGGATTTTCTCCATCATGAACCCATTGCTGTTGTACTTTTCCTGGTTCAAGAGGCTCAGGCTTCCACACCTCTAACCATTCAGCTTCCTTGTCGCTAAAATAGCATACCCAATATCCAAGCTCTTCAAGAAAAACAGGAGTGGAGGAGGAAAGATTACCAGTATCGACAGCATAGTGGGCCAATTGTTTAGTGATTTTGGAGGTGTAATAGTTTTTACCGGGAGTGAATTGAACCAATAATTTAGTTTCAAAATCAAAGAGATAGATGACTCCGTTTTCATTTCCGGCAACAATTTTTGAACCATCGTCTAAAACATTCCAGCAAAGTATTGATCCTTTTCCTGTTTCAAAGCTTACCTTTCCAATATAAAAGGTATTAGTGGTGTAATTTTCTGTACGTGGAGGATTTAATGAAGTATTTTCTATATGAGATAGTTCGGTTTTGCTTGCAGTTTTCCCGTCTTTAAGTAATCTTATTTCACGTTTTTCAGCTACACCGCCTCCATATGTTCTTTGTATACGATGTGTGGATGATGATGTTTTAGCGTCAATCGAGGCTATTTCTACTGGGTCTGTTTTTTGAGCGTCACCAATATCGATTTCAACTTTATACGTAACAATCGATTTCCCACCCCAACCATGGGTGACCTTCGTCTCATAAGTTACAAAAACTTTTTCCCCAACGAATTTTGAGCCTGTGATTTCACCTTCAAAAGGAATGAATAGTATATTCTCTCCATTAAAGCCAAAAATTTCAATAATGCTTTGTTTCTGCCCGTTATGGCTTGTATCAGTAACGTAAGTATAAAGAAAACTACTATCGTCAGGACAAATTGACAGTTGAGCTCCTGAAACATCTTGGTCTAAGTCATCTTTTGGACAAAAGCTGTTTTCTCCTGTTTCTAAATTGACAATTTGGAAACCATCTTTGATTTCATATGCTAAAAACTGGTTAGAGGGTGAGATTGCTACAAGGCTGGTCCTCACTTTTGGTCTGTGTAAGATTGGCTTGAGAGTATCATCTTGAACTGCAAAAATTTCAATACTATTTCGTGTTACACAACAAATATACTTGTCATTTGACGAAAAAAATACCCTTGCTTGTTTATGGTAAGAATATTTGCCTGGAATTTCGCTATTATCTTCATTTTTCCTTGCAATTCTTAAAACAGAGAGGCACTTCATGCTTTTTATGTCAAAAAGCATCAACATACCTCCCTGATTCACAAGAGTGATGTAGCCATGGCTGATTGCAATACCACAAAATCTATAAGCATTTTTAATTTCGGACTTATTTTGATATTTTTCTTCAATGAGCGGGGAAAGTTCTCTACGATATTCTCGTAAATGACTGTCAGGAATAAATGGGTTTCCATCAGAATAAAGGGGAATTATCCACTTGGATAATTTTTTTTCTTCTTCCATGCTTCCTCCTTGAAGCGTTTTTCAAACTTCCTCCGTGAAGTTTTTAAAGGATACTGGATTTATACAGTATTAGATTAAAAAAGTCAAGACCAAAGTACTCAAATAGCGAATTACTTATTTAAGACAAAAGAACAATCACTAGTTTTTACGCGAATGGCTTAAAAAAAGAAAAAATAAGTTTTATGCAATTCAAATCAACAGTATTGAACTTTAGTAATTTTCAGCTACTTTTCAATCATTGCACCAAAATCTCAAGGAGGAGACATGTGTAAATGCGCCCCCATAACTTCAATCGAGGCAATCTCGGTTGAGAAATTAGATGAGCTTTCGACACACGTCAAGGAATGTGACACGTGTCGAGAAAAACTTATGCAATCAGCAATGACCAGTAGGGATGAATGGTTTGTAGTCAGCATAATCAAATTTACGTTTCAAAGATTAATTTCCTTCTTTAGCAAACCAACGTGCTTTTGTTATTCTGCTCAAGAGATAAAAGCGTATGGTTCAAAAGAAAATGACTTGAGTGATGAAGAAAAAGCAGCAATGGAGTATCATTTGAGAATTTGTAATTGTTGTGCAAAACAGTATGTCCTATTAGATCTTGCTCCGCATAAAGCAGAGTGTGAAGAAATCCATGGATTGATTGATAGTCTGCTTCAAAATCATCGGATGCAAGAAGTTGCAACGCATCTTTTATCTTGCAATCGTTGCTTGTTGTACCTTTGCCGGAAAATACGAAATTCTACCGCTTCAGAAGAACTGTCCTCAGCGAATGTAAAAATTCTGAAGCTCCAAGAACTGAAAGCACACCTAATGTCCTTATTTGTTAAGGAAGGTGATCCTGAACTTGCAGAAATTGCAGATGGTAAAGTTCAAGATTGTTTCTCAAAAGAAGAACTTGCCAATTGGCTCTTAAGACCTGCTCCTACTCAGTGCGGTGAAAAAATATATCCTTGTTTAACCGGAATTTTTGATTCGTATGCATCGGTAGCACTGAGGTTAGGAAAAGATCCAAAAATCTTATCTCAAGAAGAAAGACAATTGATTCGACTTCATTTACTGTTCTGCGAAGAATGTGTTGAAAAAATAAGTTAAATCTAGTGAAGAAACACTTCTATCAGAGAAACACCTGTATCCATACAGCGTGTTTTTTTTATAAAAAAAATGATATGCGCAGTGCATATCATACTAATATATTTTCTCAAAAGTGTCAGTAATTTTAAAATCTATTGATCTTCAACCAGTGGATTTTCACCATCATAAACCCATTGCTGTAGAGTTTTTCCTGGTTCAAGAGGCTCAGGCTTCCACACCTCTAACCATTCAGCTTCCTTGCTGTTATGGTATTGAACGTACAAGCCAACGCTTTCCAAGTAAATCCAGTCGTCTAGAGAATAAGCTTCACTAAATTCTGTGTCTCTAAATAGCCAAAGAAATGAACCAACAATCTCTGAATCATAATGACTACTTGTGTAAATAAATTCCTTTGACACGTTGTGCTCTGTATCAAAAAAGTTAATAACACGTTCAGCAAGCCAATGACGATCTAGTCCGCTTGGATCATTTTCACTTCCAATAACAATCCTTGAGTAATCTTCGCTAATACCCCAACATATCATAGTATGTTTAGCATTAAATGCTTTTTCCGTTCCCACAATAGGAACTTTACCAAGTCCATCGTAATGTAACACATCGGTAATAATCCATACCCTAGAAGTATCTTTATACACGTAACCTTCTTGAATAAACTCTAATTTCTCCTCGTAGTTGTAATAATGCAAAACAATTTTAGGTTCCGCTATTTCTTGCCCATTAAAATCAAGTTCTAATTCATAAAAACGTGTATAGCGTCCATGCTCGTCCCTTCCGCTTACTCGATTAATGACAATAATCTTTTCTTTATCTTCATCTACTCTTGCTGCTTCAACGAATCCTTCAATAACTATGCTCGCATAAAGCTTCCCTGTAAAATCAATAATTTCTATAACATTATGGCCCGGCTGAAAGTCATACCCTCTCTCATCGGTAATGGTTCTAAAAGCAAGAATCCTCGTGTCTTCGTGACATAAGGAAAGGTGGCGTGGAGGATACCACTCTCTTTCTATAAAATGTTTAATAAGCTCATTATTTCCTGTTTTTAAGTCTAACTTACAGTATCCATCCCTAACGCGGTACACAAAGAATTGGCTTGAGGATGAAAAAGTATGTGCGCGACATACACAATCTGGATCAGTAAAAATGGGGGTTTGATTTAGTTTATTGTCTTGAATTTCAAATACTTTAAGATCGTGCGAAATACAGTACAGGTACTGTCCGTTTGGGGAAAATCCAATAGATGCAATTGATTTACGAGAGTCCGGTAACTCATCTTCTTCTTCACGAGCAACCCTTGACAAAGAAAGGCATTTTTCAGTTTCAATGTCAAAAAGCATTAATATCCCCCCTTTATTTACCACTGCAATATGCTCGTTACTCACTGCGATATCACTGAACTCATGTGCTCTAAATATTTTGCCTCGTGGAAATTGTTTTTCATCGAGTACTCTCTTCTTGTCGCTGTCGTAAGCTTCATTATAACCAATTGTTCGTCTATGAAAATCAAAGGGTTTACCCGTGTAATACAAGGGTATATACCAGCGTGTTATTTCTGTCATCTTGCTTTCTCCTTGAAGCGTTGTTTTTTCAAACTTCCTCCGTGAAGTTTTTAAAAGATACTGGATTTATACAGTATTAGATTAAAAAAGTCAAGACCAATGCAAGTGATATTAGCTAAAAAACCTCTTAGATACCTATTATTCTTTAATTCCATTCATACTTATTCACTTGACACGCATCCCCACATAAATTAGCGTAATAACATATGAAACCGATGATACACGTAAAAAACCTCTGCAAAAAGTATTCAAGCTTTGAAGCACTCAAAGACATCTCTTTTGATGTTGAGAAGGGAGAGGTTGTTGGCTTTCTTGGTCCTAACGGTGCCGGGAAGACCACTACTATGCGTATTTTAACTGGCTATCTCCCCATGACCTCGGGTAAAGTCGAAATTGATGGACTTGATGTGTATGAAGAATCACTTAAAGTACGCTCAAAGATTGGGTATCTACCAGAGACAACGCCACTGTATATGGATATGACCGTCAAAGAATATGTGTCGTATATTGCAGAGCTTAAAAAGATTTCTAAGGAAGAGCGAAAAGAGCAGGTCAAAAAAGCCATGAATGATTGTGGCGTTGGACATATAAAGGACAAACTAATAAAAACGTTGTCAAAGGGATTTAAACAGCGCGTTGGAATTGCACAGGCACTTGTTGGAAATCCTGAGGTCCTTATCTTGGACGAGCCAACCATAGGTCTTGATCCAAACCAGATCGTTGAGATAAGAAATTTGATTAAGGATCTTGGAAAAGAAAAGACGGTTATTTTGAGCACACATATTCTACAAGAGGTAAGTGCCACGTGTAATAAAGTTATTATTATCAGCGAAGGTAAAATAGTTGCAATTGATTCTCCAGAAAATCTAACCTCCAGACTCTCTGGTGGGATGCGTGTTGATATCACCGTAAAGGGACCCGAAAGTGAGATTCGCACCTGCTTAGAAGGGCTTGATGCGATAAAAGAAGTAAAAGAAGCTGGCCAGGAAGGCGGCATTGCAACACTCAGGGTATTTGCAAAAGAAGGGCAAGACCCACGCGAGGTAATCGCATCAGCAGTGGTAAGAAATGGCTGGGGACTTAAAGAAATGAGACGCGAAGCAGTAAACTTAGAAGAGATATTTATGAAGCTTACGAAGGACGATAAAAAATCATGAACATCTTTGCCATAATGAAGAGGGAGCTTAAGGCATACTTCTATTCACCAATAGCGTATGTTGTTTTTGCTTTGTTTTTGCTTCTCGCTGGTTATTTTTTCTCGATGATTTTGTTACTCTCAAAAGAAGCGTCAATGCGAGCAGCGATGTATAATTTTGTTATTACGCTTCTCTTTTTCGCACCACTTATCACTATGCGGCTCTTTGCAGAGGAGAGAAAAACAGGAACGCTCGAGGTGCTCATGACTCGTCCGGTACGTGACATAGAGGTTGTGCTCGGCAAGTTCTTTGCGGCACTATCACTGTACGCATTAATGCTTGCATCTACCTTGGTATACGTAGGCGTTTTAGTTAAATACGGCAATCCTGATATGGGACCAATCTGGAGCGGTTACTTAGGTCTTTTTCTCCTTGGTGCATGTTTTATTGCGCTGGGGATCTTTGCATCAACTCTTACAGAAAGTCAAATCATTGCTGCTGTTGTTGGTTTTGCGTTTATGTTACTCTTTTGGGTTATTGGATGGCTTTCAGGCACGCTAGGCTTTTCTACCGAGAGTATCTTTACCTATATTTCACTCTCTTCACATTTTGATGACTTTGTGAGAGGCATTATCGATTTTAGAGCGGTGATTTATTATCTCTCATTTGTAGTATTCTTTCTATTTGTCACGGTTAAGTCAATCGAGGTACGAAAATGGAAGTAGATAACGATAATAAAGATACAATGAAGTCAAAGAAATCAATTGGCTTTTTTGACAAGCGGTCAACGCAGTATGGAACAAACTCCATTCTTTTGATTGTGGCTGTTTTAGGAATTCTCATTTTAGTAAATTACATTGCGCAAAAAGAAGTGTATCGTGTAGATGTGACAAAGAATAAGCAATATACTCTTTCTGATCAGACAAAAAATGTCCTAGATCAGGTTGATGAAGAGATAAAAATTATTGCATTTTACACGGATAGCACAGGAGCAAAGCAAGAAGTTCAGGATTTGGTAGAAGAGTATAAAGCACTAAATAGCAATATTACTCTTGAGTTTATTGATCCGGATAAAAATCCGGGGACGGCTCGTCAATACGGAATTTCACGGTATAATGCAATCATTATAGAAAAAGGTGATAAGTCAGAAGAATTAAGCTCGGCCACAGAGAGCGAGCTTACCAGCGGAATCTTACGTTTGGTTAAAGATGACACAAAGAAAGTATATTTTTTGACGGGTCATGGGGATAAGAGTGTTACTTCGACAGAGCAGACCAAAGCGTACGGCATGATAAAAAATGAGCTAGAAAAGCAAATATATACTGTAGAAGAGCTTTCAATTATTTCAACGCAGGGTATCCCAGAAGATGCAGCAGTAGTTATTCTTGCTGGTCCAACGGTAGAAATTTCTGACAAAGAAAAAGAAGTCATGCGAGATTATATCGTAAACAGAAAGGGTAAAGTACTATTTCTGTTTGATCCGTTGATCGATACAAGCGCAGGTCTTAATATGGGTGATTTCCTGAATGAATTCGGGCTTGCGTATAAAGACGGTGTTGTTATTGATCAAGCGCAAGGATATTACGGAGATGCGCTGACGCCAGTTGTTCAAAAAGATGGGTTTGAAAGTCATCAAATTACTCAAAAGCAAGAGCTTGTCTATTTTCCTGGAGTTTCAAATGCAGGAAAGGCAGAATCAGTTCCGGAAGGATGGGCAGTTACAGAACTTGCCAGATCTACTGCCACTTCATGGTTAGAATCTGATACAACCAAAACAGAAGTAGGTTTTGGAGAAGGTGATATAGAAGGCCCAGTATCACTTATAGCAGTAGCACAAGAAGTTGTTCCAACAGATCAAAAGGAAGGTGAGGAAAGTTCAGATGATAAAGATAGCGCACGTATAGTCCTTGTTGGTGATTCTGACTTTGCTCTTGATGCGATCATCGGTTCAGACATTGGTCTTTTTAACCGCGATCTCTTCTTAAATATGGTTAACTGGCTAACAGCAGATGAAGATTTAATTTCAATTCTACCAAAAGAAGCAGTAACGTCAGAAGTTGCTCTTACTGGAACCCAATCAAAAGTAATCTTTTGTCTGATCGTGTTTGGTATGCCCGCCATCTTTGTTGTTGTTGGTATCGTGGTTATTGTGAGACGTAAAAGAAAATCAAACAAGGAGCATGCATAAACGATATATAACAACGATAGCGGTTGTTTTAGCGTTTTTTGCGCTTCTCGCATTTGTGTTCTTTTTTGAAAAAGATAAAAAGAGTAAAGAAGATATAGAAGTCGAAAAAGAGGAATTGCAGGAAATCCCTGTGCTGGGTTTTGCTGAAGACGATGTTTCAAGGCTTGTTATCCAAAATGCAAACGGAACGTTTACTCTTACCAAAGATGGTGAAAGCTGGAAGCTTGCCGAGGATGAGGCATATGATGTCAATCCGCTTGAAGTTTCATCGCTTATAAAGTACGCAAATAATTTAGTTGCACGGTCAACGTTTCAGGCTGAAAATAAAGAGGAATATGGGTTAACGGAGCCTAGTATTAAAGCTACTTTTGACCTCACATATGATAAACAGATTACACTTGATTTTGGTGATCCGACACCCGATGAGGCTAATATTTACGTTATGAGCAGTGAAAGTAATGATGTACTTGTTGTACCGGTTATATTGTTTACACAGTATAGTGCTGTTACCAAGGATTCGTTTAAACGTACAAAAGAGGAAGGTGAAGTACAGACAGAATAGTTTTTGATGTGAATACTTACTGTTGCAGCGTTGTGCTGTTTTTTTGTTGACTTTAGCGATTCTGTGGTTCCTCCCCTTTTAATAAAGGCGAGGGGATAAGAAGTCTCAATGTTTTTTCTATACAGTCTTTGTGCTACAATATCCAAATGAAACAACCACTAAAACATGTATTAGAATCCTCATGTGGCATGAAAAATCCATTCAGGATATTTGCTGAATTTGGTTTTTCCGAGATACCTGGTCTAAAGAGGGTAAACAAGTACAATAGAAAAATTGCAAAAACAAGAAACGGGCTTAAATCATATGCTGGGTTTTCGGGCTTTGAGCTTGGGCTGTGGTCTCTTGGGTTATTTTTAAGGGATGGCAGTATTAATCACGATAGACTCAGACATTTTATTAATGATGGTGAAAGATACCCGCGCTTTCATGCTTGTCTGGAAATTGTACCTGAATATTTTAAATCGACACATTTCAATTTGGCAAATGGAGAGCAAAAAAATGTGCACTTTCTGAAGTCTCAGATTGCGATTAGCCGTACACTTTCTAGTGTGGAAAAACCGGTGCTTGTTGTTCACCCGGGATTTGTTGAAGATATTCGCAATAAAGAGGCAGGGATACAGAATATCAAAAAAACCCTTAGCGAAGTTATTGCATATGCTGAGCAGCAAAACGTAATTCTGGGCATAGAAAATATGTTTTGGAATGATGCGGTATATTACATTGGCATGGACGCGGAGGAGCTTAGAGAAATCATTGATACCTTCTCTTCAGACTTTGTAAAAATTACTTTTGATTGGGGGCATCTTAGTACTGTTCTTTCTAGGCGGAAACTAAAAGACCCATACAATGAAATTGACAATTATATTTCCTATTTGGGTAAACGCATTGTACATACACATATTAACTATAACCATTGTTTAGAGCCTCTTTGGCAGCCCAAAGTGTCTTTAAAAAGAAGATTTTTTGCACGCGCAACCCGGAGGTCATCTAAAGGTGGTGTAAGGGTTATGGCGACAGAAACACATGATGAACATTTGCCCTTTTCATCCATGGAACGCGATGGAAGAGAGCATTTTCTAAAAAATATTAAGACACTCTTCGCTCAAAGCGATGTGGTTGAACATGGCTTTGTGACCCATGAAGTGCTTCCACAAAAAGTATTTAGTATTTTCCCCGTTAATAAAGAAGGCGCAGCTTTGGAAGATCACAAGCATGACATTACATTGCTTAATGGTTTGCTTGCTAAACCAAGTAGCTAATTGATTTTTTGTTCTATAAGTGCTACAATTGGTCTGCAAATTAATCAGAAAATGTATGTCAAAAAAGTATCGAATTGTCGTAAATGAAGACCAGTGCCTGGGTTGCGGGACCTGTGCGGCTTTGCAGCCAAAATATTTCAAAATGGAAGGACAAAAATCAAGACCAGTCAAGGAAGTTGTGGTAGAAGGTGAAGATGATATTGATGCAATAAATGAAGCCATTAGTATGTGTCCAAGCGAGGGTATTTTATTAGAATCTCTAGAGGAATAAGATGCTCACTGAGTCTGTATTAATCGGCTTGCTCATGACCATTCCTACGTGGGCGGGCTTAGAAAATAGCATTGTGCTTGACCAAGCTCAAGATGTTCAGCATGTGAGCAAAATTCAGGAAACAAAAGCAGCTGCAAAAGAGGAATCAACCGGACCGACAAAAACATCAAATAGTCTGGGCATTAAAGTAACTGCCGAATCTGCGTTAGTTGTGGATAGAGATTCAAAGCAGGTTCTTTTTTCAAAAAACCCAGATGATGTACGAGCAATGGCAAGCATTACCAAAGTAATGACGGCTATTGTTGCGCTCGAAAGCGCAAAAGACCTAGAAGCTACTGTTACTATTGATCCGGAGCTGACCAGGCTTGAAGGTGGAAAGATCAAGCTTCTTTCAGGAGAAGAGATAACATTGTATGATCTTATCTGTGGTGCGCTGATTGCTTCCGGAAATGATGCGGCTTCAGCTGTAGGTAAATATGTAGGCGGAGGTGATATGGACGTTTTTGTTGAAATGATGAATACTAAAGCCAAAGAAATTGGCATGAACCACACGCAGTTTAGAAATCCATCAGGATTAGATGAAGATGGCCAAATTACCTCTACCCGCGATTTAGCAATTATGTTTGACTATGCGCTTAAAAACGAGAAGTTTCGCGAGATAATTGGTATGAGACATGCTGAGGCACATGCTTTAAATGTAGATAAGATTCACTATTTTAATAATACAAACAAGCTTTTACGAGATACGTATTCGTATATGAAAGGAGGCAAAACAGGATTCACGGACAATGCAGGGTTTTGCCTTATTTCTGTATCTGGGCATTCTGCTCAAGATGAAATTATAACGGTAGTCCTTGGAAGCGATTTAAGCGGCAACCAGTTTCAAGACTCAAAAGCACTCATAGAGTGGACGTACGATAATTTTGAGTGGAAATAGGTTACCATTTTTAGATTTGACATACCAAGTAGTAGCCATGTGGCGATGTACTGCTTCTTTTTTTTCCGTGTCATTTATAGACATCCTCCACATAAATTGCTACAATACGCTCACAAATGCATACTATTCAGGACCCCATTTTGGTTGGAAACGTTATTAAAGTGTTTATTCTTGCAGCGCTTGCTTTTGGTATTGCTATCCTTTGGACACCACTGCTTACACATTTTCTGTACAAATATCGACTTGGCAAGAATATTAGAAAAGGCGACTCACCTGTCTACACTGAGATGCACAAGAAAAAGGCGGGAACGCCAACAATGGGGGGAATTTTAATATGGGGCACAGTACTGTTTTTAGTGGGTATTTTTTATCTTTGTGATCTACTAAATGTACCCGTCCTTAAAGAATTTAATTTCCTTAGTCGACCTCAAACGTTCTTGCCGCTAGCATCACTGGTGCTGGCAGCAATCATTGGTCTTTTTGATGACGTAATGAACGTATTTAAAATTGGGCCAAAAGGCGGAGGCATGAGGCTAAGAGTCAGACTACTTTTATATACGGTAGTAGCTATGATTGGCGCATACTGGTTTTACGTAAAACTAGGCTGGGACACCATTCATATTCCTGCATTTGGTGATGTGTCAATTGGGTTTTTGTATGTTCCACTGTTTATTCTTGTCATTGTAGCAACCTCCTTTTCAGTTAACGAGGCAGACGGTCTCGATGGTCTTGCAGGCGGCATTCTATTCATCTGTTTTAGTGCATATGCAGTAATAGCGTTTTTGCAAGGCAAGGTTGAACTCACCATGTTTTGTGCAGTCATAGTCGGAGCACTCCTCGCCTTTTTATGGTTTAATATCTATCCGGCACGGTTTTTTATGGGTGACACGGGGGCTATGTCACTAGGGGTAACTCTGGGTATTGTTGCAATGCTTACCAATACCGTTTTAGTGCTCCCTATACTTGCTTTTCCGCTTGTACTTGAGACAGGGTCGGTGCTTATACAGATCCCGTATAAGAAGCTTACCGGCAAGAAGATATTTAGATCGACACCAATACATCATCACTTTGAAGCGCTCGGTTGGCCAGAGTCAAAAGTGACCATGCGTTTTTGGGTTATTGCTCTCATTTCTGCAGCGGTTGGTATGGTGATTGGGCTTATAGGAATGGGGTAGTGTTGATTATTGATAACTGAAATGAAACTATGGTTGGTATTTTTGACTCAGGAGTCGGCGGTCTTACCGTTGCAAAAGCAGTGTTAGGAGAACTTCCCTCCCATGCGGTGGTCTATTTTGGTGATACTGCACGAGTTCCGTACGGCAGTAAGAGTAAAGAATTAGTGGTGCAGTACTCAAAAGAGATCACAGAATTTCTCCTGAGTAAAAAAGCAGATGTAATTGTTGTTGGATGTCACACAGCCTCTGCTCTTGCTTCAGATGAGCTAAAAAGAGCATATCCTAAAATACCCATATTTGATGTAATCAAGCCAGGGCTTGTTGCTGCATATAAGGCGACTAAAAACAAAAAAATTGGTATAATAGGGACTGAAGGGACAATAGCTGCAGAAGTGCATGAGAAGATGCTTAAACAAATGGACCCAAGTGTTAAGGTTTTCACAGCAGCATGCCCTTTACTTGTTTCGCTTGCTGAGGAAGGCTGGGTTTCAAAACCGGAAACCAAGCGCATAATAAAGTTTTATTTACGAAAGCTCAAAGCTGCACAAGTTGATACACTAGTGCTTGCATGTACTCATTATCCTATTCTACTAAAAGATATTGAGTCATTTATGAGCAGAAGAGGAAAAAAGATTACTACCATTGACCCGGGAGTAGAAACAGCCAAGGAGTTGAAATTGTTTTTAGAAAAAAATCCCGAGTATGCAAAAGAAAAGGCAGAGAATGTGTTTTACGTTAGTGATTACACGCCAAGGGTTGATCGTATTGCCAAAATGATATTTAAAAAACCAATCTCGTTTAAAAAGGCAGATCTAAAAACAAAATAATATTTTAGTATGTACGACATACTCATTACAAATGCAACAATAGTCGATGGTACAGGAAGAAAACGATATAAAGGTGATGTTGGTATTAAAAAAGAAATCATTGTTGAAATTGGTGAGCTTTCAGGAAAAAGCGCGCATAAAACTATTGATGCCAAAGGTCTTATTGTTGCTCCCGGATTTGTAGATATTTTAAATCATTCAGATAGTTACCTTACATTGCTAAAGAGTCCCAAGCTTTCAAGTTTGGCTGCTCAAGGAATTACGACTATTCTTGTAGGACATTGTGGGTCATCGCTTGCACCACTTGTGAGTGCCAATGTAGAGAAAGCTATGAATAGGTGGGCTCAGTTGTTTAGAAACGTGATACTTCCTCCTAAACAGAGCGATACTGCGCTTAAGTCAGTTAGAAAGTGGGCAGACACAACCGGTGTAAATATTAATTGGGTTACTGTTGCTGATTATCTTTCAGAGTTAAAGAAGATGGGAATGGGGGTGAACGTAGCAACGCTTATTGGTCATAGCACCATCAGAAGAACGCTGGTGCAAGATGAGCAACGTGAACTTTCTAGAGACGAGCTTGATCATTTAAAACAATTGGTGGCTGATTCAATGCAGGATGGAGCACATGGTCTTTCATTCGGTTTGCAGTATACGCATGCATATTATGTGCAAAAAAAAGAGCTTGTTGAGCTCGCACAGGTAACCAGAGAATATGGAGGAAAATGTTACTTCCATTTACGTGATGAAGAGCAGGGCGTTGCTGAGTCAGTGCGAGAAGTGATTGACATTGCGAAGCAGGCAGAAGTAGGGGTTGAGATTGTGCACATGCAGACTCGTGAAAAATTTTCTAGTGAGTTTGAATCAGCACTAAATGAGATTGAACATGCTTCCAATGAAGGAGTCGAAATAAACTTTGACTTTTTTCCGTATAAGACGTCGTGGACAGTACTGTATACGTGTTTACCAGAATGGGCGTATAGGGGAAGCAGGGAGGATCTACTCAGACGACTTTCTGAGAAAAAAAGCTATGATAAAATAGCTGAGGAGCTTTCAGAAACTGATAAGCCATTTGACGACTTTGTCGTTTCGTATGCTCCATATAACAAGGCCTATGTAGGGAGAAGAATCGGCGATATTGCACAAATCAGAGGAATCCCTGTAGAAAATTCGGTTCTAGATGTGCTTAAGGCGTGTAAAGGACATGTTATTTGCTTTGAGCCAAAAAAAACAGAGAAGATCATTGAAGAAAGCATAGAAGATCCCCTAAGTATCGTAGCATCAGGTGGTGCAGGATATGACCAAGCCATTGTTCACGAAGGACAATTGGTTCATCCACGGTGTTTTGGAACATTCCCTCGGTTCATAAGGAAGTACGTACGAGAAAGTGAGTTACTAACGTTAGAGAGAGCAATCCAGAAAATAACAAGCATCCCAGCTCTCAAAATAGGTTTTTTTGATAGAGGCTTTATCCATGAAAGCATGAAGGCAGATATTGTTATTTTTGACTATAAGAAAATTAGAGATCGTGCAACGCTGAGGAATCCGTTTCTTTACCCTGAGGGAATAAAAGATGTCATTGTAAATGGCACGTTTGTGGTAGAAGAAGGCTCACTTACAAACAATCGTCCTGGAGCAGTTCTTAAGAAATAGTATGGGATATAGACTTTTCCCAGGGTTTTTTAAGGCAATTAATGGTATACATACCACGTTCTATATTGAGAAGCTTAGGTCATCGATCGATAGAAAAACATCTCAAGATCTCTCAAGGCGACTAGGTTTAGCTAAACCACTTGCTGTCATGGAGCAAGTGCACAGCAATTCAGTATTGGTAATAAAAAGTGCCCTACCAAAAAAACAAGAAATTATTCAAGGTGTAGATGCGCTTATAACTAAGAGAGACGATGTTATTTTAGGTGTATACTCAGGCGATTGTGTTGCAGCCCTGTGCTTTGATCAAGAGAAAAGAGTCATTGCGGTGTTTCACGCGGGGTATAACGGTATACTGTCTGATATCTCTGGTAAGGTTATTTATAGAATGATTCATGAGTTTGATTCGAACCCACGTGATATACTTATTCAAACTGCTCCGGCAATACAGTCATGTTGCTATAACGTCTCAGACGCTCGCGATAACAGAGTACAAAGGTTTAGCTCTCAGTTTGGTGATGATGCTATAGTGAAACAAGGTTCAAACGCATATCTTGACCTGCGCTATGCTTTAAAGAGGCAGCTTACAAAACACAAGATTTCACGTAAAAATATGCTCCTTTCCAGAGAATGCACAGCGTGCTCAGAAAATGATTATCCTTCACACTACCGAACAAAATTTATAGAAAAGAAGAAGCAAAGAGAGTATACGCTTTTTTCAACAATAGAATTAACACACGATGGATCTACAACATAAAAATATTCACGTCATTGGAGTGAGCGGTGCAGAAGGGTCGGCAGTTGCTCTTTTTTTGGCATCCAAAGTTGATGAAAAGAATCTAACAATGCATGATTTTTCATCAGAAAGCGAATTTAAGGAAAACTTTTTTTCATTTCATGATGCGTATACCGTAGATGAGAAAGAGGCCTTGTATCAAAATCTGATTTCCTTAAAAGTACACTATGCATTTGGGGATGATTACTTGCAAGGTATAGAAACAGCCGATATAATTTTTGTTCCTCAAGCATGGTTTAGACATGCTATCAACGAACCCTTAAAACAATATGCAGATACTTTTTCAAGCATCATTGCGTTGTATTTGCAGTACGCAAAATGTCCAGTAGTGGGGATTACCGGCACATCAGGAAAATCGACCACATCAGCACTGACCTACCAGATGATAAAAGAAAGTGGAAGAAAAGTACTTCTTACTGGAAACGAGCGTCATGTAAAGCAATGTCTTGATGACGTAGAGGCTCTAGCAGAGGACGATGCACTGGTGCTGGAAATATCGCATAGACAGCTCATGCTCGATCTTAAAAAGAGCCCACATATTGCCGTTATTACCAATATTTCTCCAAATCATATTGATGATTGTGGCACTTTTGAGACGTATACTGATATAAAGAAGAGTATAGTAGCATATCAGAAAGAGAATGATGTTTTTATAACCAACTATGATAATAAGGTGACACAAGATATCGTGAGCCTCGGGGAAAGGCGTTTTTTTAGTAGAAAAACTCGTCAAAAAAACGGAGCATATGTTGAGAATGATCTATTGATTATTGAACGTGAAGGAAAAAAACAAGCAGTATGTAGTGTAGATGAGATAGGACTTTCTGGGGGTTATAATGTAGAGAACACACTTGCCGCTTCTCTTGCCGCTTCTGCTCTTGGAGTTGAGGTAGAGCCTATTGCTCGGGCGGCAAAAAAGTTTACTCCACTTTCGGCACGTCTTGAGAAAATTAGAGAACTCAAGGGAGTTACCTACATTAACGATGGCAAATCAAGCAATCCAGAAGCGGTTATTGGAGCTCTAGAAGCATTAGAAAAACCTGTGATTCTTATTGCCGGAGGTACGCGCAAAGTCCCCATCGAAGGTGAATATGAAAAGCTTGCAGAGGGAATCGTAGGCAGCACTGTTAAGAATGTGATTCTTATTGGAGCAACCAAAGAAGAAGTAGCAAACGCGCTTCAAAAAATGAGTACATCAAAAGATATTCAGATTGTTACTGCGGGCTCACTCCAGGAAGCTGTATTAAACGCATACGGATTGGCAGAAGAAGGGGACGTTGTTCTTCTCTCTCCAGGAGCGGAAAGTTTTGATATGTTCACTGATTATCGTGAGCGTATTGACATTTTTAACGAAGCGGTTAACGGGTTACCATCGTGAGAAAGACAAAGCTTAGCCATATGCTTTTAATCCTCACCTGTATTCTGGTTGTTTTTGGGTTGGTAATGCTTTCTTCAGCAAGCGTGGTCAAGAGTTTTGAGCATAAAGGAAATAACTATTATTACTTTATTCATCAGTTGCTCTCCGGCGCAATTCCAGGGATAGCTGTACTTCTTATTGCCTCTTTTATTGATTATAGAAAATGGAAACGTTTTGCGGCTCCATTGCTTTTTATTACACTCATTTTGCTGATTTTAGTGCTTATCCCGGGGATTACTGTTGAAGCAGGAGGTGCGAGGAGGTGGATTAACCTGGGACCATTGTCGCTCCAACCGACAGAGATTGCTAAGCTTACGTTTCTTCTCTATCTCACTACATGGATAGAAAAACGTGAAAAAGGAATTAAGGATTTTAATACAGGTTTCCTACCGTTTATTAGCATTGTCGGAATTGTCTGTTTTTTAATTATGCTTGAACCTGATCTTGGAACAATGTCTGTTATTGTATTTTCAGCAATTGTCGTTTACTATATTGCGGGGGCACGCCTCAGCCATCTTGCATTGCTTGGCGTTTCAGGTGTTGCGCTTATTACGCTGCTTATTAAAACTGCGCCCTACCGTTTGGCACGCTTCACGGTCTTTTTAAATCCTGAGCTTGATCCAAGTGGTATTGGCTACCAAATAAATCAGGCACTTCTAGCCGTTGGATCAGGAGGTCTCTTTGGAAAGGGCTTGGGGAGGAGCGTCCAAAAGTATAACTATCTCCCAGAAGTAACCGGCGATTCCATTTTTGCTGTTATCGCAGAAGAGCTTGGTTTTTTTAGAATTATTTTTCTTTTGATTCTTTTTGCTCTTTTTGGTATTATTGGCTTTACTATTTCTAAACGAGCACCCGATTTTTATGGAAGAATTTTAGCTGCAGGAATAACAACGTGGATTGTTTTTCAAGCATTTGTTAATATTGCTGCCATGCTTTCACTCGTACCGCTTACCGGTATTCCACTTCCCTTTATAAGCTACGGAGGTACTGCGCTTTTAGTTTCGCTTTCCGCTGTAGGAATCCTCATCAATATTGGAAGACAAGCTGATGTATAGTTTTTATGAATGAGCAGAAAATAGTATTGGTGGGGGGTGGTACGGCTGGCTCTGTTATGCCGCTTATTGCGATATATCAAAAACTTCGTACACAAAAACAAAAGTATACCTTTTTATTTTTAGGAACTAAAAATGGTATAGAAAAAGACATCGCTCTCTCAGAGGACATTCCCTTTACTGCAATTATAAGTGGAAAGTTTAGACGCTATTTTGATGTAAGAAACCTTATTGATCCATTTAAAACGATTGCAGGAATTTTTCAGTCACTATATGTTTTGAGCAAATACAAACCGGAAGTTGTTCTTTCCGCAGGAAGTTTTGTCGCAACGCCGGTTATTTGGGCTGCATGGCTTCTTGGAATTCCAGTTATTGTCCATCAACTCGACATAAAGAAGGGACTTTCTAATGCACTGACGGCACCGTGTGCAACTCACATTACCGTTGTACTTGAAGAGCTAAAAAACTTTTTTCCTGAATTCAAAACGATTTGGACGGGGAATCCAGTGCGCGAATCGCTTTTGCATGGTGATCGTGAAAGAGCAATAAATCGCTTTGGGCTGAGACATGATCTTCCGATTTTACTTGTCCTCGGTGGGGGTACCGGGGCTTTGGAACTTAACAAAATTATCGCTGACTCAAGAAGAGAACTTACCAAATTTGTTCAAATTATTCACATAACAGGCAAGGATAAAAAAGTGGTAGAAAGCGAGGGGAATTATCACGCCTACTCGTTTTTAAAAGATGATTTAAAATATGCGTATGCAGCAAGTGATGTAGTCATTTCCCGTGCAGGCATGTCAACAATAAGTGAGCTTGCGGTGCTTAAAAAACCGCTTATTTTGGTCCCACTTCCACATAGTCATCAATTGGATAATGCCTCTTTTTTTGAAAAAAGGAACGCGTGTCAGGTGCTAAAACAAGAGGAACTTTCCGTTTCTACTATCACTAAAGCGGTTAAAAAGTATCTAGTAGATACTGAGTATAAAAGAAAAGTAACTGATCATTTAGCTGGACTTTTTAGAAGCGATTCTTTAGAGTGTTATATCAAGCTTATTCAAAGGACGATTAAAGAGAACCATGAAGAATGATTGTGACGTTTTGTACTGCATAGGAATTGGAGGTAAAGGTGTTGCTTCTGTCGCAAGTCTCTTTTTGCAGATGGGAAAAAAGGTGGTTGGTTCAGATTTAGTCGAAACACGGTCAACAAAGCAACTTGCAAAAGAAGGTGCAACGATTAGTATCGGAAAGCAGAAAAAAGAGAATATTCCCAATAACGTTGATATAGCAGTGTATTCAAAATCAATTACTGATGATAACTCAGAGCTCATTGAACTTAAAAATAGAAACATTTCGTGTTATACGTATCCATCTTTTGTTGCGCTTCTTACAAAAAATAAAAAGGTCATCGGCATTTCTGGAACACATGGGAAGTCTACAACCACTGCGCTCACTGGTATTATGCTTGAGCATGCAAAACTCGATCCAACCGTTGTTGTTGGGTCCTATGTCCCATTTTTTAAAAGTACCGCACGGTATGGTTTAAGTGACTATTTTGTTTTAGAAGCAGACGAGTATCGTTTGGCTTTTCATGAGTATTCAGCGCAAATTGCGGTAGTGACCTCAATCGACTTTGATCATCCTGACTGTTTTCCAGACATTAATGCAGTAAAAAATGCATTTAAGGGATTCATAGACAAAATGCCTCAAGATGGTGTTATTGTTGCAAATGCTGACGATGTTTTGATTAAAGAGGTCGTTTCTAGTAGCAATAGAGAAACAATCTGGTATGGTATTGAGTCAGATGATGCTCAAATCCGTGCAAAAAATATTCATTTTAGTGACAAAACTACTTTTGATTGTTATTTATCTGAAGGGGAAATAAAAGACATCACTCTTCATATCCCGGGAACTCACAATATATCAAATGCACTTGCTGCAATTGGAGTTGGCAAAGTTCTTAACGTGCCTGAGGCTCTTATTAAAGAGGGATTGTATTTGTATAAAGGTGCGTTCAGGCGATTTGAAGTAAGAGGTGAAGTAGGTGGCATAACGATCATTGACGATTATGCACATCATCCATTAGAGGTTCAAAAAACCATTGAGGCGGCTAGATTAAGATTTCCAGGAAGACGAGTAGTAGCAGTGTTTCAGCCGCACCATCAAGAGCGGACGCGCGCACTATTTTCTGAATTCAGTGAAGCATTAAGTGTCGCCGATTTTGCAGTCATTACAGACGTGTATCGTGTTCCGGGAAGAACAAGTGAGGAGGAGATTCCAATGAAGAAAATGGCGTTTAGTGTTCGTGAAAAAGGTGTTGATTCTCTGTACGTAGCTAATTACAATGAACTACCTGCCTTGCTTCCTTCAAAGCTTAGTGAAGGTGATGTCGTTTTAATAATGGGGGCGGGGAATATTAATACCATAATTCCTGCGTTAGTCAAAAAAATCTCATGAATGATTCTGATCTAAAAAAGAAGTTTCCCGCTATTAAACACGATGTAAGCTTGCAAGAACAAACAAGCATGCATCTTGGTGGTTTGGCAAAGTGGTTTATTGACGTATCGGAAAAAGAGAGCATGGAAGGGATTCTACAGTACGTACTTGAGCACTCTATTCCTTTTTTTATCTTAGGTGAGGGGTATAATACAGTTTTTTCTGACAAAGGATTTGAGGGACTAATAATACATCCAACTTTTTCTGACATTGCGCTTATTAAGGATGACCACATTTATGCTGAAGCCGGAGCTAGCCTCACTGATATTATTCAATTTGGATTGAGCCATGGACTTTTAGGGATGGAAAAACTCTGCGGAATCCCCAGTAGTCTTGGTGGAGCAATCTTTGGAAATGCAGGAGCGTATGGCGTAGATATTCGTTCATTACTTGTGTCTGTAGAGGTTCTTTATGTTGATCATGATAAAGAAAGTGTTCAAAAGGAAACAATGCCAATCGATGAGTTAGATTTTGGTTATCGCTCTTCCAAGATGAAAAAACAGAGAAACTACGTCATCCTTGCAGCCGAGTTGCATCTTCGTCAAGGAGATACAGATGCTGCACGTCAGACGGTGAAGGATATTTTAACAAAACGTGCGCTAAAGCATCCGCTTGATAAACCAAGTGCAGGATGTGTCTTTAAAAATCCAAAGGGCGAGAGTGCGGGCATGCTTATTGAAAAGGCAGGGCTAAAAGGTCTAAAAATCGGCGGTGTGCAGGTATCAGAAAAACATGCAAACTTTATTGTAAACGTGGGGGATGGTACTTTTGAAGACTATATTACACTAGTTGATCAAATCAAAAAAACAGTGAAAGAAAAATTTGGAGTTAATCTTGAAGAAGAAAATATCATTGTATCGTAGTTACTGTTCTTGCATTCCATGCAGTATTTACGTATAGTTAAAGCATCTAAAAAATATATACACACCTATGGAAATAACATTTTACTCAAAGACAAACACCTTATCTGATGAAATTAAAGATTATGCATCAAATAAGATACACCATCTTGAAAAATACTTACATCATGCTATGATGGGTGCGCGCATTGAGCTTGAAGAAAAAACGGCAGAGCATTCAGGTGAAAAGTATAGAGCTGAGGCGACAATAGATCTAGCAAAAGGGCTTTTGAGGGCGGAGGCAAACGGAAGAACGTTTCAGGAAGCAATTGATCTCATTATTCCTAAGCTCAAAAGTCAAATTGAGCGTTACAAGACAAAGAAGCGAGGAATTAGAGAATAAGAAAACAACGCATGTCATTTTTTCATAAGATTTTTGGTGATCCAAATAAAAAAACGCTTGGTAAGCTTACGGAAGCGGTAGGTGAAATTAACGCGCTTGAACCTCAGGTACAAAACCTATCTGATGATGAAATAAAGCAAAAAATCCGTGCGATTCGGGACAGTATTTGTGGTGGCAAATCAACAGATGCACATTTAGTTGAAGTGTTTGCATTAGTTCGAGAGTCATCAAAGCGTGTTCTTAATATGCGTCATTTTGATGTACAGCTTATTGGTGGCATTGTCTTACATCAAGGGAAAATAGCTGAAATGAAGACCGGAGAAGGTAAAACACTTGTTGCAACCTTGCCGGTAGTACTTAACGCTCTTGAGGGAAAAGGAGTACATGTAGTTACTGTGAACGAATATCTAGCCAAGCGTGATGCTGAGTGGATGGGCAAGCTGTACGATTTTCTAGGACTTAGTGTTGGGGTGACGTTGCACGGACAAAGTCCAGAGGAGAAAAAGCAGGCATATGATACAGACGTGACGTACGGAACAAACAATGAGTTTGGCTTTGACTACCTGCGAGACAATATGGTGCAAGACAATGAGGAAAAGGTCCAAAAAGAATTACACTTTGCCATTGTTGATGAGGTTGACTCGATTCTTATTGATGAAGCAAGAACGCCACTTATTATCTCAGCGCCAGCTAGTGAGTCTACAGATGATTATGCTAGGTTTTCTCAGCTCGTTTCACGTCTTAAAGAAGGGGAGGATTACAACTTGGACGAGAAAATGAAGGCAGCGACGTTAAGCGAAGAAGGTGTCGCTAAGATGGAGCAAATGCTCGGTCTTTCCAATATATATGAAGAAAAGGGCATAAGAACAGTACATCATATTGAGCAAGCACTGAGAGCGTTAACTCTTTTTAAGCTAGATAGAGACTATGTTGTTAAAGAAGGTGAAGTTATCATTGTCGATGAGTTTACTGGACGATTGATGCCGGGAAGACGTTATTCAGAAGGTCTGCACCAGGCTATTGAGGCTAAAGAAGGGGTTTCTGTTCAACGCGAGTCTATGACGCTTGCCACGGTTACCTTTCAAAATTACTTTAGAATGTTTAAAAAACTTTCAGGAATGACCGGTACGGCCGCTACTGAGGCAGAGGAGTTTAATAAAATTTATGCACTTGATGTCGTCGTTGTTCCAACTAATAAGCCAATACAGCGTGATGACCAAAATGATCTCATATACCAAAGTGAACTGGGAAAATATAATGCGATTGTAGAAAGAGTGCGAGAATTGAAAAAAAAGGGACAGCCGGTATTGATCGGAACGGTATCAATAGAAAAAAATGAAAAACTATCTGGTCTACTAACAGAGGCTGGAATTGAACACAATGTCTTAAACGCAAAAAAGCATGAAAGAGAAGCCGAAATAATTGCACAAGCCGGAAAGATAGGAGGAGTGACAGTTGCAACAAACATGGCTGGACGTGGTGTTGACATTGTGCTTGGTGGTAACCCAACTGATTCTACGGAAGCAGAGACGGTTAAACAAAATGGTGGTCTTTTTGTTCTTGGTACTGAGCGTCACGAAGCACGCCGAATCGACAACCAGCTTCGTGGTAGATCCGGTCGTCAGGGTGATCCTGGTGCTTCTCAATTTTATGTATCTACCGATGATGATCTCATGCGCCTTTTTGGCTCAGAGCGTATGAAATCGATGATGGGGACGCTCAATATCCCTGAAGATATGCCTATAGAGCACAAGCTTATCTCAAGATCGATTGAGTCGGCTCAAAAAAAGGTGGAAGGTCATAATTTTGATATTAGAAAGCATCTTGTTGAGTATGACGATGTTATGAATAAACATCGTGAAGTAATCTATTCAAGACGGGATGCAGTTTTACGTTCTTGGGAATGGGAAAAAGCGATTATTGAAGCGGGTGGCAACGTTTCTGATGAGCAAAAACGAACTAAACCCAAAGATACGCTCCGCGAGTTAGTCCTTGGTATGGTGGACGGAGAAATTGAAAATATTATTGTAGAGCACTCATCAAAAGAAGATGGGAAGGAGTGGGATTTTGAAGAAATTAGTGAAGTCATGGCAACAATTTGTCCTGTTCCATCTGATCTACATATTTCCCTTCTAAATATCTACAAGGGAAAAGACAAAAATGGAAATGGTGTAAAGACGCGTACTCGGTGTATAGAGTATTTAAGTGCAATTGCGCATGAACAATACAAAGCAAAGGAAGATACTATTGGCACCGAGATAATGCGACATATCGAAAAAACGGTCATGCTACAGACAATAGATAAGTTGTGGGTAGATCATTTAGAAGATATGGTTGCGCTAAGAGAGGGAATTGGTCTCAGAGGCTACGGGCAACGTGATCCGTTGGTTGAGTATAAAAAGGAGAGCTTCAAAGCGTTCCAACAGTTACTGACGAGTCTTCAACATCGTATCGTACATACCATATACAAGGTTGGTGTTGTCAAGAAGGATGACACACCCATGAAAAAAGAGAACATGCAGTTTTCTGGTGCAAAGAAGGGTGAAACAAGTCAGGAACCAATAAAAAAGGGTGACAAGGTAGGGAGAAATGACCCATGCCCCTGTGGCAGTGGTAAGAAATATAAAAAGTGTTGCGGTAAGTCGGAGTAAAGACGCTTGACGCAACACAAAAAATACGTTATTCTACAAAAAAAGGAACCATACATTTATGAAGAATATATTTCTCAAAAGTATTTTAGTGTTTTCGTTTCTTGGAGTTTTTTTGTATGCAGGTAATGCGCAAGCTGTCGATTACATGGCTCCAGAAGCTAAGATCTATAATGCACGTAATAAGCATTTAGATAAGACGTTTTATCCTTTTGATAGAACGTTTAAAGGTGGTGGAAAAATTGCCGTAGGCGACACTAACGGAAACAAGAAGGATGAGATTCTTGTTGGTGCCGGACATGGCGGCGGTCCACAAGTACGAACCTTTGATAGCAATGGATCTTTCACTGGTTTTAGCTTCTTTCCATTCCATCCAAATTTTAGAGGAGGTGTTGATGTGGCAATGGGTGATACCGACGGTGACAAAGTAGATGAGATGATTGTTAGTCAGTTTACTGACGGACAGGCATGGGTAAAAGTGTATGAGTTTGATAAGAATAAAACAGTAAAAGCAGAGTTTGTTGCATACGACCGGAATTTTAAGGGAGGTGCACATGTGGCGGCGTGTGATATAAACGGAAATGGAAAAGCAGAAATTATCACCGGTTCGGGAATGGGTTCAACGTCACATGTCCGTGCGTTTGATGGCAGTGGTAAGTATGTTGGTTTTGATATCTTTCCTTTTGAAAAGAGTTTTAAAGGTGGAGTTGACGTAGCGTGTGCTAATGTAGATAAGGGGAAAGAAAGTGAAGTGGTGGTGTCAAGATCAACCTTTGGGCAAGCACAAGTTAAAGTGTATAAAACAGATAAAAGCAAAAGAGTTGTTGGTGACTTTATTGCTTTTGATCACGGTCATAAAGAAGGGGCAAACATTACCGGTGGTGATTTAGATGAGGATGGTGAAGATGAAATTATTGTTGGAACAAATGGAAACGGTCCACAAGTAGGTGTTTTTGAAGCGCATGGAAAGAAAATAGGATATCAGCTTTCTCCTTATAAGGATGACTTTAGAGGCGGTGTTAATGTTGCATATGGCAATGTAGATAAATCGAGCAACGGTGAAGTCATTACTATGCCGGGAAGGAGAATTTGGGAAGGAAGAAAAGGTGTCTATAAATATATTGAGATAGATATTTCAAAGCAACGTCTCTATGCGTATAAAGGCGGTAGAAAAGTCAGGGAAATACCTATTTCCAGTGGAATTGCACGGTATTCAACACCTATCGGTGATTTTGCAGTACGATCAAAACTGAGATCAACAAGAATGAAGCACGAGTACGGACCAAATCATCCAGATAACTACGACATACCAAATGTGCCACATACTATGTATTTTACTGGACCATATGCACTGCATGGGGCATTTTGGCATAACAACTTTGGACATCCTATGAGTCATGGCTGTGTGAACCTTCCTTTGCATGAAGCTGCGTGGCTCTTTAATTGGGCAGACGTTGGAGATAAAGTTTTTGTAAGACAGTAAAGTAGAAAATGACAATACGAAAAAAGATTTGGCTGACATTTTTTGCGCTTGTTGTATTGGTGGTTGTCGTAGGATACGTTGACTACCCCAAAAGCCCCGATATTAATATCAAATGGGGCGATTTTGAGTTGCAAAAAGAACTTAAAGTACGTTTAGGACTTGATCTCCAGGGAGGCGCGCATTTAGTATATGAGGCAGACCTTGAAAATATTCCTCCAGAAGAATACGACAGTGCAATGGCAGGAGTACGTGATGTTATTGAAAGACGGGTAAACTCCTTAGGGTTAAGTGAACCCATTGTACAAACTAATAAGGTAAGTGGTCATTACAGAGTTATTGTTGAGCTTGCCGGTGTTACCGACGTCAATGAAGCGATTAATCTTATTGGACAAACCCCCTCGCTTGATTTTAGAGAAATAGATGATGCCGCAGCTGAAGCAGGTATGATGCCAGTAGGCGATGTTCCTGCAGAACAAACGGGAGAAGAGTCGGAAAAGCCAAATGAAGAGGTTTCTGGAGAGGTCCCAAATGAGACATCAGTGGAAGGCACAGAAGATAAAAAGAAGCTTGTCCTTGCCGCTGCAACTGAAGAGCCTACACCAGAATTAATCTCAGAGGAACCTGCAAATACTGAGTCTCCAGAGGGTGAAAGTACAGAGTTAAACCTTGATGACATTGATCTTGAAGCACTAAAGAGTCAACTTCCAGAAGGCCAGGAGCTTGACATTGAGGCGTTAAAGCAACAGCTCGAGATGCAGAACTCTCAGGCTCAGGCGTATGACGATTCATTTAAACTAACAGCGCTTTCCGGACAGCATCTAAAAAAAGCAGAGCTACAGTTTGATCCACAAACCAATCAACCCGTCGTTGCGTTGACATTCAATAATGATGGTAAGAAGCTTTTTGCCGAAGTTACTGATAGAAATGTTGGGAAGCCGGTTGGCATTTTTCTTGATGGACAAGTTATTAGCGCGCCTCGTGTTAATGAAAAAATTAGTGATGGAGTCGCTATTATTTCCGGAAGCTTTACTGTAGAGGAAGCAAAGCTTTTAGCTCAGAGATTAAATGCCGGTGCTCTTCCGGTACCTATTTCACTTGTTTCTCAAACAACTATTGGGCCAACACTTGGTAAAATTTCTATTGAACGAAGTTTTATTGCAGGTGTTATCGGACTAGTATTGGTTGCATTCTTTATGATCGTATATTACAGACTTCCCGGTGTTTTAGCAGTTATTTCTCTTGCTATATATACAATGATTGTTCTTGCGCTCTTTAAGCTCATTCCAATTACACTTACGCTTGCAGGCATTGCAGGATTTATACTCTCCATTGGTATGGCAGTTGATGCAAATGTACTCATTTTTGAGAGAATGAGAGAAGAGCTTAGAAAAGGAAAAAATCTTGGGGGCTCAGTAGAGGAAGGATTTAAGCATGCATGGACCTCTATTAGAGATTCAAATATTTCTAGTTTGATTACCTGTCTGATTTTAGCCTGGTTTGGAACAAGTATCATTAGAGGGTTTGCAATAACGCTTGCTATTGGTATTTTGGTAAGTATGTTTAGTGCAATCACTATTACGCGAACATTCCTTAGAATTCTTGCACGGTCGTTTCTTTCTAAGTATTTATGGTTGTATAAATAATTCGTATGAAAATCGCGCAGCGGTCAACAATTTTTGTAGGTCTGGCGGCAGCAGTCGTTGTTGTGGGAATTCTTCTTTTTGCATTTTTTGGACTTAAGCTTGGTATTGACTTTACGGGTGGAAGCTTGCTCGAGATCCGTTTTATTCAGGAAAGACCGGAAGCTAAGATAATTTCAGATAAGATACAATCTCTTGGCGTTGAGACAGTTCAAGTAAAGACGGCAGGCGATACTGGCGTTATTGTTAAGATGGATGATATTAATGAAGAAAAACATCAAGAAATACTTTCGATATTTAATGATTCGTTTGGAGAAGTAGTAGAAGAGCGATTTGAAACTATTGGTCCTGTTGTGGGAAAAGAGCTTAAAAGTAAAGCATACCTTGCAATTTCGCTTGTACTTATTTGTATTGTCCTTTATTTAGCGTATGCATTTAGAAAAGTATCATCGCATATCTCCCCATGGAAGTTTGGTGTAACAGCAATTGCCGCACTCATTCATGATATTGCAGTAATTGTTGGTGTTTTTGTTCTCCTTGGTATATTTATGGGTGTTGAGGTGGATGCACTTTTTGTAACAGCGCTTCTTACAGTACTTGGGTTCTCAGTTCATGATACTATCGTTGTTTTTGACCGAGTACGCTTTAATCTTATTAAGTCAGAAGGCTCAAAAAATATTACTGAAGTGGTTAATGAAAGCATTTTGCAAACATTAGTACGCTCAATAAACACTTCATCAACGACACTTCTTGTTCTTGCTGCGCTATACTTATTTGGTGGTGCATCGATTCAATGGTTTGTGCTTGCACTTATTATCGGTGTTTTGGCCGGAACCTATTCGTCAATATTTGTTGCGAGCCCTCTTCTGGTCTTTTGGGAACGCTATTCACGAAAATAAAAGAACCTATCTATGTTGAGGTCACATACATGCGGTGAGCTCCGGGGTACACATGCGGGAGAGCAGGTGCGGCTTTGTGGATTTGTAAAAACAAGACGAGACCATGGCGGTCTTATTTTTCTTGATCTGAGGGACAGATATGGGATTACACAAACAACGTTTCATCCGGAAAACAAGGATTCTTTTGACATCGCAGACAAAGTAAAAACCGAGTCGGTTGTATGTATAGAAGGAACGGTAGACAAGAGACCAAAAGATATGGTCAACTCAAAGCTTAAAACCGGTGAAATAGAAATAGGCGTTCAAAATATTACACTATTATCACCATCAAAAACACTCCCTTTTGAGTTAGAAAAGGCAGACGATGTCGATGAAGAACTGAGACTTACATATCGTTACCTCGATCTCAGAAGAGAGAAAATGCAAAGAAATCTAATGTTTAGAAATGAAGTTTTGACGTACATTAGAACGTATTTGTCTAAAAGGGATTTTGTAGAAATTGAAACGCCGCTTCTGACATCGTCTTCACCGGAAGGCGCGCGGGATTATTTGGTCCCATCACGTATTCACGCGGGAAAGTTTTATGCACTCCCTCAAGCGCCGCAGATGTACAAGCAACTTCTAATGGTCGCGGGGCTAGATAAGTATTTTCAGATTGCGCCGTGTTTCAGGGATGAGGATACTCGTGCCGACAGAAGTCCCGAGTTTTATCAGCTTGATTTAGAAATGTCGTTTGTTGAGCAAGAAGATATATTCAGTATCCTCGAACCTTTACTTATTGAACTTACGGAAAAGGTGGCAAAGAAGACAGTTATGCAAAAACCGTTTCCCCGAATTACGTACACGGAGGCTATAGAAACATATGGCACGGATAAACCTGATATTAGATATGATTTGAAGCTCGTTCAAGTAACAGAAATTGGCAAAAAATCATCGTTTAATGTTTTTGCTAGTAGTTCATGTATAAAAGGTATTAAGGTTGAAGGTGGTGCTAAATATTCACGAAAAGAGATTGATGAACTTACTGAAGCTGCACAGGGGTTTGGTGCAAAGGGTCTTGCATGGATAAAAATTGCAGCGGGAGCTTTTGAATCCCAAATAGCAAAGTTTTTTGATGAACCACTTCAGAAAGAAATTATTAAGTCGTTTGAGGCAAATGATGGCGATTTTATTTGTTTTGTTGCTGATGATAGAGATGTTGTAAATCATGTGCTCGGTTCACTTAGGGAGTTACTCGCAAAAAAAGAAGGGCTTTTAGATAATAATGTTCTTGCATATGCGTGGGTAATAGATTTTCCACTCTACGAAAAAGACAAAGAAACCGGTAAAATAGATTTTGGTCACAATCCTTTCTCTATGCCTCAAGGAGGAGGAGACGCACTTAAAAACGATGATCCACTTTCCATAATAGCTAAGCAGTATGATATAGTGTGTAATGGAACAGAGCTTTCAAGCGGTGCTATTAGAAATAGCGATCCAAAGCTCTTGGAAGAAGCGTTTGCCGTTGCGGGGTATTCAAAAGCAGAATTTTGGAATCGATTTGGACATATTGCAAAAGCATTTGAGTATGGAGTACCGCCACACGGGGGAATAGCGCCAGGAGTAGAGCGTTTACTCATGCTTTTGCTTGGCGAAAAAAATATTCGAGAAGTAATGGCGTTTCCAAAAAATCAAAAAGCAGAAGACCTGGTACTTGGAGCCCCATCAGATATTGATACTACTGAGTTAAAAGAGTTACATATTAAAAAAATTGTTAAAAAATAATATATGACAAAACTAAAATATAGCATTACGGCATTGCTTTTTGTAATGCTGTGTATTCCTTTCGGAGCACTTGCAGATGGTGCGTTTATTCCACCTCCATCAAAATATGTTCAGGAGTCTGGGCAGGAAGCAGTTATTACTCATAAAAATGGTACTGAAGAACTGATTCTTTCTGTTGAGTTTGAGGGTGATGCAGATGAATTTGTATGGATTGTCCCGACGCCGTCCAAGCCTGAGATAGATCGTTCATCAGATGAATTATTCACAGCATTGGATGAATATACCGGTTATTCAGGATATGATTATGGTCTTGGAGGCATTGAAGAGCCTCTCGCGTTTAAGTCAGAATCTGACACAGTAACGGTTGTTGAATCAAAGAAGGTAGATATTTACGATACGGTGGTGCTTGAAGCACGAAATTCAAAGGATCTCGCAAAGTGGCTTAATGATAATGGGTACGTTTTTCCAGAAAAAGAAGCATACATATTTGATTATTATTTAGATAAAGACTGGTATTTTGCAGCTGCAAAAATAAATACCGATCTCTTAGACACTAGCGCTACAGAGAGTATAAAAACGGGGCACTCTACTCCGCTCAAACTTACCTTTGAAACGGACAAGCTTGTTTACCCTCTAAAGATTTCTTCAATTCAGTATAAACCTGACAAAGGTGAACTCGAAAAGCGGGGAACAGGTGAGCCACTCTCTGCTTTAGAGGAAGAGTATGATGATGGTGACAAGGCATCGACCAGTCTTTCAATCGACCCTTACTATTATCAATACGACGAAGCGCAGTATGTTCCTATCTCTCTCTATGTTTTTGCTGAAGGTAAAAAATCTATTCCGGGATTTTCTACATCCTACGCAAATTATGTTGGTTCAGATGTCATTAAAGATTTTGCATATGTAGACGGTGAACCATGGCTTGAGACA
The DNA here is from genome assembly GCA_018818205.1 of Patescibacteria group bacterium. Classification (GTDB taxonomy): domain Bacteria; phylum Patescibacteriota; class JABMPQ01; order JABMPQ01; family JAHIRA01; genus JAHISJ01. The sequence continues at coordinate 162,968 of JAHISJ010000023.1, forward strand.
GAAGATAAAATGTATTTGACTAAGCTTTACAGGAATATGCCGGTAACAGAGATGACTGATGATCTTTATTTGCGTGATGCAAAAGAGAAAGAACCGATTGGCGGTGCTACTCAAGGTGAGATGTTTCTTGGAATTAGCTTGGCTGTAGTTGTCACAATACTGGCTACTCTTTTTTCTCCTTGTGGTCTCCTTTATATCATTGGTGCTTTGCTTCATATTGGTAAAAAGAGAGGAACACATATTGCAGGATGGATTATGCAATGGGTCGGTTTTGTAGCAATTTTTGTTGGAGAAACAATTCTTGTCGGGTACCTCATTATTCAAGATGACGAACTGACTAAAGACACCTTCTATAACTTGACTGCTGCTGCAATTACACTAGGAGTGCTTATCCTAGTGATGGCTGTTATCATGATTTGGCAAAAAGTACGTATTTCAAAAAGAAACAAGAAAGGTGCATTGGAATCAAAGGAGTAGATAAAAAGCAGTGTGAGTAATCTATTGCTGATATAATGAAGTATCATGTTAAAACAAGAAAGTTCGAAGGTCCCCTTGACCTTCTCTTAGAGCTTATTGAAAAAGAAAAACTTGAGATCACCGATGTATCATTAGCACACGTTACTGATCAGTTTTTAGGCTACATTAAGGAAGATGCAGATATTAATCCGGTGCATCTTGCAGATTTTCTGGTAATTGCAGCAAAGTTACTCTACATTAAGTCGAAAATTCTACTTCCTCAAGTAGAAGAAAGTACTGAAGAAGAATTAAGTACTGATGAACTTGCGTTTAGACTTAAAGAGTATAAAAAGTTCAAGAGAGCAGCAGAGCATATTGGTGTGTTGCTTAACAGAAAAACGGTTCTTATCTCTAGGGAACCGGTGAAAGATATGCAGCAATTCTTTATGCCGGGAAAGAACCTTACAAAAAAATCTCTCTTATATTCTATACATCAACTTTTTTCTCTTTTTGAAAGTCAGACAAAACGTGAGGAGCAGTCCATTCAAGAGACTGTTTCAATTGCTGAAAAAATTACGAGCATTGAGCAGTTTCTAGCAAAAAAGAGTGAATGTAATTTTGATGAAATGCTTAAAACTTCTTCAGACAGGACAGAGGTGGTAGTGACATTTCTTGCGTTGCTGGAGCTTATTAAACAAAGAAGTGTAGTGGTTAAGCAAAACACACTTTTTGACACAATCATGGTAAAACAATATGAGTAATGTAAAAAAACAGGATCAAAAAGAAAATGTTAAACGGGGTATAGAAAGTTTACTCTTTGCAGCAGGAAAACCACTTTCATATGCAGCCCTTTTTAGATTACTTGGAGAAAAAGAGTCGGTGATAACAAGAGAAGTAGCAACGCTTGCTCATGAATATGCGCAAGATAACCGAGGAATTGCACTGATTGTAACAAGAAATACCGTAGAAATGGTTACCAGCCCCATATCTTCAAAGACAGTTTCTAAGCTCAAGAAATTTGAATTTGAAGAAAAACTCTCTAGTGCTGCACTCGAAACCCTTGCTATTGTGGTATATAGAGGGCCAATAACTCGTGCAGAAGTTGAGCTTATTAGAGGTCTTAACTCAGTCTATACGCTCAGAAATTTATCTATGAGAGGCCTTGTCAAAACAAAGCAAAATCCGCTTGATGGACGGGCAAGTATGTACGAGGTGACCACTGATTTTCTTAAGCACTGCGGAATAACAGGAGTAAAAGAGTTACCGGAGTATCAGGCGTTAAGTAAAAAGACAACCTTTGAACAGTATTTGGAAGAAAAAGAAGAGGACAGTAAGTCACATATAATTTCATCAGTAAACAGGTAGTATGGAAGAGAGACTTCAGAAGTTTATGTCGCGAGCCGGTTTTTGTTCACGCAGAAAAGCGGAGGTATTAATACGTGAAAAGAAAGTGAAGGTAAATGGTACTATTGCTCAAATAGGGGAAAAAATAAACCCCAACACAGATCAAGTAGAGTGTGAGGGGAAGCAATTAACCATAAAGGATGAGCTCATATACATAGCACTAAACAAACCAAAGGGCTATACATCAACCAAGGCAGATCCTCATGCTCAAAAAACAGTGTATGAGTTACTTCCTGAAGATATTCGAAGTCGAGTCCATTCTATCGGTAGACTTGATAAAGACACTGAAGGGTTACTCTTATTCACAAACGATGGCAATCTCACGGAAAAAATTACTCATCCCAGGTACAATCATGAAAAGGAATATGAAGTTATTATCGCAGGTAATCCGAGTAAAAAAGAATTACATCTTCTAGAGGCTGGAGTAGATATTGGGGATAAAATCACTGCGCCCGCAAAGGTAGTCGCAGTGCATACACAGAGTGAAAAAACAAAAGTGAACCTGGTAATCCATGAGGGTGCAAAGAGACAGATAAGAAGAATGTTTAAAGGGATAAGGTATCCAGTTTTAGAACTTAAAAGGGTTCGAATCGGTAAACTCAAATTAAAAGGTATTCCCCTGGGAAAATGGAAGAATATATCAAAAAAACTCATTTTAGATTCGTTGCAAAGTTCATGATATAGTGTTAGTATATACACTGTACATGACGAATTCTTTGAGAGACAAAAAACACAATTCCTTGCTCAATAAGGTTTTTTTTAAAACCAGTTATAACTGCTAAAGAACGAATGAACAAAAAAGTATCCTTAACTCTAGAAGATGGCTCCAAAGTCGAAGGTATTTCATTTGGGAAATTTACTTCAGTTTCAGGAGAAGTGGTATTTAATACTGGAATGGTTGGCTACCCGGAAGCGCTCACTGACCCCTCATACAAGGGTCAGATTTTAGTTTTAACGTATCCGCTTATTGGAAACTACGGCGTGCCAAAAAATGTTTTTGAGCAAGGAATCTCAACAGTATTTGAATCAGATAAGGTACAAGTTTCCGGACTCGTTATTGCCAATTACTCAAAGCAATACTTTCATTTTGCTGCAGAAAAGTCATTGTCAAAGTGGCTTATTGAACAAAATATTCCTGCAATGTATGCTGTTGATACACGGGAACTTACCAAAAAAATACGAGAAAAAGGTGCTATGCTTGGAAAAATGGAGTGCGGCAAAAAGACTCGATTTATTGATCCAAATAAAAAAAATCTCGTTACTCAAGTGTCAATTGGTGCGCCAAAAGAATATGGCTCGGGACGGAAAAAGGTGATTGTTGTTGATACTGGCATGAAAAATAATTCTATTATTAGTTTGATTAAGCGTGGCATAAAAGTTAAGCGTGTGCCATGGGATTATGATTTCTCAAATGAGAGATGCGCGGGCGTGCTTCTTGGAAACGGTCCTGGTGATGCTCGGCTTCTAAAACCGCTTATAAAAAATGTTCGTGCGTATATGAAGCGCAATAAGCCGCTGTTTGGTATTTGTCTTGGTAATCAAATTCTATCACTTGCTGCAGGAGGAACGATTTATAAGATGAAATATGGTCATCGATCTCAAAATCAACCATGTATTATTGAGGGGACAAAGCGATGTTATATTACAACTCAAAATCACGGATATTCCATTAAAGAAAATACTATTCCAAAAGACTACGATGTGTGGTTTAGAAATGCGAATGACAATACAGTAGAAGGGATAAAGCATAAAAAAAAGCCATTTTCGACAGTGCAATTTCATCCTGAAGCATATCCTGGACCGGTAGATACAGAGTGGCTTTTTGATGAGTTTGTTAAAAAATTATAGAGTGATTTAATGCAATAATGAGTATAAAAACGGTAAGAAAAACAAGAAAACGGCCAAAAAATGTACTTATCTTAGGATCAGGTGGGCTTAAGATTGGACAAGCAGGTGAATTTGATTATTCTGGATCGCAAGCAATAAAAGCTCTTCAAGAGGAGGGAATCAGAACCGTTCTCATTAATCCAAATATCGCGACAATTCAAACAAGTGAAGATATGGCTGACGAGGTGTACTTTCTTCCGGTTACACCCGAGTTTGTAAAAAAGATTATTGTAAAAGAGAAGATAGATGGTATTTTACTTTCATTTGGTGGACAAACAGGACTTAATGTTGGCCTTGAGCTTTATCAATGTGGATTTTTAACAAAACAGAGTGTTTCTGTGCTTGGCACGCATCCTCATGTCATCCTTGATACAGAAGATAGGGACCGGTTTAAAAAACGTCTGAGCGAAATAAATGTCAGGACTCCACGGAGTAAAGCGGTAACCTCAAAGAGAGCAGGACTCGCTGCTGCTAGAGAAATCGGCCTTCCGGTGTTGATTCGTTCTGCATACTCTCTAGGTGGGCAGGGTTCACGTATTTGTGCTACACAAAAAGAGCTCACGGAGGCTTTGGAAGTTGCACTTGCAAATTCGTCTCAGGTCATCATTGATGAGTTTCTCAAGGGCTGGAAGGAAATTGAATATGAAGTTGTTCGCGATTCATATGACAATTGTATTACTGTTTGTAATATGGAAAATTTTGACCCAATGGGGATCCATACAGGTGAAAGTATTGTCGTAGCACCATCTCAAACGTTAAATAATCGTGAATATCATTTCTTGCGAGAGATAGCAATAAAAACGATTCGTCACTTAAATATTGTTGGTGAATGTAATATTCAGTATGCGTTTAATCCTAAAAATGGTGAATATCGTGTTATTGAGGTAAATGCGAGACTGTCTAGATCCTCAGCACTTGCGTCTAAGGCTACAGGCTACCCCCTTGCCTTTATTGCCGCGAAGCTTTCGCTGGGATATTCACTTACTGAGCTCCAAAACGCAATTACAAAAGTTACCACCGCTTGTTTTGAGCCGGCGCTTGATTATATTGTAGTAAAGGTGCCCAGGTGGGATCTAAAAAAGTTTAAATCAAGCGATCAAAGACTCGGATCAGAGATGAAGAGTGTCGGTGAGATTATGGCAATAGGTAGAACGTTTGAGGAGGCTCTTCAGAAGGCTTTAAGAATGTTAAATATTGGTGTAGAGGGTCTTGTGCTAAACGAGCTTACTATTTCTGATCCATGGGAACATATCATACATCCAACCGAGAGACGTGTCTTTGCAATTGCGCGTGTACTTGAAGATGGAGCAAATATAGAGGAAGTGTATAGGAAATCGCTTATTGATAAATGGTTTTTATATAAATGTAAAAACATTGTCGATGCTGAAAGGCAGCTTAAAAAGCAGGGGCTTAAAAAAGCCGCTGTCTCACGGGCAAAGAGGCTTGGCTATTCGGATGTGCAGATTGCAAGGCTACTTGGAGTAGATCATGACAAAGTGCGAGCTTACAGAAAGAAAAATAGTATTATTCCTTTTATTAAGCAAATAGATACACTTGCAGCAGAGTACCCGGCAAAAACCAACTATCTTTATTTTACGTATAATGGAACAGCAAGCGACGTTGTTAAACAAAAGAAATCAATTATTACTCTGGGCAGTGGGCCATACAGAATTGGGTCAAGCGTTGAGTTTGATTGGTGCGCGGTTAATGCAGTAAAAACCTCAAAGGAGAAAGGATATAATTCTATTGTGGTTAACTGTAATCCAGAGACAGTTTCCACTGATTATGACGTTTCTGATAGATTGTATTTTGAAGAACTGACTCTTGAGCGAGTCTTGGATATTATTGAGTTTGAAAGTGATACAAAAGGAGTCATTGTTTCATTTGGAGGTCAGATTCCAAATGATCTCGCTATGGATTTATATAAGCATAATGTTCCAGTCCTTGGGACTCATCCAAAAGACATTGATCGCGCGGAGGATAGACATAAATTTTCTAAGCTTCTTGATACTCTCGGTATTGACCAACCATTATGGAGTGAGCTATCAACTCTAGAAAGTGCAAAAAGGTTTGCAAAAGACGTTGGGTACCCGGTGCTGGTCCGTCCCTCCTACGTTCTCTCCGGAGCTGCAATGAACGTGGCATATGATGATACTGCATTAACTGAGGTCCTGGAACAAGCAGCAATTGTTTCAAAAGAACACCCGGTGGTTATTTCAAAATTTATTAAGAACGCGCGCGAGATTGAGATAGATGGTGTTGCAAAGAATGGTGAACTTAAGATTTATGCCATTTCTGAACATGTTGAAAACGCTGGCGTTCATTCAGGCGATGCAACTGTTGTTCTTCCGCCACAAAAGACGTATCTCGAGACCGTCAGAAGAGCAAAAAATACGACCAGAGAGATTATTAATGCACTTAATATCACCGGTCCCTTCAATATTCAATTTTTAGCAAAAAATAATGATATTAAGGTTATCGAGTGTAACCTGCGCGCCTCAAGAAGCTTCCCCTTTGTGTCAAAAGCAACGGGGTATAATTTTGTAGAAAAAGCGGTACTGGGAATGCTTGGGGAAGATGTCGGTAATAACTATAATACGCTTGATCTTGATTATGTTGTAGTTAAGGCACCACAGTTTTCATTCTCAAAACTAAAAGGAGCCGATCCGGTTCTCTATGTTGAGATGGCATCAACAGGTGAAGTTGCCTGCTTTGGAAACGATCTATTTGAAGCCTTTTTGAAGAGCATTCTCTCGACAGGATTTGAGCTTCCAAAAAAGAATATTTTAGTCAGTATTGGACATGAGTCAAATAAAATGAACTTGCTTGGGGCAATGACGTCACTTGCCAAGAAGGGCTTCAACCTTATTGCTACAGAACATACGGCTGACTTTCTTAAAAAATATGAAATTCCATGCAAGAAGGTATACAAAATTTCTTCAACAAAAAAGCCAAACGTATCTGAATACTTGACCAAAGATAAGCTTGATCTCATTATTAATATTCCAACCAAGTACAACAAAAAGGAAACAACCGATGGATTCAAAATACGACGCAAGGCTGCTGATTACAATATACCCATTATATCCAATAGACAGGTGGCAAAGCTTCTGGTTAAATCGATTGAAAGAAAAGGTATGAAAGATTTAGCCATAAAATCATGGTCTGAATACTTGGATGAAAAACGCTAATATTTAAGCATGGAAAAAACACTCGATCAAAAAGTAAAGGAAATTGTTAAAGAAAACAAGCTTTCTGTTAAAAATATTATTGATATAGATGCATTAGACAAGGCAGATATTAAAAAGATCTTTGCAGTTGCAGATTTTTTTAGAGAGCATTTTAGACGGGGAAAAGATAAAAAAATAACTCAGTTGAAGGGTCGGTCAATTATTAATTTTTTCTTTGAGTCAAGCACAAGGACAAGAACGAGTTTTGAACTTGCGGGAAAGCATCTAGGTGCCGATACGATTAATGTGACCGGGGCAAGCGCCGTAATAAAAACAAAAGGGGAGACACTTATTGATACTGCAAAAACGCTTAATTCTTTGCAGGCTGATTTAATAATTCTCCGTCATGCTAAGGCAGGTACACCACTTCTGCTTACAAAATGGATAGAGGCCCCCGTTATTTCCGCAGGAGATGGGTTTCATCAACATCCAACGCAAACGCTTATTGATGTGTATACTATGCAAAACGAGTTTGGTGATCTAAAAAATAAAAAAGTAACGATTGTAGGCGATATTAAGCACAGCCGTGTTGCAGGGTCATTAATGAGACTGCTTGAGCGCTACAAAGCAACAGTAGTCCTTACCGGCCCACAGACACTTATGCCAGAAAATGTTGAAGAAGCGTTTAACGTTACCGTTGATACAAATGCTGAGCACGCTTTTAAAGATAGTGACGTATTGTACAATATTCGTGTTCAAAAAGAGCGTGGTTCCGGATCTCATATTCCAAGCCTGAGAGAATATGCACATATGTACTGTATTAATGAAGCACGATTTGCCTTGGCAAAAAAGAATGCCATTGTCATGGATGCAGGCCCGGTAAATAGAGAAATAGGCATTAGAAGTGAAGTGTTAGATGGACTAATGTCTAGAGTAAGTACGCAGGTTGAAAATGGATTATTTATTCGACTCGCGGTGTTATCACTTCTTATTTCATAAGTTTAGAAAGCTTTATGGCAGACATACTAATAAAACGCGGACGCGTTATTGATCCCGAGCAAGGTATAGACGAGCAACTTGATGTATTGATCAGAAATGGCAAGGTGCAAAAATTACGAAAAAGGATTAATGAAAAAAAAGCGCAAGTTGTTGATGCGCGTGGGTTGATTGTAACGCCGGGTTTTATTGATTTACATGTACATCTACGTGAACCTGGTCGTGAAGACAAGGAGACAATAAAAACGTGTTCAGAGGCCGCAGCTGCAGGGGGATTTACTACGATAGTAGGTATGCCTAATACGTCACCCGTTTCTGATAATCAAACGGTTCCTGAGTTTGTAGCCGCAAAAGCCGCAAGAGAAGCAGTAGTGGATGTACGAGTCGTTGGATCAATCACTCAGGGTTTAAGCGGTGAAGCAATTTCTGAAATGGATGATCTAAAAAAAGCAGGTATTGTAGGCATTAGTGATGATGGCTTTGATGTTAAAAATGCATCACTCATGAGAGATGCCATGGAGTATGCAGCCATGCTTGATCTTCCAATAATCTCGCACAGCGAGGATATGAGCTTTAAGGAAGCGTGGGCAATGAATGAGGGAGTTATGTCTACAAAGCTTGGGCTTCCAGGAAAACCTGCTGCATCTGAAGAAATAGCCATTTCACGAAATATTATGATTGCGGCAATTACAGGAGCTACGCTTCATTGTTCACACATAAACACAAAACGAGCAGTGCAGCTTGTGTATGAAGGAAGAAAAAAAGGAGTCAATGTGACGTGTGATACGTGCCCGCATTTCTTTACGCTCGATGAATCATATTTGGTTGATTACGACGCAAATTATAAGATGAACCCGCCACTGAGAGAGAAAACAGAAGTTTCAGCACTCAAGACTTATTTAAGAAATGGAATTATCGATGCGATTACCTCTGATCATGCGCCGCACTTACTGGTAGATAAAATGGTTGAATTTGAACATTGTGAGAATGGTATTGTGGGTCTTGAGACATCTGTAGGTTTGGTTTTGACACATTTAGTTAAAGAACGATTTATTTCTCTCACACGCATGGTTGAGCTTATGAGTGTTAATCCTGCAAAGATTTTAGGTTTTAAAGAAAAAGGTAGCCTAAAAGAAGGCAATGATGGAGATATTACTCTTATTGATGAGAATAAAAATTGGACGGTAGATAAAAGTACTTTTAAAAGCAAGGGTAGAAACACACCGTTTGATGGATGGGAGCTTTCGGGGAAGGCAGTTGGTGTTGTATCACAAGGTAAATATATTCAAAATAACTAGTATAAAAAGAAAATAATGGAACAGTATAAAAAAGAATTTGCAAAGTTCCTTATTACAACAGGAGCTTTGAGCTTTGGTGAATTTACACTAAAGAGTGGAAGAAAATCGCCTTATTTTTTAAATACTGGTGGGTTTGACGATGGCGAACGTATTTCGCGACTTGGATACTTCTATGCAAGTGCAATAAAAGAAAATTTTGGTGAGGATTTTGATGTTGTTTTTGGTCCCTCATATAAAGGAGTGCCTTTGGCAGTTACCGCTGCAATTTCACTCGCGAGAGATTTTAAGATAAACAAAAAATACTCATTTAACAGAAAAGAGCAAAAAGACCATGCAGAAAAGGGTTTCCTTGTGGGGTCAGAAGTCAAAGATGGCGATTCTATTGTCATGCTTGACGATGTGTTTACAACCGGCGATACCAAGGTTGAAATGGTAGACACGTTTAAAGAAATTGCTGATGTTACGTTTAAGGGATTACTGATTGCCTTGGATAGAAAGGAAACCAATACCGAGGGACAAAGTGCAATTCAGAATTTCACTGAGAAATATTCGGTGCCGGTTATTTCTGTTATTACTATTCATGAGGTGCTTGATATTTTATATCAAAAAGAGATTGATGGTACTGTGTACCTTGGTGATAGCGAAAAAGAAGCGATTGAGTCATACTTGAGTGAATATGGCGTATCTTAAATAAGTCTTTTTCTAACAATAAACAAATGAGATATCAAAGTAGACTAGAAACAACACAAAATCCATTGAGTAAACGACTTTTTGAGATAATGATTGAAAAAGGCACTAACGTTGCATTGGCGTGCGATGAAACAAAGGCAGACGTTGTTTTAGACCTTGCTGAAAAACTTGGACCTAAGATATGCATACTTAAATTACACATCGATATTATTGAGGACTTTACTCCCGAATTTCCAAAACAACTGAGAATGCTTGCAGATAAGCATAACTTTTTACTCTTTGAAGATAGAAAGTTTGCAGACATTGGAAACACAGTTCAGTTACAATATGAAAAGGGTATTTACCACATTGCTGATTGGGCAGATATTGTAAATGCTCATACAGTGCCAGGCCCTGGAATAATACAGGGCCTCAAAGAATCCGCGGAAAAACAAAGTGATCCCCGGGGACTTATTCTCCTTGCGCAGATGACTCCGGAGGGTACGCTTGCAACTGGCGACTACACCAAAAAATCGATAGAGATGGCAAAACAATCCCCAGCCTTTGTTAACGGATTTATTGGATCAAGTACGATTTCGGAGCTAACTGAGCTTAGAGAACTGGCCGGAGAAGATTTTGTTATCTATACACCTGGAGTAAAACTTGCTGCCGGCGGTGATGATTTAGGACAAAAATATTCTACGCCACAAGACGTCGTAGCAGCAGGAAGTGACGTGATTATTGTTGGAAGAGGTATCTATCAAGCTGAAGATCCCTTGGTTGAGGCAGAAAAATATCGTGAGGCTGGCTGGGATGCAATAGAGTAGTTGCATATTTCTACGAGATCGTATATACTACTGGTGTAAGCTAATATACACCAAAACAAGACACACCGTAGAAAAAAACGATGTCGGTATAAAAAACTTCACTCGTACGTGAAAGGCCCTAACTCTAGGGGCCTTTTTAAGTTGCAAAGGGTGGTGAGCACCCTGTGCGATGCAACGGCGTTAGCCCTACTATTACTGCTTATTTTTGGGATATTTGAGCAGAATGTACATATCTTTGAGTTTTCTATACTACTTTCTGAATTTACAAAAAGAGTTAGCTTTTTTCTAATAAAACGACTATAATGGTTAGTAATATAATCAAATAGGATATGTTTTTAAGCATCACAAAAAGATGAACTCAATTTCAACACTGTACAAAAAAGCATTTAGCCTCTTTACAGAAGGCCTTGCCACGTTCTTTATTATCAGCCTTATAATGATGGCTGTACTGTTTGCGGTCATTTTTGTTGGCATATTTATTGTAGTTTTTGCAGCAGTCCTTGTACCAATTCTTGCAGAGCTCACAAAAGAGGTAAGTTCTTCATTGTTTACCATTGTTCTTATTCTTGGAATTACTGTTGCGGTGCTGCTTGGTCTAGTTGTTATCGCTGTTAGCCTCATGGTTGGTGCACTTGGCCAAGGAGCCATGGTACTTGCAGCAGACGATGTACATAAAAAGAAAGAATTAAAAAAGGCATCAGAGTATTATAAACGTGTCTCTCTAAGAAAATGGGAACTATTTGGATTGACGGTGCTTCAAGGAATATGTGTGTCCGTTGGACTTCTTTTCTTCATCATCCCAGGACTTCTTCTTGCCGTGTTCTTCTTGTTTACGTACTACTCAATGCTTCTTAAAAAGATGTCGATACGTAATTCTATGGCAGATAGCTTTAGTATAGTACGAGACAATTTTTGGGGAGTCCTTGGACGATTTTTGCTGCTTATGCTTGCTCTCCAGTTCTTTGGTGCAGCAGTCGGCTGGATTCCTTTGGCCAATATTGCAGTATCAATTCTTGGATCAGCATTTGCGGTATCTTATTATTACATCATGTTTATTAGTGTCAGCAAAAAAACTACATAAGCAGCTAACTTTTAGCGTATGATTTTTTCAGATAGAGACATAAAAAAGTATTTAAAATCAGGGAGAATAACGGTTGATCCCTTAGTGAAAGAAGCTATTCAGCCAGCGTCGGTTGACTTAAGGCTTGATAGTGAGTTTATGATATTTAAGCATACTTCGCATGCATATATTGATGTCGCAGAACCTGTTGATGAACTCATGAAGAAAATTAGTATTTCAGGTAGAGAGCCATTTGTACTTCACCCGGGAGAGTTTGCACTTGGTCTAACCTTTGAAACAGTTGGTGTTGATGATGAGACTGTAGCGAGGCTCGAGGGGAAGAGTTCTCTTGGAAGACTTGGAGTAATTGTTCACGCCACTGCGGGATTTATTGATCCGGGCAACTGTCTTAAAATTACTCTTGAACTTCATAACGTTGGAAACTTACCGGTAATTTTAAGATATAAGATGCCCATTGCTCAAGTCGCATTTCAGCCACTAAGCTCAAAAGCAGAGAGACCTTACGGATCCAAGAAGCTAAAGTCAAAGTACTATAAGTCAAAAGGTATCGTAATGAGCCAGATGCATAAGAATTTCAAGAAGAAGTAACGTAAAACAAAAACAAAAAATGTATTGAGTAAAAGACTTGTTCAAACCAGTTGATTTTTTATGTTTCGCAAGTATAATACAGGTAATGAATTATCACGAATGTACGACAAAGCAGGTACTCGAGGAGTATCCTCATATTGATGGCGGGTGGACGTGGGCTAAATATGCTGCTAAGCCATATATAGGTTGTGAACTTGCCTGTAATTATTGTTATGAATGGAAATGGTTAAAGTCAAAAGATAGTGAGGAGAAAAAACCTGAACCAGTTAAGATTCTTATAAATGCTCCTCAAGTGCTTACAAAGGAGTTGAAAGATAAGGAAAAGGACATAGTAGATATTGGAAGCTGGCAACCGGCCGAGAAAAAATACAGACTTTCTAGAGAGCTTTTGAAGGTTTGTGCGTCTAATCAGTTCCCTGTGTTTGTTCAGGAGAAGTCTGAGTTTGTACTCCAAGACCTTGATGTAATCGCTCACATTCAAAAAGAAACCGCAGCCACTGTTGCTTTCAGCATGGTTACCTCGTCTCTGTTTTCTGGATTTCGCCAGATAGGATTTTTTGAAGGTAATACTATGAACGTAGAAAAGAGACTCAGGGCGATGGAAATCTTCGCGTCAAAAGGAATAACCACTGGGACAATGCTTTTACCAATTATTCCATTTATTTTTGATAATGAAGAAAACATTGAGGCAGTGTGTAGGGCAACACGAAACGCTGGAGGAAGTTTTATTGTTGCAAGCTTCTTAACGTTAGAGCATGAGCAAAAAGACCGTTTTTATAACATTCTAAGAAAAAACTTTCCTGACGTGCTCGATAATTACATCCATCTCTACGGAGACAAGATCAGTCCTAAGATTTCTTACATGGAAGAAACGTATAGCATGGTAAATGGGTATGCAAGTAAATATGGTCTTGCAACTCATATGCCCAGATATATTACTCCTGATAGTTTTGAATCAAATAAACGGGTTTCCGAGTATTTGTATAACAGATCAGTCAGTCGTGCATATAAAAAACGAGGGAGGCAGCTTGCGATGGGATATAGGAAAGCAGCTCAAACTGTTGATGCACTGAGCTACGATATTTGTGATGTATTTGATACCATGGGAACCAAAGGGCTTCTTAAAATTCCAGGAATAAATGCAAAAATAGCAGAAAAGATACAAAAGATTTTAGTGAGTATAGAAAAACAGCAATGATACTGGCACATGGGCCGGGAAGTTTTATCACCACCTATCTTACCCGAGGTTGGTGGGGGAAAAAGCTTTCACAAAAGAAAAAGTATGTATTTTATTTGATAGGCGGCCTAATAGGAGTCGCAGTTGACCTTGATTTTTTGTACACGCAATTTTTAAGTGCAAAACTTTCACATCATGACTATATTACCCATACTCCGCTTTTCTTTTTGATACTTTTTTTATTGATGACGCTTATAGGGTATGCGACAAAAAAAGAGGAAATCAGTGCGTTTGCTAAGGTTTTTTTGGTAAGTACGTTTACCCATCTTGTCCTTGACTCAGTGAATGGCGGAATCATGTGGCTGTATCCACTTTCAAAACAGCTCATTGGAATTCCATCTATTCCTTTTATTACTGATAGCTTTTTTACCAGAGATGCACTATTTATTCGCATATCTATTGAGATTGTCATTATTTGGTTTGCTTTTGTGCTTCTACTCACACTTTTTAAAGAGAAAACAAAGAAAAAATATTTACTGCCTCTTGCCATTCTATCTGCATTACTATGTTTGTTGTGTATAGGTGGACTGTATCTTCATACGCAAAAAACCTATAGAATCGGCGGAAATCAAGCACTCAACGATGATGATTTGGATAGCATTGCAAATAGAACTGATTTTGATATGGATGGAGATGGTATTGATAATCTATTTGACGCTGATGCAAACAATAATGGAAATCTAAACAAAGATGACATGGTGTTTGCGTTGCCTTTTATGAAAGGTGTTCGGTATGACTTCACCAATGGACAGTATTATGAGATCACTAAGCGTGCTGGATACTTTAATAAAAAGGATGTCGTTGATAGAGCCCTTGGACATGCAGGTATTTTCTTAAGACATGAGATGGTGAGAGATTTTGAAGATAATCCTAGCGGGTACATTGGAGATGCGAGTGATCCAGGGTTTACTGCGAATATACAAAATATTTACGTCTTTTTTGAGCATGCGGGACTTCTGGTTGATGATGCGTATAAACCGGGTGACATTCTGTTCTTTGGTGAAGGGTTTACAAGCACTGGTGTGGTTTATTCTGCGGAGGGGAGCTCAGTTATTGTGATGTATCTAGATGATAAACGTGACGGTGGATTCTATGAGCTAAGTGATATTCTTGAGTGGAATGGAAACGTATCTGGGCATGCGCGGGTACCTATGTAAGCTCATGGATCTGTCATCCCGGATCCCTTGCTTACACGATGAGCCACGAGATCTCGGATATCCACCAAAGAAGCGTATTCTGGAATGACATTTGTCCTAAGTATACAAATCTCCATTTTCTTGCTATACTACTTGTAGTAACATGTGTATATTATGAAAGAAAAGCTTACAGCGTTAGAACAAGATATCAAAACTGTAACGCACTATCTTTGACCTCAGTAAAAAGAAAGAGGAGATTTTGGCGTTAGACGAAAAATCATTCAAAGAGACGTTTTGGGATGATCCAAATAGTGCAAAAGAAATACTAAGAAAGGCAGAAGAGCTAAAGCAGATCGTGGCGTTTTGGGATAACTTACAAAGAGAAGTACATGATTTAGTTGAGCTTGAAAGTTCCGATGATGCAAAGGAACTGCAAAGTGAAATAGAAGAGCACTATACCGTTCTCAAAAAAAGTTTCTCAAAAAATCGTATTCAAGCTCTCATGCAAGGCACATATGATGATAGAGATGCATTGCTCTCTATACAAGCAGGAACAGGAGGTGTGGATGCTCAGGATTTTGCCGAAATGCTCGAGAGAATGTATCTGAGGTTTTTTGAAAAAAGGGGGTTTAAAGTTCAGATTATCGAGAGAAATGTAGGGTCAGAGGCAGGTATTAAAAAAGTGGTTATGAGTGTGAAAGGGCTTTATGCGTATGGCTATTTAAAGGTTGAAGGCGGGGTACACAGGCTTGTTAGACAGTCTCCGTTTAATGCGGACCATCTCAGACAAACGTCCTTTGCACTAGTGGAAGTTATTCCAGAAATTGCAGAAACTAAAGAGATAGAAGTAACTGATGATGAGCTTAGAATAGACACATTTAGAGCGCAGGGTCATGGCGGTCAAGGCGTAAATACAACCGATTCTGCGGTACGGATTACACATATTCCAACCAACATCGTAGTGACGTGTCAAAACGAGCGTTCGCAACTCCAAAACAAGCAAACGGCCATGAATGTCATGAAATCACGCATACTCGAACACAAGAGAAGAGAAGAGAAGAAAAGAAGAGAGCAGATAAAAGGAGAGTCAAAGGATGTCACTTTTGGGAATCAGATACGATCCTACGTGTTGCATCCCTATAAACTCGTCAAGGATCATCGGACTAAGTATGAAGAAAAGAACGTAGTAGCAGTTCTGGATGGTGGAATAGATGGATTTATTAAATCAAACTTGGAAGCAAAAAAATAGATGCCAGAGTCAATAATTAGGCTTAGAGACATTTCTAAAGTATACGAAGAAGACATCGCAGCACTCTGCGATGTGAGTTTAGATGTGATGGAAAAAGACTTTGTGTCTATTGTGGGCAGAAGCGGATCAGGAAAAACAACGCTCATTAAGCTTTTAATCGGTGAAGAAAAGCCAACTGCAGGTGAAATCGTGATAAACGGTTGGGATTTATGTAACATTAAGTCACGAAAAATTCCTTACTTTAGGCGAGAAATCGGTGTTGTATTCCAAGATTTTAAACTACTCCAACAGAAAACCGTTGCAGAGAATATTGCTTTTGCGCTTATTGTACTTGGAACTCCAAGACAAGAAATTCATAAACGAGTGCCCGGAGTGCTTAGTCTTGTAGGCCTTTCAGGGAAGGGAACTCGGTTCCCAAATGAACTCTCCGGTGGTGAGCAGCAACGTGTTGCTATCGCACGAGCGTTTGTACACGAGCCAAAACTGTTATTAGCCGATGAGCTTACAGGGGACTTAGACGCCATTTACGCGTGGGAAATTATGGAGATACTTCTTAAAATTAATAAGATGGGAACGACGGTACTTATTGCAACACACGACAAATCGATTGTTAATAGACTACAAAAACGAGTGGTTACTCTAGAAGACGGCACAATTATTAGAGACCATAAAAAGGGAAGGTACGTAATATAATGCTGTGGCTTTCAGCAATTCGTGTGCTTAAAATGGGCCTAAAGAATTTCTGGCGAAACTTTTGGATTTCTTTTGCAACTACAGGAATTATGGCCTTAACTATTTTTTCTGTCGTAGTGCTTATTATTTTAAATTTTATTGGCGACTCAGCACTGAGGTCTCTTGAGCAAAAAATTGATGTAAGTGTTTATTTTAAATCTGATGTAAGCAATGAGCAAGTACAGCCAATAAGAGAACATTTAGACACAATTCCTGAAGTAAAAGAAACAAGGTACGTTACCAAGAAAGAAGCGCTTGAGGAGTTCCAGCGTAAACATAGTGATAATCCACTGATTATTGCGTCACTTTCTGAGCTTGAAGAAAATCCGCTGCAACCAACGCTCGTTATTAAGGCACGGAGTCCAGAGGATTTCTCGGCAATTTCTTCAGTACTTAAAGACGATCAGTATGAGGGGATCATCGAGAAGTTCAATTATGAAGACAATCAGATAATTATTGAAAAACTCAATCAAACTATTGCGTTAATTGAAAAAATTGGCATAGGTGTCAGTATTACGTTTGCGATTATTTCAGTGCTTGTTATGTTTAATACTATCCGACTAACCATATACACTCAAAAGGACGAGATTGGTGTCATGAGACTGGTAGGAGCAAGTAATACCTTTATTACTGCACCATATATTATTGAGGGTGTTTTGTACGGATT
Source organism: Patescibacteria group bacterium (assembly GCA_018818205.1). GTDB lineage: Bacteria > Patescibacteriota > JABMPQ01 > JABMPQ01 > JAHIRA01 > JAHISJ01. Next base: position 180,365 of record JAHISJ010000023.1, read on the forward strand.
TTTTGCAACAATATTTAGTACGGTTACTCTCTATATTCTTGTTAAGTACTTGGCGCCGGCGATTAATACTTTCCTAGAGCACCAAGTCGATGTGTATGCATTTTTTATGGATCACTTGTTTCTTATAGTAATTGGCGAACTTGTTTTTGGTGCAGCACTTGGCATTGCGAGTTCGATGATTGCGATAAGGAAGTATTTGAAGATTTAGAATTGACTTATAGATAGAACAATGATAGTCTCAAAGGCTGTTTTTTGTTCTCTTTTTTCTCTAGTTTGCAGGAGGAAATGATGCAAACATGGCGTGATGCCGAAGAACTTATTGTTGTCCATGCGGACATTATCCCTATTAGTGAAGAATTAGAAAAGCTTGTTGAGCTTATGAGTGGAGATGATTTTCATGACCGCATGTGCGGACTTGAAGGACATCCACTTAATTATAGTGGCTATTTGCAAATTGCTAATAACGAATTTTTTGTTTCTGTGTGGAATCCGCATATTCACCCTAGAGATCGTGCATCACTTAAACTTCACCCCAAAGGAGCTTCGTTAAATGACCTTATGCGACCCGATCTTGAAAAGAATGGCTATACACTGTCATTCTTCACTTTTGTCTTTGTTGACAGGGTTATGTGTATTGTTGGATATTGCAAAGAGGGTCCCTGGGAACACATTCCCACAGGTCAAGTTGAATTTGACCCACGGATTTCAGTTGGTATGTCAAAGCAAGAACACTTGCAGAAAACATTTGAAATCCTTTCGTTTCAGGGGAAAACATTTCCTTGGAGCCTTACTTACTCTCGTAGGTAAACAGATTTTTTTATGAAAATTATTACAGCCCAATAAGCACGTTGCTTGTGGGCTTTTTTGTTTGTATTGAAAATAATTTTGAATATGATATTATAATCACCACTACTGTTCGGGACTCGTCTAACGGTAGGACGCAAGATTCTGGCTCTTGTAATCGGGGTTCGATTCCCTGGTCCCGAACCATGCTATTCTATTCAAAAAATAAGTCGATAAACAGGCATTGTGCTTGTTTTTTTCTACAAAAAAATACAGAATGTCGTAGACGTCTGGAATGAATAGAGTGATTGCTCAAACTGAATGTACAAAAAAAGATCGAGGCGTAGTATCAATTTATTTTTGCATTTATTGTTGATTTAACTCACAATACATATATAAATAATAACTATATACAGATGTACGTTATTCAAAACGGTAAACTCATCCAAAAAGAAGAAGCGTCAATCCCACTATATTCCAAGGCAAATTTCTTTGATTTTGCAGTGTATGACTCAATAAAGGTGGTGCAAGGAAAACCTTTTTTCCCTGAATTTCATGTAGATAGGCTTTTGGAATCTGCACGTATTATTGATCTTGAACATCCATTCACAAAAAAAGAAATTGCAATATGGATACAGTTACTGATTGATAAAAATAAACTCAAGGATTCACTCATTCGGTTTTTGTTAATTGGAGCAGGGGATGAGCAAGAAGAGCCCACTCTTTTTATGTTTCCCGTTGGACTAACGTTTTATGATAGAAAATGGTATAAAAAAGGTGTAAAAGTCATTACGTATCATGGGGAAAGAATCGTACCGGACTCAAAAGCAAAGGATCTTCTTCTAAACTTTATTGCTTTAAGAGAAGCAAAGAAAAATGATGCTATAGAAGCGTTACTTATAGATACGGATGGAAACATACGAGAGGGGACCAGGTCAAACTTTTTTGCAGTAAAGGGTAGCGTTCTTTATACCCCGCCGCTCACCGATGTACTAGAGGGGGTTACCCGAAAAATAGTAGTAGATAGTGCCAAAAAAGAAACTATTGAAGTGAAAGAAGAAAAAATACCATACGAGAAACTAGATGAATTTGATGAATTTTTTGTCACGAGTACCAGTATGAACATTATGCCTATTGTAGAGATTGATGATAGAATCGTTGCCAGTGAGGTAGGACCAATAACAAAAAGTCTTATTAAGTCGTTCAAGGAGTTCTGTAAATCTGAAGGAGGGTAGTCCTTTTTCTATCAAAGTTCATATGGTATACTTTAGGTACAAATATACATATGAACTCAGAAATACAGAAAGAATCAAGAAAAATCGAGTGGCGACAAATGATGATAGCGCAGTATGGAACTTTTGGTACTGTCGCTGGTGTTATGATTGCCGCGCTGACGATTTATGCAAGCCTTGAAACAAAAAAAGACAAAGTATTAATTGGTAGTTTTTACCTCGAAGACTTACTTTTTATTGTATCGCTTGGATGTCTTGTAGTTTCGATTATTTTGATCCTTATGCTGATCAATCGTGAACGAGATTTGGCTTGGGGAACAAAGGATGCCAAACTCGAGGAGTTCAAAAAGAAGGAACCAAGATATCGTACATGGCTTATAGGTCTTATGTCTTTTGGGTTAATTACAATCTTTTTTCTGCTTACTGTTCATGTTTTATAATGTATGAAACTAGTCTTTTCTACGCTAGGTTTGTAACCAGAAAGTACAGCACTTGATGTGAATGAGGCTGTGAAAAAACATATTATTGTGAAGCTCAATACATAGATACTTATACAAGGGAATAGGCATGCAGAGTCCAGGCACAAAAAATATTTCAAAGAAACCAAAAAGTGGCTTCTTAAGACTGTTCTTTTTAGATCAAAAACACTTCTCAAAGACAAAGGAACTTATTTTAGACAATGCAAAGGCAGACTTTGATTATATTATTCGCATAGTATTTGCTGTAATAGTGATAAGCCTGGGCATGCTTATTGATTCCACTGCAGTGGTCATTGGCGGCATGCTCATTGCACCACTGTTTTGGCCAATCTTTGGATTTGCTATTGGAATTGTTGAAGGAAAATCAAAAGTTGTAACAAAATCTTTTTTTACCTTGCTTAAAAGTTTGCTGATTGTTGTAGGCATAGCAATTGTCATAGGGCTTATTGCTCCTGCACATATTTTAGAAAGCCAAGAATTTGTTTCTCAAACGACACCAACACTCTTTGATTTACTGATTGGGCTTGCTTCAGGCTTTCTTGGTGCTTTTATTGTGTCTCATCCAAAAATATCATCGAGCTTCGCGGGAGTTGTGATTGCCGCTGCCATTGTTCCTCCTTTGGCAGCTGTAGGGATTGCACTTGCTAAAGGTGATATAGATTCTTTTGGTAAAGCACTCCTTCTTTCTTTAGCAAGTCTCATAGCTATAACTTTTTCTGCTTCTGTGCTCTTTTACATTTCTCACGTAAAAACAAAAGGGTTTAAGCAGATCTTTAAAACATACAAAGCAAGCATTGTATGGTTTGCAGTACTACTTATTATTGTCATTATTCCACTTATTCTCTTTACGAATCAGATTATTAAACATACACGACAAGAAAGAGTAATTACAGAGGTTGTCACGAGCAAATTAGTGGACACTACTCTTGATACTGTCGTTCTCACAGAGCGGAATGACATCTTAACGGTCAAGGTAACAGTGCATAGTAAAGATGAAATAACGGACAGTGAGATTCAGGATATTGCACACGCATTATCAAAAGAATTGGAAGAATCTATTGTTTTGCATGTAAACACTATTCCAGTAATCCAAAAAACGGAAGTGGTTAATTATGAGTAGTCCACAAATCTTTCATTGTTTTACTGAAAGAACTTCGCTAATATGAAATGATACCATTTATTTATAACGATTAAGCGAAGAATATGGCAACATGTCCTCATTGCAATAGCGAACAGTCATCCGATACCGATTTTTGTACTAACTGTGGAACGCGGCTTACAGGAGAAGGCGCGCAAAACAGCTCATCAAAAGATGAATCAAATGTAGAGTCAAAAGAGGAAGGTCAAGACGAGTCATTAAAAGAAGATGACACTCATGAAAAAGAAGAAGCGCATAAAGATCCTGCTTCAGACAAAGAGAATGAAAAGGAAGAGATAGAATCAAAGAATGATTCAGAAAGCGGAGAGGATAACAAAGAAGTGTCAGAGGGAAAAGAGGAAATCAGTTCAGAGTCGACAGAAAAGGAGAAAGACTCAAAAAAGGAAGAAAATACAGACGGCACAGATAATACCGAGGAAGATCCATTTGCATATTCTTTCGATGACGAAGACAAGCCAAAACGTTCAACCGATGGAATCTGGTTTGCAATTATTGCTATTATTGTCGTAGTAGTCATTATCGTTATTGGTACCCAAAAGAAACGTTCAGAGTTTGAAGAGGATACCGCAGAAGATGTTGTTCTCGAAGAGATGCAAGACACTGATGAAGAAGAAGTGGTAGATGACGCAAAACAAGATGAGGAAGAAAAAGTTGACGAGTCGGAAGAAAGTGAAGAAGCTGCAGAAGAGCAAAAGGAGCCAGAAGTAAAAGAAGAAGTTGTCGTTTCTGAACCTGGGTATTCTGTCTCAGCCTCAACCACACTTGTTGACACCTCAGCTTATAACTTTGACTACTCAGCAAAAAAAGTAACAGACAAAGACTTTTCAACCGCATGGATAGAAGATGAGCGAGATGCGGGAATTGGCGAGTGGGTTCTCATTGATTTTGGAGCAGAGAAAGAAGTATCAAATGTAGGTATTGTCCCAGGCTATGGACGTGATGAGCAAATCTATAATGAAAACAACAGAGTAAAAAAACTGACTCTAGAATTCTCAGACGGCACAAAGGTAACAAAAGACCTTGAGGACAAGTATGGTATGCATATTCTAACGTTTGATCCTGCAAAAACCACTTCCCTAAAACTTACTATCGACGAGGTGTATAGTGGAACAAAATACAATGACACTACCATTTCAGAAATAGATGTTGATAGTGACTATGTATTAAACAATGATCCTGAAGCGGCACTTAACTACTACAAAGAGAACAAGGCAAACTCAGCAAAAAAAGCAAACTAGTTTTTGTAGCTCCCTTAAAACAAAAGTAAATGAAAAAAACAAAAAAACATCTTTTTGGCATTCTCTTAAGTATTGCGTTTCTTATTCTTCCAGGGGTAACAGTACAAGCACAGTATAGTTCTGTTCGTACGTTTATTGATGCTGATACTATTGTTCGTGGATATACTGTAAAAGGCTATGGAGATACAGTCTTTGTGGGGATACGACCAAATGTTTTTAGGAATGAATCGACAGTAAAAATAGAACAAGTATCTAGTGACGATACGCCTGAGATCCCGAGTGGACTGGAAAAGGCAAGCGATGTATATACCTACAACATTGCTATGTCCGTGCCACATGTTCTCGACAAGCCGATCATGGTTGCACTGAGTTATGCCGGAAATGATTCATATGGTAAGTCGATATACTTTTTCGACCGGAATGATAATAAATGGAAACCTATTCCCACCACGTTTGATACAAACAAAAAACACGCGCGTGCTTTGATTCACTTCCCCTATACCACAATTGCTGTACTAAAAGATACGCAGGCACAGAGTGGTGAGCCGTATAAAAAGGGAAGCCAAGCGCTTGGCATAGAAGCATATGCTGGAGCAGTTATTGATGCAAGCTCGGGCACGGTGCTTTACGAGAAGAATGGATCAGTTCCTATAACCATGGCAAGTCTTACAAAGCTGATGACTGCAAAGATTGCTTTGGAGAGTGGAATCAATTTAGACGGAGAGACATATATTTCTTCCGGACACATGGCTGAAGGTGCAAGAATGTCTATTAATCCTGGAGATAAGGTGAGGAACAGAGATCTCTTTTTTGGAACATTGGTGCCATCAGGGAATAATGCTGCAAAAGCGCTTGCATCAGCTACCGGGTTGTCACATAGTGATTTTGTCGAAAGAATGAATAATAAAGCTGACTCTCTTGGACTTTCAACCATGCATTTTGATGGTGTGACTGGGCTTGAGCCGGGGAATAAGACGTCTGCCATTGACTACGCGCTCTTGAGCAGAGACGTGTTAAAAAACAAAACGATGCTCGAGGGGACAACAACAAAAAATTACTGTTTCTCCCCTGTGAACAGAAGCAATTTGCATTGTTTTAAGAATACCAATAAACTGTTAGATAGCGAGCTCTATGTTACCGGAGGAAAAACTGGCTATCTTCCTGGATACGCAGGAGGAGCCGGTGCTTCACTTATGGTAAAAGCAAAAAACAAAGATGGACATGAAGTTATCGCTGTAGTATTAGCTCATCCGTCCTATTCTCGTCAATTTGGTGATGTACACAAGATGATTAATTGGGCCTTTGTAAACTATAGTTTTTAAGTAATGGTCTACACTCTCATTTTTGACTACTACCGGTATTGGTATACAACCGGATTTGTTCGTCTTTTAAAATACATGAAGGCGTATATTTTGATTTTGGCTGATGCTTTTTCTGTCAAAATATCATTCTTTACGCTTCTTTCCCCGTGGAAGAGAGATGTTAGTTCACTTAAAGGATTACCGCTTGATGAAAAGGTAAAGGTTATTATTTTTAATGTTATATCGAGAATATTTGGTGCAGTTTTAAAACTTATTATTCTCAGTTTATTTTTAGTATTTCTTGTGTTACTTCTTGCAGCAGAATTGGTCATTATTGTTGTTTGGCTTTTTCTCCCGGTTGTCATTATCGAGCTTATAGTGATCGGCATTTTATTTATTCTTGGAAGATAAGCATTATATGAAAGAGCAGATCTATTTTAATCACAAAAAGGCTCAATTTTGGCCTCATGCCAGGCTGGTAAGGCTCGTTAGAACCCGCGTTTTTAGCATTCCACTCGTTGTATTTGTATACGGCTACGGAACACTTTCTATACTCTACTTCTTGATCTATTTTATCAGGCTTATTCCTGACATTCCTATACTCTCAGACATTCCTTTCTCAAATACCATGACAGGATATGCAAGTATTGGAATAGCACTTTCATTCTTGCTTGCATCGCTGCACATATACTACAAAGCATATGTAGAGCAGCCTGCTCCCAAATTTACCGCCGAGCAGGTAACAGAAATAATACAAAAGGGAGGAAGAGTCAATCTCGCTGATTTTGCTTCAGTTCCAGTGCTCCTTACAATAGACTTAGCGTTTAAAAGGAGTCATGCAACGCAAAAAGGTTTTATTGAGGCACGTGAAATATATGTTGCCATGACTAAGGAAGATCGGGGAAGATTCATTATTAATAGGCTTGGCTTTTTTAGAGATGATTTTATCAAGGAGATGGATGCCTATTACAAGAGCCAAGGTAAAAACTATGTTTCGGAAATTGATGTCACTTATTTATTTGCAAAAGCATTGGAAGTAGCAGCTATAGAAAAGCATCCCAAAATTTTAGTAAGTGATATTTTAGCCGCTTTGTCTGAGATAGAGCCGTTTATGCAAGAGCTTCTCTTTTCCAGAAATATTAAAGTTGAGGATGTGCTCAATATTGTCTATTGGCAAACCACCAATGAAATCTATGATCAAGAAAAGAAATTTGATCCGGATAATCCCAAACTGACCGGTGGTATAGGCAAGGATTGGTCAATGGGATACGCACTGGCATTAAACCAGTTTGCCTATGATATGACCGAGATTGTTGCTAGGCAGCAAACACCCATTCATTTGATTGGAAGGTCGCGCGAGACGCAAGAAATGGAGAAGATTCTTGTGCGGGCATCTAAGCATAACGTTCTTTTGGTTGGACCATCAGGGGTGGGGAAGTCATCTATCGCGCTCAATTTTGCGCGTAGAGTACTCTATGGACAAACATATCCTGCCCTCGCAAACAGAAAGATCATGCAGCTTAACATTGATTACATTCTTGCTGGCGCAGAAACTCCTGGAGCAATTATTGAACGGCTCAGCGCAGTGCTTAACGATGCGGTGCGGGCTGGAAATATTGTCCTCTACATGAACAACATCCAATCACTTTTTGCAGGTGGTGGCTCTAAAGTTGGTGCGGTTGATGCCTCTGATGTTCTTATCCCGTATCTTGAAAACCCGGAACTTTATTTTGTTGCGACAACAACAACCAGTGCCTACCATCAATATATTGAATCAAAAACAGGAGTTGCCGATAAATTTGAGCGGATTGATGTAGAAGAACCAGATTACTCGGCTACGATTAGAATTCTGGAGGATATTCTTCATTGGCTAGAACCTGCTTACAAGGTGACAGTGACCTATAATGCACTTCAAAAAATCGTAGAACTTTCTGATAGGTTTATTTACAACAAATATTTTCCTGAAAAGGCAATCGATTTGCTGAATGAACTTGTTGTTTTTGTAAAATCACAAGGACGGGATATTATCTTCCCTGAGGATGTAGAGCAGACGATTCAGATGAAGACAAAAGTACCTATTGGTGAGGGAGAAACAGTAGAAAAAGAACGATTACTCAATTTGGAAGATTATTTGCATAAACGAGTTATTGGGCAAAATACAGCAATTAATGCAGTCGCAAACGCACTAAGACGTGCAAGGGCGGGAATCAGAAGTGGGCACAAGCCAATCGGTAGCTTTCTCTTTTTAGGACCAACCGGTGTTGGTAAGACGGAAACATCTAAAGCTCTTGCCGATTCATACTTTGGGTCAGAAGACAAAATGATTCGGTTTGATATGAGTGAGTACCAGGACATCTCTGGACTTCACAGGCTACTTGGTGCGCCTCCAGGCACTCCACAGGCTGAATCGGGGGGTCAACTCACCAATGCGGTTAGAGACAATCCTTTTTCGCTTATTCTGTTTGATGAGATAGAAAAGGCCGAACCAAATATCTTAAACATTTTTCTTCAACTCCTTGATGAAGGGTGGGTTACCGATTCGCTGGGAAGAAAAGTCAAGTTTAATAATTCCATTATTATTGCGACATCAAATGCGGGTGCGGAATATTTACGACAGCTTATACAAGAGGGGACACCCGAAGATGAGATTAGAGATAAACTACTAAACTATCTTCAAGAGCAACATCTTTTTAGGCCAGAATTTTTAAATCGTTTTACCGCTGTTGTTAACTTTAATCCGCTCACAACCGACCAAATAGTTACCATTACTCACATGATGGTAGAAAAGCTTATCTCGAGGCTCGATGAAGAAAAAGGAATATTCCTTACTGTCACAGAACCTGCCGTTCAGAAACTTGCAGAACTGGGATATGATCCTCAACTTGGTGCTCGTCCAATTCAGAGAGTCTTGCAAGAAAAAGTAGAGAACTTCCTTGCTAAGAAAATGCTTTCAGAAGAGATTAAACGGGGGAGTTCACTGACGTTTGATGTAGATGATATTGAGTAATAAAGGTTATTTTAATAAATTTCTTATTTTCGTCACAATTTAATATATGAACGAAGGTTCTCACTTCCTCGATCAAAAATATCGTGGATTACGTACCTCACAGCCCGTTGAGCATGAAAAAGCCAGAAAAAAAAGAAGCGGCGAAAAGGTTTCAGAAAAACCGGTAGAAAAGATTGCCGACTTTCTCTCCGTCCTTGAGCGTACCCACCTGGGACACAATGATAACCCCCTGGTCTTTGATCGCATCAAGAACTACTATCACAAAGAGCACGTCATTAAACCGGAGGACATCCCTCAGCACTACTGGAACCAGCAAGCCGGAATCATGATCAGAGAAGGTCGTGGGGCAGACATGGCGCAAGCGGGAGTAGAAAAAGAAACGTTTGTCGACAAAGATGGCAAGGAACACACTAATTATCATTTTCCCGAAGACTTAAGAGAACAAAAAATTGAAATCCTGCGAAACAACCAAGAAAGAAGTCTTGATTTGTGGGTAAACTACTTAACCTCCGATGACGCGCTCTACCCGATGTGGGCTAAATACTGGGCTTTCCAATCCGTTTTGGGTATGGGCAAATTTGAAAAAATTCAGATTGAAGGAGAAGAAGATGAACAAAGGCTGGGGAAAGCCAGATTCCAAAAAAGAACCAAAGACACTGTCTCTTCCTTTCCCTATCTAAACCCGAGAGCTCTCGCCCAAACTATTGGGATCATGTCAGAAAGAATTGCGGAAAAACAAAAGCCCAAAAAAGAACGACAGCCTATAAAAAATGTCAGTGCGCAGCTTGCAGACCCCGAGTTTCAAAAGCTTCTATCAACTGAGAGCTTCTCAAAACTTTACGCGCAGTTTCTTTTTGAGATGCCGGAATATTCTACGGAGGGACTCGAAGAAACGAGAGGAGAATGGAAAAAATATCCTCAAGGCTCTGATCCTAAAAAGCTTGTTGAATCTCTTGAAAGCTATCCACTCGAATGGTGTACGGTGAATCTCGGTACCGCCGAAGAGCAGCTTAAGGGTGGTGATTTTTATGTCTACTACTCATATGATGAAGGCGGTAATTCAAAAATTCCGAGGATTGCTATTAGAATGCTTGGACAAAAGATAGCTGAACCTCCCAGAGGCATTGCTCCTGACCAAAGCATTGATCCCTATATTGGTCCCGTGCTAGAAAAGAAGATGGGAGCATTTGGACAAGAAGGAGAACTGTATAAGAAGAGAGCTGGAGACATGGAAATACTCACCCAGATAGAAGAGAAGACCAAAGCGGGTATTTTCAACCAGCAAGAAGACCAAAATTTTATAAACCATCTCAAGGTTCTCTACGAGATTGACCGGTCTATGCAAGGCTTTGGTTTTCGAAAAGACCCAAGGATCAGGGAACTAAGAGAGCAAAGAAATCCCGAAGAAGATATGCTAATCATTTTTAACTGTACCCCAGAGGAAATTGCGAGAGCTTTCGAGCAAATCACCCCCGATACAAAAGCCTACATCGGGCCACTGACTAAAAATATCTTCCACAAACTGCCACAAGATCTCGAACATATCTACATTGAGTTTCCTGAACAAAAAATTCGTAAAACAGAGATTGAAATTGGCGAAAAATCCAAGGAAGAGCTCATAAAGGAACTGCTGGAAGCGGACATTAAGACTCCGAAAGAAGCGCTAGATATGATTAAATGCTCAGACTTTAAAACCCTCAAAATCCGAAAAAACGTAACTCTGGTCAGATTGAGTGTCAAAAATTTGGGATTTGAAAAGAATACTGCCATCGATGATATTTATCAAAGAGCACAAGAACTGGGCCTTACGCTAAGCCCAGCTGAAGTTGGACCGCATTATCGGCTTGAATACCGTGATCAGCCGATAGGTGAGTGGGTAACTGTTGGCATGAAACAAATAGGTGGCTTGAGTGTTTTTAGTGTGGGGCGTTCCAGTGGCAGGGAGTGTTTGTATAACCAAGTTACCAATAGTACGTGGCATCCGATTCGTGAGTTTGTGTTTTGCCTTTGCAAGAATGAATCTTAGGCCCACATTGCCTTTAAATGTTCTTGCGAAGTTCTATTACCTTCTTAAACGCTTCAAACGCTATTTGTTTTGAAAATTTTGATTTCCCCGATCTTCTTTCAATAAACGTAATAGGAATCTCCGCAATGCGGAGATTTTTTTGGTGAAAAAGATGCACGAGTTCGATTTGAAACCCGTAGCCTTCTGTTTGTATGGATGCTAAGTCGATTGTCCTAAGCTTTGATGCTCTAATACATCTAAATCCTGTCGTAAGATCAGTGAAGGGAATATCTAGAACCTTCCTGGCATAATAAATTCCAGCACGCGAAATACATTGTCTTACCGTATTCCAGTTTTTTACTGATGCATGAGGAATATATCTAGAGCCTAAAACAAGGTCGTTCTCTTGCATAGCTCTTAGAAATCTAGGAATAGATCTGGGATTGTGTGAAAGGTCAGCGTCTATCTCAAATATAAAGGCAGCATTTTCTTGAAGTGCCTTAGAAAATCCAAATCGATATGCTGACCCAAGCCCTTTTTTGCTTTTCCGATTATATGTATAAATCGATGCATATTTTTTTTGAAGTGCACGTGCAATTTCACCGGTGCCATCAGGTGAATTATCATCAATAATAAGGATTTTTTCATTGATCCTTGCTTTTTTGCATACAGAAAGGATCTCTTCTATAAGGAGCGGAAGAGATTCTTTTTCATTGTATGTGGGGATGATGATGTAGACTAGTTCGTTTGGCACTGCACAATATTTAAGGTATGAATAAGAAATTATATCAAATAGAGAGTAAATAAGTACAGAGATTATTAACTACTGAATTTCTTCCCTTGAATAAAGGCTTAAATCTTGCTATCCTGAGCTGGTAGATAAGGAATCCCTACAGACTGGAAGGATATCGGGAAGTAGAAAAAAGGGGCCCCCGAATAATTCCGATTGTTTGGGAAGGTGGAACACTATGGAAGTCGGAGCGAATCCCGAAGGTTTTACGTAGGGGTTCAGCTAGACTGGAATAGTAAGAATTGGGGCCCCCGAAAAGTTCCTACTTTTTGGGGAAGAGGAGGAACAATATGTAAGCTGGAGTGGGTTCCGAAGGCTTTGCGAAGGGACACACGTAAGCTGGAATATTGTTCCGACGTGGAGAGATGGCAGAGTGGACTAATGCGCTGCTCTCGAAAAGCAGTTCTCGCTTTGTTGCGAGACGTGGGTTCGAATCCCACTCTCTCCGGATTTTTGTATGAGTTTTTTGGAAAACTTTATATGTGAGGTGGGCATGGTTCCCATATTCTAATAAAATGAACGATTATGTTCGAACAATCATTCAAAAATATCGACGATATTCTACATACCGATTCCGGATGCGGGACCGAGCTTGATTATGTTGAGCAAACTTCTTGGATTCTCTTTTTAAAATACCTCGATGATTTGGAAGAAACAAAGAAAACCGAGGCGGAACTTTCGGGGAAAAAATATGAATATATTTTATCGCCAAAATATCGATGGAACACTTGGGCTTGCCCAAAAAAAGATGATGGAAAGATTGACCATAACAAAGCTCTTGGTGGGGATGATTTACGTGATTTTGTAAATAACAATCTTTTTCCTTATCTTAAAAAATTAAAAGCCGAGGATTCTGACACGATTGAATACAAGATCGGTGAGATTTTTAGTGAACTAAAAAACAAAATTACAAGCGGTCACAAGTTGCGAGAAATTTTAACTATTGTTGATGGAATGCACTTTAGACTGTATGAAGAAAAGCACGAACTTTCTCATCTCTATGAAGCGAAAATTGCTAAAATGGGTAACGCTGGTCGAAACGGCGGTGAATACTATACACCTCGTCCGCTGATTAAGACTATCGTGAAGGTGGTTGACCCAAAAATCGGGGAAACCATTTATGATGGTGCCTGTGGAAGCGCCGGGTTTTTAGTTGAAGCATATAACTATCTAACACAAAATCCGGAGAAACTGTCTTCGGGTCAAATGGAGACCTTGCAAAACAAAACCTTTTACGGAAAAGAAATCAAATCACTAGCTTACATCATCGGCATTATGAACATGATTTTGCATGGCATTGAAGCTCCAAACATCAGACACACAAACACGCTGGCCGAAAATATCAACGATATTCAAGAAAAAGATCGATATGATATTGTTTTGGCTAATCCGCCTTTTGGCGCCGGTATCGGCCGTGAAATACAACAAAATTTCCCCATCAAAACCGGAGAAACCGCTTTTCTTTTTCTCCAACATTTCATTAAGATTCTAAAAGCCGGTGGTAGAGCGGGAATAGTTATAAAAAATACTTTTTTATCCAATACCGACAACGCCTCCGTATCTTTACGCAAACTTCTTCTGGAAAATTGCAACCTCCACACCGTCCTTGATTTACCCGGGGGTGCTTTTCAGGGCGCAGGTGTAAAAACCGTCGTTCTCTTTTTTGAAAAAGGCGCGCCGACCAAGAAAGTTTGGTTTTATCAACTGAACCTTGATCGTAATCTTGGTAAAGGAAATCCTTTAAACGAAGCTGATTTGACGGAGTTTGTGAAATTGCAAAAAAGCAAAGCGGAAAGTGAGAATTCTTGGAGTGTGAGTGTGAAGGATATTGATCAAGAGACATTTGATTTGTCTGTGAAGAATCCTAATAAGAAGAATGAGGAGGTGTTGCGGGAGCCGGAGGAGATTTTGAAGGAGATGAGGGATTTGGATGAAGAGAGTAAAAAAATACTAGATTCTATGCAAGAAAAATTATGATATCTGAAGAGCAAATACAGAATTGGTCACGAGCACTAAGTGAAATAGAGAACGAAAAATGTATTTCTACAGTGGCTACAATCAAAAATATTTTGCAAGAAAAGTTTGGAGATTCAGTAGATATTTTTCTTCAGGGCTCATATAGGAATAGTACAAATGTGAGACAAGATAGCGACGTAGATATCATTGTTTGTTACAATAAGGCATATTTTCCTGATCTGTCTGGACTTTCAGATCAAGAAATAGAACGTCATAATTCAATACTAATACCTTCTGAATACTCATTTTCACAATTTAAGAGTGATGTTGAAGATTTAATGAGAAAAAAATTCCCACTTCAAACAGAAAGAAAAAATAAGTGTGTATTTGTAAAAGGAGATGTACATAGAGTAAATGCAGATATTGTACCTTGTTTTATTTTAAAGCGTTTTCGCCCTCCTTATTATGTTGAAGCCGAGGGAATTCAATTTTTTTCTGACAAAGAAGAAGAAATAAAAAGTTTTCCAAGACAACACTACGAAAACGGAGCGGACAAAAACGAAGCAACTGATGCGTCGTTTAAATCGGTAGTTAGAATTTTAAAAAATTCTAGAAATATGCTTATTGATAAGAATGAAATTGACGAAAAACTTATGCCATCTTTTTTCTTAGAATGCTTAATATGGAATGTTCCAAATATCCAATTTAACACTTTTTCAGAAAAGAGATGTGTAAATAGCATTTTGAAAGTTTTGTGGGCAGACATGGATAGGATAGAGGTTGTGGAATCTTACACCGAAATCAGTAATTTAATGCTTTTATTTCAAAAGCAAAAGGCACAAACCCCTGAAAGTGTTAAACTTTTTTTAAGTGAAGCTTATAACTTAATGAATTCATGAAAAATTTCAATGCAAAATGATATTTTATTAAAGGCTCTTGATGAGCGATACAAATCTATCCACATAATCCGTGAAAGGATTCAGACTGTTGTGCTATGGATTTTGGGGCTTTTAATTACTGGGTCAGCATGGGTTTACCAGTCAGATGTTTATTTTGATTTACTTGGTATGTTGTCATTGTTTCTTGTGATTATTTGTATCTGGATATCTATTTGGAAATTTTATTTTTATGATCTAGAAAAGGGTTTTAATAGTCAAAGAAAAATTGCTGCTAAAATTGAAGAAGCCCTTGGTTTTTATAAGAAAAAACATTTTTCAGAGAGTGAAGAATCGATGTATCCAATTGAATGGAAAAATTCTGGGAAAAAAAATTGCGAGGGAAAATTTATGAGAAATACTTACTACTTGATTGCACTGGGTTTCATTCTATCAATGCTTGCAATTTTTTCCCACACATGTATTTAGATATTATGACTAAAAGAATTCAAAAAAATAACTGGCAAACAAAAAAACTTGGCGATATTTTAAAATTAGAATATGGTAAACCTTTGCCAAAAACTGAAAGATCTTCCGATGGGAAATATCCTGTTTATGGTGCAAATGGGATTAAGGATTTTTCCAACAAGTTTTATTTTGATAAGCCAAGCATTGTTGTTGGCCGAAAAGGATCAGCAGGAAAGCTTCATTTAGTAGAGAAAAATTTTTGGCCATTGGACGTGACTTATTTTGTAACTTTTGATGATAAAAAATATGATCTCAATTTTCTTTTTCATCTTTTGAGTGATCTTGAACTATCGAAATTAGCAAAAGGTGTAAAACCCGGAATAAATCGTAATGATGTTTACTCGAGAGAGGTCAATATTCCACCTCTCCCCGAACAACGCCGCATCGTAAAAATTCTAGATGAAATTTTTGAGAAAACAGCGAAAGCAAAAGAAAATTCTGAAAAAAATCTGCAAAATGCCAAAGAACTTTTTGAATCGTATTTGCAGAGTGTTTTTGAGAATCCAGGGGAAGATTGGAAAAAGAAAAGATTTGATAAAATTTGTGTTCTTCAAAGAGGTTTCGATTTGCCAACTCGTTTAAGAAATATAGGAAAATTTCCGCTTGTTAGCTCTAATGGAATTACTGACCAAATTGACCTCTGGAAAGTAAAAGCCCCTGGTGTTGTTACTGGAAGAAGTGGAACAATTGGCAATGTTCACTATATTGAAAAAGATTTTTGGCCTCTAAATACAGCACTTTACATCAAAGAGTTTTATGGGAATAATGAAAGGTTTATTTATTATTTATTGAAGCAATTTGATTTAAGTAAATACAGTTCAGGGGCAGGTGTCCCAACTTTAAATCGAAATAATGTTCATGATGAAATGGTTTTATATCCCAGATCGTTAAACGAGCAAAAATACATAGTCAAAAAACTTGATGGTCTTTCAGCCAAAACTAAAAAACTAGAAACAATTTACCAAAAAAAGTTATCAGACTTAGAAGAACTGAAAAAATCAGTTCTAAAACGTGCCTTCAGTGGCAAGTTATAACAAACTAAATTTATGAACGAATCAGAAACAAGAGCCGAATATATTGACCCAAAGCTTAAACAAGCTGGTTGGGGTGAGGTTGAGGGGTCGAAAATAATGCGGGAATATCGGATTACCGAAGGAAGAATTCAAGCCGGCGGTACAAGGTCCAAACCGGAGATTGCGGATTATGTTTTGGTTTATAAGAATCGTAAAATTGGAATAATTGAAGCAAAAGCTGTAGATCTGGAAGTTGGTGAGGGGGTAGCGCAAGCCAAGGCATACGCCGAGAAAATGGATATAGATTATTCTTATGCGACAAACGGCAAAGAGATTTATCAGATTTCCATGAAAACAGGTAAGGAAAAAAACGTGAGTAGCTTTCCCACTCCAGATGAACTATGGAATAAAACTTACGCCGACTGGAATGAATGGAAGGAAAAATTTGATGGAGTTTTGTTTGAAGATGGAGGAACGGGGAAAAGACCCAGGTATTATCAGGAAATCGCGACAAATAATGTTTTGGAATCGATTACTGAAGAAAAAAAGAGAATCTTATTAACATTAGCAACCGGAACCGGAAAAACGTTTATTGCTTTTCAAATTGTTTGGAAACTTTTTCAAACCCGTTGGAATCTGAATCGTGATGGGGCCAGGAGGCCAAGAGTTTTGTTTTTAGCTGACAGGAATATTTTAGCTGATCAAGCTATGAATAATTTTGCGGCTTTTAAAGAAGATGAAAAAGTGAGAATCAACCCGCTTGATATCAGAAAAAAGGGTGGAGTACCTATGACCGGCAGTATCTTTTTTACCATCTTTCAAACTTTCATGAGCGGGCAAAACGGCATGCCATATTTTGGTGATTATCCACCTGATTTCTTTGATTTGATTATCATTGATGAATGTCACAGAGGAGGGGCAAATGATGAAAGTAATTGGCGTGGAATTTTAGAATATTTTTCTCCGGCGGTACAACTTGGACTTACCGCAACACCAAAGCGAAAAAATAATGTCGACACGTATAGATACTTTGGAGAACCGGTTTACATTTATTCACTCAAGGAAGGAATCAACGACGGGTTTTTAACACCTTTTAAAATCAAAAGAATCAAAACAACGTTAGATGATTATGTTTACACTTCCGATGATCAGATTATTGAAGGAGAAGTTGAAGAAGGAAAAATTTACGAAGAGCCGGATTTTAATAGAATTATTGAAATTAAGGAACGTGAAGCAAAGAGAGCGCGGGTATTAATGAATGAAATAAATCAAAATGAAAAAACTATTATCTTTTGCGCGACACAAGATCATGCCTTGGCGGTTCGTGACTTGGTAAGTCAAATGAAAAATAGTAAGGACCCATTTTATTGCGTTCGGGTGACGGCAAATGATGGGGCAAGAGGAGATCAGTCCTTACGTGATTTTCAAGATAATGAAAAAATAATTCCAACAATTCTCACAACTTCTCAAAAACTTTCCACAGGTGTAGACGCGCGCAATATTAGAAATATCGTTTTAATGCGTCCAATCAATTCGATCATAGAGTTTAAACAGATTATTGGACGTGGGACGAGACTTTTTGACGGTAAAGAATATTTTACGATCTATGATTTTGTTGATGCATACAAACATTTTTCTGACCCCGAATGGGATGGTGAGCCGATAGACGAGACAACCGAAAAGGAACCGCGTGAGATGAAAGAACAGAAGGAAATAAAAGAGTCAAACGCTTCACTCGAAAAGCCGGAGGAACCGAAGAAGAAACTGAAAATTAAGTTAAGCGATGGCAAAGTGAGAGAGATAAAACACATGATTTCCACTTCTTTCTGGGGTGCTGATGGCAAACCGATTTCCATTCAAGAGTTCATGGATAATATGTTTGGTACCATGCCCGAGTTTTTTAAAAGTGAAGAAGAGCTCAGAAAAATTTGGTCAAATCCTAAAACGCGTAAAGCTTTTTTAGAGAAAATTGCCGAAAAAGGTTTTGGCAAAGATGAGCTAGAAACTCTGCAAAAAATGATTGATGCTGAGCAAAGTGACTTGTTTGATGTATTGTTGTATATCTCGTTCTTAACCAAGCCAATTTCAAGGACTCAAAGAGTAAACCAATCAAAAAATAAGATGTTTAAAGGTCTAGATGATAAACAAAAAGAGTTTCTGGATTTTGTTTTATTAAAATATGAAGAAAAAGGAGTTGAAGAACTTGATGAAGATAAATTACCGGTTTTGTTGAATTTGAAATATCACGCTATAGCAAATGCAGAAGAATCTCTTGGCGATGTAGCGCGAATTCGGTCTATGTTTTTTTCCTCTCAGAAAAATTTGTACTCTGAGGTAGAAAAGGAATATACATATAAATAAAACGATGATTGAGATTTTTATTAAGAAAATTGAGGAGAGGGTGGAGAAAGCATGGAAGTGAAACTGGATTTATTAAAAAAAATCAAAAATGCATATGACCCGTTTAAGGAATGTGTAACTATGGTTGATTGTGTTGATTCTCTTTATGCTATTTGGGCTTATTACTCATTCCTTTTGCAGAAAAAAGAGGTTCCAGATATAGAATACATTAGGGAAATTGAACTAAATAAATCTAATGAGTATAACTTTAGGTATGTTTCTCCTTGGGAGCTTGAGCTACTTGCAAGAGAGATACTAGTTAGCTCAATAGAAAGTAAACATTTCGATATACCATCATTCAGGAGCGCAAAATATTTTGTCAACGCCTTGAATAATCTGAAAAGCATTGGAGGTGTATTTGAAATAGAAAAAGTAAGGCGTTTAACGTATGTACAATTTCCTTGGCAGGGTGAAAATCATGTAATTGATGGGGTAAATATTCTTGTTCGATACTATAACTTGTTTAATCATGTAACTTTCGAGAAAAAAATTAGAGAGGAGTATGGTCTTTCGCTGAAAAAGCTATTTTTTGTTGGGTTTACATTGCTTTCTCATTTTCAGAATAATTTTGAACTTCGGTTACCCTATAAAAATAAAGATATCCCTGATTTAAAAGATCAAGAAATTGATGCTTTCCTTAACAAATTTTCACTTGCATTGCCTGAAATTAGAAAAAGAGTTGAAAAAGAACAAGCTGTTGATGAAAATTTCTTATGTCGATCTATATGTTTAAAAGCATTGCCTCTCATTAAACTAGAAAGAAGTATTGTTTGTCCAATCCCTGATTTTCTCCTTTGGTCTTTTACAAAAAATCTTTATTATACGATTTACGATCAAAACAAAGATAGCAAAATAATTGGCGAAAATTTTGAAAAATACATAAAAAAAGTCATTAAAGCCGAGATTGATATAGTAGACTTATTTCCTAAGAAAAAATATGGCATAGAACAAAAAGAAACTTCGGACTACATTATTAAATATAGTAAAAGCCTTCTTTTTATTGAAGCAAAATTAAAAAGAATTCCATTTGAGGCTAAAACTTGTTTATTAGATGAAACAGCTTTTAACGAAGAACTTGTAAAATTTTCTGAATCAATCGTTCAGACATACAAGGTAATTAATGATTTTATAAACAATGAATTTTCATTCTCAAACAAAAAACAAATAGTTAGGTATGAAGATGATTTTTTAATTTACCCAATTATTGTAACATTAGAAGACTCATATATTTGGGGCAGTGATTCAAAATTGCTTGAAGCAGAAGTCTGTAAAAGATTAGAAGAGAATCAAATTCAATTGAATTTTGTAAGCCGTTTCCCATATTTGTTGTGTTCGGCTAGAGAGTTTGAAAAATTTATACAGTTAATTAAGAATATTGACCCAGATAGTTTTTTTAAAGTAAGAAATAGAAATGAAGACACAAAAAGGAGCACTGTTAATAACCTAATGTATAATTTTTTTAATAAAGATATGGAAAAAAATAAAAAGGTTTTATTGAAAGAAGAGTTCGTTAAAATTTTCCCCAAAGGTCTAATAATATAATTTTAGAACAATCTCTGATTCTCACTATCACTTGATGAAAAAAAAATGTCTAGAGAGTGATAAAATCTCAAAGTCAGATAATGAATGTGATTACTATATGTAGTGGAATGCACGTGATGAGTATGAGAAGTTAGAAGTGGAAATATCCAACTAACAGAGAAAAATACACAAAAGAAAAATCAGACTATATCAATTCAATAACAAAGAAAGCCAAAAGTGGAAACGAGTAATGATCTTTCACAATATAAAATATATAGCCAAAAATGAATTTGTATGCTATAATAAGTATGCTTAATTAAGTGTTTCTAAAAAACTAACAAAAAAAATGGAAACAAAAACATCAACAGTTAGAGCATTGCTCATAATCCGAGCACTAGTGCTTGTGGCCTTTGGCCTTATTGCGCTCTTTTATCCGGGTATTACCGTTTTGGGCCTTGTATACTTCTTTGGTATCATGGCCATAATTAGTGGAATCCTTGCCTTTGTTCATCTCATTGCTGAGAAAAACTGGCTCTATCTGCTACTCGGTATCTTTGAAATTTTTATAGGAATTTTGGTCATGGCATATCCGGGAATCACTGCTGCAATAGTTATCTGGCTGTTTATTATCTGGCTTCTTGCTATGGGCCTTGTATTGTTTATTAATGGTATTACATTGCTAAAAGGAATTGCGCGAGTGTTAATGATTATTTCTGGGTTACTTGTTGCACTTCTAGCCATGCTTCTTCTCCTACAACCTATCTGGATGACCGGAGTAGATATCCTTTGGTTCATTGGTATCTTTAGCGCAATCTCAGGCGTTGTTCTCTTCTTTACTGGTATTTTTGCAAAAAAAGAAACAATTCGTGAGGTAGCTCGTGAAGAGTCAGAAGTGTAAATGCACAAGACACCTCTCTCCTTTCACCTCATGGCTAAACCAACTGGAGCTGACTGCAACTTACGTTGCGATTATTGTTATTTTCTTCCAAAGAAAAAACTGTCTCCAAAGACAGAACGAATGTCAGACAAGATCTTGGAAGAGTACGTTAAGCAGTTAATAGAATCACATAACGTACCTTCTGTTACTGTTGCATGGCAAGGAGGAGAACCAACGTTAATGGGTCTTGAGTTCTACAAGCGTGCAACAAAGCTTGTAGAAAAATACAAAAAGTCTGGAACGCATATAGAGCACACCATTCAAACCAACGGAACACTCCTTGATGATGAATGGTGTGCTTTTTTTAGAGAAAATAACTATTTGGTGGGTATAAGCCTTGATGGCCCACCTGAATTTCATGATACGTTTCGTAAAAACAAGGTTGGCGATTCAGTGTATGATCAAGTCATGAAGGGGATAGCGCTTCTACAAAAACATACTGTCGAGTTTAACGTACTTACTACGGTTAATGCAGCTAATGTTAAACATCCTCTAAAACTATACTCTTTTCTCAGAGATGACTTAAAAATAAAATTCATCCATTTTATTCCTGTAGTCGAGACGGGAAAGGACCGTCAAAATGTCAAAGAGTTTTCGCTAAAACCAGGTGAGTATGGAGATTTTCTGAATAGTATTTTTGACGAATGGATACAGAAAGACGTAGGGGAGGTCTTTGTCCAAATGTTTGACACTGCTTTAGCCTCATGGGCAGGAGCACCACAAACTGCATGCGTTTTTGCACCAACATGCGGTACTGCGCTCATTATGATGCCAGATGGTGCAGTTTATTCATGTGATCATTTTGCTGATTCCAACCACTGTCTTGGCACTATTTCAAAAACACACCTATCAGAATTGGTCAGCTCAGAAAAACAAAGACTCTTTGGAGAGTCAAAGCAAACGACGTTGCCGGAAGAATGCAAAGAATGTGCCTATCTTTTTGCCTGTCAGGGCGGGTGTCCAAAGAATAGATTTGTACATACGAAGAATAACTCAGAGAGTAAAAACTATTTGTGCAGCGACTATAAAGCTTTTTTTGAGCATATTGACACACCTATGCAAAAAATGACGTCACTTCTCAGACAAGGACGCGCACCAGCAGAAATAATGGAAAATATACATACTAATAAATGAATATTTGCTATATTTATATATAACATCATTAACTACTCTATGCATATCTGAGGATTATAAACACTAAATAAAAAACGCATGCCAAAAAAGAAATTCAAAGGAACTATCAATGTTGATGTTAGAGATTCTGTGCCAGATTGGGGTCCGTATGAACAACCAAGTTCAAAAAAAGGCTCTCCAAATATCTTGTACATCGTCTTGGATGATGTAGGCTTTTCTGCTTTGTCTTGCTACGGAGGGCTTATTGATACACCGAATATAGACAAGCTGGCAAAGAACGGATTGCAGTATACACAGTGGCATACGACAGCACTGTGCTCACCAACACGCTCAAGTTTACTCACTGGAAGGAATCATACCACCAACGGTATGGCATGTATTGCTGAGGCTACTACGGGGTTTCCTGGCTCAAATGGTCACATCCCTTTTGAATCAGCTCTTATTCCAGAGGTGCTGGTTGAAAAAGGATACAACACCTATATGCTTGGTAAATGGCATCTATGTCCATCGGATGAAATGAACCTTGCTTCCACAAAGCGTAATTGGCCACTGGGAAGAGGATTTGAGAGATATTATGGCTTTTTAGGAGGAGAAACCAATCAATATTATCCTGATCTTATTTATGATAATCACCCAGTAGCACAACCCAAGCTCCCTAAAGATGGGTATCATTTTACGGAGGATATTACCAACAAGGCAATGGAGTTTATTGGTGATTCTAAGGTTATAGCTCCTGATAAGCCCTTTTTTATGTATTTTTGTCCAGGTGCTGCACATGCACCACACCAGGTCCCAAAAAAATGGATAGAAAAATACAAAGGTGCATTTGATATGGGATATGAAAAATATCGAGAAGTTATTTTAGCACGTCAAAAGAAAATGGGGGTTTTGCCTAAAAATACAAAACTACCTCCAATCAACCCAATCGGCACTCCCGGGAAAACTAAGAATGAAGAAGGTAAACCATTTCCAGAGCTCGACTACACAAGACCGTGGAAATCACTTTCTAATGGTGAGAAGAAACTTTTTGCTCGCATGGCTGAAGTCTATGCTGGCTTTTTATCTCACACAGATCACCATATTGGACGTTTGATGGAATTCTTAAAGAAAACGAAGCAGTTTGACAATACCATTACTGTGCTCGTTTCAGATAATGGTGCTAGTGGTGAGGGCGGCCCCAATGGTTCAGTCAATGAGAACAAATTCTTTAATGGTATCCCTGATGACCTTGAGGAAAACCTTGAAAAACTTGATGACCTAGGAAGTCCAAAGACCTACAATCACTACACAAATGGGTGGGCTATGGCTTTTAACACCCCATTTAAAATGTTCAAACGATACGCTTGGAACGGAGGAATCAGTGATGCGTGTATCTTCCATTGGCCAAAAGGAATTAAGAAAAAAGGAAAGAGAGATCAATACCACCATGCAATTGATGTTGTCCCAACTATATACGAATGTTTGGGTATTGAAATGCCCGATGAAGTTAAGGGCTATACGCAAGTTCCTATTGAGGGGACTAGCATGAAGTATTCTTTTGATGCTCCAAAAGAGGAAACACATAGAGAAACACAGTTTTACTCCATGCTTGGCAGCAGAGGGATCTACCATAAAGGGCTAAAGGCAGTAACAACTCACCCATGCATAGCAGGGTGGGGACATTTTGAAAATGACATATGGGAACTTTACAATCTTGAAAAAGATAGGTCTGAAGTAAATAACCTTGCAAATAAGCATCCAAAGGAGCTCGAGAAACTTAAAATGCTCTGGTATTCTGAAGCAGGAAAATACAACGCTTTACCACTTGATGATCGTACTGCATTGGAAATCATGCTTACACCTAGGCCAGAGATGGTAAAATCGAGAAATCGATACATTTATTACCCCAACATGGCTGAAGTAGTTGAATTTGCTTCAGTGAATATAAGAAATCGTTCTTATGTTATTGGTTCAGAAATAATGGTTGATTCAAAAAACCCTTCTGGCATAATCTTCTCTATGGGAAGCAAATTTGGCGGTCACACACTCTATGTAAAAAATAGAAGATTAAAATACGTCTATAATTTTGTTGGCTCATTAGAGCAAGTAGTTGAGTCTAATCTAGATATCCCAGAAGGAAATGTTATTTTAGGTGCATCATTTAGAAAAAAATCAGAAAAGCCCAAAGGCACAGCACATGGCACACTTTCTCTCTATATAAATAAAAAGAAGGTTGGTGAAGGTGATATAAAAACCCAACCGGGTTCTTTTGGTCTTTCCGGAGGCGGGGTAATAGTAGGAAGATGTGACAAAGAATCTGTCACCGATGACTACGAAGGCGAGAGACCATGGACATTTACTGGAGGCACCATCAGATACGTCGCATTTGATGTAAGTGGAAAGCCCTTTGTAGATCTTCAAAAAGAAGCTGAGCTGCTTATGAAAAGACAGTAGAAAAAAACAAAAATGATCTCTACAGTAAGTGGAATCTTACCAATGGCAATTGGTGTAGCGATAAGTCCCGTGCCGATTATTGCGGTAATTTTGATGCTTTTCTCAAAAAAAGCCAAAAGTAATAGTTTGTTGTTTTTATTGGGATGGATCGTTGGTCTAATGCTATCTGGGGGGATTATTTTGATCCTAGGCAACTCACTTGATATTGCAACAAACAAAGAAACATCAACTGGCGCGTTGCTTGTAAAACTTCTCCTTGGTGTATTGCTTCTCTTTTTGGCGATCAAACAGTGGAAGAGTAGACCAAAAGAAGGCAAGGATCTCGCCATGCCTAAATGGATGAAATCGATTGATTCTTTTTCATCTACTAAAGCTTTTGGACTCGCATTTTTACTTTCTGCAGTAAACCCAAAGAATCTTGCGCTTACGCTTGCCGCTGCTTTCGCAATTGCTCAATCAGGACTGACAACTTCAAGTCAAACAATCGTTCTTGCCATATTCATAGTACTCGCGAGCATCACTGTTGGAATCCCTGTGTTGATAAATTTAGTTGCAGGGAGTAGAGTAGAGAATATGTTAACCACCTGGAAAGCATGGCTTACGCACAATAACGCCACGGTCATGTTTATTTTACTTCTTATTTTTGGAATAAGTTTGGTAAGTCAAAGTGTACAAGCATTAACACGATAACAAGCAAAAGAATGAAACAAAAAAACATAAAAAAGATAGCAGTCTGGACCGGTCTTGCAGGATTGATTAAGCATAAAGAGTCTAAAATGGAGTAAAGCACCAAACATAATAAAATCCTTTGAAGATAAGGCTAATTTGGGGTACAATTGAAACGTTGCACGTAGATCATTATGAATAATAATTAAATCGGTGTTGGCATTGGTGTGTGTATCGGTATAGAATGAATCTGCCGAAGAAAATTTGATCCATATCGTTAGCAAATATGCTCTATATAAAAAAAACAGGTACACTCATTAGGCATACGTTATCAGCTCCACTAATATTTTCTGTGTTTATTCCTTTAGTGATTTTTGATGTATGGGTAGAGTTGTATCATCGCATTTGTTTTCCATTGTATAGAATTCCGACTATAAAAAGAGGAAACTACATTAAAATTGATAGGCAAAAACTTGCATATCTCACGCCACTTCAAAAAGTATATTGTGTGTATTGCGGATACGCAAATGGTGCAGTGCATTATTGGTCAAAAATAGCTGCGGAAACTGAACATTACTGGTGTGGCATTCAACATAAAAAAAGCAAGGGATATGTTCAGCAGAAACATCAAAAAGATTTTGCAAAGTATGGTGATGAGAAGAAATTTAGAAAAAAATATTATGATTGAACCTGTGTAGCAAATCATTTTTAGAATGTATCATGCACTGCGTCGTTCTAGATTAACCACGATTTATGGAAATAACAATCCTTAACAAAAAAATTTCACTCGAAGTAATCATTGGTAATATTTTCCGATTGTTTTTTGTTGGCATTGTTATTGGAAGCATTATTAACCAGAATTGGTTTAACTTGTTTACCGCCATACTTGCACTAGCTCTTACATATCTTCCTTTCTTTATTGCACAAAAAAAGAGAATATATATTCCAGCCTCTTTTCAGGTTGTTATTCTCGCCTTTATCTTTGCTGCAATGTATCTTGGCGAGCTTTATCAATACTACGACAAGTTTTGGTGGTGGGATCTTATGCTGCACTCACTTTCTGGAGTAATACTGGGATTTGTTGGCTTTATCTTAGTGTATGTTTTAAACAGAGAAAAAAGGGTTAAGGTCATTTTAAGCCCCCTTTTTGTAGCCTTTTTTTCCATTTCATTTGCAGTCACCGTCGGCGTGCTCTGGGAAATATTTGAGTTTTCTGCAGATGAAATTTTTGGATTAAATTCACAGCGGTGGACTAGAACAGGGGTGGTTGATACTATGTGGGACCTCATTGTTGACTTTTTTGGAGGACTGCTCATTGGTATTTTGGGTTATTTCTACCTCACAAAAAATCAACCCTCATTTTTTAAAAGAGCAGTGAAAGTTTTTATTGATACAAATAAAGAGCTTTTCTCAAAGAGAAGAAAAAAATAACTAACACTAAAAAGCAATGACTAAAAAAAGTCTCATAGCACTTATCATCGTGATTGTACTTATCGTACTTGCCGGAGTTGCAGGCAGTATCGTGTACTTTTTCACGAAAGGTCCAGATCTTGCACAATTTGAACATTTAAAGGCCCCGCAAATCACTAATAGACCAGATGAGCAAGTTATTGCAGTTAAGCTAGAGGGTGTTCCCGGCGATGTAGCTGGACAGGCAATTAGTGATCTCTATAAAATTTACTATCAACTTGATGTAGACAAAAACACGCCAGTGGCACCAAAAGCAAGGTGGAAGAACTTCAAAGAGGGAGAAGAAACACTTGCAGGTGAATTTGCGTTAACGGTACCTACATCTGTTTCATCTATCCCAGAAAATGCAAACGGAGAGCTGGTGATGTGGGATTATGGAGATACTGCCGAAATACTGCATGTTGGCTCGTACGACGCTGAAGATGAGACAATAGAAAAACTGAAGCAGTACATAAACAATGAAGGATATGAAATAGTAGGTGATCACGAAGAGGAATACATTAAAGGCCCCGGGATGTTCTTTGAAGGAAATCCAGATAAATACTACACAATAATCCGCTATCAAGTGAAGAAAAAGTAATTCGGACTTATCCACTCTAAATTATTGTTATGAGTTTAGATATAAAAAATAGTAATCGAGAAACATATGCCACGCGTAACACACTTTGAAATTTTAGCCGATGATCCGGATCGTGCAGTAAAATTTTATCAGGAAGTTTTTGATTGGAAATTTGAAAAATGGGATGGACCCATGGATTACTGGATGGTTATGACCGGTGAAGGCCCAGGAATCGACGGTGGTCTTTCTAAAAGACAAGCACCAATCGAATGTAAAGGAATTAGAGCTTTTGTCTGCACTGTTGACGTAGATGATATTGATAATTACATAGAAAAGGCAAAAAATGCTGGTGGAAGCATTGCTTCAGAAAAACAAGCCATTCCTAGTGTTGGTTATATGGCGCAGGTTGAAGACTCAGAAGGCAACGTATTTGGGCTTATGCAAGAAGACAAATCAATTCCAATGCCTGAAGGAGCTATGCCGGAGTAAAATAGTACAAAGAAAAAAAGCCCGCTCTTTCTCAAGATGCGGGCTTTTGGTTCAACTGTTAATAAGTACAAAGCTTAATATGTCCAGACATGGTAACCAGTCTCATGTTCAACAATACGTGGGCGAATAGCAAATTCAAGAATCTGTGCAACTTTTTGGACAAGCCGTTGCAACTTCTGTAAATCTTTGTCACGGATAAATTCAAGGTTAGGAAGGCTTTCAAAAAGATTTGCAAGTGCTCGAACCTTTTTCCCTGGCTTCCCTTCAAGTCTTGATTCAATGGCGCTACAACCATACCCAATTCCGTGGCTTTCAGCAATAAACACCGCGAGTGCAACAATACCAGTTTGTTCAAAAGGAATACCTTGCATAATTCTCGGAAACACTGCTTTTGCAAACGCATCAACATCTTCTAGCATCATGCCTGGATAATGCTCTTCTCTAAGTCTGTTAATCCAGATATCAATCCCTGCTTGCGCAATTTCAACTTCTTTAAATCTCATAGAATGATCGACTTGAGACTCATGCGCCGGGTTAAACATAACACCAGAGAATAACGGGTCAATCCTCTCTGCAAATAATGCATGTACAATTTCATGGGCAACGTCAAATAAATTTTGTCCAAGCATGGGACGTGTGTTAATCAAAATTTCATGCAATGGGCTTCTGCCTGCAAAACTTACAATCTGACATCCTCTAATTCCCGGATGTACTTTAACAGTAACATCCCACTTAATTCCAAATGTTTTTATAAATTCTTCTACAATTTTTTGCAATTCTTTCACAATTTCCTCCTAAAATAAAAATCAAAAATAAAGCTTAGAATTATACATTAACTCAATCAGTATGTCAACACTCTATGCATAAATATTGTTGTCTATTGAGTGTGACTTTGCTACTATTCGTTTAATAGAAATAATCTAGCGTAAAGAATGCCTCTCACATCAAAGGAAAATAAAATTTGGAGCTCAATCGTTGTTGCTTCGGATAACGATCCTGATAAGCCAGAATTTCCGCCGAGCAATCCTCACTGGCCTTCAACCCCAGTGAGAAAAATTGATGTTCCGGGATTTAAAAACGTTTATTTAAAGGATGAAAGTGTAAACCCAACGGGGACTCACAAAGACAGGATGGCATGGGAAATGGTTGTAACATACAAACAGCTTCTGGAAGCCAAAAAACAAGGTCGCATTTTAGAGCTTCCGCAAATGTCTATAATAAGCTCAGGTTCTGCAGCAAATGCCATACAGCATATGCTTGCACGGTACAAATTACCGAACTTAAAAGTCCTTGTTGACTTCAGGATGAATCCCAAGATCAAAAAGGGGTTGGAAGCAATCGGTGCTGAAATATATGAAACTGACCTTTCAAAAAGAATACTCTCTAAAGATGACATTCTAACGCTTACCGACAATAAAGGTGGTATAGATATTACTTCTGACGACTCGCTTGGACCGTTTGATGTGTTTTATGACTGGATGAGTTATGATATTGTCAATCAAAATGCAGATTATGTCTTTGTTCCGTATGGTACCGGTCATTTGTATGAAAATCTAGTCAATGTAGCCGTCAAAGAGGCAAAAAGTTTCTTTTTCCATGACAAACGCCTCAGTGTTGATCCAAACGATATTAAGCAATGTAACTTTCTTGGCGCTACAACTAACAATCCGGAGACGAAGGCAGATAAACTTTACTCACCGCATTTACCCTTTATTCACTTTGATACCAGATGGATTACAGTCGCGATAAGTAGGGGATATATTGGTGAGAAATCAAACGTATTAACCGTTCAAGAACGATACCTTGATGAAGCATATGCTATTGCAAAAGAAAACAATGTCACTTGTGAACATTCAGGCATTGCGGGGCTTGCGCTTATGCTTCAGCTTAAAAATAAACTTCCTAAGGAAAAAAAGATGCTCATTGTAAATACAGGCAAAGCAAACTATTCTAATTAACAATTGCCAAACAATATATAAAACCGTTACAATAGAGACAAGAAAAACTAACGTAAAATTTAATGAACCAAGGACTAAAAAAAACAATTGTCTCCTTTCACATTAGTGCGATTCTTTATTTTATGGTCGCGGTGTTATTTCTCATTCTATTCATAGTATTTCTTGGACAAGGGGATGAAAGCACCGCTATTGCCTTTCCGATGCTCCTTGGTGTTGTTCTTTCTATTGCCGTTGGCATTTTTTTAGAGTTTGTTATTAGCGCTTTAAAAAAACAAAAATATTGGGCATGGATAGCCGGGATTGTCATCTCGATTATCTTTATTCCCTCAGCATTCATTATCCTCGGAATTGTTGCGCTTATTGGTCTTCTTGATGAAAACACTAGAAAAGCCTTTGAAAAAAAATAATCCTTTATTGATAACAGTAACATAAAGATATGATTACATTCAGCACTCTCTTTCCACTACTTATAAAAATCCCAACAGTCATTGCATGGATAGTAGGCATTATCCTTGCAGTGAAATACAAAAAAGAATTAAAAACTGCGTCAAGGCTTACTTTTATTGCTCTAACTATTGCTCTTGCAGCATATGCTACTGAAGTAATTTTGCATGTCACAACACTGCAAAGCTACTACAATGGAGATGTTGATGCAACGTATCTTTCCAATATCAATCTTACTCTCCAACTCATTGGATCAGTCACCTCTGTTGCCGTATTTACCATACTTATCATTGCCGTTTTTTCATGTGGGAAGGCTAAGCTAAGCAAAAGAACCCCTGATGAAAAAGAAGACTAATCAAAAGAGGATACTATGAATATGCGAACAAAAAACGCACTGTACTTTGAGAATATTGATTGGACGGTAAATAAAGTTGGAGAGGAGGTTAGAACAGGGCTCGAGCTGTTAAATTCTATTGATTCAAAAATCATTACCTTTTTTGGGTCGCATAAAATGAAGCCCGGAAATACATACTATGAGGATGCAAAGACATTTGCAAGAAAGCTTGGTGAAAAAGGGGATGCAATAATGACCGGAGGAGGACCGGGACTTATGGAAGCGGCAAATGCCGGTGCAAAAGAAGCCGGCGCGGAATCTATTGGTATCCAAGCATCACTACTTACTGAAGAACAAGTTGCAGATGAAAATTTTACACAGAAACTTCCCATTCATTTTCTTTTTGTCAGACGATTTTTACTCGCAATAAAAAGTGATGCGCTTGTTTTTTATCCAGGAGGTTATGGAACACTAAACGAGCTCTTTGAGTACGCAACACTCATACAAACTGAGATGGTTGATGAAGTCCCAATTATTTGTGTCAATAAGGACTACTATCAAGGGCTCTTTGATTGGCTAAAAAACAACCCCCTCAAAGAAGGATATCTCAAGCATTATATGACTGATCTAAAACTCATTCGGTATGTAGAAGATCACATGGAAGCTCTTGAAATACTCGATAAGGAACTAAAGTAGTCTCAATAAAAAATATACATAAAAAAAGCCCCGCAAGGGGCTTTTTATGAAAGATTAAGTGCTACTTTTGGTGCAACTCATGCCATCTTAAAGCAAGGAATGGATCCCACATCATTCCTGTAGCAGACATAGCAACATCCGCTCCACTTTCCAAAAAGAGATCAAAATGTTCTGGAAGGGTAATACCACCAACGCCAACAAGTTCTAGACCAAGTTTTTGGGTATCATTTATCTCACGTGCGGCATGAACATACGCAAGGGCAAGCTTTTGGATAGGCTCACCACAGACACCGCTTGTTTCTCTGCCTTCACCAAGCGCAGGTTTATCTCCGTCCATTACCTTCATGCCAATAGTATTTATACCTGATACACCTCTAGCTCCTGCTTTTGCAGCTTCAACAAAAGTCTCTCTCATCTCCTCTTGATCTTTAAAATACCCAACTTTAATAAGAAGAGGAATATCACCAATTTCACGTACAATTCGTGAACATAATTCATGTACCGTCTTTGGGTTTGTGTAAATGCTGCCTTCACCCGTTGCCACGTTTGGACATGAAAAATTGGCTTCAATAGCTTTTGCTCCCGACTCTTTTGCAAGAGCAGCAGCTCTTGCAAAATCAGCAACAAAATCCTCGCCATCACGAGGGGTCCCCACCACGGAAGCTACAAGAAGTTGCCCCTCTTGAATCTCACCAATAGCTCGTGAAAGATCCTCAAGTACATACTGTTCACTTTGCGAAGGCATACCAAATGAATTGGTTACTGCAAGCATAGCCATATTTTCCGGCTGATTCATCTTCTGAGGTATTTCTTCATTAATCTGACGCTCCTCAATAGGCCCTATTGTGTCGACATAAACCATGTTTGGGGCAGGTTGTGAAGGATGCTCTCCAGTTCTGATTGTTTTATATGTCACAATATCAAAGCCAAGTTTACTCGCTAGCGTGGTCCATTTTGAATTCAAAAGTGGACCTGCAGGAAC
The DNA here is from genome assembly GCA_018818205.1 of Patescibacteria group bacterium. GTDB lineage: Bacteria > Patescibacteriota > JABMPQ01 > JABMPQ01 > JAHIRA01 > JAHISJ01. Next base: position 212,754 of record JAHISJ010000023.1, read on the forward strand.
ACCAAGTGGACTAGCAACGTTTATTCCCAGAAAATCGATCCAATCCTCTTTTGGTGGCATTTCTCGTTTTGGAATTTCTGCATCAAAGAATGGCCCTTCGGCAAAGTTTTCGTCATACGTTTTATGTATGTCATATATCGGTTTCCTATCCGGAAACCATTTTGGCACAGTATCCATATGTTATGGTTTTAGTTGAGTTAGATATTTATTTGAAACAAGCTTTTTATACTCTTGTTTACTCATAATGCCTCTTTTCTCAAGCACCTCTGCGAGCGGTACTTCTGTTTTTTGTACCTCTTTTAATACATCAACTGCAGAATCATATCCTATTTTTGGAGTCAGAGCAGTAATAAGGGTAAAGCTATTTTCAACTAAAAATTCACACCTCTTCCTATCTACTCTAAGTTTTTTTAGGCCTCTTTCTGTAAATTTATTTACCCCTTTGATCATAAGATCCAATGATTCAAAAAGCGTTTTTGCGACAACCGGGAGCATAACGTTAAGTTCCAGCTGACCGGACTGAACCGCCATGAATATTGTCGTGTTGTTACCAATGACCTGAAACGCAACCTGATTTAAAAGCTCAGACATGACGGGGTTTACTTTACCGGGCATAATAGAAGATCCTGCCTGAAGCTTAGAAAAACTAATTTCACCAAATCCCGCCTTAGGGCCTGATGAAAGAAGACGTAAATCGTTCATGCACTTGCAGATATTAATACTTGCAATTGCTAGCATGGCGCTTACCTCAGCAAAACAATCATGATACTGCGTTGCATACACTAAATTATCTGCACGCTTAAGCGGGTAACCAGTTTCATGAGCAAGTTTAGCAATAATACTGTTTGCAAAAGTTGCAGTTGCATTAAGTCCAGTACCAATTGCAGTACCGCCAAGATTTACTGAGTATAACGTCTTTTTTACGGCTTTAAACCGTCTTATATCCTCATTTATTGCTCGTGCATGCGCACCAAACTCTTGCCCTAACGTAATGGGAATAGCGTCTTGTAAATGCGTTCTTCCAACCTTGAGAATGTCTTTGTATTCTTTTGATTTAGCATCAAACTCTTTATAATATTCCTCGTATGTTTCAATAAGCGCATCAAGATAGTAGAGCGCTGTAATCTTCATTGCAGAAGGCACAACATCATTGGTTGACTGAGCTTTATTCACATCATCAATTGCATGCACTTCTTCTTTGTCTTTTAGAATCTGACTGGCGCGCGTTGCGATAATCTCATTAACATTCATATTCATTGACGTACCTGCACCGCCTTGAAGCTCATCAACAACAATGTCTTCATCATGATCGCCTTTAAGAACTTCATCTGCAGCTTTTGCTATGGCACGACCTTTGACAGGACGTAGTGTCCTTTGCTCAGTATGCGTTTTTGCAGCACATTTCTTTATACGTGCAATATTCTTTGCAAGCTCAATAGAAAATGGTCTCCCAGTAAACTGAAAATTATTCAAAGCCTTCTTTGTTTCTTTTTGGTAGAGCATTAGGATAATAATCAAATAATTATATAATCAGTGTATAAAATATACATCTCTTTTGCAAGGAAGAAAAACATGCCTTTTTGTTTTATAAATACTCTCAATTATGCTACGATTACAATAAGAAAATATAAAAACCATTTATGACTATTGCAATCTGTGGTAGCCTCGATTTTACTAAAGAGATTAAAAAACTTGCGGATGAATTAAAGAGCAAAGGATTTACCGTCAAAATACCCTTAACGTCAGAAAAAATACTCAAAGGGCAACTCACCGTTCAAGATATCAAAAAAGAAAAAAAGGAAGGACAGTTTGCAAAACGGGCAATAAAATATGACTCAATAAGAAAATATTGGAACATTATTGTAAAATCCGATGTCATTTTGGTAGCAAACTATGACAAAAATGACATTAAAAATTACATTGGCGGTAACTCATTTTTAGAAATGGGTTTTGCACATGTATTAGAAAAGCCAATATATTTGCTAAACGGCATCCCAAAAATCATGTACCGCGATGAGATTGAAGCAATGCAGCCAATCAGCTTAAAAGGCACATTAGAAAACCTTCATCTAAATCCATGAATGTAGTCACCGGCGCGGCAGGCCACATTGGAAACGTATTATGCAGAGAACTTCTTAAAAAAGGTGAGAAGGTTCGTGCTGTTGTGCTTCCTGGAGAAGACACTCGTTCACTTGATGGCTTAGACGTCGAAAAGGTAGAGGGAGATATACTCGACAAGAACTTTCTAAAAACACTCTGTAAAGACGTAAATCATGTATACCACCTTGCGGCTATTGTCTCCATAACAAGGAAAATGAAATCGATGATGGAGAAAGTTAACGTCGAGGGAACTAGAAATATTATTGAAGTATGCAAGGAATGTAATGTACAAAGACTTATCTACACGAGCAGTATTCATGCATTTATTGAACCACCAAAAGGTACGCTTATTGATGAAGCTGGCGAGATAAATCCACAGAAAACAGTAGGCGACTACGCTAAGACAAAAGCGCAAGCTACACTTGAGGTTTTAAAAGCTGCAAAAAACGGATTAGATGCTGTTATTGTCTGTCCATCCGGTGTAATGGGCCCTTTTGATTATAGACCTTCAGAGATGGGTCAACTCTTTATTGATTTTGCTGAAAGAAGACTTAAGGCGTACGTAGAAGGAGCCTATGACTTTGTAGATGTAAGAGACATTGCCCATGGACATATCTTAGCGGCAGAAAAAGGCAACAGTGGAGAAATCTATATTATGTCCGGAGAACTAATCTCAATCACGGATATCCTTCATTACTTGGAGGAAATAACCGGTGTAAAAGCACCATGGTTTAAACTTCAATACTGGTTTGCCTGGTGGACTGAGCCACTTGCACAAATATATTATACACTTGCAAAACAACGACCACTCTTTACTCGATATTCATTATATACACTTACCAGTAACGCAAACGTCAATGATAGAAAAGCTAGAGAAGAACTTGGTTATACTTCTAGGCCACTTGAGCAGTCTATCAAAGATACCGTTATGTGGCTAACGGATCAGGGAATGCTGATTATACATACATAGAAATCGATCACTAATAATCTGTCTTTACAAAAGTAATCAAAATTGTACACATAAATATGGCTTTCCCGTCAAAGGCTCGCGTTCTATGATGGAGTGTTATCACTAATAAAAAACACGTGGATCATGAAATTTTCAACAAGATAAAGGAGGATAATGTTCGGTTTATTCAACTGCAATTTTCAGACATTTTAGGATTGGTTAAAAATGTAACGATTCCACTACGTGAGCTTGCCAGTGCGTTTGAACATGGAATATGGTTTGATGGGTCATCGATTGAAGGTTTTGCTCGCATTGCAGAAAGTGACATGTACTTAAAACCGGATCAAAATACCTACGCAGTTATTCCGTGGCTCAACTCAAAAGATGGAAATACTGCACGTTTTATCTGTGACATCTTTAATCCTGACAGTACCCCTTTTGAAGGATGTCCAAGGCGCATTCTCAAAAAAGCGATAGAAGAAGCCGCATCTCTGGGATATACATACAACACCGGTCCAGAACTTGAATTCCATCTTTTTAAGAAGAACGAACAAGGCGAGATTAAACCACTTCCCTATGACCGCGCAGGGTATTTTGACTTAACAACAGACCAGGCCTATGAGATTAGAAGAGAAATGACCATCACCCTAGAGAAATTTGGCATCTATGTGGAAACAACACACCATGAAGTTGCCGTAGGGCAACATGAAATTAATTTCAAGTTTGATAACGCACTTACTACCGCCGACAATGCTATTACTCTTAGATTTGTACTCAAAGCCATCGCCCAAAAATATGATCTTCATGCTACGTTCATGCCAAAACCAATTGCAGGCATTGCTGGAAACGCCATGCACGTACACCAAAGTCTCTTTAATGTAGCAAGTTCTACAAACGCATTTTATCACGATGACGACAAATACAATCTTTCAAAAACGGCATATAATTTTATTGGGGGGCAACTTGAGCACATTAAAGGTATGGCTGCAATACTATCCCCAACGGTAAACTCGTACAAAAGACTTGTTCCAGGATACGAAGCTCCAGTATATATTAGTTGGGCACGTACAAACAGATCATCACTTATTCGTATTCCCTGTGCTGGTACAAAGTCTAGAAACGCAACACGTGTAGAACTCAGATGCCCAGACCCAACGTGTAATATTTATCTTGCTTTTGCAGTCATGTTAAAAACCGGGCTTGATGGAATAAAAAGAAATATCTTACCGCCAATGCCAAGAGAAGAAAATCTTTACGAGATAGCAAAAAATGATACAGTCGGCGGTGGGGTTGAGAGTCTTCCGGAATCTCTTGGAGAAGCGCTTGAGGAGCTAAAGAATAACCGCGTAGTACAGAGTGCGCTTGGTGATCACATTGTTGAACGATATATAGAGGCAAAGGCAAAAGAGTGGGAAAAATACTGTACATATGTCTCTCCATGGGAAATTGATAGATACCTTGAACAGTATTAATCAAAGCTATCTCAAAAAAAGAAAAGTAATATAATACACACGTGCGATACAAAAAAATTGTTATAAAAATTGGCACAAGCGTCATAACAGATGAAAATGGTTATCTTGATTTACCACGAATCAAGAATATTGTTGAGCAAATAGCACAGATTAGAAAAGAGGGAGTTGATGTAATTGTCGTCCTTTCTGGAGCGGTAACCGCTGGTAAAACATTATTTCAAGAGGCAAAGCCAGTCACGTCACCAAAAGAAAAGCAGCTATACGCATCAGTTGGTCAGATATCACTCATGAACTATTTTTCTAAGCAATTTTTTGACAAAAAAATAACCATTGGTCAAATTTTGGCAACTAAGGAAGATTTTAGGGATAGAAAACACTACTTAAACATGAGAAGTTGTTTTGAAGCACTTTTGGGAAAAGAGGTAATTCCTGTCGTCAACGAAAACGATGCAATTTCATTCCACGGAGCCACATTTACGGATAATGATGAGCTTGCGGGGCTTATTGCCTCTATGCTTAACTGTGACGCATTGATTGTACTAACCGATGTAGATGGTGTGTGCGACAAGCATCCAAAGCATAAAGATGCTAAATGTCTCACTAAAGTCGACCCCAAAGAAACAAACGTTTTTGACTTTATTACGAGTGAAAAATCAAGTTGTGGCACCGGAGGCATGTTTTCGAAGTGTAAAATTGCAACGCGACTTTCCGCAATAGGCATAGGCACACACATTGTAAATGGCACAAAAGAAAATATTATTTCAAGCGTCATGGAAGGGAAGCTGGTTGGCACTGAATTTGTTGCACAAAAAAATATTTCGAGTATGAAGCGGTGGCTTGCCAATTCTCAAGGACATGAAGTTGGTTCAGTATTTATTAACGAAGGCGCAAAAGAAAAACTCCTCACTAATGGATCGGTAAGCTTATTGCCTGTTGGTATAATCAGTGTTGAGGGTGAATTTGAAAAAGGTGATATCATTGCAATTAAGACCGAGTACAACCAGGTTCTTGGTAGAGGTGTTGCGCAATACAACAGTTCAAAAGCAGGAGCACTTATGGGTAAAAAAGGTGAAAAACCGTTAGTGCGCTGCGACTATTTATTCATAATAGAATGAGAAAAATAACAGTAGGAATTATTGGTGCAGGTAATATGGGAACCGCTTTTTATAATGGCATCAAAAAATCATATCCAAGCATGTCACTGTATGTTTTTGACACCAACCAAAAAAAGCTCGACCATTTCTTAAAAAAAGAACAAACAAGCTCAATTCCATCGTTGATAGAAAAATCAAGTTATGTCATTATTGCGGTCAAGCCTCAACTATTTGACGAAGTCGCAAAGGCGATTCCAAAAGATACGCTAGATACTGTATTTATCTCAATAATGGCTGGAGTCTCGCTCAAGACACTAAAAAAATCACTCAAAACAAGTAAGGTTGTTAGATCTATGCCTAATTTAGCCATTAGTATTCAAGAAGGCTTAACTGGGTGGCTAGCAACAAAAAGCGTTTCTAGCAAAGAAAAGAAAGAAGTCTCTGAAATTCTTTCTTCACTCGGTACAGAGATTGAGGTAAAAGACGAGGAAGGCATTGATAAAATTACTGCACTCTCTGGATCAGGTCCTGCATATTTCTTCCACCTTACCGAGTGTATTCAAAAGCAGGCTGAGAAATGGGGATTTACTACAAAAGAGGCACAAAAAATGGCCGTTCAAACGTTATCCGGAAGCGCTCACATTCTTAAAGAAAGCAAAGAAACTCCCGGAGTGTGGAAGGACCGAGTTACTTCAAAGGGTGGTACGACTGAAGCTGCTCTTAAGTATCTCATAAAAAAGAAGTGGGATACTATTTTTAAAGATGCGCTAAAAGAAGCGTATAATCACTCAAAAAAACTTAAAGACGCAAGATTTTGTAGAGACGCAGAATTGTGTAGAGACGCAAGATTTTGCGTCTCTACACAATTTTCAAAGGTAAAACAAGCAAGCAAAGCCCTTGCTACACTAAGTAATGATGCAAAAAATACTCTCCTAAGCGAACTTGCTTCTTATGTTGTCGAAAAAGAAAAGAGTATCCTTGATGCAAATAAAAAAGATTTGAGCAAGATGGACAAAGATGATCCTAGTTATGACAGACTCCTTCTTACCAGTGAACGAATAGCTGGTATTGCTGGAGATATCAAAAACGTTATAGCTCTTGATTCACCGCTTCATCTCACGCTTGATTCTTACACCCATCCAAACGGTCTCAAGATAAACAAAATTTCAGTCCCTTTCGGAGTAATCGGTGTGATTTATGAAGCACGGCCAAACGTAACCCTCGATGTTTTTGCACTTTGTTTTAAATCCGGGAACGCCTGCATTCTTAAAGGAGGCGAGGAAGCACATGAATCAAACAAAGCAATAACCGCGCTGATTCATGATATTTTGCTAAAAAATGATATCAATACCGACTCTATCCTTCTTCTTCCTCCCGACAAGGAATCTGTTAAACCTTTGCTGGAAGCTGAAGGAGAAGTCGACCTCATTATTCCGCGAGGAGGGCAAGGCTTAATTCAATTCGTAAGAGAAAACGCAAAAGTACCTGTTATTGAAACAGGTGCAGGAATAGTACATACCTATTTTGACAAAGAAGGTGACGTAGAAAAGGGAAGAAATATTATTGAAAATGCTAAATGCAGAAGGCCAAGCGTTTGTAATGCATTAGACACACTTATAATTCATACAGACAGACTGGATGACCTATACTTTCTCATTGAGCCGCTCGAAGACCACTCCGTTGAAATATATGCTGATGAACAGTCATTTGAAGTGCTCGCTAAAAAATACAATCCTTCGTTACTAAAAAAAACAAAACCAGAAGATTTTGGCACAGAGTTTCTCTCCCTTAAAATGTCTATAAAGACAGTGCATTCTATAGATGAAGCACTAACACATATTGAAACGCATACTTCAAAGCATAGTGAAGCGATCATCACTGAAAACAAAGAAACGTCACAACTATTTCTCAACTCAGTTGATGCGGCAGCAGTCTACTCAAACGCCTCCACAGCATTCACCGATGGCGCTCAGTTTGGTTTGGGCGCTGAAATTGGTATTAGCACCCAGAAGCTGCACGCGCGTGGTCCTATGGGGCTTAGAGAACTTACCACGTACAAATGGGTAATTGAGGGTAATGGGCAGATCAGACCGGCATAAAAAGCCTCATCTGACAGTATAACCAATTCACTCTTAACATTTTTTTTGATATCATAAATCTATGAACCCAGAACACCCCTCCTTCATTCCACTCCAAGAACAAGAAACTTCTTCTAACCTAGAAAAGTGGCTCTCTTCTGAACTCCCCAAGCAATACGAAGAAAAAGCCAAAGCGCTAAACGAACTGGGTCTTTTGGAAGTTCTTCCTGAGTGCGGAGAGATTGGCATTGTTGGCATTGATGGTAAAGAGTATCCGTTTCCATCAGAAGAACAGATCAAAGAAGAGATGCTTAAAAACAGAGAAGTCTTTGAAACAAAGATGAGACAAGGCTTCACTGAGCTTGAGATCACTCCATTTGGCCTGCCGCTTGAGAGACTCATGCACACTGCCAGACAAAGTATTTTTAAACACCACAAAGAAGGAAAGCTCTTTGGCACAAAGAAGAATCAAGATGATGAGTCGGAATCATTAGAACCCTTTGAGATTAATGAATACGAACCACTCTTTGTCTGGGAAGACCTAAAAGACGCAGACACACAAGGAACACTCATCTACTACCCTAAGAAGTTCTCAAAGAATCACCAAGGACTAACCAAACAAGAACTTCTTGACGCTTCGAAAGATTCTCCTTTCTCAGGTTTCACCGTCTATCTCAGAGAAAAAGACATCAACATCCCGGGAGAAGGACACGGTCAAACCCAAGAAGGCAGAACACAACTTGAAGCAGGGAAATCTTTAAAAGAATACTTTACCTTACTTCAAACTCAAGCAGAATATCAACACGAATCAGGTCAAACCCCTGAAGACTGGCTCACTCTTTTTTCAACCCACCTCAAAAAAACCAATCAAGTCATTGATGACTATCAGTGGAATGGAAGGTATAGCTATCTTTTCGGGTCATACTATCCCGTTTCCGACGACATGCCGCGCGCGAGCTGGATTCGCGATGCTGGGCAGGCTGGCTTGGGCGGGTACGGTCCCGGGGACCTTTCTTTGGGTGCGGGGGTTCGCTCTGTGGTGAGGATAGGGACTTAGGACTTGAGTTTTGCTTTTTCTTTGATTTATTACTTCATTTTTCCGGCTTGCGAGTCACAACTTTCTCATTTGATTTATCTCTCTTGTTTGCGTTTGTCCTCTATTTCACTTAAAATATAAATTGATTCACACTACTTATTAACTAATAAAATCCATATGAACGTAGAAATTGGAATCGAAGAATCAGACAGAGTCATTATTGTTGAAGGTCTTGCCAAATTGCAAGGCGACACCTACCTACTTAGCATGAAAGCTCAAAATTATCATTGGAATGTAAAAGGACCTCTTTTTAGTTCGCTCACACACCTTTTCATGGAACATCACAATGAACTTACTGAAGGAATTGAGAATATCGCCCTAAGGGTTAGAATGCTTGGGCATGTTGCTCCAGGAACGCTCACTGAGTACAAAAGATTAAGCTCACTTGCTGAAGGTGATTCTGCTCAAGACGCTGAATCAATGATTAAAGAGCTCATAGAAAACCATGAATCAATTTTGCAAGATGTGCGCCCATTTATAAAATTGGTTGAAAAAACTAACGATTATGCTACCGTAGACCTGCTCGTTAGGCACCTGACTGTGCACGCAGAAATGGCATGGGAGCTAAGAAGCATCATTGAATAGCATGAGTATCCAAGAGAGAATCCAAAATATAGTAACTGGCTACGTAACCCAGTTTTTTGAGATTCTCCCACAAATTATTGTGGGAATCATTATTTTGGTCATTTTTATTCTTCTTGCAAGAGGTCTTGCTAGATTTGTTCAAAAAAAAATTGTATGCCGCATTAAAGATAAACTTCTCTCTAACCTTCTTATTAAAATCGCGCAATGGACAATAATAGTCATTGGCATTGCATTTGCTCTTCAGGTAGTTGGACTTGGAAGAATTGCAACGAGCATTCTTGCAGGCGCGGGAGTCTCCGCGTTTATCATCGGCTTTGCTTTTAAAGATATTGCAGAAAATTTCTTGTCCGGCATAATACTTGCATACAATAGACCATTCACTATTGGCGACACAGTGAAGTCTGAAAATAGTATTGGTACAGTGATATCGATTGATCTTAGGAACACGCAGTTAAAAACCTTTGACGGTAAAGATGTCTTCATACCTAATGCAACAATTCTAAAAAACCCACTGTACAATCATACACGAGATGGATTTCTACGCTATGATTTTAGTATCGGTATTGATTATCAGGAAGATATCCAAAACGTGTCAGATATCATTATTGGTACTCTCAAAAATGTAATTGGTATTGTGGCGGATAAAAAACCATCGGTACTTGTTGAAGAATTTGGTGAATCTACAGTAAAATTAAAGGTTCAATTTTGGGCTGATCCTGATAATAAGGATCTATCTGCACTTAAAATAAAAAACAACGCAGCTATTATGGTTAAAAAAACGCTTTCTGAAAAGGGAATAAAGCTTCCAAACCATATTACTGAAGTTGAGATTTTGAATCAAAAATAAAAAAAATCAGCATAGCTCAATGTGAACTATGCTTTGTGCATCAATTTATAGCTAAGAAAAGTGTACAGCCATCAATAAAACTTTCATTGCACGGTACACATGTGACGGTATGCTCGTCTCCAAAAGTGGCCTCATACAAATCATTATTCGTGTTACTTTCAAGGGCCTTGATCTGAATGCTGTTGAGTGTTTTGCAAACCACCCTCCATACATGAGCACAAAATGCTCTGTGCTGAGCATTACAACTTTCTAACGTATAGCTAGAAGAACCTCTTTGACACTTAATGGTCATTTCTCTTTTGCTCGTACGTGATGTAATTCTCAGAAAATGTACTACTATTGAAGTAGACTGAAAAAAAGCAAAGACATGAAACTTGAACCGTGTGACACAAAGATGTCCCTTTAGCTCCTCTGTAACACATACGTAAAATTCTGCTACACACTGTTGGGACTTTTTGTAGTAACTCGCCCAGGTGGGCTCTATCATCATTACTTGCATTTTTCCTCCAGAAATACCGACAAATGTTCTTGCAATTAGCGTACAAGAATATTCTCATACACACAAGCCAAGAAAGATGTTATAGTAAAGTATGTATTGTTACATAGAAGAAAAACTAATCTTGCTCTCTTTGAAGAATTTTTTGATTATATAGAATTTATCCCTAAAAACCAATGAAAAAGAAAATATTAGTGACAGGCTCGCTTGCGCATGATTACATTATGAATTTTCCAGACTCGTTCAAAAATCATATCATGCCAGAGAAAATCCACATATTAAGCGTCAGCTTTGTTGCAGATACGTTAAACAAGCAACAGGGAGGAACAGCAGGAAACATTGCATATACACTCAAGCTTCTTGGAGAAGAGCCACTAATTTTTTCGACGGTAGGAAACGATTTTGATCAGTACGAATCGTGGCTTAAAAAAAAGAAGATAGACACAACACACATTAAACACTACGAGAAGGAACTCACTGCTTCATGCCATATTGTAACCGACAAAGATGATAATCAAATCAGTGCGTTCCATGGTGGTGCCATGTTCAAAAATGACATCTCGTTAAAGCCAATATTAGACACAGAGGATATTGGTATGGCGATAGTATCACCAAACGGGAAAGACGGTATGCTCAGATATGTGTATGAACTTTCTGAAACAACTATACCCTTTATATTTGACCCCGGACAAAATATTCCACTTTTTTCTAAAGATGAGCTTAAAGAGTGCATTGCACGCTCAACTATGCTTATTGTTAACGACTATGAATTGGCGCTCATAGAGAAGGGTTCCGGTTATACACTTGAAACACTTAAAAATATGCTGGAATATGTAATAGTGACTCTAGGTAAAAAAGGGTCGATTATTCATGACAAAAACAACTCTATTCGAATACCTCCTGCAAAACCGGAAAATACAAGCGATCCTACTGGAGCTGGAGATGCATTTAGAGCAGGACTCATTAAAGGACTCATAAACAACACAGGGCTTGAAACTGCCGGAAAAATAGGCTCGGTTTCGTCAGTATATACTGTAGAGAAGTATGGAACGCAGACACATGCGTTTACTATGAAGGAATTTAATAAGCGATTCAAAGATAATTTTGGAAAGCAGCTTAAGATATCATAAATCAATAACCTAAAAAAATGAAATACGACGTAAAGAACATGAAGCTTGCTCCAAAAGGGAAAAAGCGCATTGAGTGGGCAGGGGAGCGCATGCCCGTTTTGAAGCTTATTGAGGAACGATTCAAGAAAGATAAGCCACTAAAAAACTTGAAGGTTTCTTGTTGCCTTCACGTTACAGCAGAAACAGCAAATCTTATGACCACTCTTAAAGCAGGAGGTGCTGATCTATTACTCTGTGCGTCTAACCCTCTCTCTACACAAGACGATGTTGCTGCCTCTCTAGTCAAAGATTATAAAATCCCTGTCCATGCGATACATGGAGAAAACAATAAAGTCTATTACTCACATATTAAATCAGCACTCGACCACAAACCGGACATTACGGTTGATGATGGTGCAGACCTGGTAACGACACTTCTCACTAAAAGAAAAAAACAAGCGGCAAGTGTCATGGGAAGTATGGAAGAAACAACAACAGGCGTTATTAGACTCAAGGCGATGGAAAAAGATGGCGTACTTATGTTTCCCGTTATTGCTGTAAATGATGCAAAAACGAAGCACTTTTTTGATAACAGATACGGTACCGGCCAAAGCACGCTAGATGGCATTGTACGGGCAACAGATGCGCTTATTGCAGGTTCTACAATAGTAACGGCCGGCTATGGTTGGTGTGGTAGGGGATTTGCTATGCGCGCAAAAGGTATGGGTGCAAACGTTATTGTCACAGAGGTAGACCCAGTAAAAGCAATCGAAGCAGTGATGGATGGCTTCATGGTTATGCCAATGAAGGAAGCAGTAAAACATGGAGACATCTTCTGCACACTCACCGGTGATGTCAACGTAATCAGCGTAGAGCATATGCGTAAAATGAAGGACGGCGCTATTGTCTGTAACTCAGGTCATTTTGACGTGGAAATTGAAGTTGCAAACCTTAAAAAGATAGCAAAGAGCTCTCGCTCAATAAATGACATTATAGAAGAGTACATTATGCCTGAAGGGCACAGAGTCAGATTGCTTGCAGAAGGACGCCTGATTAATCTTGCTGCAGCAGAAGGTCACCCAGCAGCAGTTATGGATATGAGTTTTGCAAATCAAGCACTGGCATCTGAATATTTGATAAAAAATCGAAAAAAACTTAAGGCAAAAGTATATCCAGTTCCAGAAAGCATTGATGAAAAAATCGCCGAGCTTAAACTCAATGCTATGGGAGTAAAAATAGATACCCTCACGAAGGAACAGAAAAAGTATTTGAGCTCTTGGCATATTGGGACGTAAAAAACAAATAATCACAGTGTACTCATATTGGGTAATTTGATACGATATACCTAAGCGGAGATATTTTACAAAGATAAGAAGAAAACAATGTCTCCAAATGATAAGAAGGAAATATACGGGATAATACTTGAGGCTTTTGATGTGGTCTTAATCCCGGCAATGGATACCATGATTGATGAAAAGCTCGACGAAAAACTAGATGAGAAGCTTGATGAAAAACTCAAAGACTATCCTACACGCAAAGAAAATATTGAGCTAATAGAACCCATAATGACTGAGCTTAAAGCTATTCGTCAAGAAAACGCCATGTTTCTTGCATGGGCAAAAAGACATGAAGACAAAATTGAAAACCATGAGCATAGAATCAGCAACGTAGAAACAGTTCTCGAAGTATAATAAAACACTGTACTATAAAAAGAGCTTCCTGAAGCTCTTTTTAAATTTGAAATGTATTATTTTTGAAGTCTCTCCTCAAGCACCCACTCATCAAAACCTCCAACGAGCGTTTTAACTTGCGTGTAACGATCTGTAATGAGCTCCTGAGCCGCAATATCGGCTTTTGTACTATCAGCATCATACAATACAATAAAACGATTGTGCGGGATGCTATCACGATTATTTGCAAACTCAAAAAAAGGAATATTTTCTGCACCTGGAATATGTTTCTTTGCATACTCCTCAGCGTCTCTTAAATCGAAAATAACAATATCTTCATTATCCTTAATCTTCTGTTCAAGCGTATCACCACTAATCTTGGGGACGTTAATCTCATCTTGCGTTACCGTTGGATAGCCCAATTTCTCCCATCCAATCCACCCATCTGTATGATCTCTTACATCAGGATATCCTTCAGACATAAGTAAGCGAGAAATTTTACTCGAAAGATTACATCCAGACTCGTCACCAGAGCTTGAAACAATAACAATTTGATCCATGGGAAGTTCTGCAATGTTAGCAACTATTTCATCGTGAGGAAATGATTGAGAACCCGGAATATGTTTTTTATGATAATTCTCCCTACTTTCAGGGTTCAAAATAACAAACTCTTTATCGCTTTCTATAAGATCTCTGAGTGCATGAGAAGAAATTTCAGGTGCATCATCCGCCTGGGCCTCCTCATCAAAATCTTCAAATACTTTGTCGGAGAGTTCTTCGTCAGTTTTTTTATCACCATTAAATCCACGTATAAACAAAAACAAAGATACCGCAACAGCGACTATCAGAAAAATTGCTAGAATAATATCCTTTTTTGACGGTTTTTTACTCATGAAAGTAACGACTTATACCCTAAAACAAATTCATTATTTGAAAGTTCCCTTTTTCCTTCAATTTGGAGTGCTTTTGGAACAATGTATCCCGTAGAGCACAGTATAGCACACTCACCTGAGTTCGTAATAAAAAATGTTCCCTGAGAATGTGCATACTTCTTTGAACTATATCCTTTTGGAAGTGTGATTTTAATCCGTTTCTTTCCTAAAAATGTGTATAACCCCGGCCAAGGATAAAAAGCACGCCCTTGATTTTCTATGTGAGTAGCGCTTTTTGAGAAATCAATCACGCCATCGGCTCGATTGATGAGCTTAGAATAGGTAGCGAGAGAATCATTCTGCTTCTTGGGCCTTACATTTTGGTTTAAGATATCCGGGAGCTTATTTACAAGAAGTTTTGAACCCTCTTTTGCAATTTTATCATGTAGTGTCTTGGCATTATCGTTTGTTGAAATAATCAGTTTTTTTTGAAATAAAATAGCACCAGTATCCATACCGGAATCGAGCTGCATTATTGTAATACCTGTTTTTTTATCACCATTTTGAAGCGCCCACTGAATAGGGGAGGGGCCACGATATTTTGGTAAAAGTGAAGGATGAATATTAATAAAACCATATGTTGGAACAGAAAGAATATTTGCGGGAATTATTTTTCCATACGCAACAACTACCACAATATCAGGCTTAAACTCATTAAGTTTTTGAGAAAATTTTGTGTTCTTTTTTAGGCTTTTTGGCTCTAACACAGGAATATTGTTTTTCAAAGCGGTTTCTTTTACCGGTGAAGAAATCATTTTTTGCTTTCGCCCCATTTTTTTATCAGGCTGCGTTACTACAGCAGCTACAGTGAATCTCTCTTTAATTAAGGTAGATAAAAAAGGAACAGCAAATTCAGGTGTTCCAAAAAACACTATTCGTTTACTGCTTAGATTTTTTGTATTACTTGTCACAAATTAACACTCCATTTAGATGATCTATCTCATGCTGCATAATACGTGAATGAAGTCCTTTTGCTTTATCTTTTATTTTATTTCCTTCAAGATCAATGTATTTAATCCTAATCTTTTTGCTTCTCTCAACTAAATACTCATCACCGGGAAGTGAGAGACAGCCCTCAGTATCTACATGTTTTTCTTTAGAAAAAAAAGTGATTTCTGGATTTATCATAATAATGGGTTCACCACCAAAATCCACCACAACCATACGAACTGGTTTATCTACCTGAGGAGCAGCGAGGCCTGCACCTTTTTCTTCACGCATTGTTTCTATCATTTCTTCTGAAAACTTTTGCAGATCAAAAGAAAGGTTCTCAAGGTCAATTTCTTCTGTCCTTGTCCGTAGAATCTTATTTCCCTCGCCAGTTTGTAGAGGAGTAGACATAGTATTTATACGATAGCCTTCGTTACTATTTTAGCTTATTTCATGGAAAAAGTCAAGTAAATCTACGCTCACACAATAAGGAAAATATGTTATACTAAAGAAGATTTATAACAAAAATACATATGAAAAAAATATCCATACTGCTTTTCCTTTTTTTCGCATCATTCTTTTTACTAACAAGTAACGCTCTTGCAGAACAATCTCACGATCCACTCGTAAAAGTATTTAACGCAAATTCACACCGAGAAGACACCCACTTCAAAGCATATACTGAAAGCTTTAAAGGCGGGGTTAACGTTGCTATAGGAGACGTTAATGGTAACGGCAAAAACGAAATTATAACCGGAGCAGGACCAACAGGCTCACCAGAAGTACGAATATACGATTCTTCCGGCAATTTTACCGGAAAAAGCTTTATTGCGTTTCACCCGGATTTTAGAGGTGGCGTAAAGGTTGCAGCTGGAGATACCGACAATGACGGGCGAGATGAGATCATAGTCTCGCAAGAATCAAAAGGAGAGCCGTGGGTTAAAGTGTATGATTGTGACAAGCAATGCAGTGTTAAAAGTACCTTTCTTGCTTTTGGCAGGAACTTCAAAGGAGGAGTATCAGTAGCAGCAGGCGACACAGATGCAAATGGAAAGGCGGAAATCATCGTCGGTGCCGGCATGGGCGGTGGCCCACAAGTAAGACTGCTTGATGAATTTGGTAATTTTGTTGGGTTTAGCACCTTTGCTTTTTCTGAACAGTTTAGAGGAGGCGTTAATGTTGCGTCAGGAGATTTAACCGGAGATGGCAAGGAAGACATTATTGTTTCACAAGGGAATATGGGACAAGCATGGATTAAAGCCTACGACGGTACAGACAAGCGCGTGATAGGTAACTTTATGGCCTTTATTCCTCAGCATAAAGGCGGTGCATATGTTGCCAGTTCAGATATAGATAATGATGGCAAAGAAGAAATTATTGCAAGTGTGGGGGACCAGGGTGGACCACAAATCATGGTTTATAGACATGATGGGCACATAGAAGATTACGGATTTTTTGCTTACGACAAAAGTTTTAGAGGAGGCGTTACTGTTGCGGCAGGTGGGCTCGACAATACTCAAAAAATTGTCACCGGGCCAGGGCACTCAGTGGTTGAGGGAAGAACGGATCTTCATAAATATATTGAAATTAATCTTTCCACCGCACATATCTACGCATATGAAGATGGAATTAAAGTTGTAGAAAGCCTTATTTCTGCTGGAAGACCAGGCATGCGCACGCCAACAGGTACATTTAGAGTAAGAAGAAAAGAGGTTAACCACTGGTCAGGTTCGTATGGCTTATGGATGCCATACAGTCTAAACTTTACTGGGTCATACTATATTCACAAGCTTCCAGTGTGGCCATCGGGTTATGTAGAGGGGGAAAGTCACCTTGGTTTGAATGTTTCACATGGCTGTGTACGCGTTTCCAATGAAGCGGCACCAAAATTGTTTGAGTTTGCTGATATCGGGACACCGATTTTTATTCATTACTAAAAAAGCTCTCCTATACAAAGTATTAGGATTCGAGTCCCGCCTCGTTTCCTTTTTTGTTTTCTAAAATTTAAAGTAAGTTCACCGGATCAACATCAATCTTCCAGTTTTGATCAAGCGTATTTGAAAGTACCTCTTTTATTTTATTTTGAGAGGATTTTGAAAATTTAAGAATAATGTGCACTCTATTTTTCCCTCTGACTTTTGGTATAAATGCTGGCGCTGGACCTAGAATATCACATTTGAGTGATTCTTTAGCAAAGCTCTTCTCTAACAAATCAATCAACTGAGTTCCTTTGTGCAGAGCTGTCTCTTGTGAAACATGTTCAAAAATAAGTTTAATAAGCTTAGAAAATGGGGGATAGCCAAGATCTTTTCTCTCTTTAATCTCTGTTTTATAAAATGACTGAAAGTTATGATGTGCAACACTGCCAAATACAGTATTCTCGGGATAATACGTTTGAAGAACTACGGTTCCTCTTGAGTCTTTCCTTCCAGTCCTCCCAGCAACCTGGGTAAGCAACTGAAACGTTTGCTCTGTTGCTCTGAAGTCAGGGAAATTAAGTCCAATGTCAGCAGAGACAACACCAACAAGATCAACTTTGGGGATATCCCACCCTTTTGTTATCATCTGCGTTCCAATCAAGAAGTCAATTCTATGATTACAAAAATCATCATAGATTTTTTTATGCGCATGCTTTACTGCTGTTGTGTCTTTGTCCATTCTCCCAATACGCGCTTTTGGAAATAAGGTTTTAAGCTCACGTTCCACTTTTTCAGTGCCGCCACCAACATACTTTATTGCAGTGCTATTGCACTCAGGGCACGCTGTAGGTGCAGCCTCCCTCTTACCACAATGATGACATACCAGCCCCTTAAAATCAGAGTACAAATGATACGTAAACGGAATATCACAGGAGCCACAGGTCGCAACATAACCACACTCTCTACAGCTGACAAACGTTGCCGTACCACGTCTATTAATAAAGAGTAGGGCTTGTCTCTTATTTGTAAGAATCGCAGAAAGTTTTTCCTGTAATACCTCAGAGAATACAGAAAAGTTCTTCTTTTTAAACTCTTCCTTCATATTCACTAACAAAACTTCCGGCATTTCTTTTTGATGTATCCGCTCAGAAAGTTCAAGGAGCGTATATTCTTTCTTTTCTGCTTTATTGTATGTTTCAACGTTAGGCGTGGCACTTCCAAGTACAAGAGGAGCATTAAATAGGTCAGACATTTTCTCAGCAACGGTGATTGCATTGTACCGAGGATTTTGATCATACTGCTTAAAACTGACATCGTGTTCCTCATCAATAATAATCAGTCTAATATTTTCTGCGGGAGCAAACAGTGCAGACCGAGGACCAATAACTATCTGTGCATCACCATTTTTTATCCGATCCCATTCAAAATATCTTTCACCAGCAGTCAGGCGGCTATGCAAAACCGCGATGGCGTCTTTAGAAAATCTCTTTTGAAATCGCTCAATGTTTTGTGGAACTAATGAAATCTCAGGTACCAGCAAAAGCACTTGTCCATTGTCTCCAAGCGCTTCCTTGATTGCTCGCATGTATACCTCCGTTTTTCCTGAGGCAGTTGGGCCGAGTAAGAGAAACCGATCATTCTTATGTGACTGAGTAGCATGGATAATTTTATCCGCGGCCTTTTTTTGATCACCTGTTAACTTGTGTGCTTCCTCGCGCACTTCAGCATCTAGACTTTTTTCATTCGAACGTTTTTTGACCTTTCTAGGTAGCATGAGCTTTAAAACCAAACCCAGATTTGTCAGGTAGTAATTACTCACAAACTCAGCAAGTGAAAACTGTTTTTTAGAAATACGCGGCGCATCCGATACTACACCTAGAATGCCTTTAATTCTTTTAAATGAGGGATTTTTAACCTCTCTATACACAATGCCGGTACATTGTATCCTTCCAAACACTATTACTACTTCTTGACCAAACAGCAATTTTTCTTGCGAAGAATACGTAAAACCATAGACTATTCTTTTTTCAGCTAAAGATGTCCCTCGCTTTAGAGGGACATTGGTAAGAGGAATAATGTCAAAGTAATACGTCATGGTTAGTAGAGAAAAGTATTAATGAGTTTCTTTTGAACACGTTTGCTCCGTGCTGCCCAGTAGGTAAGTGGATTGCCAACTGCACGTACAAATCGTTTATGCTTCATGTAAAACCACAAAGGTTTCTCTGCTTTGTATTTATGTGCAATGATTTTTTGTAAATTATCGAGTGCATAGTCAGGATTTAAAATCTTTCTTACTGCTTCTTCACCGGAAACCATTGCAGGAAACATGCCTTCGCCAGTAAACGCATCAGTAAGTCCTGCTGCGTCTCCAACAAGAAAAATGTTGTCAAACTGAAACCCACGGTAATCACAGTTAATTGCAGCACTTCTGAGCATACCCTTAGAGATATCAAAACCCCTTTCTTTAATCCAACCCTCAAAAAAAGTCCTCATAGTAGAAATAGGAACAACACTCTTAAACGCTCCTGTGCCGACTTCTGTAAACGTATCATGAGGAAAAATCCAAATATAAAAAGGGCCGAACCTCTTCAGATCGTAATAAATTTCAATATCACCCTCATAGACCTCTGGCATTTGATACTGAAGTGTTGGACCAATTTTTTCTGTGGGAACCTTTAGATACTTTCTAACCAAAGAGTTACTGCCATCAGCACCAATCAGATACTTAAAGGCATACTCTCTCCCCATTGAATCAGTAACATGATCTTTATCAATAGTTACTACTTCAGTTTCTTTAAGTATTGGACAGCCACTTTCTTCAGTCTGACTTGCCATATACTCACCAAGTCGTGTACGTGGTATGGTACCTACAGAATCTTTGGGAACAGAAACAATAATTTTTTTACCTGCAACGTTAACAATTCCTCTGTCAAAAACTCTCCCTAAAAGCTTTTTAGGAACTCGTTTACCTATTTCCTTTCCAGTAAGTCCTCCCGCACAGACTTTATCACCGATCACTGAATCTTTTTCCAAAATAACAACTCTCTTGCCGGCTTCAGCAAGTTTTTTCCCGGCACAAAGGCCACCGGGACCCGCACCTACAATGACTACATCATACTGCTCCATAAAATATAATAAAAAGTAACATACTTAGATTGTATCAAAAAAGAGTTATTTTGAAAGTGCAATAAAGAATACGGCTTGAATACAGCAAGAAATGCCTGTGAAAAAAATAGCATTGTAAAAAGTCCTAAGATTATATTTAATTATAATAATGTGTAAACTAATCCAACTATGCTAAAACTTTCAAAAAGAGTCACAACAATCAAGGAAAGTAAAACGCTTGCAATCAATACAAAAGCGAAGGGAATAGCAGCAACAGGAGAAAAAGTCTACAATTTTGCTGTAGGCGAGCCTGACATAAATCCTCCAGCCATTCTCATAAAAGAAATTGAGAAAGCATTTAACAAAGGGTTTACTAAATACACCCCGCCTTCTGGTCTTCCTGAGGCTAAAGAAAAGATAGCAAAGCATCTTGGAACCCAAATGGCGTTTAGTTTTACTAAGGATAACATCGCATTATCTTGTGGAGGAAAGCATTCACTATACAATGTTTTCCAAGCAATTATCGGCACAAACGACGAAGTTATTATTCCAAGACCATACTGGGTGAGCTACCCAGAGCAAATTACCCTTTCTGGAGGAAAGCCTATCTTTGTAAATTCTACTAAAGACTTGCAGCTTGATGTTAAAGCTATAGCTAATAGCATTACTCGTAGAACCAAAGCAATTGTTCTTAATTCTCCAAACAACCCCACGGGGGTTGTTTTTAAAAAAGAAGTGCTCACTCAGCTTGCCAAACTTCTTGAAAAAAAAGATATCTTTATTATCTCCGACGACGTATACCAAACGCTTGTTTATACAAAAAAACCATATCATATAGCGCACTACAGCAAGAACATTCGTGAAAAAACAATCATTGTTGACTCGTACTCAAAATCCCTTGCTATGACCGGACTGAGACTGGGCATTGTTGCCGCATCAAAAGAAATAGTAAGCGCAATAGACAAGCTCCAAGGACAAACGTGCGGCAATCCAACCAGCATTATTCAGATGGGTGTGGCAAATACGCTTGGCCGCGTAAAAACGTATCAAAAAGAATATTTAGCACTTTTTACTAAACGAAGAAAAATAGTGCTAGCCCTGCTTGAAAAAAACTCACTTATTTCATACCCAACACCAGATGGCGGATTTTACGTATTTATCAACATAAAAAAAATATCGAATGACTCATTTGATTTTTGTGAAAAACTTCTAAAAAAACATCACGTCGCATTAGTCCCAGGAAAGGCATTTGGTCAAGAAGGATTTGTTCGTATCTCATTTGCAAGCAACGTCACAGATCTTAAAGAAGGAATAAAACGATTTAATACATTTTGTAAGGAAGAAAGCAAAATCATTTACTAATTCATAAAAACACATGCAACTTTTTAAAGACATTGAAAAAAAATTATCTACCCACGAGCCATCATATTGGATGCCGGGTTCGTTTGATCTGAGGATTTGGAGTCAAAAGTATGTCATTCCAAATAGAGATAACATTTCTGTATTTCACACAAAGGTCCGTTCACGCATGGCGGATAAAACAATAACTGACGTAAACGAACTCTCACCAAAAGAAAAAAAACGTGTTGAAAAAATTATTGAGCAAGCGTACAACAACATAAAAAAGCGAGAGATGCTTATTATTCAGCGCTCAATCGGAACCCACACGAAACAGGGGATAAAGTTTAGAATATACTTGCCAAAAGACTTTCCGCAACTTGGTTTTATGGCACACAGAAACTTCTTTGATTGTGCTTCAGACAAAGAGGTTGAGGTCACAACAATCAACATTCCCGATTTTCCAAAACAAATGGTGCTCGTTGATCCAAAAACTAATATTACTTTTGTGCTTGGCTCAGACTACTACGGCGAACTTAAAATGAGTCTACTGAGAATGGCAATGAACATTGCCAGAGAAAAGAATAACTCCCTCGGTCTTCATGCAGGAAGCAAAGTGTACTGGGTAAAAAACACGAAAAAAAAGATGATCAAAAGGGGAGTACTTATTTTTGGTCTCTCGGGAACGGGAAAAACGACCATTACTACCATAAATCACGGACTGAAGTATCCAGAGAGAATACGTATTCGCCAAGATGACATAAACATCATGGATAAAAAGACATTCTGTGCTGGAACCGAGAGAAACTTCTACATAAAAACTGACAACGTCTTAGAGCAAAGAAGCTTGCTTCCAGCTGCAACATCAAAAACAACTATTATTGAGAATGTTCCGGTAAAATACGGGGGTTATGCCTTTGATGATATAGAGTTTTGTCCCAATGGACGAGCAATAGTGTCTAGATATGCAATTCCTCACACCGATGCAAAAGTTGACTTGGATAAAGTAGATATCATCTTCTTTAACACCAGAAGATTCGATATTCCGATTGTCGGAAGACTTATCTCACCTGAACAAGCTGCGACCTTCTTTATGCTTGGTGAGTCAACCCAAACATCAGCAGGGACAGAAGATAAAAGTCAAATAGGTAAGCCAATGCGAGTGGTTGGATTTGATCCGTTTATTATCAAGCCTCTTTACAAAAATGGACAACGGTTCTATGAGATCTTAAAAAAGAATCCTCATGTTAAAGTCTACGTAGTCAATACAGGAAAAGTTGGTGGAATAGACAAGGGAACCGATATCAAGCCTGACGATACCGCAAAATCAATCCTTGAAATTATCAGAGGTGGTGTTGAATGGAAATACGATCCAACAATTGGCTATGATATTCCTACAAAAATCCCAGGACTCGATCTTAAAAAGTTTGATCCGTATGAAAAGTACCCTAAAGACGAATACAAAAAGATTATGAAAAACTTAAGAAAAGATCGCATGAAGTACATGGAGCAATTTCCTGAACTTACGTTTGTGAAGTTTACCAAATAGTTGCGAGAAAAGAAAAGCCGTGTCATTTAGCTTGATACGGTTTTTTTTGTATAGCATTGTTTGTTACGTGTGAAAAATAAGATATACTACACTTATGAAGAAAAGACTTTTTATAGCTATATTCCCTCCAGAAAACGTTCTTAAAAAGATTCAATCTTTCCAAGAGGATATTCATTCTGAGAATGTCAAACTAACACAGAAACAGAATCTACATGCAACTCTGGCTTTTTTTGGAAGCGTGTCATCAAAGAAACAGCAAAGAATTGAAAATTGTATTAGTAGCTGTGCTCAGAAAATAAAAAAACACGTAGCTACTGTTTCACTTAACCCACTCTTCTTGCCCTCCAAAAAACACGCCACCGTCATAGCGTTGCCCATAAATAAAAATAATACACTTAGCAATATATACTCATGTATTACTAAAGGTCTAGGCAAAGAAGAAAAGAAAGAATTCCTTCCTCACGTGACTATTGGTCGGAGTAAAAAAATTATTACAAAAGAAGCTATGCAAAGGATAAACAACGATCAAAAGGAAACGACTATTACTTTTGCAGTTGAAAAAATTGTTCTTGTAGAAAGTCAGTTGCAAAAAGAGGGGAGTCAGTATACCATACTTAGAAAGTGGAAATTACATGAGAAAAGTTGATATTTTAGGAGTCAGCGTTAACACTGTTTCAAAGAAGAAAGCTCTAGAAAAATTTAAGAGTTTTCTTTCTAATGAACAAAAAAATTATATTGTCACTCCTAACCCAGAGATAGTACTCAAAGCGCAGAAAAATTTTTCTTTCAAAGAAGTGCTCAATAAATCGTCGCTTGCTATCCCTGATGGTACTGGTCTCAAATGGGCAGCATCATTTCTTGCAGACACTTACCCTAAAAGAAATAGAAAATACCTGAATATACTATTTGTTTTCCTTGACTGGGTTCTCTCAGCTTTTAGGTTTGTGCTCTCAAAAAAATACAGGAATCGTGTGATAAAAGAACGCGTCACTGGTGCAGATATGTTTTGGGATAGTGTGAAAATTTGTGAACAAAAAAAGTGTTCATTATATCTACTTGGAGCACGAGATGGAATCGCACAAAAGGTTGCCAAAAAAATTAAGAAAAAATACCCGAATTTTAGAATTGCCGGAACATACAGTGGATCACCTCACCATTCTTCTGATGAAAAAATGAGATATCTAATAAACGACTCAAAGGCTGATGTATTACTTGTTGCCTATGGTGCACCGCTCCAAGAGTTTTGGATACAGAGAAATGTAGAGCATTTGCATACAATAAAATGTGCTATGGCAGTTGGTGGCACATTTGATTTCATTGCTGGTAAAACCACTCGTGCTCCAAAAAAATATCAACAAAGAAATATCGAGTGGCTCTGGCGACTTAGAAATGAACCACAAAGAGCAAAGAGAATATGGAATGCAGTTGTCAAATTTCCATACTATGTTTTTCTGGAAAAGATTCAACAAAAAAGGCCGTACAGAAAAAATGTAATCGCGGTTATCATAAATAAAAACAAGCAATTCTTGTTACTCAATAGAATTAATTACTACCAGAAAGATACATATGCAAACCACTGGCAATTCCTCCAAGGGGGGAAACGTATATATGAATCAGATGAAGAAGCAGTCTTAAGAGAAGCAAAAGAAGAAATGGGCAGCAGCAAGCTTGAAATAATAGACAAAGCTGATAAGGTATATACGTACGACTGGCCAATCACTGGGTTTAGAATTAAAAGACCATACAGAGGGCAAAGACAAACTATCTGGTTTCTAAAATATACCGGTGACAACTCTGACATTAACGTTAATCCAAAGGAACACTCTGAATACAAATGGATTTCCAAAAACGATATTTTAACCACTATTCACCCAATACGACATGGCTCAGCAAAAATAATACTTGACACCATGGATAAAAAAAAGATTCTAAATCGACTCTAAAAATGGATACCCCAAAAACACGCTTTGCGCCATCACCAACAGGCTATCTCCATATTGGCAATCTTAGGTCTGCACTCTATGCTTATTTGTTTGCGAAGAAAAATAACGGCACGTTTGTCTTACGAATAGAAGACACAGACCAAGCACGCACCATCTCCGGTGCTACCGAAGGTCTTATCAATATGCTAACTCTTTTTGGTTTACACTATGATGAAGGACCTATTTTTGAAGGAGACACGTTAGCAGAGAAAGGTAAGAATGGTCCATACATACAATCTAAACGAAGTGAGATATATAAAAAATATGCCAAAGAACTTGTTGCAAATAGCGCTGCATACCCCTGTTTTTGCAAGAAAGAGAGACTAAATGACATGCGTTCCTCTCAAGAGAAAAAAGGGCTACCTGTTAAATATGATAAACAGTGTGCGCATCTTGCGAAGGAAGTGGTTGAGGAGAAGTTAAAAAACAATGAGCCACATGTTATTAGATTAAACGTTACACCAGGTGAAATTATTACTTTCTATGATGTTGTTCGTGGTAAAGTTGAGATAAATTCAAGTGATATAGATGATCAAGTCCTTCTTAAGTCTGATGGCCATGCAACATATCACCTTGCAAACGTTGTTGACGACCACCTTATGGATATTACGCATGTAATACGTGGGGAAGAGTGGCTTCCTTCAACACCAAAACACATACTTATTTACCAAGCGTTTGAATGGAAACCGCCAAAATTTGCTCATCTCCCTCTTGTATTAAATCCCGACAAATCCAAGCTTTCTAAACGGCAGGGAAACGTAGCAGTAGAAGATTACCTACGCGAAGGATACCTCAAAGAAGCACTGACAAACTTCATAGCATTTCTTGGCTGGAATCCTAAAAATGATCGAGAACTCTTTACTTTGAAAGAGCTAGAAGAAGTGTTTTCTTTAAAGAGTATCAACAAGAGTGGCGCTGTGTTTAATGTAGAAAAGCTTAACTGGTATAACAAACAATACATTAAGAAACTTTCAGACAATGAATTTGTTGATACTGCAAAGCCTTTTTTAATGATGTATGATGATAATGATCAGGAGATAGTAAAAAAAGCAATTCTGCTCGAGAAAGATCGTATAGAAAAATTTTCTGATCTTGCGGACGCTATAGCATTTTTCTTTGCACCCCCTGAGTATGACGTAAGCTTACTATCATGGAAAAAGATAACCGCAAATGATGCCCAAAAGAACCTAACAAAACTTCTCCCTGTATTAGAATCGATTTCAGACAACGATTATACAAAAGACGCTCTTGAAAAAACTATTTTTGCCTTTCTTAAAGAAAACAATTACAAAGTAGGGGAATTCTTATGGCCACTTAGGGTTGCGCTCTCCGGCAAGAAATTTTCTCCAGGTCCCTTTGAAATTGCAGACATCCTTGGTAAAAATGAGACACTCAAGCGAGTAGAGGATAGTAGACAAAAATAAGAAAAAATGTTATAATGCAATGTACTACAGTCATGAAATAGAGTATACTTCATAGTTGAGATAAGTTATACAACACCACATGGAGCGCTTGCAAAAAAATAAACGAACAAACTACAAAATTCTTCTTATTATAGCGCTATTTATTGTGTCTATTGTGTTTGCTTATGCGCCAGTGTACAACAAAACACATCAACTTAAAGCTGAAAATAGCGTTGAGGAGCTTAATAGAGAAATAGGTGAGAAGAAAGAAAAGATAAAAAAAATTGAAGAGGGTACAGAGAACCTTGAGCAAGAGATAGAAGAAAAACAAAAAGAAAAGCAAAGCTTAGAAAACCAGCTAGATATTCTTGAAAAGGAAATTGCTAAAACAGAAAGTGAGATAAAAAAAGCACAGCTTGAAATTGAAAAAATCACTCTAGAGATATCCGGGGTCCAAAGTAAAATTCAGGAAAAGGAAGAAGAGGTAGAAGATCAAAAAAAGGTACTCAGTGAATACATCAGACTTATTCAACAATACGATGCCAGAAGTCCTCTAGAACTACTCCTTGGTTCAGAATCATTTTCTGCAGTCCTTGACCAAGCAGAATACGTAGAAACGCTGGAGAGTAAAGGACAAGAAACACTCGATGACATTCAGGATTTAAAATCGGAACTTCAATGGCACATGCAGGTGCTAGAAGCCAAGAATGACAAGCAAAAGGCACTCGAGGCTGAACTCACCACAAAAAATAAAACCCTTACCTCAGAGAGGCAGGGGAAAGATAGACTTTTAGCAGTTACTGAGGAGCAAGAAGATAAATATCAAGAACTGCTTGTTGAGTCTAGAAAAGAATATGAAAGTGCTAATACTGAGATTTCTGGTCTAGAAGGTCAAGTTCAAAAAAAGTTGCAGGAGCAGCAGGCAAGTAAAGAAAGGCCCTCTGATTTTCAAGAGTATTCCGGTTCAGGAGCACTTGCATGGCCAGTTCAGCCAAAACGAGGGATTAGTGCAGAATTCATGGACCCAAGTTACAAAAATTATTTTGGCGTACCACATTATGCTATAGATATTCCAACTCCTCAAAATTCAACAATCTACGCTCCTGCCGATGGCTACGTAGTCAAATATAGAAACGCAGGATATGGCTATAGTTATCTCATGATTCATCACGGAAACGGCCTCTCAACGGTCTATGGACACGTTACGAGCAGCCTTGTTGCTGAAGGGTCTTATGTTAAGCAAGGGGATCCTGTTGCAACGTCAGGCGGAGCACCAGGGACTCCTGGAGCAGGATGGATGACTACAGGCCCTCATTTACACTTTGAAACTCGTATGAATGGTAAGCCGGTAAATCCACGGAACTTTTTACCATAAGTATAATTTAATTTTTTTGAAAGCCCCTTAGCGCACTATTGTTGCACAAATGGGCTTTTTTATAATTGACGAACAATGACAACTCACTGCTTCTTTATTAGTGAGAAGTGTTTAATATTTTTAAAGAAATTTAAGAAAAACCATTGACAAAAAAAAATCATATGTTAGATTGTTTATATTATAAAGGAGGGAAGTATGTTGTTCGAAAAGTTTGTCCTTCCGCCCCCCGTTGTCTTCTTCATAGAAGACCTCAAGAGCAGAGGGACTTTAATTCTGGAGATGGTAAAGCAAGCCGCCGCCATTAAACAGGCAGTGGCCCGTACTACCTTAATATATCTTAAGTTTCCTTAAGTTCGCCCTAGGGTACGTTGCATCATGCATCGTACAACCGGGGCTTTTTTATATACAAAAATACTCAAGCAATAGCTATATTGTTTGAGTATATAATTTTTTTCCTTCGTAAAAAGATAAACCTATTACTTCTTCACTAATAACGCCTTACCCGTAAAGCCTTCGACACCTACAATTACCTTGCCATCATGAGAAACATCAAACCCATTAAATACAAAATCTTTTGGCTGATATTTTTTTTCTTGACCGCTCAACAAGTCAACTAAAATCAGTTCTTTATCTGAGGGAAAAACAAGCATAAACCCTCTTTTAACTACGCGATAACTTCCTTGACGTGTCTCGTGCTTGAATAGTTTATCTACCTGCCATGCTGTAGTTTCAAAAATAGCTAGATTTTTTTCTCCATAAGAGACGAGCTGCAAATTGTTAGCATTGGTTTGAAACCAAATACTTTGAGGTCTGAATTCAGTGAAAGGTTTTTTTCCGTACTTTGCGCCATACTGAACCAGTCTCTTGCCTGTGGTAAAATCCCAAACGTACAAGCCTGGATTGCTGCTCGAAAGGCCTTCAATACACAAAGCTGCAAGATACTTTCCATCATCTGAAATGACCTGCTGTAAAGATTGACATTCATTTCTTGAGAACTCAGGAAAAGGATTAATCTTTCTTTGTGATAAATCAAGGATATCAAACTTTTCTCCAACGTTAACCACTATCTTACTGGGATCTCCTGGAAGTTCTGGAAAAAACAGCCAACGTTGCCAATCCAACAAAATACTCTCTTTATATGACGTAACCTCCCATGTCTTTTTTGTTTCACGTTCCCAGATCTTAAACACTAAGCCTTTACCATTCTTATACAACACTAAAATATGACTTCCGGAAGAAGTAATCATACAATTCATCAATGTTTTACCTCCAAGAATTTTTCCTACCTTTGCAATACCTTGTTTTGTAATTGCCCACTCAGTAATCATACTATCTTCACAAAGAATAAATGTATACTCTGCATCTGACCAAGGAATAGGGGAAAACACAACTTTAACCTGACGACCAGAACGTTCCTCATCATAAATAGTTTTTAGGGTGTAATGAGGCTTGCTTGGCCAGCTCATAAAAAGCTTAGAGTTTTGACTCCCATCTGAAGCAACAACAACTTCGTCAATTGGTGGAGAGCAAGCAGGTTGTGAAAAAAAAATAATTAGAAGAGAAAATATTAAAACCACATCCAACAGAGTTTTTTTCATTCTTCCTCCTCGTAACTAGTCCAAAATTCAATTGATTGTTATGGTATCATTTTTTTCCAAAATGTGCAATTGGTACCAAAAGAGGACTGTAAGCAACAGTCCAAATATCAATTTATAATTTTCCTCTCTAAGGCAACGGAGAAATTATTTTCAAAATACTAAATTTAAAGATCGAAGGCTTATCTAAGACAAAAACAAGATATATATGCAACCTTTTGGCTTAGATAAGCCATTTAAGGTTACTAGGTAAAACTTGCGGAAAGTAGGCAAGAGATAGTAATTAAGAATAGAGAAAATGATTCATGGTACAAAAAGAGAATAGAGAAGTAAATAATAAGTAATAATTAAATATTCTAAATTAAATTTATTCTGTAAGCTCATATAGTCATATAGATTAAAATCCTTATTTTAAGAAGAAAGGTCAATGCTCAAGCGTCGCACAAGATACATTGTACGACACTATATTAATAAGGAATGCCTTGCACCATCTTATATTTTTTTGTACACAGGTGGTGCTTGAGACTACCCCCAAGACAAATAAAAACGCTTACAAAC
This sequence comes from Patescibacteria group bacterium, assembly GCA_018818205.1. Taxonomy (GTDB): domain Bacteria; phylum Patescibacteriota; class JABMPQ01; order JABMPQ01; family JAHIRA01; genus JAHISJ01. The sequence goes on from JAHISJ010000023.1 coordinate 242,936, forward strand.
GAATATAAGCATCACTTTATTACTATTTCCTACTCTCCCTGCATGTCTGTAGTAGCCACGCCAATAACGATCCAATATGCATACCAGCTACATATTTGTATCACATTAACCAGATAAATACCTTTTGATGTTTCTATACAAAACGTTCATTTTTTAATTTTGTATTTAATCGTAAAACAATAGGAAAGATCACTAACAAAAATGATGTAACTTTCTTACTCTATCAAATAGTATCCTCTTTCCCCTACGCCTCTCCCCTATTTTGTGTGCTAAAATGGTACTTTTTACCTTATTTAAGCCATAAAGTGGCTCTTTTGAGCATAAAATCTACTCAAATACCAATGCTTCCTTCTTCAAAGCTTGGTTTTTTGTTTTTATATTTTTATTCATGCACAACAACCGGCGTCCCTACATCGGCAAAATTATATACAATCTCAGCAGGACCAACGCCAAGCCTCACACACCCATGGCTCACTCGTATTCCTAAGTGTGACTCCCGCTCCTTATATTCTGCCCCACCACGATACTTCCAAAACGGCAGCTCATGAATACCATGCCCTGCACCAGTAAACGCCATCCAATAGGGCATATATAAATTATATTTACTTGAATATGCTTGTGGACTTTTATTGAGCACTTTAAACGTTCCATAAGGCGTTGGCATGCTGTACTTTCCTGTAGACGTCCTAAAGCTTCCAAGTGACCTACCATCTTCGAAAATAGTCAGCAACTGCTCAGAAATATCAATATCAACATACTTGCCCTCTGTAATTGCAGGAATTATTGGCTCATTTGGAATAATTTCCTTAGTATACCGCTCAGATTTAAACGCAAATGTGTACTCGTCTTCTAAAAACCCATCATCAATAAAACTAGCAACACCAGGAGCAATCGTCACCGTATATTCCTGAGGGTTTTTTAGCTCTTCTTTTGGTTGAAAAATGAGTGTCTTATCTTCCCAGCCAAACTCCCCTTCCACAAAAGGATCTATAGAAAAATGTTCTTCAGCACTATCATATTTCACTAACTTATTAAAAACAATCTTAATCTCGGTCTTAGGTGATACCCGCGTACTCTCGTTTTTTGGTGATACCTCTAATACTTCAACAGGATCAACTGTTTTAAATTGATAATCAAAAGTGTGATAAGAGCTCCTTGATTCCTTCCCCAAATGATCATTTACTACGTACTGTTGATCAATTGATAGCTGATAATCAGTACCTTGTGCTAGCTGTGTCTCTGGTTTCAAAACAACAGTACTATCAAAATCTTCCACATGAGACAGAGAGGTTTTTGGCGCGAGCGAGTACACGTAATCAAAAAATTGACTCTTTTTGTCAAACTCAATACGTATATCAGGTTTCACAAAAATTCCGGTACTTTCATTTTCTGGAAAAATAGATACAATTTTTGGAGATGTTATGGTCGCAAACTGCTTTGCAAAACGAGTATAGTCTGTACCAAAAAAACTGGTAAGTTTGTCTATAGTAACAGTATACTCAGTATCAGGCTTGTATCCTCCTTTGGGTTCAAAAACAAATCCCTTTGCATACCCCTTAATAGAGTGAGAGAAAAAACGAATATCGCCATCAATGGGGGGCTTTATGCTAAAATTTTCTCGAACCTGCTCCTCGTTAACCGGCTGACTAAATTTGAAATAAAGCTTATCGAGCGGCTCAACCTCTGTATTTCTATTTTCTGCATTAATAGTATACGTTGGATACAATGCATGTATCTCACTATAGTTAAACGCATACAGTGATGCAAGACCCAAAAGCAAAACAATACCTACAACCCAAAAAACCGCCGAATGTATTTTGGCATACAACACTCGTGATAGTAAGGATTTTTTACTTACCTGTTTGTCTGAATGTAAAACGTATTTCTTTTTCTGCTCCATCTGCTATTTCCATAAAAACATTGAACGTGGATGATCACTTAGAACAAGTTGGGTGAGCTTATCGACACTACTCGAGCCAAAAGAAGAAGTGAAACCCTTAAAAAATGAAGTGAAACTAAAAGGAACTTCATATTGAACAAGGGAGTAATCAGTAACACCGGATAATAATTCCGCTTCTTTTCTTGCATCTTCAAAGTATCCTATGTCATCAACGAGACCAATATCCTTTGCTTGGGTTGCTGTAAAGATGCGTGCATCAAAAACCGTATCATAATCCGCCTGATCTATTTCAGGCCGGTGCGTGATCACAATGTTTTCAAACAAAGCGGTATCGTGATCAATGAGACCATTAACTATTTCTTTCTCATCATCGGTCATCTCGCGAGTTGAAGAAAAAATATCTTTATACTCCCCACTCTTAAACACCTCTTCCTTTAATCCAACCTTCTCAAAAAGACCTTCCACATTAAGATTGGTCATGATCGTTCCTACACTCCCCACAAGCGCCGTAGGTTCAGTAATAATAACGTCTGCGGGAACAGACACATAGATAGCGCCAGACGCTGCCACTTCACTGTAGTGAGCAATAAGCGGTTTACCCGTTTCAAGAAATTTTAGAACTTCATGAAAAATAAGGTCACTCGCAGAGACGCTTCCGCCAGGACTATCTACAGACAAAATCAAAGCCTTCACCGAATCATCATGCGCCGCTTGACGAATTTGTTCAACATACATTTCAGCAGAAGGTACGGTTTCAGAAAAAATATCACCGGATGTTCCCTCTTTTAATATAACACCAGAAATGGGTATTACTGCAATTTTATCATCAGAAAACTCTGATCCCTCTATCACCTGTTCTTCAAACTTCGGATAGGTATAAGAACTCGAATCCCCTACCATAGCAAAAAGAGCCATAGTTAAAACAAGGTTTATTACTAAGCTTAAACACAAAATCAAAATCCCCAAACAACCAAATATCCAAGCAAATACTGATCTTTTTTGAGTTGATTTTTTTTGTTCAGACATACAGGTTCTCTCCAAAAATATTAATTAGAACAATTACATATAGTATACCATATCATCAGATTCGTTCATCTGTGGGTTACCCAGGATAGAAGCTACAATACATAATGTGACTTTTAAGGAAATGGTTCGTACGTTTTTTAAAGAGTTTCACAAGAAATATTATAGAAGAAAAAAGTTTTGGTACTTCTTTGATATAGAAAAGAGATACCGACTCATAGAAAGAAAAAAGAAGAAGTGTGTTTAAAAAGTAACTAGTACC
>JAHISJ010000024.1 GCA_018818205.1 Patescibacteria group bacterium
AGCTTAAAGATTTTGAATCGATTAGATTCTCCCAAAACTCTAAACATTTCTTGCATATCTTTTTGGTTCATATATCAATATGTGTTGATATATGTATACTAGCACGGTGTAAAAATAAGTCAATTTTGTAATTTTGAGACACAGTTCTAAACTCCTCCCTTAGGTGCCCTTATAAAAAATCCCCGTTGAAGGGGATTTTTTAAATTAGTTTGCAACAGCCGGATTAGGGTTTGGTTTTTTCTATATAGTCATCCAGCTCTTTTCCGTCACCAAGGACATAACCTGTTTCTTCCCATTTCTTTCGCATTTCAGGATTCATGCGCAAGTATTCATCCACGACAGGTTTTTTAACGCCGTTCCAGGGACAGGAGAAGTTGGGACAGCGACGGCAGACATAAACGCCAAGGCAATAGTTGAAAGCTAAAAATGTTAAAATTTGAGCGACCAGTAAGCCAATTATGCCCATCAGAGCAATTAAGCCAAAGTGTTCGTAACGATGAGCAGTATAGTAAACAGCGTAAGATAAAATTACAATTGGAAAACCAATAGTAAATGTATAATAGCTATACATAACAGCATGCCCTGCCTTAGTCATTGGCCTCAGATTTGATTTGTAGGTCTTAGGTACACCTGATCCGGAAAAACAAACTACCTTTTTCCCACATTTGGAATAATAAGGACATCGGCTACAAAGCACTTTAAATTCAATAGCTGGGAAAAGAACCACCATGAAAGCACCGTAGCCAATTAAAAACCACCAATGTCCAGTAAGAAGACCAACCAATGTCAATCCGAAAAATGCCACAAACATGCATGGCGAAAACAACACTAAAAATGCTTTTTGGAGCGATTTATCTACTTTACAATAGAGACGATTCCTAATTTTGCAATTTTCGCAGTCAGAATTGGGATCAACAGTGCATACTTTTGGCCGACACTTTTCACTTTCAGCTTTTAGTTCGTCACCATCTTCAATTTTATTTTATTTATTTTTAATAAATTATTAAGCTTATTGTAGCATAAAGTTGATTATTCAACAAAACATAACAATCTGCTTATTATTACCCCCTGCTCATAATCATCGAGTATTTTTTATATTCTGTTTCACCAGCCACATTTTTTAGCCGCCAGGTCAAATAAGGAGGTATCTGCAAATAGAAAATTACCACACATATAAAAAGGTTTTATGCCCAGTATCACCAAGCTTGAAATAGAGCACTACCATTGCTCCAAACATATCCCTCAATTAACCTTTGACAGCAATCCTACTATCACTCGCATTTCTTTTAAAGTATCATCAATGTTTTTTTCTGGGACATTTCTTTCACGTTGCGCTTCGTATGACTGAACATAACTCCAAAGTCGCTCGGCAAGTAGCTTGATCTTTTTTTCTTTGCGCATTTCTTCTTCTTGATCAACCCCCTTTTTTAGCGGCCCTTCATTATCGTGCATTTGTGCCCACTCATCTATAGCGTCTAACAGTTCATTAATATTAAATTGTTCCAAGCACTTAAGCTCATCCTCGATCGTTCCTGAAAAAATAATTGCTGCATCTTCCGCTGATATATATTCAAGAAAGTGCACTAATGTAATAAAAGCGCCCTTTTGATCTTCGAATTCTTTAATAATTTTATTTAATTCTTCCATTCTATCTCCTTGCGCACCTTCGCGAGGGCTAAGTCCTGTCCCCCTACTTTGAGACGGAATATACCCGTACACATCGCTATATTCCCGTTCTAACTCAATTAGCTTTCTTTTTTGAGGTTTAGTTTTACTTTTTTTCCCTACAAGAGATAGAATTTTATCTTCTGCTTGATTTTTTTCACTCTGCAGCTCTTTTAATTCGTCTTGTGCAGCTTCAACTTTATCGAAGCCGTACATATCAAAATTTTCTTCGTTTCTTCCTCTGTTCTCCCAAAACACGTCCACAATACCGGTAAGTTTTTTCTTTGCTTCTTCTAAGCTTTTTACCCCGTAAAACTGGGACCTAAGATTTATAAGGACAAACCAGTTCACAGTAGCATGTTCCGTGTAAGGCAATCTAGAATTTTCTTTCATACGTGCGATATCCTCTTCTTTCCAATCGTACCATGGACGTTCTTCCTCCCATTTTTCTAATATCCTTACAAATTCTTTAAAACTCATTTCTTGAAGTCCACCTGTCTCTTGCACAGATGTATCTTCGGGCTGGTTCATGTCAAGTATTTTTTGGACATTATCTGGTAGTTGATCTATCGCGATCTTAATATCTTCTGGCAATGGATTGAAAGCCTCAAAGTCTCCAGTGAAAACTGGTTTATTAGTTTTTTCAGCTTCTTCTCGTGGAACATGTATTAATTCATTCTTCATATAGTTTGATCAATATTCTTTTGTATATTATACACTATTGTGTTCATTCTCTCTACCAACCCAAAACGCAAGAAGAAACGTTAACTGGATTTTTTGGTTATATATACAGTCTTGCTCATGTCACAAAAATTAATCTACCCCTCTTCTAACAACTGTCCAGAAGCTTCGCAATCACTCACACGATCATCAACTTGACAATCAGTACAAACACGCTAAAGTAGTATTAGTAACAATAATCAATTTATGACCGACAAAGATTCCGATTCCGAAGACCCGGAAAGAGCCCTGCCTAAGAATTTCATATTTTATCTAACCAGAAACCGCTAGCAATTTTGCTGGGGGTTTTTATGTTATAAAAGTATCCATGAGACAAAAAAAAGAAAACGTGTTAGCAAAAAAAAGAATTCTTCTCATTAATACAGGTTCTTTAAAGAAAAAATTCATTGCCGAAAGACTTCATGAGTTGGGGCTTACAATTATTGCTTTAAATAAAGAAAAAAACTGGGCAACCCCTTATGTTTCAGAATGGATTATTGCCGATACCTCAAACCATCAAGAATCACTTCTAGCAGTTCAAAATTATGTTGCGGAACATCCAAAGGACTCTTTTGAAGGAGCTATTACTTTTTGGGAAGATGACGTCTTATTGGCTTCAAAAATAATCGATAAATACAACCTGGTTGGAATTCCATACGCCACAGCGAGAAAAGGCCGAAACAAATTTATGTTTCGAGAATTTTGCAAGGAAAACAATCTCCCTCACCCCAAACACACCCTGGTCAAATCTGAAAAAGATATTAAAAAAATTGAACAAAACTTTAGCTTCCCTCTCGTCATTAAACCGGCATACGGCTCAAGCAGCGCATACGTTATTAAGGTAGAGAATAGTGATGAACTTAAAGACGCTTTTACTTATGTTAAAAAGGCACTTTCCACTGAAGTTGAATCAGCCTTAACTGATGGCTCCGATATCATTGTTGAAGAATACATCGACGGGGAAGAAGTCGACGTTGATATCTTAATCCAGAATGGACGCATTAAGTTTACCTCCATTTCAGACAATGACAAAGCAGAGGAGCCCTTTTTTATTGAGACCGGGTTTTCAATCCCTTCAAGTTTACCGGATGATGACCAAGAAGCTTTGATGAAAATGGCCGATGAAACACTTGAAAAAATGAAAATTCATAATGGTTGTCTTCATTATGAAGCAAAAGTGACTAAAAATGGGCCTGTCCCGATTGAGCTTAACCTCCGTCTGGGCGGTGATGAAGTCTATTCATTCATCAAAAACGCTTGGCACGTTGATATGATTGAAAGCGCATGCAAAATCGCCTTAGGAATTTACTTTCCAACAATTGAAAAACCGGAGGAGCCGTATGCTTACCTGGCCGGTTACGATTTACTCGCTGATCACTCAGGAATTATTTCTTACCTTGAGATCGATCCGCAAATCAAAAAGAAAAAGTATATTAGTGAGATTAATATTTATAAAAAAATCGGTGAACCGATTTTAGCCCCTCCCGAAGGGTTTGAGTACTTAGGCTGGATCACCGTCAAAGGTGATAATCCAAGAGACGCTGAGGACAATCTTGAAGAAGCTTTGGAATTGATCGAATATGATGTCGCTCGCTTTCATGGCGCCTCGCTTATTGGTCGGACGGAAAGAAAAAATAACTTGTCCCTAGCCTCCATTAGAAAAGATGTACTGTATAAAGCCGCTAAGCTTGAGCAAATTCGTTTTACAAAAAAGGAGACTGTTAAAGAATTGAAAATTGGCATTATATCAAAACCAAGAAAAAAAGATGCCTTGAAGAATAGTCCGGATGATACCTCTTTTATTGTTTCAATACTTGAAGACAATGGGTTTACAGTGTCAGTTTTTCAACTGACAAACAATTTACCAAAGCTCTATTTAGAAATCCAAAAAGCGAACATCAACATTATTATCAACATGGCTTCATCAGAAAATATTCTCAACGAAAAGCCATACGCAACGTTACTATTGGATCTACTTGAAATTCCTTTCACCGGCCCCTCAACATCATCTGCCGCTATTATTAAAGACAAATTCATCACACAAAAACTGCTTCAATTCCATGAGATTGCCGTTCCGGACTGGGAATTTGTATATTCAGCCAATGACCTTTTTGAAATTGATCTAGCGTATCCGCTGTTACTTTCAAAAGCGGACGCTCACAAGGGGCTAGGTCAGAAAAAGATACTGATCAAACAAAAAAAAGATCTTCTTAAAAAAACCATCACTATCACGGAAGACTTTAAAAGTGCGGCCTGTCTTGAAGAATACACTGAGGGGAAAACATATTTGGTTCCAATTATTGGTAACAGCCATGAAGACCTCCAGGCCTTTCCAATTGTCCTTTCAAAAAAGGAAAAAGGCACAACTGTTATTTCTATCCCCAAAAGGATCGAACCCAAATTAAGCTCGCTTATCACCGAAATTGCTTTTGATGCATACTCAATCGTTGACTGTACTGACTTCGGGTTAGTTGAAGTGACGCTTGATAGAGACAAAAACCCTCTTGTCACCGGAATCAATCCCTTCCCTTCTCTCTCAAAAAACGGCGAACTGGCACAAATCGCAAAAAGAGCCGGAATTCCTTTTATTGATATCATAAAAAAAATTCTGATCACAACCATAAAAGAGTACCAACAAAAACCAACTCATTACTACTTTGACTAAAAAAATGGAAAACGTATCCTTTAATCTCATTTCTGACAAAAAAAAGGCTGAAGAGCTTTGGCAACACTTTAGTAAAAACAAGACCGCGTACGACGACTGGCAATTTAGAAATGCGTTTCATGCTCCAACTGATTTTCCCCTTTATTTTTACTCAGGCTCTATTAAAAACGAATTAATCGGTTTTTTACCGCTTCAACACAACACTAAAAAAAATTTCTTGGAATTCTTTGCTGGCAGCTTTATGGAGTACAATCATGTTTTTCTTAAAGATGGATTTGAGGAGTATGCTAACAATTTCTATCTTCATGTTCTAAAAAACGCGCAAAAGAATATCCTTTTACGCGACATGAGTGATACTACTCCCGATCTTCTAGACGTGGAGGAGTACGATTCAACATTTACATTAAAACTAAAAGAATTTGGCTCTCTTGAAAGTCTCCTTGAAAAAAGGTTCAGCTCTAAATCCAGAGGCAATCTCAGAAAAAAAATGAGGAAAATCGATGAAAACAACATTGAGATTATTGAAAACAACCTTGAAGACATTGATTTACTCATGGACTTAAACCAAAAAAGGTTTGGTGAGGAATCTTCTTTTGCAGATAAAAGTCAAAGAGAATCGTTCCATCTACTCTTAAATCTTCCCCTGAAGTGGTTGCTCCAAACATTTATTGTTAACGGTAAAAAAGAGTCGGTTTCTCTCTCATTAATCTACAAAAATATTTTCATGTACATTATGGCCGGCACAGATTTGGAAAATGTACCAAATCTTGGGTCATACGTTATCACAAAAGTGATGGAAAAGGCCTTTGCTTCAGAAGCAGATATTCTTGACGCCGGTAGAAACCCAAGTGGCTGGAAAGACAGATGGCATCTTGATGCTGCACCGGCCTATCGTTTGGTACAATCGTAATACTCTTTGAAGTTTAGATGGATCAAGAAATACAAAACAAACTCAAAACGTTTTCAATTATTGGTGTCTTTTTCCTCATAATCGGAGGTTCACTTCTCCATTTCACCTACAATTGGTCAGGCTTTAATCCTATAGTCGGGCTTTTTAGCTCAGTTAATGAGAGTGTCTGGGAACATTTAAAGCTTGGCTTTGGATCTCTGCTTTTTTTCTCCTTGTTTGAATACTGGTTTATTAAAAAAGAAGTAAAAAATTACATAATCGCAAAAACAGCTGGCCTCCTTGCTCTGCAACTCTTTATTGTCGGTTTCTTTTACATCTATACTTTTTTTCTAGGCAAAGAAATACTGCTCCTTGATATTCTTTCGTATATTATTGGATGCATCTTATGTCAGATAATTGTATACCGACTGTATATACAGAAAAAACTGCCTGCTGCGGTAAGCATTCTCTGTGTGTTCTTGCTGATTATTCATGTCACTACGTTACTGCTCTTTACCTACTATCCCCCAAGGCTAACTATTTTTAAGGACGACAATTCCGGAGAATATGGCACCAAATGGAATCATGAAGAAGAAGTCCATACCCACTGACATAGCTATACATCAGTGATATACTATCTATGCTAGTAAACACATTAGATAAACAAAAAAATACATGCCAAAAATGAAAACCAGCTCAAAGATTATTATTGCAGTATTGAGCATTGTTATTGTAATTGCCCTTGTTGTTATTATCTACATTGTTGCAACCGGTGGCGGAAGAAACGGGTTAAGCCAAGCTGACTCAGTCACATTAGAAACGGGTGATCTTGAGAAAATAGTTTTTGCTGATGGAAAAGTCAGATCAGAAAATTATGTTCAGATTTACCCTGATTCGAGCGGAATAGTCAAAGAGATTATCGTTTCCGAAAACAATGAAGTTGCTAAAGACGATTTGTTATTAAAAATAGAAATTACTGACCAGACTGGCAAAACCTCAACTCAAGAAATTAAATCTCCCATTGCCGGAACGGTAACTAATATTTGGGCAGAACTTGAAAATCAAGTTTCACCAGGTCAAACCCCATTGATCGAAATTGTTGATCTAAATGCTTTGAGAATAGGAGGGTTAGTACTGGAATCAGATATCAATAAAGTGGCAGGTGAACAAAAAGTAAAACTGGATTTCCCAGCCTTGGATGACGAAGACAGCAATGAGTATACCGGTAAAGTTATTTACGTTGCTCAATCACCAAATGACCTCGATTCAACAAATCCAAGCTACGCTGTTACCGTCGAGCCTGATGAACTTCCTGACACAGTTAAGTTTGGTATGACCGTCAATATGGAAATTGTCGTCGACGAATTAAAAAATGTTGTACACGTCGACAACGTCTTCCTTTTTTCAAAAGACGGAAATAGCTACGTCAATGTACTAACCGACACCCAAACGGGAAGGACTGAAGAAGTTGAAGTTGAGTTAGGCTTTGAAGGTGAGAATGCAACAGAAATCACCTCAGGAGTAGATGAAGGAGACAAAATCGTTCTGCCTACTCTTGAAACAGAAGAAAGCCAAGCAGGATTCTTCGGAGGCAACAACTAAAATAATGATTGAGTTAAAAAAAGTTAGTAAAGTATACGGGGAAGGGAAAAATGTTTTTCATGCGTTAAAAAACGTTAGCTTTAAGATTCAAAAGGGTGAATTTGTAGCTATCATGGGTCCGTCGGGATCGGGAAAATCTACGCTGATGAATATCCTTGGCGCTCTCAACCAACCTTCCTCGGGAACATATCTTTTGAACAACGAAGATGTTGGGAAATTATCTGACTCTCGTCTGGCTGACTTCAGAAACACGGAAGTCGGATTCATTTTTCAACAATTTAATCTTCTGAAAAAAACATCGGTCTATGACAATGTTTCTTTACCCGGCTTGTACGGAAATCTCTCAAACCTTAAAGAAAAAATACTGAAAGTTATAAAAGACGTTGGTCTTACAGACAAGGTTAACAACAAGCCAAATGAGCTTTCCGGCGGACAGATCCAACGAGTTGCCATTGCCAGAGCCCTCCTTATGGATCCGTCAATTATTATGGCTGACGAGCCAACGGGCAATCTTGATTCTAAATCGACAAAGGAGATTTTGGACATTTTTTTGAAAATTCATACAAAGGGCAATACCATTATTCTCATTACTCACGAGCCCTATATTGCTAAGTATGCCCAGCGGGTCATTAAACTTAAAGACGGTGAAATTACTTCGGATAGGAAAAACAAAAGGAGGAAAACAAAATGAGAAGATATATATTGATTTTAAAGCTCGCTTTTAAAGGCATTCTCACCAATAAAGTTCGCAGCCTTTTAACAATTCTTGGTATTGTTATTGGAATTGCGTCCGTTATAGCGCTTATGGGCCTTGGAACGGGGGCGCAGGAAGATATCACCAGTAGCATATCCTCGCTTGGAACAGAGATCGTTACTATCACCCCAGGAAGCCAGGGCTTTGGTTCTCAAAATGGACCAAACGGGCCTGGTGGCCCGAGTGGTGGCACTGTTGAAACTTCAACACTAACAAAAAGAGATTACGATTTTCTAAACAACAAAACCAGGTTTCCATACATTCTAAACCTTTCTCCAAAAATAAGTTCTTCCAAAGATTTAATTAAAGGCTCTCAAGAAATGACCAGTTCGGTTAGTGGAGTCTCAGCAGAATACGATGATATTCAAGATTTGACGTTGGCTCAAGGTAGTTTTTTAACTGAAAATGACATCAATGATAATCGTAATGTGGTAGTAATTGGTAGTGATGTCGCAGAAAATCTATTCCCTGGAAAAAGCCTTTCCGAAGTAGTCGGTGAATATTTTCTCATAGAAAATTCAAAATTCAAAGTATCTGGAGTATTAGAATCAAGGGGAACTTCTGCGTTTGGCAACCAAGATGAAGAGATTTTTATTCCGTATTCTACCGCGTCAAATAAAATTTTTGAAACAGAAGACTTCTCAAGTATCCAATTTAACGTTACTGATATTGCTTATGTTGACGCGATTGTTGCTCAAGTGGAAACTAAGCTAGCCGATTTTAGAAATGTTGATCCTGATAACCTCGATTTCTCAATTTTTACGTCAGAAGATCTACTTGAAACGGTCAATCAAGTCACCGACATCTTCAAGGCGTTACTTGCCAGTATCGCTGCCATATCATTGGTTGTAGGCGGCATTGGTATTTCTAATATTATGCTTGTTTCAGTGACGGAAAGAACAAGAGAAATTGGACTCAGAAAAGCTGTTGGAGCTAAAAGAGGAGACATTTTATCACAGTTCCTTACAGAAGCCGTTATACTAACATTGCTTGGAGGAATCCTTGGAATGATTCTGGGCTTTCTTCTTGGATGGATCATTGGAATTCTAACAGGCATCACATCAAGTATCACACTAAGTAGTATTCTTCTAGCGGTTGGTGTTTCTGTTGGCATTGGACTTATTTTTGGATTTGCACCAGCATATAAAGCATCAAGATTGGATCCAATTGATGCGTTGAGATATGAATAACAATTGATTAGTCACTCCTTGTTTCTAAAAATACTGGATTTGATTTTCTTGCAATCTTGGGATAAAAAAGAAGATTAAACCATATCCCCAGATAGACCAAATTCAAGAATATCAGATGTTGATTGGTGAAAAGAGCAATACAATTAACACAGAAAAACAAGGTCGTCAAAATCATTAATTGATGCAAAGCATAGCCATTTTTATATACAATGAAAGCACTACTAAATAGCAGGATTGGGAAGAGAACCAAAAGAGAATTAATGCAAGAGTAGAGCACAACAACCGAAATCATCAAAAACAAAAAAATAGCCATCTTGCTTCTTTCAATCCCCAAAGAGATGGGCAACGTTACTTTGCATGCCGCTTTGTTATGTTTGTAATCTCTAATATCTGCAATAACCGCACGAGAAGCATAGAGAAAAAAAATCACGCCTGCGAACAAAATACTGTCAAAAATAATGGGGATCTCCAAAAAAACCAAGACATAAAAGAAAAAAGAAACTTGTATCAATCCTCTAAAAACTAAACTTAAACTTCCCAAGAGGGGATTTATATTTTTTGTGAGATACAGTAATACAAACAATACAGATACAAACAAAGGAGCAAGGGAATAATAATTTTCCTCGGCAAAACTGGGGACTGTAGCTAAAACAATAAAGACTACCGGCAAAACTAAAGATGTTTTCCCTCGATATGTATAATTGTGCCTAGCTTCCAGAGCAAAGTTAAAGAAGAACCATAAAAGAAGCAGACCTCCAATAAAAGAGAAATCCTCCCATGAAAAAAACAATATGTTCCCTGTTCCATGGATTATGATCCTTGGGCTTAAAGACACAAAAAGAATCATCTAGCTCTTTGCAGATTTTATCTGTCCAAAAATGCATCTCTCTTGCTACTCTCGCAATGACATACACTTTTCTCTTCATGATTCAAAAATTACTCTACTCATTTTGCAAGCACAATACGATAAATTGACACTCCTGACAATAACTACCCCCTTGTGACATAACGTCTTTTAGCTATAATAAGCAATAATATAATCTATATTACTATTTTGTCGAAACTATTTGACACTTTTTCAAGACATATGATACCCTTGAAACATGGAAGAAAAACTCACCAGCAATCTAAGAGACTTAGGCCTCACCAATAATGAGGCTCTAATGTATTTAGCTCTTCTTTCTATGGATCACGGTTCTGTTGCCAGTATTTCAAAAGCCGCCGGTCTAAATCGAACTACCGGGTATGACGTCCTTAGACGTCTATCGATTAACGGAATTGTCAATCAGGTTATCGTAGGCAAAAAAAAGACGTACAAGGCAAGTCCACCCGTAAGGCTCAAGCAACTTTTTGAGAATAAAAAAAGACAAGCTGAAAGAAGGCTCGCTGATCTTGCAGAATATATGCCTGAACTCAAGGCTCTTTACAAAACTGAGCTAAAACCAGTTATTCGATTTGCGGAAGGCAAAGAAGAAATGTCCACCATGTATATGCACAAACTTGATGCAAAAAGCACCATCTATTCAATTTTAAACTTAAAAGGCTATTCAGAAGATTTTGATATAATGGGAAGTGTCAGCTCTATTGAAAGATATAAAAGGGGGATTAAAGAGAACGTTTTAGCGTTGCGGAACAAGACCTCACTTAAATGGTGGGGGAAAGAATACGAGGGAAAGCCTAAGCGACAAAAAAACACCGAATATCGATGGATTGATAAGAGCATGAAAGAATATCCAAATGGTGAGGTTAACATCTATGATGATACCGTCATCATTATGCTGACAAAACCTGGGGAGTATGTTGCTTTTGAAATAGAAAGTAAGTCCTTGGCAGCTTTTTTAAAAATCGTTTTTGAACTTGCGTGGGAACAAGCGAAAAAGCTACAACTACCCTAAAATCAATACTAACTAATCTAAACCCTCCTACATAGGAGGGTTTTGTTGTCTTTAAAAATAAATAATGTGCTATTCCTCCTTGACTAATAAAAAAAATATGTATTATATAGAGTCGAGCATTTTTGACTACGTATGCTCGATTTTAACCATATAATAAACGAGATGAGACAACATACGTTACCAGCTCCCAAGCAAATAAATACTGTGCATACTATACTCGTTTCCTTGGCTATCGGCGTCTTGCTCTTTGTGCAATTGGTCTGTTTTATGCTTATGGCAAATTCCGTGGCCCTCGCTATAATTCTGTACCTCCTCGCCGGTATCGGCCTTGGGGCTTTTGTATACTATTGTTTTAAAACAAAAAACGAGACTCTCACTTTTTTAACCACTCTTTTTACCCTCTTCGCCGTTGCGGTATGGCTTGGCGTTGTTGCAGATATTGCCTATGACCCGGCGGTCGTTGCAAAACATAGAGAACCCGGCGACACTATTGGCACATGGTGGACTGACCATGCGACACCGTAAAATAAACAGTTTATGTGTCTTCACATGATTAATATGTAAAAGCCTCAACCGGGTCTATCCATTTTTCAAGCTCACCTTCACTTTGTACATACCCTCGCAAATTTAAATCATTCCCCGAATACAATGCAAAATGAAGGTGTTTACGCTCACTATCTGTTTCGCTGGTACCACCTTCACCCAAAACCCCAATAGATTCACCCTCTTTAACCGTTGTCCCTTCAGTGAGCAAGGAATCAGGATCAAGATGCCCATACACTGCCTGAACTGATTGGCCATCAATCATGTGCTGCAAAACCGTCACCCCGCCATAGCCATTTACCCATCCGGAAAAAACTACCGTACCATCAGCAATAGCATTCACAGAGACATCTTCCGAAACATCGTCATACTCAACATCAACCCCCGTATGATACCCAGAAAACCGCTCTGATTGAACGGGAGAATTACTCGGGGTAATAAAAATACCAAATGGCTTTTTAGTAATACGTGCATCAAACTCATCAACTGGATATTTTAACGTTTCCTCTTGATTAACCCCTTCGTTCCGCATTTGTTGGCTCATTGGTTCAACATCTTTTTGGGGAAGCTCTGGGCACTTTTCAAATTGACAATCCTCACCGACTCTTACAGCGATACTCCCCTCTGAACACACTTTACTCTCTTCAAGGCAGGTTGGTTCATCTTGAACCATCGGTTCAACCTCATCTTGTGTAGTATCTATTTTTTGACAGCCAACAAGCATTAATGCTGCAAAAGATGCTGCGTAATATTTTTTCATCAACGTAAATAAAAGTAAGGTATAATCATTATACCTTACTTTTGGTTTTCTTAAGAACTAAACTCATATGCGACATGCATATTTTACGCTATACTTGGTACAAACGAACTAACACCTTACCTTATGCCAAAGAAAAAAAGCAACAACTCAAATTACCTCATTCTTTTTAGACATGGTCAATCAAGATGGAACCGCACAAACCAGTTTACCGGATGGGCGGATATCCCCCTCAGCGAAATCGGCATTCAAGAATCGCTCATCTGCGCAAAGAAGTTAGAAGGATTAAGGATAGATACGGCTTTCTGTTCAAAACTGGCTAGAGCAGAGCAAGCCTTACTCACCGTCATTTCAAAGCAAGATTCAACCGGCTACATTCACCATGAGAAAAACCACAGCAATTGGTATTTGAACTTTAAAGCAGAGAGACAAATCCCCATATATCTTTCCGAGAAGTTAAATGAACGATACTATGGTGATCTCCAAGGCATGGATAAAGGTAAAGCAAGTAAAAAATATGGCAAAGACCAGGTCTTTCTGTGGCGCAGAAGCTACGATGCTCGTCCCCCAAAGGGAGAGAGCTTAGAAGATGCCTACAAGAGGGTCGTCCCGTATTTCACAAAAGAGATCATGCCTCACGTAAAAAAGAAAAAAAATGTCATTGTCTCAGCACACGGCAATAGTCTCAGAGCAATTATTAAACACATAGAGAACATTTCCGACGATGACATTCCTCGGCTCGAATTTTTAACCGGAACATTTGTGATCTATAAATACTCCACAAGTGCTCTGATTAAACAGGGGCATATTTACTCATTCCAAAGACAAATTCATTGGAGCGGAAATAATCAATATAAGATCCAATATCAAGAATAGAAACAAAAAAACCTACTCAAAGTGAAGTAGGTTTTTTCATTGTACCAAATTACGCGCTGCGTGTTTTAATCACCTGTCTTAGAAGCAAAGAAAATAAATAGAAAGCACCGGCAATAAGTACAATAAGTGCCCCCGCGGTAACGTTGAGATAATACGAAAGCACCAGCCCAACTGTAATAAATAAGACACTAAGCAAAATTGAAACGATCATTAACGGTTTCAATTTTTGTACAAATTGCTCAGCGATCGAAGCGGGAATGGTTAATAGGGCAATCACCAAAATGACTCCCACGAGTCGGATCATAACAACTACTGCAAGAGACATGAGCACCATCATGATGTAGAGCAGTACTTTACTTTTTCTGTCCATAAGTTCAGAAAACTCAGGGTCAAAAGAATACGCCAGAATATCCTTGTAAAGAACTGCGACAAGAAATACCACAAAGAGATCAACAAAAACAATAAGCGCAATATCAAAAGGAGAAATGGCAACAATGCTACCAAAGAGAAAACTCATAAGATCAACCACGTAGCCCTTGGTAAGATCAATAAAAAGAATACCTATCGCCATACCCAGCGCCCACATAACACCAATAATAGTATCTACGCGCTGCCTGGACCGCCTCTCAATAAATCCCATGAAAAGGCCTGCACCAAGACTAAAAAAAAGTGCTCCTAAAATTGGAGAAGCACCCAAGAAATAGGCAATACCAACACCGCCATATGCACTATGTGCAATTCCACCCGCAATAAATACTCTGCGCTGAATCACAACCAGCGTCCCAATGATTCCTGCAGCTATGCTTATTAAAAGACCACCAAGCAACGCATACTGCATAAATGTGTGTTCAAAAAGCTCAATCATGACGAGCATGTTTACTGTTATCTAATACGCGATGCGGTACACCATGTGAAACTAAATCAATATCACAACCATATGCCTTTTTAACCATGTCAGGGGTAACCGTACTATCATCATGAAAAAACAACTTTCTGTTTAAACATCCTACTTTAGAGATGTAGCGTGAGATTGCTCCAATATCGTGTGTCACCAATACAAGTGTTTTTCCTGCTTTGTTAAGTTTAGAAAATAGTGCATTTATTGCTTCATTTGATGACGGATCAACGCTTGCCGTCGGCTCATCTAAAAAAAGTATCTGAGGCTTTGAAGCAAGCGCCCGTGCAATCAACACGCGCTGCCGCTGTCCGCCCGAAAGGCTAGAGAACGACTTTCTTGCCGTCTCCTCATTAATGTTTACTTCATCTAAAACCTCCTGAGCGATTTTCCTGTCATCTATCCTATATCTTTTTCCAAGAGTCCGCTCTCGTAACCTTCCCATAAGCACCACCTCAAAAGCAGTAATGGGAAATCGATTATCAAAATGAATACTCTGAGGAACATAGCCAATCTCCATCTCCCTTACTGTCCGCGCACTTAAGTCTGTACCATCATACCGGACTGAACCTGAGCTTGGCGAAATAAATCCCAAAAGCGTCTTAAGAAGAACTGTTTTGCCACCACCGTTTGGTCCAATAATCGCAAAAAAATCGCCCTTTTGGACAGCAAAAGAAACATCGCTCAAAACGGGAATTCCATTAAATTGAACGGTAAGATTCTCAGCGGCAATAAGTGGGGAAGTGTTCATATGTTACTTACTACTAAGCGCTCGTGCTATAGCTCGTAAATTAGCATTCCAATTTTCAGCAAGCGGATCTATTTCTTCTACGGCTCCATTTATCTCCGCCGCAACCGTTTCGGCACTTTTCTTGTCAAACTCAGGCTCAATGAAAATAGTTTTAATGTTTTCCGTCTTCGCGCGAGCAATAACTTGAGAAAGCTCCCTGGGACTCGGTTCTTTACCACCTACTTCTATAGCCATTTCCGTAAGTCCGTAATCGTCTGCAAAGTAGCTAAATGCCGGATGAAAGACTAAAAAATAGTTGTTTTCTGCTGCCTCAAGTTCATGAGTTACATCCGCATCCAATAACCGAATCTCCTCAAGAAAGTCCGCAAGATTTTCTGCAAAATAAGCTTCACTTTCAGGATCAATTAAAACAAGTGTTGTATAAATGTTTTGAGCCTGTATTAAAGCTCTTTTTGGTGAAAGCCAAATATGTGGATCAGCATGCTCAGCATGTACTATCCTTTGAACCCCCTCACCCTGATCAGCCACGTTCATGTTAGAATTCATGGATTGAAACTTTTTAATCCACACTTCCTCAAATTGAACACCAATAGTAACATACAAATCAGCTTCCTCAATAGCCTTCATTTGGCTTGGTTTTGGTTCGTAGCTGTGTGGATCAGCTCCTTTTTCTACCATGCTCGTTACCGAGACCCTTTTGCCGCCGATCTTCTCCACAAAATATTTTTGTGGAGGAACACTCACAACAACTTTTTTTTGCGTACTCACTGACTCATCTTGAGTCCGTATCTTTTCTGTCGGCGCGCATGAGACAGCGCCCATTGCCAAAAAGACCACTGTGCCAAACAAAACGACTTTTTTAATTCCATGCATGCGGTTACCTTGTTATCTGAGGCTCGCACGACTGACATACGCCGGTCAGCCTCAATGAATGAGTAATACTTGAGAAGCCTTTTACAGACTTAAATATATGATCACACGGAACACATGCCACAAGCCCGCATACCTTACAAGTAATGTGATGATGTGGACTTTTTGATACGTAGTACGTTGCCTCACTCTCTCCGGTCTCTTCAAAAACGATTCCTAAGTCGACAAAAAGCTGCAGGGCCCTATACACACTCGCAAGATCAACATGTTCGTCGCATTTTTCATACACTTGTTTTGCAGAAAGGGGGGAGTGAGAATCAGAAAGTACGGAAAGCACCACCTTCCTTGGGATCGTCAGTTTATACCCGGCTTTTTTTATATGTGTGAGATACATGGTAATATGTTTTACCTCTGTAGTGTACAGCAATTGCGAATCGTTTGCAAATAGTAATTGACTATTATCTCCATTCCATTCATACTATTTGTGATGATTGCTCACAAGAAAAAAAACACCTACCTATCATTCTCTTTCCTCTTTCTGGGAATTTTTTGTGTTCTTTTAACTCCTTTTGTACTTCACGCGGAGTCAGACTCATCCTCTGAGCTTAAAGCGCTTGAAAATGATATTAAACTCTATAAGGATAGTATAGAAAAATTAGATGAGCAAAAAGCAACACTTGAAAACGAGATAGAATTGCTTGACGCACAGATAAAAAAAACACAGGCGGAAACAAAAAAAACAATGCTTCGCTTGCAAAAGATCGAGGATGAAATAGAAAAAACGTCGATAAAAATACAGACAACCAAGAATGAAATAGAAAAGCAGAAGGAGACACTCAAAGACTATTTACGTCTGATTAACGAGTACGACCAGCTCTCACTAGTGGAAACGCTTTTTTCCACAGGATCACTCTCAGGTCTTTTTAACCAAATTCAGTACGCTGAAACACTGCAAGTTAAAACAAACGAGACGTTGCAAACGTTTAAAGAGCTTCAGGAACTGCTTAAAGAAAAACAACAGGAACTTTCTCTGCGTCAAGAGGAAGAAACGGTGCTCCTTGCACAACTCGACGCGCAAGAAGAAGAACTCTCTCGGCAGCAAGAAAACAAAGAACTTCTCCTTGAGCAAACAAGCGGAGAAGAAGAACGATTCCAAGAGCTCATGACCAAAGCAGAAGGAAAGCGAGAGCAAATTGTTCTTACACTCATAGAAAGCCAAACACGCACCGGAGGATTTTCTCTCTCAGAAGCACAGGTATACGCAGAAAAGGCATCCGAGAAAACCGGGGTTAGAAAAGGTATACTACTGGCCATAGTTGAGCAGGAATCATACTTTGGCAGAAACGTAGGGACCGGCTATTACAAAACAGACATGCAAGAAAAATACTGGGACGAATTTGAATCAGTCTGTGAAACACTCGGTCTAGATCCGGAGGCAACACCCGTATCGAATAAACCAAAAACGTACACCGGATGGGGCGGAGCCATGGGCGCGGGGCAAATCATGCCCTATGAATGGCTGAGAGTAAGAGGAGAAGTTGCAAAGCTGACCGGCCACGAACTTCCAAGCCCCTGGAACCCGGAAGATGCGATGATGGGCGTTGGCGTCATTTTACGTGGCCTTGGAGCTGCAAACCCTGATGGTGAATTTGAAGCATGCGGCAGATATTTCGCCGGCGGATACTGGAAAAAGTATTCATGGTACGCTGAGCAAGTATTAAAGAAAGCAACAAAGTACGAATAATTTTTCACACAAAAAAACTTCACGTGACAGTTCATGCGTGAAGTTTTTTTATATGCTTATAATTCTGGAATATCTGGATTTGCGCTTGAAGCAGCATCGCTCGCTGGTGCCTGTGGAGCCTGTCTTTCAGCGCTTTTTTGCTCCTCAACCATTTCTTGGAGTTTTTTCTTTCGTTCTGCAAGCGGAGTAATTTCCTCAGCATCTTCTTTAGCTACCTGCTTTGGTGGTGGAATTGCGGTTGGTTCTTCTGGTATATCTTGAGGAGCTTTAGGCGATGCTTCTGCCTCATCCTTTGGTTTTGGAGCTGGCGCTTCTGGCGCTTGTACCGGCAATTTAGGACTTTTCTTTGGAAGCTTTTTGGAAGCTTTTGGTTTTAACGGTTTTTCTACCGGGACTGCTGGCTCTTGCTTTTCTGGTACCTTTTGCGCGACGGATACGTCCATCTTTTTTTGTGGTGAAGCCGGAGGCATCTTTGCTGGCTCATCTAATAGCGCCTCAAGGTCCTTTGGTACTTTTGGCTTAGACGATGGTTTTTGTGGAGCTTCTTGAGCTTCGGGGGGTTTAGCTGCAGGCGCTTCTGGCTCAGGGACTTTAGGTTTTTGAGGTACCGGACTCGCTACTGGCTCGGGAGGAGCTTTATCCGTTTGCTCAAGCACAGGAGGTGGAGTAACTTCAGGAGTCGGCTCTGGTGCCTGGGGGACTTGAGGTTCAGGTGTTTGAGCAAGCGGCTCCTCTACAGGCGGAACTTTGGGAAGATCTTGTGCAGGGGCAGGAGCAGGTGGCTCTTGTGGAGCTTCTGGTTCTGCCTGTGTTTGAGCTGGTGTTTGAGAAACAGCCTGCGGTGATTCTTCTGCAAGTGACCCCTCGGTTCCAAAGAATTGATTAAATGTTTGATCAAGCCCTGGCTCAACTGACTCCGCAAGAGGCGGTTCCTGTGCAGAGGTATCATCTTGTAACTGTCCCTGGAGTACATCACGTACTTCACCAAGTGTTTGTTCCGGTTCAGGAGGTGGAGCCTGTGCTGCTTGCGGCTGCTCAGTGTATTCCTGCGGGGGAGTATCTGCAGGACCTGGCACAGGTGCTTGACTTGGAGCTTGGCCTTGTGGTGGCAAGCCTTGCATATTCATGCCTTGCTCATCTTGTGGAAGGTCGGGCTCCCCTTGAGGAGTATTTGGTGGAAGATTTTGATCTGCCATTGATTTATTTTTATCGTTTGTAATCTAACACGAACCGTATAGCACCATTGTATCATGTGTGAGTAAGCACTGTCGATTCACTGATCTGTGTCCTAAATTGACAAGTTATCAACACTCCACCGTAAACTTGATCCATGCTATACTTGAAATGTAAAAGGCTGCTGGTTACTTGAACGGTCAAAATAACCGTCAAGTGTCCTTTGGGGGTAAGGCTAAGAACAAAAAGAAATACCCACGGGCACGGGTTTTTCTTAGTAATACCCCTTGAGTAATAAGTAAATTGGTAGCTTTTTACATAAAAAAATACGATAGTAGTATCGTATTTTTTTTATTGATTATCATCCCCTCCCCTTGACTAAGGGGAGGGTTAGGGTGGGGTTCTTCCTCCCCCTTAGAAAAGGGGGAGGAAGCTGTACTACAAATTCAAAAGCACCCACTTTTGAAACACTGGGTCTGTATAGTAATACCTGCGGTTCTCTTTATATAAAATCCTAAAGCCCAACAGTTCAGAAAGATAATGCTGCAGAGCTCCTTGCGACATGGAGAGCATGCGTGCAATTTCCATCTGTGTTAGTCCTTCTCTGGATGCCAAAAATCGAATCAGTAATTTGAGCGGACCATGATACCGTGCCTTAAGAAGCGTGACGTCGTACAGTGACTGTAGAAAAAGTGCAAGCGTTGTCTCACTCTTAAGCGCTCGCTCAAAGAGCTGATTCACCGTCTCGTCATCAAGCGTGCCTTTTCCTCTAAAGAGCCGCACAATGGATTTAAGATAAAACGGATGTCCTGATGAGAGCTCAACCAAAATCTTTTTCATGTCAGGACCAATGTGCTTCATGCGTGCAGTAAGAAATGCCTCTGATTCCTGATAGGTGAGTGGCCCCAGCTCATAGTACTCAGGATTCTGCAACGGGCACTGATCAACGTCAAGCATATCATCATAGGAGACTCCATACGAGGTTGAAAGGATTGAGGTGATACTATTACTAAACAATGTCCGACACACATGCGTATGAGCCAAACTCATATTTCTAAAAAGTGAAAGAGAAAAGAGCTCAGAGACGTTGTCGATTATATATAATGGCTTCATGCCAAGTTCTGTCGTAACCTTTGCCGGAATGCTGAGCATAACAAGAAGGGTATCAAGCCGTGACTGATCAGAAGAAGCATTAAAAAGATGAACAAACCGATCGTCTGCCATACACTCATCCAATGAAGCCGGAATAATAGAAAGTGCATCTGAACCAACATCTAAACTCCTAATGTGCGCCTGAATACTATATAATCCTTCCTCAACAAATCGCTTTCCAAAATCCTCGGGCGTAGTGACGAGCCGCTTAAAATCGTACATAAGGGGTACTATCTCCGGATCTTTAATGAGATTGCGTGTTGCAAACTTAAGAAGCGTCGTCTTGCCAATTCTTGGTAGTCCAAAAAAAAGCAACGTTTGTACCTTGCCGTGCCGAGAAAGCTCAATGGCATGCAAAATATCATTTAACTCTCGTTTTCTCCCTACAAATGCGGGCTTCTTTGTTTGTGTTGCCATTTTTTTGATGTTTACACACGTTATACACACGTCTACACAAATAATATCAATCTATCGTATTTTTGTAAAATGGAGATTTCTTATGGTCCCTCCCCCCTTAAAAAGGGGGAGGGACCATTATTGCCAAATAAAAAACCCATATGCGTCTGGCGAC
This sequence comes from Patescibacteria group bacterium, assembly GCA_018818205.1. Taxonomy (GTDB): domain Bacteria; phylum Patescibacteriota; class JABMPQ01; order JABMPQ01; family JAHIRA01; genus JAHISJ01. The sequence continues at coordinate 20,713 of JAHISJ010000024.1, forward strand.
AACATATGGGCTCTTCCTCAATGGATTGCTCCAAAGAGGGGGAAGGAAGGGAAGGCTAGAAGTCTTCCTTAGCTCGGACGAGCTTTGGACGAGAGTTTATTTTTTTGGCGATGGCGGTCTTTTTTGGCAGAACTCTGCAGATGCGGCTGCAACTGACATGGGTTGTGCCAGTGCGTCCGTCTTTCACAAAGACAGTACCTGCAGGACATCGCTTCAACACCTGTGAGCAACTTGAACGAAGATCCGCGTTGTAGATACCACCATAAATATAGAGGTACTTACTTTGCTTTGCTTCACCCACACTACAAATGCTCATGCCAATCGCAAAAACCACCAAACAAATCGCTTTCTTCATTTCCCATTCTCCTTCTAATCCAGCACTCTTGAAAGAGGCTGGTGTTTTTCAAAGATCTACCCTTATTCAGTATCGGCAGCATTGTACCACATATCTATATATTTGTCAAGGGTTTTAGGTGTTATTTGGAAGGAAATGGCTTGAAATAGGGGTTTTATTCCTCCCTCCCCTTTACTAAGAGGAGGGTTAGGGTGGGGTTCTTAACCTGCGTTGCTTACACATACACCCCCTCCTAACCTCCCCCTTAAAAAGGGGGAGGGACCATTCCAGAGATTTTTTTGTGACTAAAAAAACGCCCTTATCAATAGGCGTCGGATATTTTTTAGATGAAACGCACTGTGCCGATTCTTCTACATCATCCTATACAAATTCACCATTTCTATCGCTGCTCTAGCAAAAGCAGTGCCTTTGTGTTCTTTTCTGTATACTCTATCCAATGCTTGATCAACCGTATAGCACGTTAAAATACCATTTATAATCGGCATTTCAAGACCCAGGGTAATATCCATAATACCACGCATAGACTCTTTGGATACATACTCAAAATGCGCCGTCTCGCCTTTAATCACGCATCCCAATGCTATTATTGCGTCTAATTCATGATTACGCATTATTTTAAGACTTGCCTGAGGGATCTCAAGCGCGCCGGGAACAAACCCAATGGTAATGTCGTCCTTTTGCACCTTCTGCGCTATAAGCTCCTTTTGCACGTCAGCAAGAAGCGCATATGTACACGGTTCATTAAACCTAGCAGCAATGATGCCTACTTTTACGCCAAACCCATCACCCACACCACGATAAAAACGATTCATTGATTTTTTTATTACTCTGTTTTTTTGCACTGGCACGCGTAGCGTGCCAACATATCTACCTCTACATTTATATTATCATTTTCTTTGATACTTTTGAAGGTAGTATATACAAGCGTATGTGGAATAAGATCAACAGAAAAAGTCGATTTTCCCCTTTTTGAGACGGTAAGACTCACACCGTTAAGCGCAATAGAGCCTTTTTGAGCAACAAGGTGATCAAGCTCTTTTGGCAGCTCAAAGGTAAACCGTTTTGAATCACCGGTTGCTGCAATGACACGTACTGGAATAACCGTATCAACGTGACCAAAAACAAAATGACCAGAAATGGGATCGCCTACTTTGAGCGATTTTTCAAGATTGACCGTGTCTCCTACATTGAGCATCCCCAGTGTTGTTTTTTCTAGTGTTTCAGGCATTAACTGAGCGGTAAAATCACTGCCCGTAAACGCAACAACGGTGGTGCAGACACCATCAATAGCAATACTCTCACCAACACATACACCGCTTACCGTTTTTGGAGCAGTAACGGTGAGTGAGATCATGTCATTTAGTGTTTTTTTTGTGAAAACCGTTCCTAAATCGGTAATAATACCGGTAAACATAGGTTTAGAGATTTTTTAAGAAATGACGCGCGGCCTTCTCATCTTCTTTAAGCTGCAAGACCAGTTCTTGCGAGTCATGAAACTTTTTAACCTGCCTAAGAAGCTTTAATAGATTGAGCTCAACACGCTCATTGTATAAATCGCCATTATAATCTAAGAGATGTACCTCACACCGTGGGTCCTTTACATTAAACGTCTCAACAATACCAACGTGCGCAATACCTTTGAGAATACGCTCTTTGATCTTTGCTAAAACAACGTACACACCATACGGGATGGTGAGATTTCCAATCTTCATATTGACTGTAGGAAATCCTAATTCTCTTCCTCGTTTGTCACCTTCTTGAACTTTTCCGGCAATATAAAACGGGGGATTTAAGACGGCTGCAGCAGCGACTGCAGGAGGTGTCTCAATATTATTTTTTGTCTCTATTCTTTGTGATGCCATATATGTAGTTATCGTTAATTACTCTGACAACAGACGATACTAGCATATCAAAACTTTTTTGTCAAGTATGATCCCTAAGACTATCCACAGGTACTGATTAACTACTTCATAGCATACTAGCATATTTTTAATCAAAAAGAAAAGCCAAGCATGTAAAGTGCCCGGCTATCTGTGATAGTAATACAGTTTCAATATAATTTTATTTGCGTGCAAGTGCTGGATTTTCTCGAGGAGTAAGCGCTTTTTTCTTGGTCTCAAGATAGTGCCAGAAGAAGAATCCTCCCGACGTCAGCGCAAAGGTCCCACCAACAATCCAGAAATAGGCATTAGAGTTTTTCCAACCACCATTCACTTTCAAGAGATCATCAACGGCAGGATACTGGCGCGCCGCAAAATGGGTACCAATTCTCTGGTTATTGACTTCAATCGCGATTGTGGTGACAAGAGCTCCAACGACTGCAATAGCTGCAAGAGACGCAGTGCCTAGAGCCACATCTCTACGCCAATATTCACTCGACGGTCTTTTTTTTGGAGGAGGTTTGGTGATGTGAATCTTGGGATCAAGTGAAGCAAGACGAATGAGTTTTTTGCCTGTTTTAAGATCAGCGGTCATTGAAGTAGGACTTCTGCCTTTACAAACAAAGATTTTACCAAAGTCAGGCTGGATTGGATCCTTTGAGCCTTTTTTGGAGTCAAAGATGTCAGTGATCCACTCGTCAAGCGCCCTACGAATACAGGTACCATTGGCACCGTTTTTTCGGAAGAATACCCAACGGGTCCAGTCTTGGACTGTCCCTTCAATGCTGCGTGTACGTTTGAAAAACGTCATGCGAACCCCGTAGTAGGGAACGCCGGTACGCGATTGTTGGAAGACATGCACAATGGCTTTAAGCTCATTCCATTCCAGATCACGAGAAATGCGATCGGAACAACCCGTCTCGTAGAAACCACAAATGCGGTTCTCTTTGATTGTATGCTTTGCCCGAAGTGCGTTTTTAAGCGGAAGGTAGAGATAATTTTGCCAGCTGCTACTAAATGCTCGCTGGGGAATAACTAATGTGATTTTTTCTGCATATGCGTTACTCGCAAATAAGAAAAAAAGAATGCTTACAAAAATGTTAAAAGATGATTTATACATCATTCCTCCTAAAGAATGGTTTTGAGAGTTCAGTTTTCGCTTTCAACGTACTGCAATAATGCAGTTCTGTCAATACTACTATAACAAAAAAGCTGACAGATGTCAGCATAATATTAAATTTTTTGTCAGAGTCAGTGAATGGGAGTGCCATCCGGCAAAATGTGTATGTGTGTTCCAAGGAGCAAAGAATTTTTAGGAGTTGGCGTTGAAGTGGGGATAACATGAAGAACTTTGGGTTTTGCATACGCGTCCCAAATGAGAAATCCTGTACCCGCCGCTAAAGAGACTCCCGCAATGACCAAAAGGGTTGTTGACACTGTTTTAAGCGTCGACGTGGTTTTAAACAACTCATCGAGCTTTACAAGCGTTTCTTTTGAGAAATCACCTTTGGCATAGAGTGTATCAAACTCAGATTTGGTAGTAAAATGCACTACAAGTGTCACCACCCCACTAATGAGAGAGAGTCCACCTACGCATAATCCAACACCACCAATAGCACGTCTGATCTTACTTGACGCAGTCAAATCGTACCGAAACGTACACTTCTTTGGTAAGGAAATAGCTTTTTTAACACCTAGCGCCCAGTAAAACATTTTTGACACGATTATTTTTCTGCAATCAGTAAGCGCAGATCCACCTCGTGAGAGCGTCACATGAATCGCCTGGCACTTTTCAGAGCCACTCGACTTCTGAACACACTGTGTCCCTTTAAACTCTTCAATGGGGCCGTTTGAGTAGCTCTCAAGCATAAGCCACGTTGCCTTTTGCAAGTAAACATAGCGCTTCTCACACGCCATATTGGCAACTTTGCACGCAGCTGATGTCTTTATGACCTCCGCTGTTGGCTGCTCAAAACGTGCATCATGCTCAAGCGCGTTGGCACTTAATTTCTCAAGTAAGATATTCTTATACCACGAGTGGGTAATACGAGAAAACGGTAAGATAATCTTCCTAGACGGCTTTGGTTCAATAAGAGGCCAATCGCTCATATCATCAGGATCAACAGCTTTTTTTCTACTGTTAAACAAGTCCTTAACCCAGTGAAGTAGCGCATTTTTAAGCGCAGACTCCGTACTGTTTGGGTTAAGAAGTGCACCACGTGGCCACGAAACGCTTGAATTAGGATTCCTTTTTGAAGGAAAAATCACTCTTACAAGCACTCCATACCTGTCAACTTTCTTAACCTCTTGTTTAAAGATAGAAACCTCCACAAAAGCATGGCTATAGGATAGCATGCGCAATTGTTTGATGCATTTTTCTGTAAGTATCATGCACGATTTGTCGCCATCCAACCCTTTAAATACTTGAGAAAGTGTTTGCAATAATACTTTCGCTTTTGGATATCGCTTTTTAAGCGCCCATAATAATGCCGCAAAAACAGGTTTCAACTCCGTTTTAACGTTTTTTTGAAGCACAATGATTTCTGAGGGAATCTGCTTTTTGGCATACGCCAAAGAATTCATGCACAAAAATGCAGCAATACACACCATTTGTATCTTTTTCAAAACGTCCTCCTATTTTTTGTAAATAAGTACGACTTTGGCTCCAAACTATAACAAAAATGGACGAATTGTCAATATCTCGTCCATTTTTTCTGCTCTAGTTATACAACCGGTAGGCCTACGCCTCCTTTTTTTGTATCTTTCGTATTCGTGCAATAAATATCCATTTGACGACTTCAATAACAACAATAACAACGATACTGCCAATAAGCACAACCATCCAGTCGTAAAAACTCAGTGGAACCGTTTTAAAAAGTCTTTGAAGCGGTCCAAAGTACACCGCAAGAATCTGCAAAGCGAATCCACCAAACACCGCAACTAAAAGCCATTTATTTGAAAAGAACTTCTCATGAAACAAGGTGTGCCTGAGGCTCCTCACACTAAACACATAGAGAAGGGAATCAAACGCCAAAAAGGAGAAACAGATCGTCCGTACCTCAGCAAGGTCCATACCCATAATTGTATAGAGCACATAAAAAAGCGCTAACGTGCCCAGGCCGGTCACCGCACCGATAATGCCAATAAGCACTTTCATCTCCCGGTTAATCACCGGTTCATTTTTTGCTCGTGGCGGCTCCTTCATTGCTTCTTTGTCAACCGGGTCAAATGCTAAGGCCATGCCAGGGAATCCATCATCAACTAAATTAATCCAAAGAATTTGCGTAGGAAGTAAGGGGACTGGCAGACCTAAAACAAGAGCTCCAAAGATAAGTATGAGCTCAGAAAAAGAATCGGAGAGAAGATATAAAACGACCTTTCTAATATTGTCAAAAATACGTCTCCCTTCTTCAACAGCGGCAACAATCGTTTTAAAATTGTCATTAATTAAGATCATATTAGATGTTTGCTGCGCGACTTCTGTTCCAGACCCCATAGCAACACCAATATCCGCCCTTTTAAGCGCCGGACCATCATTTACTCCATCACCCGTCATGGCTACCACTTGATTGTCTTTTTGAAGTACCTCGACAATCTTGAGCTTGTGAACCGGTGCAACACGTGCAAACACTTTTGCCTTCTCTACACGCTCTCTTAGCTTCTCCTCATCATCTTGAATCGATTCAAACTCAGCGCCATCAATGACTTCGTCGTCACTTTGGACAGTTAGACCCACTTCATTTGCGATGTTTCTTGCCGTCATTTTATGATCACCCGTAATCATTTTTACACCCACGCCTGCAGCATATGTTGCTTCAATAGCTTCCTTGATGTTTTTCCTAATAGGATCTCGTATAGCAATGAGTGATAAAAAGGTAAGGTTTTGTCCTTTGTCTTTGGAAAGATCAAACTCCTCCTCATCATCATCCACATCAACTTCCTTATACCCAAGCGCAATAACTCTAAACCCCTTGGTACTCAGTTCCTTGTTTTTCTCACCAATTATACTCCTGTCTTCTTCAGAGATGGAGACACGCTCACCACCTTTATAAATATGCGTTGAATACGTCAGTACCCGCTCAGCCGTTCCCTTCTCTAGAACCAAAACTCGATCATCGTCCTCTTTGTCCTTATGCGCAGTCACCATATATTTGATGTACGAGTCAAACGGAATCTCGTCAATAAGTTCAAACTGCTTCTCGAGCACACACTTGCTCAAATCGTATTTACCCGCAAGATCAAAGAGCGCTTTTTCTGTAGTATCACCTAGTGCCTTTTCGCACGCACCATCAGCATCCTCGACAATTAAATCATTACACAAAGCTGATACTAAGAAGGAGTAATAAAATACCTTGTCCGACTCAATCTGGTCTTTAGGAATATCTGAAACGGGGTACTCTCCGTCAACGGTCACGAGCTTTTCTGCCTCCATCTCACCAGTAGTAATGGTTCCTGTTTTGTCAGTACAAATAACGGTCGTACTTCCAAGAGTCTCAGCCGCAACAAGCTCACGGACAATTGCCTTTTTCTTTAAAATCTGTCGCATGCCAACCGCAAGAATAATAGTAACCGAGATAACCATGCCCTCCGGAATGGAGCTTACCGCAAGTACCACCGCAAAATCAAACATCTCGTGAATATCACGTTTTAAAAGAATGCCGGTTACAAATACGATTATACAACAGATAATCACCACAATGGAAATCCAAATACTGAGCTCAGCCATACGTTTTTGAAGTGGTGTTGATTCCTCCTTGGTTTCTTCAACCAGCTCAGCAATCTGACCCACCTCAGTGTGAGCTCCAGTTGTTGTGACCACCGCCAAAGCTTTTCCGTTCGTAACCACTGTACTTTGATATACCATGTTTTTTCTATCGCCAAGTGGCGTATCCTCATCTAACACCGCATCAAACTCTTTGTTTTCCGACCGGGATTCACCGGTAAGCACCGTCTCTTTGGTCTCAAAACGATTGCCGTCTAAAATCCTAGCATCAGCAGGAATCCGATCTCCCGCGTCGAGGTAAATAATGTCGCCGGGTACCAAGTCCTTTGCGTCAATTTCTTTGACCGCACCGTCTCTCAGCACCTTTGCCTTAAACACAACCACCTCTTTAAGCTCAGATATGGTCTTAACGGCTTTCATCTCCTGAATCACCGAGATAATGATATTGATAACAAGTGCCGCAAGAATGACAATAGCATCCGTTTTTTCACCAAAGAAAAAGGAAATGAACGCAGCAATAAACAAGATAATAGTAAAAAGATCTTTAAACTGTCTGAAAAAGACCTTAAAAATCGACGGCGGTTTTTTCTCTTCAAGTTTATTTGGTCCGTACTTTTCTTGGCGTTTTGCTACATCACTCAAAGAAAGACCCGATTTTTTGTTTGATGAAAGCTCCTTAAGCGCCTCATCTGCTGTTTTTGTATAATATTTCATACGTGCATAATACCATATTTTAGGTTAGAATAAAAAGGAAGTAAGTAATTCTAACAAAAAAAAATGAGCTCACTCAATATTCCTCCACAAGTGCTAGAAAAGGCGATCAAAACGGGGAACCCACAATACCTGGGAGATAAGCGTTACGTTCAAACGAGACAAAAAGGGCGAAACGTAAAAATAACGGTGTACAGAAAAGAAGGAGCAAAGAAAGTTGTTGAAGGTGAGTGGCAAGAATTTATGTGAAATCAAAAAAGCCTCCGCGCATACATGCCGGAGGCCATTGTTTTTATTAATTTAATTTCAGAAATGTATTCTCACCAATGGATGTCCATAGCAATAATGAAGAGTTCTCCGCCAGCTTTCCCAACACCAATGCAATCTTCAAGTTTCTTACCATCGGGGATATGAACGGTACCTTCAATACAAAGTACGCCACCTTTCATCTTTGAAGCAACTTTGCCTAAGGTGTTTCCTTTGATTACTATTGAGCCACCAGTCTGCCCAAAGGCAACTTCTTCACCGGCTCCGCCAACAATCTCTAATTTTCCTCCAGACATAAGTCCGCCTGGTGAATATTTAACACTTCCAAGTACAGATACCAAGCCACCACTTTGAGACATGGCAATATCGTTTCCTGCATTACCGTTAAGTACTAGCACTCCCCGTCGCCAACCAGAACCCAACGCACGAAATTCCTTAAGCTTATGATGTGTAAGCACAATTGTCGTCGCGCTTGAATACGCCTTAGCATTTGTGGGATCGCTAGAAAGCACATGCATAACTTGTTCAGCGATGATTCTGTCTGCAAGGGCAGTAACATGCTTTCCAGTAATATCCCACTCCTCATGATACGCTCCTGGAGAGGGGAAATTGGCAAAAGCTGTAACTAACGCATTTGCAGTAACATTCTGAGGGGCATCTCTGCAAAGCATATCAAGGTCACCATGCGCCATCGTTCTTGATTAAGCCATTTGATAATGGCTTCCACCTGTTGTTCGAATTTCAACTTAGTTCCTCCTTTTTTGTTAAAAAAAACAGCTTATTAAAGCTGTAAAGATTGCATAAAACGAATGTAGTAATTCTAAACAATACACATTTCCCACATAAAACGCCAAATCATCTTCTGCGTCTGAGCAATTGCTGGGCTCTTAATACTCATAGCATATTCTTCATGCTGAGTATACGAAACAAATGCCACAATATCATCATACATAAGTATTTCTGCAGGGAAGTTGTATTTTTTTGTATCAACTAAGCGACTTTCTCGAAAATTCTGGTTGTCTTTTTTTTGAAAGGCACATCCATCTGCATTGTCTGGCACAAGCAATTGACCAAATACGTTTCGCTTTCTTCTTTCGACTTTAAATTCCTCATCCCAAAACGTCTCAAGAATTTTTGTCTTCGAAAGCAACGATTCTACACCTACAAAAGCATAGAGTCTTTTTTCCTTTGAGTGAATCGCTCCAAGATACGCTTGTTTAATCCCCAGCAGTCCTTCATGAAATGACATAACCGGTTTATGACTACCTTTTTCCGCCACTTCCTTTAGCCTAGGCAGGATACTATTGAAAGCACTCATTTTATCAGAAAGCATTTTCTGAAGCACTTCTGGATTACGTGCAACAAGGCGCGTCTTTTTTCCACGAATACTTTTATATACAAGCCCCTTAACTATTAGTCTATCGATAATATCATAAAGCATCGAGCGATTGATGCATGATTTATTAGCAACTTCAAGCACACTTGCCGGTCCAATCTCTAGCAACGCAAGATACGCAGCACTTTCATTCTTATCTAACCCGAAGGTAGATAATATTTTTGAGTTCATAATTTTGTTGTAAAGTAACAACAAAATGATACCATTTTTTTAGCTTATTTGTCAATTTTTACGAGTAATTAACTTCTAAGAGAAGAAAATTTGTATGCGCCCATTAACATTTTGTACTATTTCTCATATTATAACGTACTGTAAGAAGCAAAAGTGAACATTATTAAACCGAAGGAGGATCTAATGTTGTCTGAACAAAGCAAATTTGTTATGCGTACACTCAAGGAAAACTATATGACGCAATTAATTCCTGGGTTAGACACCAAGGAAAGAAGCATGATTTTTATTATCATTCATGATTTTAGAGAAGAGAGGATTGTAGTTCTGTGGGATCACATAAGAGATGAAGAAAAAATTCCCAACCACCAAAGATTGTTTGATGCATTTTGTTCACTAAACGATAACACCGCAACAACGTGGGAAAAGTATATCAAAGGTGGCGGGGTAGCAATTAACGGGAAGGTCGTTTGTTGGAGTTCAGAGGTATTTGGAAGTGTAGGATCCGGACATCGGAACGTAATTGAAAGGGCACTTAGTGAACGTTTTGAAGGAATTGAGTAATGATCATTACTGCAAATATAACAGTTAAGCAGCTTAACCTTCTTCTAGAAATGTCACAAAATGAGGCAAAGGAATTGGCAAACAAGGCAAACGTATCTTTCTTTCCAACCGGTCTCTCTGTTGTCAAGGACTATACCCATCAGGAGATGGCATAATACACGCTCTCTAAAAATCAAGCCAGCAAATATTTAGTTTTGCTGGTTTTTTGCATAAAAAAAACACCCGGAGGGTGGGCTCAATCCCTTAACAAAGCGAGGAGGTGCTCGAGACTGAAATAATCATACAGAAATTGAAGGGGTCCCCAAGCAATTCCGATTGATTGGGGAGAAGGAGGAACAATTCGTAACTGGAGTAGAATCCGTAGGCTTTGCGAAGTAATACACAGAAATAGGTTTCTGAAAGGGGTCCCCAAATAATTCCTATTGTTTGGGGAGAAGGAGGAACAATATGGAAGCTGGAGTGGATCCCGAAGGCTTTGCGGAGGGATACACGTAAGCTGGAATATTGTTCCGACGTGGGCCCAGTAGGATTTGAACCTACGACAATCCGGTTATGAGCCGGGTGCTCTAACCACTGAGCTATGGGCCCTAAGAAACACAAATCACTTACTCATTGTATAAAAGCTCCCTTGAATGTCAATCTACTTCTGCTTAAGCAACCACCGGATGCATGATTATACACTCTACACCCTCAACATCTATAGCCGCTTTAAAGTTATCCGCAGGACTATCAATACCTACATCATAACTCATGGGAATAACATATTTAGGCCGAACCATACGTACCGCATCAGCGGCATCTCTAAAATCCATTTCTCCCTCACCACCAATGGGCAAAAACGCAATATCAACATTTTCTCTATCTTGCATTCCGGGAATCAAATCGGTATCACCAGCAAAATAAAGTTTTTTCCCTGACACTAACACCTCATAGCCAAACCCAAAATCACGAGGGAATGTTGAGCGTCCTTCACTATACGCAGGAATGGCACGGACAGATACGCCACTAAGCTCTCTAACTCCTCCTTCGGCCATTACGGTAACAAGCGAACCAACGGTATCTTCTGCACTTTGTGGACCAAAAACGGAAGTACCTTCTTTAGAAACAAGTTCAATTTGTTCTTTTGAGCAGGTCTTGTCACCTGCATGTGAAATAAGTATCACGTCTGCCTTGTCCTCATCAGAAACGGATACAATATTAAGTGGATCAAAATAGATAACTGCATCAGGAGCTTTTACAAAGAAACTGGAATTACCAAAATAGGTGATTGTAAAATCGTCTATTGATATTGTCTCTGCCATACTGTTTTGTTATTGTTCTCTAAATATTTCTTCTTTTTTTTCTTTAATAAACCCTAGCCACTCTTCAAAAATTTCTACCAGCCCCTTAAATGGCGCTTCGATGATAACATCAAGGATAAATACAAATACGTTCACTCGTGAGAAGTTAAGCGACATCCATCTTCCCGCTCGTATAATCGGTAATGCAAGTAGATCGAGTCCAAGGGTAAAAATGTTTTCTTTATTATCAAGCACCAAAAGTTCCTTTGCACTATGTCTAATCTTAAACCCGAAAAAGCTGACAAGACACAAGAAAAGTAAGAAAAGGAAAATACTGACAGCATTAAACCCAATTCTGGAAAGCGCAAACACGACAATGCCAAACGAAATCACAAAGAGTGTTGCGTACAGAATATTAAAGACAAGCCCCGCAATACCCCGTTTTGTAACCGCTTTCTTAATTTCATACGCACCACCTTCTTCTTCATATCCATACACAACTTCCTTGAGGCCGTGAATAATTTTCTCAGTATTCTTCTCATCTGGTTTTTTGACGGTCAAAACTAAAACGGCAAGAAAGATTGGGTGAAACAAAACATTTACGATAAGCGGCAACCACTGCAATTCACCAAGAAAATATATATCGTACGGAACTTCCAATATAAGTGCTAGCAGCATTTTGGTAAGGAAAATATACAAAATACTTCGTATAATGGCTCGCTTAAGTTTGGCATCCTGCTCTTTGTATTGCTTTAAACACGCCTGTTCAACCGCATTATCAAGCTCTTCCGGCTCAGAAAGCATTGCCTCAGCCTTGTCTGGGTTTGCTTCAATAACGTCCTGCAAAATAATAAATAGCGGCGTGTATTTTCTTACTCGAACCATAAAATAGCGATTCAAAGGATGTCCCACAAGACGATCCACCTGCTCCTTAACGGAGAGAAGCTCGTTTCTAATCTTTCTTGGATTAGCAAAATCAAGACTTGTCCAGTGAGGAAAGTAGAGTTTGAGCAAACTGTACTCAATCATCGGTTTATCTGCTTTGAGCAATGTACGTCTAATCGCAATGTACACCAAAATGTTCTTTTCTTCTTTTTTGAGGGACTTGTCTTTGGAGATAAAGTTATCACTAATTGAGCGATACATACACTCAACAAGCGCTTCTTGAACTGGTGCCGGGGTCAGTGTTTCCTCGAGTTCACACGCTGCAATATCAATAAACCACTTTACCAGTTTCTTTTTTTCTTTGGCTTCCTCATTTGACGCAACAGAATTGATGAGGCGGATATACTTATCAAGCACGCGCCCTACATCAATTGTTAAGTCCTCAGGAATGGTATCGTTTTTTAAATACCCCCCTCGAATAAGCTCCTGAATAAGCGGCAAAGCTACCGTCTTTCCGTTTGCACCACCAACCAAACGCCTTCTAAGCGCCCGTCTGATTGCATCCGTTCTAAGTAAATGTTCTTCTTTTAAGTCAACTACCGTGCGAATTTTTTCATACAAAAAGGCAACCTTTGACGCGACCTCGCTTACAGAAATCTTTGGAACATCGGCCGGATACAGGCCTTTCTCAGACTTCTTAAGCGTCACATCAACGATTCTTCTAACACAAGCTGTTGGTTCATAGAAGCTCATAGTAGCTTTATTATACTTAAAGAAAGCAGAAGTAACAATGATTTTCCAAGAAGTGAATATACCACATTGCTACTCAAAAGTCAATACATTGGGATAGGATATTCCCCCATTGAACAGAAATGATGCTTGACCACCAATGAATATTCCTTTAGTATGGTGTTATATTGAAATAGTGAGGGGCCATCGTCTAGTGGTTAGGACACCAGGTTTTCATCCTGGTAACAGGGGTTCGATTCCCCTTGGCCCTACCAATTTGAATACAAAAGAAACCGTTTTAGAGCGGTTTTTTTGTATTCAACGTCCAATTGAAACAACGAGATTAAAACAACCCCACTTTGTCGCGGGACGTGGGTGGGGGGAAGCTGATATAGCGATAGAACCTTTTTTTAGGTTTCCTGTAGCATATCTTTGGCCAACACAAAATCGTGAGGCGAAAGAGATACAGGATTAAAATAGATGCCTTTACAGAACAAAAAACCACTGCATCCTAGAGAAAATACGGTTTTAATTTTGTTGCTTTTTTAAATTGCGTTAGCTATACTACAGTGATCTTTGCAAAACACCACCAGGAGGAAAAACGTGACAAAAGAACAAATACACGCACAAATTTTGGAACTTGCTGAAGATGCAAACACGTTAGAAACCCCTATTGATGACAAGAAAGATCTTAGAGAATGTGGGCTAGACTCTATCGATCTCATTGGAATTTTGTTTCACCTTTCTCGCTTATTCCCAAACATAATCATTCCTGAAAATACATTTATGGCCACCCTTACCATACACGCTTTTACTGAACTCATGTATACCCTCCTTCAAAATGAAGCAGCATAATGCTCACCGTTTTTAAAAAGTATCAAAAAAGCAGCTTCACTGTGTGAAGACTGCTCTTTTTTTACTCAAACTTTATCTACTCTTCAGGAGCATCAAGTGCTTTCCAGTCTGCCTCACTTGCAAACTTGGTAAGGTTGGTACCGTCATCATCAACCGCTCTAAACGCATAGCGGACAGTGACAGAACCATCCTTTGACGTCTTTTCGTACTTGGTCTTTTTGATTTTGTCGTCTGCGATCGTAACCTTCGCCTTCTTTTTGACATTATAGAATTCTATTGGCATAGGCTTATGGTTAATTGTTAGATAGCCTCTTCACTTCAGTATACTACACTAACACAGAAATGTAAGCGATAAATGAGTAGCCAGAGATATTATCGTTTCCCTACACTGACATTCACACCTCCATAAAAATTCTCAGCATACGCCCAAAACCAATCCTTAAGCGTCAAAGCACGCTCGTGTAAATCATACGCGCGTACATTTGGCCCACCTGCTCTTGGAGCAACAATAAGCTCGGCTCGGCCATCATAATCAAGATCCCCCGAAGCAAGATTTATACCACTGTGGAATCCTTCGTTATATGCCATAGTCCAATCAAGCAATTCCAGTGCATTTGAGTTATATTCATACATACGTACATTGGGACCACCGCCAGTTGCCGGCGCAGTTACTATTTCATCTAAGTTGTCGCCGTCAAAATCACCAATGTCTACGGTTACGCCTCCTTGAAAAGTAACACCATAAATCGATGTATCAACGTCCATGCGGGCAACATTGTTGGTATATGTAAACACTCTTAGTCGAGACGCACCTCCCTCACGCGGCGTTGTAACGATACTATGAGGTCCATTACTACTCAACTGCGCTGTCTTCAACTCCACTCCTCCATGAAACGCCTTATCATACGCAAAGAAATAGCCATCTGCAGTAAGCCCGGTGTCCTTGAGAGAAAAGATACCAACATTGGGGCCTCCATTGCTCGTTGGAACAGTCAGAAGCTCATTTTTTTGGTCACCATCCACATCACCCGCCGCAAGAGTGACTCCTCCATGAAATCCTTCATCATACACCATCTTCCATGCTACAAGCCGCGCTTTACCATCATACGAATACACTCTAACGTTGGGACCACCAGCGCTTAACGGTACAGTGATAATCTCGTCTTTTCCGTCATTATCAAGATCGGAAAGAAGTACATTGACTCCTCCAGAAAATGTAGCCCCAAAGGGATAAAAACTGTCCAGAAGCGTTCCGTCCATTTTATACAGCGCAAGCGGCGCACTGTTTCCTTGGCCCGGAGTCACTGCTATTTCATCATATCCATCACCATTAATATCTCCCGTCTGCGTTATGAATTCTCCTCTGAGCGTTTTTTCTAAAGCCATGAAAGAAGAGAGGGGCAACCCATCATATTTAAAAATGTTAACTTGCGGGCCTCCCTTTGAGTATGGTGTCGTCGCTATAAATCCTGCTCGTGGCTCAGGGCTCTCCTTCATCGTAAATGAATCGATCTCATTTCCCTCCACGTCTTTTGTGTGCATCTCAAGCGAATCTCCTTGTATGTCAAAACGGGTAAAACTGTGGCTTTTTGATGTAGCAACAACGTTTGGATAGTGAGGATCTGGTGAGTAAAGTGGAGCGCCGCCGCCGCCAACAGTCACATACTGAACATCGTCTACTACACATCGCGCATAGTAATGATTATGTCCCTGTAGCACAACGTGTACGCCATACTTCTCAAAAAGGGGAGTGAGATCACGCTGCGTTGAAACGCTGTTTTCATGTGCCCCTGCGCTCCACGCTGGCTTATGTAGTGCTACAATTTTCCATCGCTTGTTTGTCTGTTTTAGATCATTCTCAAGCCAAGCATACTGAGCACTTCCCTCAGTATAATCCGTCGTATATTGGTCAACAACTGCAATATGAGCTGGTCCATAATCAAATGAATAGTAATAACTATCCTGGGCTTTATACAACGGGTTTGGCCAGTATTTGCCAAAAAGATAACGATACCCAGTAGGACTGTTCACACCGGCAAGATCATGGTTTCCAACGGCAGGCATTACCGGAAATTCCGACAAAAATGATGTAATAGTGGGATAGGTACGATTATAATATTCGGTATCCCAATACGTCTCTTCTTGTCCTCTATCAACTATATCTCCCGTATGTATAAGCATCGTTTGACGATTTATTGGATCATCCTGCGCATCGTCGAGAACATGAGAAATAACCGTGTTAAACATACCTGGATTGCTCCGTGAATCTCCCATCGCATACAATGAGAGACTCTGTGTGGCAGGATACGGTGCGGAATTAAATGATCCATCGTATCGATTTTCATCAATACGTACTTGATAGTACATAGTGGAATGTGGCGCTAACCCAGTAATAGTATACAAAAACTGATGTTCGTCCGCACCACTATCATTTTCACGAACAACTGCACTTCCGTCACTGTACTCTGTTGTAGCACCCCATACTATCTCACTCCTCTCTGGCGTTTTATCCGTTTGCCAAAGCACCGTCATTTCTGTGTTATTACCTGAGTACGTAAGATACGGGCCCTTCCTAAACTGAGCTCCACTCTCAGCATTAAGCTCATTACAAGAAAAAACCACTACTATACAGAGGGCTACTACTGCGAGAAAAGTGGCCTTGAGCTTTAAAATACGTTGTTTTTTGAGCATTTATTGTCTATTTCTTTTTTGTTATTTTAACAAATTCGAGTCTTTCTCACAATTATTTCTTTCTTTTGCTCTGTTTTCCCTTTACTTTTCTCTTATTGTATGCTATGATGAGCATGAAGTGAAAGCAGGAGAGAATAAAACAAAAGACAATATGGCACACACGTTAAAGAATTTTTTTCTATTAGGGTTTTGTCTATTGTTTGCGTTAGCATCGGTTAACTCAAGCACTTCATACTCCGCGCATGCCGAAACGCGTGATTTTGGCTATCCAATAGAGCCCTGGAATACAACACAAGGCGGCGGTGAATTTGGTGCAGAGCGCTCAGGCAACGTTTATCATCTTGGTGATGATGTAACCGCTCCAGCAGGAACCGCTATTTATGCTTTTGGGAGTGGTATTGTTAAGCATATTGGCATACACAGTCGTTTTGGCACGGTTATACTTATTGAACACGAGTTAGTCAGTGAAGAAAAAATAGTCTCTCTCTACGGGCACTTGCGAATGTCCGATGTTGCTGTTTCAGAGGGACAATCGGTAGAAAAAGGAACACTTATTGGTCGTTTGGGGAGCAGAGGTGCAGAAAACGGGTTTTGGATTGAGCATCTTCATTTTGGCATCCATAAAGGTGCGTACCAGAAAAAATGGGTGTATTGGGGCATGTCAAAACGTCAAGAAGAGCTTACTAATTGGTACAATCCAAGCTCATTTTTAGCGAAAAATGTCAAATCAAAAAACGTCACTCAAGAGCTTTCTCAAACCGTTCCATATCAAGACGGAAAAATTATCACCGGCCCAGGAAATGGTGGAAGACCACATGTGAGAGTTATGAAAACAAGTGGTTCGGCATATAAAGAACTCGATTTCTTTGCATACAAAAGTCCTAAAAAAGCAGGCGCCGACGTAGCAATAGGCGACTTAAACTATGATGGAAAGGACGAAATTATCGTCGGAAACGGACCTGGGGAAACGCCAGAAATACACATCTTTGACAAAGAAACCGGGGAGCATGTACGTACCTTTTTGGCCTTCGACGAAGACTTTAAGGGAGGCGTGAGAGTCGCTACCGGTGATATTAATAACGATGATGCTGAAGAGATTATTGTCGGTGCTGGACCAGGCGGAGGGGCCCACGTCAGGGTCTTTGATAGAAACGGTACGGTCATTCACAGTAAACTCTTCCCGTTTGGTAATCAAAAAACAGGGGTTGATGTTGCTGCAGGCGACCTAAATGGTGATGGTAGCGCTGAAATTATTGTATCTTCCGGTCCAGGGAAAGAAGCACGAATAACCTACTACTCTGGTGATGGAACTCTTTCTAAAGCTTCCATACTTGCCTTCCCCAAAGCTTTTAGAGGTGGCGCGCACGTTACTGCAGGAGACATAGATAATGATGGCATCGATGAAATAATTGCCGGTGCAGGCCCCGGCGGCGGACCACAAGTGAGAGTATTTGAAGCGGATGGCACTCCACGCGGTATTCAGTTTTTCCCCTTTCATCACAACTTTAGAGGTGGCATAGATGTTGCTTCAATAGACTTTGATGAAGATGGCAAAGATGAGGTGGTTGCCTCACAATTTTCTGGGGGACAGTCGTGGATAAAAGTATACCGCTATAACAACGCTCACACCGTTCTGTCTGAGTTCATTGTCTACGGTACAAACTTTGAAGGTGGCACGAACGTTGCAGGAAAACGATAACTTAGCTCTAAATATTGTGTAAAAACAGAGACCTTAGCGGTCTCTGTTTTCTTTTTGTTGCCAAAGATCATTTCACTGCTACAATGAACGTATGATCATTGTAGCGATTGAAACATCCTGCGACGAAACCGCGATTGCCATAACAAAGAATGGTACTCTTTTGAGTTCGCTTATCTCCTCACAAATAAAAACGCATGCTAACTTTGGAGGGGTTGTGCCTGAAATTGCCGCACGCATGCACCTTGAAGTAATTATCCCCCTCATTAAAGAGGCTATGGGCAAAGCAAAAATTACTCCAAGAAACATTAGTGCCCTTGCTGTAACGTACGGACCGGGACTTCTCCCCAGTCTTCTTGTAGGCGTTGATACGACAAAAGCGCTGTCTTTTGCCTGGAATAAGCCTCTCATTGCCGTAAATCATATGGAAGGTCATGTTATCTCAGGCATTGCAGGCCTTAAAAATAAAAAAAACATTTTTCCGCTACTGTGTCTTACAGTGTCTGGTGGCCATACGGAGATAGTGCTCATGAAGGATTACGGAGAGTATACTATCGTTGGAAAAACGCTTGATGACGCTGCCGGAGAAGCGTTTGACAAAGTCGCAACGCTCCTTGGGCTCCCTTATCCCGGAGGTCCTGAGATCTCTCGTATGGCACATCTAGGAAACTCAAAAGCATATCAATTTGCGAGACCTCTTATAACCAAACCTGGATTTGATTTTAGTTTTTCTGGCCTCAAGTCAGATGTACTGAGGTTTGTTAAAAAAAGAAAACGTGCGCTTACGTACCATGAGAAGAGAAACGTTGCGGCATCGTTTCAACGAGCAGTGGTTGATGTGCTTCTTTCAAAATGTACTCGCGCTGCAAAAGAATTCAAACCAAAAACCATAAGCCTTGCCGGAGGTGTTTCTGCCAACTCACTGCTCAGAAGCGAGTTTACCCGCACCCTTTCTCATGCGTTTCCTCATGCAACAATAGCTATCCCGCCAAAAGAACTGAGCACAGATAATGCCGTAATGATTGCGTACGTTGCAGAAAAAAAGTATAAAAAAAAGGATTTTGCGGATCTCACACTTACTGCAAATCCTAATGCAATGCTTTAGCTTCTTATTTGCCAAAAATCAAAAAAAGACCTAAAATTCTACCATGGACAAACGCTACGACTTCAAAAAATTCGAAGACGAAATCTATGCGCAGTGGGAAGAATCGGGTTATTTTAATCCCGACAATCTCCCAGATGCCAAAGAGCCATTCTCGATTTCCATGCCACCGCCAAACGCAACTGGCATGCTCCATATTGGTCATGCGCTCTTTTTAACGCTGCAAGATATTATGGTTCGTCATGCCAGAATGACCGGCAAAAAAGCACTCTGGCTGCCTGGTACAGACCATGCTGCTATCGCAACAAACGCTAAAGTGGAAAAAATACTCAAAGAGGAAGGAAAAACCAAGTACGACCTTGGCCAAGAGAAATTTATTGAACGCGTAGATGAATACGTTTCCACCTCTCAAGACACCATCAGAAATCAAATTAGAAAAATGGGGTCAAGTTGTGACTGGTCACGCGAGCGCTACACTATGGATGAAGGCCTCACCAAAGCAGTGCAAACAGCATTTATAGACATGTACAATGATGGCCTTATTTACCAAGGCAACAGAATCGTCAATTGGTGTCCCCATTGCGAATCAACCCTCGCCGATGATGAAGTTGAGCACAAAGACCACAATGCACAGCTCTACTATATCAAATACGGCCCTTTTATTATCGCAACGTCCAGACCAGAGACAAAACTAGGCGACACTGGTGTTGCCGTTCACCCAGATGATGCCCGGTACCAAGAATACGTTGGAAAAACAATCGATGTTGATCTTGCAGGCCACACAATAACCGTAAAAGTATTTGCCGACCCGGAAGTAGACCAAGAGTTTGGCTCGGGCGTTATTGGTGTAACACCGGCCCATTCTGTAGTCGACTTTGACTTTGCGGAAAAACATGGGCTCGAGACAATCCAAGTGATTGATGAAAAGGGAATAATGACTGATAAAGCAGGAAAATATGCGAGCCTGGAAGCACCTGATGCACGCAAGCAGTTTGTTAACGACTTAGAAACCGCAGGACTGATAGAAAAAATTGAAGACTATGTACAGGCAACAAGTCTGTGCTATAGATGCGGATCCGTTATTGAACCGCTCATCTCAAAACAATGGTTTATTGCGGTTAATAAGCCAGCAGACAGGTTAAACGGAAAATCACTCAAACAAGTCTCAATCGAGGTGGTCAAAAATGATGAGATACACTTTGTACCGTCGCGCTTTGAGAAGATCTATTTCCACTGGATGGAGAATTTGCGCGACTGGTGCATCTCAAGACAAATTTGGTTTGGACATCGTATGCCTGTTTGGTATGCAAAAAATGATACCAAAAAAGAAAAGCCTATTGTCTCTAAAGAAAAGCCAGAAGGTGATTTTGTACAAGAATCTGATACGCTCGATACATGGTTTTCAGCCGGACTTTGGACGTTTTCTACACTTGGGTGGCCAGAAATCACCAATGATTTAAAAACATATTACCCAACATCTGTTATGGAAACAGGGTATGATATCATCTTTTTCTGGGTAGCTCGTATGATAATTATGGGTACATACCATATGGAAAAGGAAAACATAAGAGATGTTGTTAAAGAAAGTGTGCCGTTTAAAACCGTGTACTTACATGGACTCGTTAGGGACAGACTCGGAAGAAAAATGTCCAAGTCTCTTGGAAACGGCATTGATCCGCTTGAAATGATAGAAAAATACGGCGCTGATGCCGTGAGGCTCTCTCTTGTTATTGGTATTACACCCGGAAACGACTTGAGGATGTTTGAGGATAAAATTAAGGGCTACAGGAACTTCGCCACAAAGCTCTGGAATATTGCACGGTTTGCTAAGGAAAGAGGGGTAAAACTAACTTCAGAAATACCAACGCTTGAAAAAGCTCCTGACAAAACAGACAACCCCGACAACTTTGGACCATGGATACTCTCTGAACTTTCCGGTCTGTATAGTAATTATGAAAACTCGCTCAAAGAATACAATTTTGGACAAGCAGGTGAAACACTATATACCTTTACTTGGCATTCTCTTGCTGACTGGTACATTGAAATGTGTAAAAAATCAGAAAACGTCGACTACCACAATCACGTGCTTGGATACGTTTTATATTGGCTTTTGAAGCTCTTACACCCTTATACACCTTTTGTCACAGAAAAAATCTGGAACGAGTTTGATCAAAAAAATCCGCTCATGGTAGAGCAACTTTCAGATAAACACTTTAAATCTCTGGAAGACAAAATGGATAGCGAGAATAAAGAAATGAAAGTATTGATTAAACGAGCAAGCAGCGTAAAACAAGAAATTGAAAAAAAACGCAAACAAGCCGATATAGACGAGAATAAAGAAAAATATACAAAAGAACTTGAAAGCATAGCTGCCTACATAAAAAGTCTCGAAAAAAAACTCGCAAACAAGCAATTCGTAAAAAACGCCCCGAAAGAAGTAGTAGAACGTGAGCAACAAAAACTTGAGGATTTTAAACAAAAAAAAGAAGAGCTGGAAAAGCTCCTCGGGGAATAATACTGTTTCTCTATTTACTAAATAAGTGAAATTTCTTTAACTCTCAGCAACGTTCTTGCAATAACTTTCCTATGCTCTGGATCACATTTCCAAAGTAAGTAGCCAAAAGAGAGCATACCACCTGGAAAAGCCTTTGAAAGAAGTTGCTTGGGAAGCTTGTCTGGAATACTTCTTGCATCAAAGCTATCTGGTTGCAATCCATAACTTAGTATCAGTTCATTAATACCTTCCTGCACTCTTCCACATGCTTGTTGTATGCAAATAAGCAATTCAAATTTTTTTGCATGGAACGTAAAGTCTAAACTCGGCAAGATCATGACTATGCTGCCATATCTCCTTTTATTAACTGATTTAAGCTCCCTTTCAATAATTCTTTCCCATTCAGCAAAAAGAAAGTTCAGCTCTACAAGTAGTTCTCGCATCTGAAATTGGTTTATAATCAACTTCGTCCCTCCGTTCAAGTATACATTTACAATCCTAAGGATAGTAACAAATACACTCGTCCTGTCAATCCCTCTTTCTCTCGGTTCTGCCCAAAATAATGCACAAAAAAATCTCTTTATGCCCTCCGTTAAGAGATTTTTTGCTACTTAGTCAAGGACTCGCCTCACTTCATCAAAGGAGGTAACTCCCTCCATTACTCTAAGCAATCCATCTTGAAGCATCGTTATCATATCTTGTTCCTTCACCACCGTATCATGGATCTCAAGTGAAGACGCCCTATCGTTTATAAGCTGCTCCACACTATGGTCAACCTCAAAGAGTTCAAACACGCCAATACGTCCTTTGTAGCCAGTATCTATACACTTCGTACACCCTTTAGACTGATAAAAAACTGCTTCTGTTTTATCTTTTGGCATATGTTTCCCGAGCTTCTCCGTTAAGTACGTCATTTCCTCATCAGTCGGAGAGTATTTTTCTTTGCACTCCGGACATAGTTTTCTTACCAAACGTTGGGCAATAGCCGCGGTTAGCGCCGGGGCAATGGTAAAAGGCCTCAGACCCAAGTCAATGAGACGGGGAATTACTCCCGATGAATCATTAGTATGCAACGTAGAAAACACCATATGCCCCGTCAGTGCTGCCTGCGACGCGATATCGGCTGTTTCAAAGTCCCGAATCTCTCCAACCATGATAATATCAGGATCTTGTCTTAACACCGATTTAAGCCCAGTCGCAAAGGTAAGTCCTTTCCCGGGATTAATCTGTGTCTGTGAGATGCCCTCAAGATGATACTCAATGGGATTTTCAAGCGTAATAATCTTTTTGTCGGGGCTATTGATTTGATTAATACAGGCATACAGCGTTGTTGTTTTACCACTTCCCGTAGGTCCCGTAACCAAAACCATACCGTTTGGTTTTTTAATTTGTTCAAGAAGTATTTTCTTTGCCTTCTCACGCACGCCCAAATCATCAATTTTAAGTGATATTGTCCCTACACCCAACAAACGCATCACCACAGTCTCGCCATAAGCTGTCGGAAGGACAGAAACACGTATATCAATCTCACGCCCCTTAATACGAATACTGATCCTACCATCCTGCGGCTTATCGGTAATATTGATCTTGAGTCCCGCCTCAAGTTTAATGCGAGAAATAATATTTTTATATGCCTCTGTCGAAAGCTTGGCAACTTCCTTAAGTACGCCATCAATACGATATCTTAAAGCAATATCCGACTCCTCCGGTTCAAGATGAATGTCACTTGCCTCACCGGAAAGCGCTCCCGCAAGAATAACTTCAAGCACCCGGGTAACCGGGACGTCTTTTAATTTATCTTCGAGCATGGTCAATGACTCAACCTCTTTTTGTGCTTCTAAAAGCCCTTCCTCACTTACACTAACCTCACCGGTCTTTTTTGACGAAACAAGAACCCGCTTGTATGCACGAAGCACTTTTTTAAAACTCGTCTCTGAGATCACATAGAACTTTGGTGTGAATCCTTGATCTTCAAGATAGGCAATAATGCCCTTTACAATCTCTTCATCCTCAGGAATATAAAGCCCTACGCGTACTACATTATTTTCATCTTTTTTAAACACTACTGCACCGGTCTGGGTTGCAAGTTCGTGAGGAATGATGGTAACTGCTCGCTGAGAAA
The DNA here is from genome assembly GCA_018818205.1 of Patescibacteria group bacterium. Taxonomy (GTDB): domain Bacteria; phylum Patescibacteriota; class JABMPQ01; order JABMPQ01; family JAHIRA01; genus JAHISJ01. The sequence goes on from JAHISJ010000024.1 coordinate 44,631, forward strand.
CAGGAAACTTCTCTAGATCAATATAAGGAAGTCCTACTACACCAGCAATAGCATACGCCTCACGCTCTTTTTCTCGATGTGAAATATCCTCAAGTTTTTTTTGAAGTTCTTCTTCACGCTCTTCAGGAGTAAGTCCAACTTTTTTTGTCATACGTGTTGTTAATGATACGTACAGTATACCGCGGCTAGATTTTCATGACAAACAAAAACCCCGCCGGAGTTTTCCTTAAGCAAGGATTTCATCAAAGACTACGTACTATATCTTCTCTTCAATCGCTTTCGCAAGCTTTTCAATAGCAACCATGTACGCCGCTGATCTCAAATCAACCTTATCCTCACTTATCTCCCATACGGAAGCAAAGGCTGGCTTGATAATATCGGCGAGTTTGGCATCTACATCTTCCTCACTCCACTTTTCATCATTTAGATTTTGTTGCCACTCGAAGTAACTCACCGTTACACCACCGGCATTTGCCAAAATATCAGGAATGACCGGAATGCCTCGTTCAACCAATACCTTGTCTGCATCTGGAGTCGTCGGGCCATTTGCTGCTTCCAAGACAATTTTAGCTTTAATCTGTGAAGCATTTTCCTCAGTAATTTGATTTTCAATTGCCGCAGGCACCAGTACGTCACACTCAAGTTCGAGCAAATCTTGATTTGATATTTCTTCCGCGTCAACGCTGCCCCTGGCAATAACACCGCCCGTACTTTTTTCAAAAAGTGTCTTAATGTCCAAGCCTTCTTTGTTATACACACCACCTTGAGCATCTGATACCGCAACAATAGTATATCCAGCCTCATCAAAAATCTTTGCTGCAAATGAACCAACGTTACCAAACCCTTGGATCACTACTGTTCCTCTCTCAATATCCATCTGATTTATTGCCTCTTCCAGTACAAAAAAGGCGCCTTGAGCGGTTGCTTTTTCTCGTCCCTCAGAACCACCGCTCTCAAGTGATTTTCCGGTAATCACTCCTGGTTCATTCACGCCCTTTGTCTTGTTATATTCATCCAAAAACCAATCCATAATTTGGGGAGTCGTGTTTACATCAGGAGCAGGTACGTCAATCTGTGGACCAACAACATCGGCGATAAGTCGAGCATACCCGCGGCTAAGCCGCTCAAGTTCACCCTCAGAAAGAGTAGTAACGTCAACAGTAACACCACCCTTCGCCCCACCAAGAGGTATGTCTACCACGGCACACTTCATGGTCATCCAGAAAGCGAGTGCTTTAACCTCATCCAAATTCACGTTTTGATGAAATCTAATTCCACCCTTGTAGACACCTCTATAATTGTTATGCTGCACACGATACCCCGTATACAAAACAACGTCGCCTGAATCCTTACGAACAGGCACTGCTACCTCAACAATACGCTCGGGCCGAGCTAGAATTGTCTCAACATTTTTATCCACATCCATTTTTTCACACACACCATGAAGAACTTTCCGCACATTCTCAAAGGGATTTTGTTGCATGAATTTAGATTATGCTTTTCGTTAATTAGTTTTTAGCCTACAAAAAAAAGAGTGATGCCTCTTATAACAAACTCCTTCTTTTTTACTCTGATGTCATAGTTTTATTATGAGCGCTGTTTTTGTGCACCCGTCGTCAAACTATGAGGTATTGTATAGCAGATAGTAACTAAATTCAAGTTCTATCAGTTTTCCCCATAAATGTACGCAAAGATGCCATTATTTCCTTTTTAGCCTCCTCAATATCCACACCTTTCCTTTCAACCTTGATTCGATCATGCAAAAGAACGCCTCTAAGTTCCTGGTTTAGACGATGCATGTTCATATCGGAAATTGGCTTTATAAAGGCATCAGTGCCTTCTTTGTTCTCTACGCATATCACTACTACATCAGCATTACCAACATTTTCCAGGAGCTCTTCCTCAAGCCCCAACACATCTTCATTGCTGGTATCCGTCTTATCAAAATCATCCTGGGTCACAGAGGTAACAATTATCTTTTCTTCCGGAATAAATGCAACGTTCATCAACGCTCGTCCCCAGAGTCTGAGCGTATTTAAGGATTTGTTTTTAAACATATTATGAATGATCTGTTGCTGATCTGCTCCAGCCTGAATCAAGCGTGCTGCAACGTTAAAAGCCTGTGAGGTTGTATCAGGTCGCTGAAAACTTTTTGTCTCTGCAATAATTCCAGCAAGCAAGCTCGTTGCACTGTTTTCGTTTATCAGATCCTCGCCAATACTTGAAATAAACTCAAAGGCAACTTCAGAGGTTGTAGCCGCTTTGGGGTTAACCCAGTTTACCTCGCCAAACTGCGTATTTGCATGGTCGTTATCAATATTGACAATCGGTGTTTCAAAAAAGAGTTTCGTGTTTTCAGTATAGAGTGGTCCCAAATCCTCAAGGTCACGAACATCTACCACTACAATCAAGTCATACCGCGCTTTAATTTGTGTCTCAACGTGAGATGAATCGTATGTACCATCCTCGGGCGTGATATAAATATTGAGCTTGTTGCCATCATTATCAAAGTCATACGAAAATTGAGACACCTTTGCCTGAGTGGTATCAAGCGTAATGATAAAATTATTCTTGTCTTGAAGTGCTGTACCAATCTGATCATGATTTGGCAGAAATGATAAAGATGACGTAAAAGGGCCGTGGCATACCAAAGAGATTTCCTTACCAAGCTTTTCAAACACTAACCCTAACGCTAAAAGACTGCCAATAGAATCATCCTGAGGATGCATCCGAGTGACTAACAGAATGTTCTTACTGCTTTGAAGCAGCTTTTTTGCTTTTTCTTTGAGGTTAGGATCCATACAATTTTGCATTAATGCTATCAAAAAAGTGTAACGCGTACAGCACCCTCTGTCAAATAGGGAAGCGTGTGGGTAACGCTAAGACCTCTAGAGAGAAATACGACAAAATGATAGAATACGTATAGATTTGACAAAGTGATCTTTTGAGACGTACACTACAAATTAGCACTCTAAGTATGAGAGTGCTAACCAGCATATAATTTCTTAAAATAAAAACCATGGCTCTTCTATGCAACGCGTGTAATTCACGCCCAGCGACCCTTAAATTCAGACAAACAAAAAATGGACGTGTGCATACTTACAACCTCTGTCATGCCTGTGCTGAGGAAAGAAACCTCATGCAATCATCTCCATTTGGCTCCACGTTTTTTGATGATTTCTTTTCCGGCACTCCTTTTGCGAGAAGCCAAACACCCATGCACAAACGTGAACCTGATCGCGTAAACATCATTGACTACTTTTCTGAACGAGCAAAAAAGGTTCTTGAAGAAGCAGCCGCGTTTGCGCAAAGCGTTAACTCGTCAAGCATAGACACAGAACATTTGCTGGTAGGGCTTTGTGAAGAAGAAGAGATGGGTGTTAAGATTCTTGAAAAAATTGGCATAAACGCCGATGATCTTAAAAAATACATCGAAGAAAACACGGTAGAGGGAACAGAACAAAAACAGCAACTAGATCTCTCTCCGCGAGCAAAAAAGGCACTGGAGCTTTCGTTTTATATTGCTCGTGAAATGGGACTAAATTATGTAGGGTCAGAGCACCTCCTTCTTGGCCTCCTTAAGGAAGGTGAAGGCATGGCGTATCAAACGCTAAAGAAGTACAACGTGGATTACGACAAAGCACTCCAAGCTATTACCAAGTCAATTGGAACTAAAAAAGACGCCTCTGAAAAAAAGGTTCAGTCAAAAACGCCCACCTTGGACTCATACTCTCTTGATCTCTCCAAGCAAGCTGCAGAAGGCAAGCTCGACCCCGTTATTGGAAGAAGCGACGAGATAACCCGCGTCATTCATGTCCTCTCAAGACGCACAAAAAATAACCCGGTACTTATTGGTGAGCCAGGTGTTGGCAAAACAGCCATTGCCGAGGGGCTTGCTCAAAAAATAGAGTCAGGGAATAGTCCAGAAAACCTCAAAGGAAAACGCGTGGCTTCCCTTGATCTTGCCAGTATGCTCGCCGGTACAAAGTTTAGAGGTGAGTTTGAAAAACGCCTCAAGAAAGTCGTTAAAGAAATTAAAGATAATAATAAAGAAATAATTCTCTTTATTGATGAGCTCCATACTATTGTCGGTGCGGGTGCATCAGAAGGCTCCATAGATGCATCAAATATTTTAAAACCTGCTCTCGCCCGAGGCGATTTACAAACGGTTGGCGCCACAACGCTAAACGAGTATAAAAAGCATATTGAGAAAGATGCAGCACTTGAGAGACGATTTCAACCAATCCTTGTCGGTGAGCCAAATGTTGATGTTACGATAGAAATTCTAAAAGGCTTACGAGACAAATACGAGGCACACCACAAAGTCAAAATTACGACAGAAGCAATTATGGCAGCAACCCATCTTTCTGATAGATATATTCAAGATCGATTTCTTCCTGACAAAGCCATTGATTTAATTGATGAAGCAGCGGCAAAAGTGCGCCTTCAATCCATTACCACGCCCGATAAACTCAAAGAGCTACAAAAAGAAATCACGCGTATAAAAAAAGAGATTGAAGCGGCAGACAAGGCAAAAAATAAGCGCAAAGTACTGCTTCTTAAAAAAGACCAAAAGACAGCCACCGAAGAAAAAAAGAAGCTTGAGGAAACCTGGCAAAAAGAAAAAGGAACAAAGAAATCATCGGTATCAGCTTTAGATATAGAGGAAGTGCTTTCAAAATGGACAGGTATCCCCGTTAAAGATCTCTCTGAAGAGGAAACAAAGAAGCTACTTGCTCTTGAAAAGCAGCTGCAAGAAAAAGTGATTGGGCAAGAGGATGCTATTTCCGCAATTAGTGAAGCGATTCGTCGGGGAAGAGCTGGCCTTAAAGATCCAAAACGTCCCATTGGCTCGTTTATTTTTCTTGGTCCAACTGGCGTTGGCAAAACGGAGCTTACCAAAGCGCTTGCATATCTCCTGTTTGGTGACGAGGAAGCAATGGTCCGCATAGACATGTCAGAATACATGGAACGACATGCCGTTTCCCGTTTGGTTGGCTCTCCTCCGGGATACGTGGGGCATGAAGAAGGTGGTCAGCTCACAGAAAAGGTACGAAGAAAACCGTACAGTGTCATCTTGCTCGATGAAATTGAAAAAGCGCACCCTGATGTCTTTAACATTCTTTTACAAATTTTAGAAGATGGGAGACTCACTGACGCAAAAGGGAGAACCGTCGATTTCAAAAACACCGTTATTATTGCCACATCAAACCTTGGCTCAAGCCTTATCACTCAAGCGACTGAGGGCAAGCTTGGGTTTGAGGATTTAAAAAAGGACCACCAGAAGAAAAGCGGCAAAGAAGCTATTGAGAGCCTCAAAGAAGATCTTATGAATGAGCTCAAAAAAACGTTCAGACCCGAATTTATCAATCGAATCGACGAGATAATTTTCTTCCATGCGCTTGATGAAAAACAGGTAAGAAAAATTGTCGACTTAATGCTTGAGCGGTTAAACGAGCTCCTTGCGGGACAAAATATCGAACTCGATGTTACCTTAAAGGCCAAAGATGCCCTTGCTCATGAAGGATACGATCCTACATACGGCGCACGTCCACTGCGAAGAGTGATTCAAAAAAGAATTGAAAACCCTCTTTCAACAAGCATTCTTGAGGGGACATTTATGGAACAAGACACCATCACTGTTGATGTTGACAGTAAAGGAGCATTTACATTCAAAAAGAATAAGAAAAAGTAGTAACAAAACTAATAGAAAAACAATGAAGAAATTGCTCATTTCTGTGTTTATCTTAATCGTATCAATCTGGTGCTTTGAGCCATGCGTTTCATATGCCAAAGAAACAAAAACTATTTTGACGCTCGGAGATAGTATTACGTATGGATACCCCTACGGGGAAACTGCTTATACATACCCAGCACAACTCTCTGGTATGCTTGCGACGACATCAGAGTACTACACTTATGTCATGTCTAACCATGGTGTAAACGGGTATCGTGCTGATCAAGTTCTTACCGATTTAATTGATAATAACCGCCTTGAAGAAAATCCAAACTATGTATTACTTATGGTTGGCGGAAATGATCTTGCTCAAGAAATAAATCCGGACTTGTCAAATATTGACGAGGTGTTGACTCAAACGGTCAATGAAGTTCAGGCGACAATAGACTATATAAAGCTGCATCAAAATCCCGATGGATCTTCCCCACAAATTATTCTGTCCGCGTTCCCTCCAAATAACCTCTTTGGAACCGGCGGTTCTTTAGTTATTCAAGAATACAACAGTCGCTTGGCCGCAAATTGTGTTCATTATGATCGATATTTCACTTCGAATTGGGATGATTTTTACGATACACACACGGGGCAAGCAAAGACTACTCTTATGACCGATGATGGAGTACATCCCAACACAGAAGGATACGCCGTGATTGCTGAAAATTGGTATGAGGCATTGTATCCATTGCTCCCAAACGACCCAAACGATCCAACCCCTAAAAATCCCGACGACCCTGTTGTCCCGGTTACTCCCCCCACACCTCCTATACCCCTCACTAAAAACCCAAGAATACTAACTACGTCAGGGCCAGGTGAACGCTCAAAGCTCCAAGCATACTCACGCCATGGAGAAGCCGAAGGGGAAGAACTAGGTAATCTCTTTCCCGATGCATATCTTGGTGGTACAGGCGTAGTCGCAATTGATGCCAATAATAATCATATTAAAGACCAGTTTCTCGTCTTTGCACAAAAAAATGGAGGCCCTCAAGCGAGAATCTTTGGGCTTCGAGAAAATGGTGAAATGATTTTCTTTGGACAGATGTTTGTTTTTGACTCATCTATTAGAGATGGCCTTAGTATGACTGTCGGTGATTTTGACCAAGATGGCTTTGAAGATGATGTAGCAACCTGCCTGACCGGCAACAAAAAACCAACTGTTCGTATCTATACCAATGCTCGCAATGTTGATACCTGGAATCTTTTTTCAGAATTCACCGCAGATTTTGGCACCGTGGGGTGTTCTGTTGGAACCTATCGTTACGGTGATCAATCGCCAAGGCTGCTTATCACACCACACCACGGACCATCAGAACCCACTGTGTTTATTTACACTGTAGATGGCACTCTCGAAAATTCTTTTGCTGCATATGGACCAGGCGTTACCAATGGTTTGTCTGCTACTGGAATTCAAGACAGAATTTATACTACACCCAATAATGGCACTTCGCATGTTAGAGTATTTGATGTGCTTGGTATCGCTAAGAATTCCTGGTGGGCATATTCTAATAAAAATGTAAAAGGCGACTTTAAAAATACTGTCGGAGATATAGATCTTGATGGAAAAGATGAAATTCTTATCTCTCCAATCGGTGCAAACGGTCCACAGATCTTAGCTTTTGAGCCTTCTGGAAAATGGAGAACATGGCCTAACTTTTTCGCTTTTAATAACCCTACGCTTCGAAACGGCGTCAGTGTTGCTGTTATCGAAAACTATTACGGCAACAACTAATTATTGCTACATATAAGTAAAACTAGCGTTTCCTGCCCTTTTTTGTTATACTTTAAGATGTAAGAATATTTTTTCGTAAACGAACACTACTATGGATATCATTATCGGCCTTTTTATGGGCGCATTGGTTTTTATTGCCCCGGGTATTATTCTCCTTCTTCTCATCAGTATTCGGCAAATAAACCAATACCAGCGTGGCGTGAAGTTTACCCTCGGCAAGTACTCAAAAACTGCTGAGCCGGGATGGCGACTGGTTATTCCTATCTTCCAGTCAATGAGACGTATTGATATGCGAACAAAAGCCGTTGATGTGCCGCTTCAAGAGTCAGTAACAAAAGACAACATCTCTGTTAAAATAAATGCGGTCATTTACTACAAGGTGATCTCGGCGGAGAAGTCTGTATTAGAAGTAGAAAACTTCATGTACGCTGTCTCACAGCTTGCGCAAACAACCATGCGTAATATTGTCGGTGAAGTATCGCTCGATGACCTTTTGGGCGAGCGAGATAAAATCTCAAACAAAATTAAAGGGATTGTTGATGCAGCCTCAGACCCATGGGGCATTAAAGTACTAAACGTCGAGTTAAAAGATGTTATTATTCCGGAAGACATGAAGCGAACCATCGCAAAGCAAGCAGAAGCTGAGCGAGAAAGAAGAGCGGTTATTATTAAAGCTGAAGGTGAAGTGCAAGCTGCAGAAAACATGGCGAGTGCTGCAAAAACGCTTTCGAGTACCGCGGGAGCCCTGCATTTAAGAACACTGCAGTCATTAAACGATCTCTCCTCTGACCAATCAAATACCGTTATCTTTGCATTGCCACTTGAGATTCTAAGATCCTTTGAAAGCTTCAATAAAAAAACTGAGCAAGAGATTTCATTTGGAGACATTAAAAAGACTATCGCCAATCTGGTATCGTCGGAAAAAGAAAAGAATTAGTTATTTCCTTATCCTTGTATCTGCCAGTAGCTCTAAGAATAATTTAGAGCTACTTTAGAATTCCTAAATACTGTCGTCCATTTTTACCGAGTTTAAAATTTCTTGTACCACTTCACCGCATACGGTACAATGTAATGATGTCATTAATGCATTATCTCTTACGGCTTAGATCCTTTACAAAAATAATGCACGTGCTATAGTCTAACGTCTTAAACTACGAAACGATGGGCTATTCTCTCTCAACAATCCTTGATAGATTCGAAAAAGATAAAGCGGTACTTATTACTCCCTTTGGTCAAGAAATTTTTTGGCCCCGAAAATCAGTTCCCAAAGAGTATACGCTTGGCAGCACTATTATGTTGTCCCTTTCAGAAAACAAAGAATTAGTGCCTGAGCATCCAAAGAAATCCGCTCCAGACACACAAAAAAAGGTATCCATTGATACCCTCCCACAAAATGAACGAGAATCGCTTGCACGTGCAATGCTCGAGGAGCTTTTAAACGGTTAGAGTCAAAAAAAATACTCATGACAGTCATTCGCACAATACTAACTCTCCTTTCACGAATACTTCTTGGAATAGGAGCATTCGTGTGTATTGTCGTTTTTGCTATTGCTGTTCTTTACGTTACCGTCACCCTTTCATACGAAGGTGTATTCTTCCCGCGTACAACCATTGCCGACATAGACGTTTCCGGGAAAACACCCGATGAAGCGTATGCGCTGCTCAAAGAGAAAGAAACTCAGTTCCGTTCATCTTTTTCGCTTACCTTCCATGAACATGAAGATGCTGTCGCAATCGAGCAGCTTGGTTTTTCTCTCGACCCAAAAAAAACAATTGTTGACGCGTATAAAGACGGAAGATCAGGCTCGCTCATAACCGATGCTCTCCGTATAACAGAAATAACGATTCAGGGAACAGACGTACCGCTTGCATACTCAGTTGCCCCTGCTGTGTTTAACACGTATGTGCACAATAAGCTTATTGATTGGGGTACACCACACGAAGAGGCTCGCGTGTCACTGTCTGATGACACGCTACACTATACTGAAGGCCAGCCCGGGACGAGTGTTCATCAAAAAGCTCTGCTTTCACGACTAACAAGTGCCGTTCAAATGCTTGGTCCTGACCACGTGTCAGTACCATACGCAAAGGCTCACCCAAAAATCGCACAAAATGAACTCATGCATGCCCGAAGCGAAGCTTTAACGCTCTCCTCTAAACCGCTTACGTTACGAATGAATGAAAAAACGTGGGAGCTCCCGGAGCGCTTCCTGAAGGATGCAGTAACCTTTAACGAAAAAAGTGAAACCGCGTCTCTTTCAAAAACCGACTATCTTGAATCTGATAATTTTGATATTGATAATTTTATTCGTACATCACTTGGTGAATCACTGCCCTATACAAACACCGTAAGCACCGCACATCTTGACACCAATGCATTGCACACATTTATGGAAGATACTATCGCACCAGACGTTACCGAAAAACCAAGGAACGCACGCTTTACCATTAAGGAAGATAATTCACTCGAGTTGCTCGAGGAAAGTACAAAAGGCAAGGAACTCCTTCATAAAACGAACATCGCGTACATTGAACATGCCGCCATGGAAAATAGAAGCACGCTCAGAAACATTCCACTTCATCTTAAAATAATTGGCGCTGATGTCACTGCTGACACCATTGATGACCTTGGCATTACCGAACTCATCGCAACCGGCGAGTCTAACTTTGCCGGCTCATCATCTGCAAGGCGCCACAACATTAATACTGGCATGAACAAACTCAATGGTGTTTTGGTAAAACCGGGAGATACCTATTCCTTGCTTGAATATCTAGGCGAAGTCGGCCCGGAAACAGGATATTTACCAGAACTCGTTATTAAGCCCGGAGAAACCATCAAAGAATATGGCGGAGGGCTATGCCAAGTCGGCACCACTATGTTTAGAGGTGCTATGAACAGTGGTCTTGAAATAACCGTGCGCCAGTGGCACTCGTATCCCGTTGAATACTACAAACCCTATGGCACTGATGCCACCATTTACAACCCAAGCCCTGATTTTAGATTTTTTAATGACACAGAAAACTACATTCTCATCCAAGGAGAGATGGAAGGAAACACTCTCAGATTTAAATTCTATGGTAAAAAAGATGGCAGGGAAGTACGATTTGAAGGACCAGACTATTGGGATCACGGCTGGGCAGGTCCTGGGTCACTCCGAGCGAAGTGGACACAAGTTGTTACCATGCCTGATGGAACTGAGCGCAAAAAAACATTCTACAGTTTTTATAAAAGCCCTGATTCCTATCATTAAAAAAAGCCCCTTTCTTCTGTAGACAAGAAAACCATCTGCAGGAACATTAGAAGCGAATCTCGTAAGAGACCGCCTCCAGACGTCCTTCAGAAAATTTCCCGAGGTGTCTACAGAAGGAAAGAGCTTTGCGTTAAAAAGTACGCTTATTTACGGTGACTGATCATCTTAACAAAAAAACAGAGCCATGTCAAGCGTTTCTTGTAAAAATCCCTGTATACATAAATAATATGCCTACTTTAAGGGAAAAGATGGTATACTATATGAATAGTAAATCGGTAAAAAAGAGTCATGATTGAAAGCAGTAAAGACAAATTAGAGAAAACTGAAAGTATTGTAAGAGATACTCAAAAAGAGGACACGGCCGAACAAAGCTTACGTCCAAAGACCTTTGATGATTTTATTGGACAAAAAAAAGTAAAAGAAAACCTCTCTATCTGTCTCGAAGCTGCAAGCAAAAGAGATGACTCGCTTGAGCATGTTCTTTTGTATGGATCACCGGGAATCGGGAAAACGAGTCTCGCCAATATCATCGCTCGCAAACAAAGTGCAACCATTAAAACAACCGCGGGGCCTGCTATTAGCCGAGCGGGGGATTTGGCTGCTCTGCTTACCAATCTAAATGACAAGGATGTCTTATTTATTGATGAAATCCATCGATTGAACACAACGATTGAAGAAACCTTGTACGCAGCCATGGAGGATTATAAGCTCGATATTATTTTAGGCAAAGGCCCTTCGGCAAACTCCATGCGCCTTGATCTTCCAAAATTTACCCTCATTGGTGCAACAACCAGGGCCGGCCTCATTTCTGCCCCCTTAAGAACACGCTTTGGCCATGTGTACCGTTTGGATTTTTATACCAATGAAGATATTACAAAGATTATTACCCGTTCATGTACATTACTCGACATTCCTATTAAAGAGAGTGCCGCAAAAAAGATTGCCGAGCGGTCAAGAAAAACCCCACGTATTGCGAACAGGCTCGTAAAACGTGTACGAGATTACGCTGAAGTTCATGGCGAAGGCATCATTACTAACGACATTGCTAATAAGGCACTTGGTCTCCTCGAAATAGATACTCTTGGGCTTGATGAAACCGACAGACGGCTCCTAAAGACGCTCATAGAGAAATTCTCCGGAGGCCCCGTAGGTCTTTCCACACTCGCCCATGCAACTTCAGAAGAAGAGGAAACCATCGCCGATGTCTACGAGCCCTATTTGCTGCAACTTGGCTTTTTAGAGCGGACGACAAAGGGGAGAATGGCAACGCCACGAGCGTATGAACATCTTAAACTTCCTTTCTTAGAAAAGTAATTTAATCTGGCAATGCACAGCCCAGAAACCAGCTTTAATCCTAATAAGGAAGCACGACAATCCACGTTTGAGAAACAGCCTTCGCTGGAATCCAGTATTACAAAGGAATATGCGGCCTTAGATTTTGAGATCCAACAATTAGCTACCACTTTTGAACAACCTTTAATTTTAGAGGAAAATATTGAGGGCCTAGTTCAGCTAAAACAAAAAATAATCGAGGATACAGATCGCTCACGAACCCAAGAAAGCACGAGCTCCGACACAGATACTAGTAATTCTTTAAAACTAAATCAGCTTAAAAAAGAATACTCCGAAGCACTGCTTTACTCTACTGTGGAAAGACTGCTCGACCACGCATATGAAAGAGAGTTGCTTGACAAAGAAATGCTTGCTGAAGAATTTGAGGATTACGATCCTAAGGTAATGAGTGAAATATTTAGTGAGCTTCCTAAAGAGCAAACTGAACAGCTAGTCCAGTCCTGGAAAGAAAAAGCTAGAAAAAAAACATCCTTCTTTGACTACTATGATGAGTTAGAAATTGACCTTTTTAAAGAACACCTTGAAAACCAAGAAGGCCATCCAAACGTTACCATAAAGTTTGATACAAAGGGGCTCAGCCCTGACGTCGCTGGGACTTACTCAAAAAAAATAGAACTGTAAAAATAGAAAGTGCTTCACCAACCTTATCTTCTCAAACTAAGCAGTTTATAAAAAATGGTAGTCTCCTTCTCTCAACGAGTACACTGGTTCATGAAATAGTACACGACATCCAGTACTACCCAGACAAAAGAAAAAAAACAGCTGACAAGATCTCTCATGTAACCGGAGAAACACTTGCTTATTTTATAGGCAACTTCTCAGGAGGAAGTGCATTTAACAGTTTGTCAGAAATTTTTAATTTTCTACGCTCCGAAAAATCTCCCTATAGAGTAACCACTAAAGATCTTTCTGATTTTGTACGCTTCGTAGATCTTTTTGCTCTTGGAGTCCCTATAAAAAACATTACTACTGAATCAAAAGATAAGGATAAAATGGCTACATTATTTTCAAAGCAAGACAATGCGTTAAAAACTGCTGCTGACACCCTTACTCAATCAAAAGACACTGCGGTTACCTCTACTCTCCATGCTACAAACCGCATGAAAAGCCGGAAAAGAACGCACAAAAAGGAAAAGGGAACAGAAACAACCTTTCCAGACGTTCTAGAACAAAGTCAATTGGAATCCTTCTTTGAAGTATTCACGTTACGCTTAAAAAATCAAAGGAGAAAAGCACAACTCCTGCTTATGGAAGAGGTTGAGGAGTACTATAATAAGATCAGTGCATAACGACAATACTATGAATATCCTTGGTATGAATGCTAGCCATCGCGAAAATAGTAAGTCTTCGAGAAAAAAACATTAAACAGTGTAATGGATGTGAAAAATGTGCTAGAGAGGATTTGCTTTGAAATTAACAACGTTGCAAAGTAGAAAATGTATTCGAATAGTATGAAAAATACACCAAAAAAACCAAAGACACTTGACAAAACATGTCCTTGCTGATATACTATATTTCTGCAATAGATTAACTTAAAAGTAGCTCAACTCTTTCTTGCATTTTTGTGTGACCTAGAGAAACATGGGTTACACATTTTTTATAGGACAATGTATGACAAAAAAAGAACTTGATACCGGTCGCTTTAGAGATCTTGGAATAGGGAAAAACCTTCTAACTATCCTCGAGAAAAAAGGGTTCGATATCCCCACACCAATTCAACATCAGATTATTCCCGGTGCTTTGCAGGGAAAGGACGTTGTTGGTATTGCACAAACAGGAACAGGAAAAACCCTGGCTTTTGGCATCCCCATGATTCAACGTATTGCTTTTTACAAAGGACAAGGGTTGATCGTCGTGCCCACCCGCGAACTTGCGCTTCAAGTAGACGAGGCCTTAAGAGACATCGGCACTCCGATAGGACTGCGCACCGTAGTAGTCATTGGAGGAGCTTCTCAACACAAACAATCAAGAGCTCTAAAACAAAGCCCCCATATTGTTATTGCCACTCCAGGTCGCTTAGTTGACCTCATGAACCAAGGGGCATACACGTTAGATCAAGTAAAAAGCATTACTCTCGACGAGGCAGACCGCATGCTTGACGTCGGTTTTTTACCGCAAATAAAAAGAATTTTGCAATCCGTGCCTAAAGACCGACAAACAATGCTCTTTTCTGCAACTATGCCGAAATCGATTTCAACGCTTGCGAGCACATTTATGAAAATGCCGCTTAGAATAGAGATTGCTCCACAAGGAACGTCTGCTGAAAACGTTGAGCAAGAAGTGTTTGTCGTTACAAAAGATAATAAGATGCGTTTGCTCGATTCTCTACTGCAACAGTATAAAAACGACAAAATGCTCCTTTTTTCACGAACAAAATATGGGGCAAAACGTATTGCCCGCGATATTCGTGATATGGGTCATTCAGCAACAGAGATTCATTCCAACCGCTCTCAAGCACAAAGAAAAGCAGCGCTTGATGGATTTATACACGGGAAATATCGTGTCTTGGTCGCAACAGATATTGCCGCTCGCGGCATTGACGTAAAAGACATCTCAATAGTGCTTAACTTTGACCTCCCCGATAATTCAGAGGATTATGTTCATCGTATTGGAAGAACAGGGAGGGCAGGGCGCTCAGGGAAAGCCATTTCTTTTGTTACCTCCTCTCAAAAGCACGATGTGCAAAAGATCGAACACCTGATCAGAAAATCACTTCCAGTGCTATCCTTGCCAGAACTTCCCCCGCAAAGGAAAAGACCTCCCCAAGAACAACGTCAGGACCGGGGTAGAAACCGCGCTCCATACCGAGGTCGTTCATCTAAAGGTAACAGAGGCAGAGCATACCACCGAGGATAATCCGCAAAAAAATACCGTTTCATTTTATTAAATTTAAAAATTCCATGGAAATCAGAAACATTGCTATTATTGCCCACGTTGATCACGGGAAAACAACCATTACTGACGCCCTGATGCGCCAGACAGGAGCAACAACTAATGAGTCCGTCAGCATGGACAGCAACGCGCTGGAAAAAGAGCGTGGTATTACTATTTATGCAAAAAATGCGTCCATGTTTTACAATGGTACAAAGATTAACATTGTTGACACCCCGGGGCATGTAGACTTTGGCTCAGAAGTAGAACGTGTTTTACGGTCAATCGATTCCGTACTGTTAGTAGTTGACGCGCAGGAAGGCCCCATGCCACAGACAAAATTTGTTTTAAAAAAATCATTAGAAATTGGCCTAAATCCTCTTGTTGTTATCAATAAAATCGACAAACCTGCTGCGAGAACTAAAGAAGTCGTTGAAGAAGTGCTTGAACTGTTCATGGATCTTGGCGCAAATGACGATCAGCTAAACTTTCAAACAATGTATACCATCGGGAAAGAAGGCATCGCCAAAAAAGAATTAGATCAGGATTCAAAGGATATGGTACCCCTCCTTGATGCGATAATAGAAAATGTTGCTCCGGCACCAGCAGAAGTGGACAAGCCACTCCGCATGCAATCCTTTAATCTGGATTACGACAACTACCTTGGCCGTCTAGCAATCGCTCGAATCTATGAAGGAACAGTGAAAGAAAAAGACCGCCTTTTTATAAAACGAGTCGATGGGACAACGCAAAAAGGAACAGTAACTGATCTCTTCACCTTTGAGGGGTTTACCAGAAAAAAAGTTGAGAGCTCTACAGCGGGCGACATTATCGTTGTGGCAGGATTTCCTGACGTCTGCATTGGTGATACCATGGCTACAGATGAGTCAGCCGATCTGTTACCGCACATCGCAGTCGATGAACCAACTATTTCTTTGGGATTCATGGTAAACAATTCTCCCTTTTCTGGCCGCGAGGGAACGTTCGTAACAAATTCCCAACTTAAAGAACGTTTAGAAAAAGAATTGGAAGTAAATGTAGGGATTAAGATCGATTTTTCCCAAGCTGACCAATACACCGTTCATGGGCGTGGGGAAATGCACATTGCTATCTTGCTTGAAAACATGCGCCGCGAGGGATATGAGATACAAGTCTCTCAACCACACGTGATTTTAAAAGAAAAAGAAGGAAAAACTCTTGAGCCGTTTGAGGAGCTCATTATTGATGTACCAGAATCTCTTTCTGGCGTCGTTATCGAAAAAATTGCTAAGCGCAAAGGCACTATGATGGAAATGAAAACGCATGCTGCTGGCGCTCGGCTCGTATTTGAGATTCCAACACGAGGACTTCTTGGCCTTCGCTCAGAATTTATGACCGATACCCGAGGAGAAGGCATTATGTCTTCACGTGTTATTGGGTTTAGGCCACATGTAGGCGACATTAAGCGCCGCGAAGTTGGTTCCATGATTTCAATGGTAAAAGGTAAAGCACTTGGCTATGCCCTATATAATTTGCAAGACCGCGGAACTCTGTATATTGGACCAACCACGGAAGTGTATGAAGGCATGGTTATTGGAAACGTCAGTAAGGGAACAGATATGGCAGTCAATCCGACCAAAGGAAAGCAGCTCACTAATATGCGTGCATCTGGGTCAGACGATGCGTTAACTTTGACACCTCCGCTGGACCTTACACTAGAGCGCGGCTTAGAAATTATGGCTGACGATGAGTTGCTAGAAATCACTCCTAAATCTATCAGGCTTAGAAAAAAAGTGTTGAAACAGTAGCCAATATAAAGGTTTTCCTTCTTTTCATTACTAGAACACCCGCAGTCCCTAAGAAAGCTCTAACCTTTAGTTTTAGATAGAAACAATATACACGATTTCCCGGGAATTAACCGTAATAATATTTTACCGGGATTCCCGGTAACTTGACATTTTATAGTAATTCCTGGTACACTACGTGTATTCAGTTTTTTTGACATAATCAATGAAAATTCATATCCCAAACAGTGCCTTTTTAGGCAATATTGACCCTTTTTTAAAGAACTTCAATCCGAAGGATTCAAGCCATCTTATTATTACCGCAAATAAGAAATGGATTTCTGTTCATCCCGTTGTTCTGTCAATGATCGCCTCCCTCGGCATTATGCTGGAACCATCACAAATCAAATGTGAAAAACTTACCGCAACATCTAAACACTACCTAGAAAGGATGGGCTTATTCAAATTTTTAGGAGTAACCTCGGGCATTACAATAAACAAACATGAATCAGCAGGACGATTTATTCCGCTCACTCAAATTAAAACCTCAAAAGAGCTAACAAACTTCATTGATGAAATGACTCCGCTGCTCCACCTTAAACCAAAACATGCAGAACCCCTTAGATATATTATGAGTGAACTAGTCCGCAATGTCTTAGAGCACTCGTTATCAAAATTTGGTGCTATTGTCTCAGCCCAGTATCATTCAAAAAACAATACAATAAGAATTGGTATCGCCGACACAGGAATAGGTATTTGGCAATCAATGAATAAGTCACATTCCCCTAAAAACGATCTTGAAGCCATTAGGTTAGCGTTGATTCCAGGCATTACGGGAACAACCAGGAAAGAAGGAGGCACCGAATTTAACGCAGGAGCCGGACTTTTCTTTATCAAATCAATTGCCACTGTCAATCGTGACTTTTTCATGCTTTACAGTGGGGAAGCCATGTTCAAACTATTAAAAAGAAAGGGTGAACGTATCCAACTGCATGCCGACCCATTCAAAGATAGATGTTCTAGTAAAAAAACACTTCCTTTCTGGCAGGGAACTGTTGTAGGAATTGATATTTCACTAGACACTACTCAAGAATTCTCTATGCTTCTTGACTTAATTAGCCAAACGTATAAAGGAGCTATCAAGGAAAGAAAAAAAGCAAAATATAAAAAACCAAAATTCATATGATCCACATAAAGCTATCTAAACAGGTTGGTTCATTTGCTGAAAACAAGGACATTGCAAGAGAAATCAGATTAAAAAAGATAGTACCTGCGCTTAAAAAAGGACAAAAAGTTGTTATAGATTTTGAGGGCATTGACTCTACAACCCAGTCTTTTATCCATGCTTTAATTAGCGACTTGATTCGAAAAAATGGTGCCACAGTTCTTGATGAAATAAGTTTTAAGTCTTGTAATGAAACAGTCCAAAAGATTATTACCATTGTGATCGACTATATGCAAGAAAGTGAGAACTAGGCTATCCACCAACCATATACAATGCTTTCTCTAAACGACTTCAACTACCACCTTCTCAAAAACTGCATTGCCCAAAGACCAGCGTCTCCCCGAGACAGCTCTAAACTTTTGGTCTTAGATAAGAGAACAGGAGCTATAACACATAGCTCTTTTTTGCATTTAGATTCTTTTTTACAAAAGGGAGATGTCCTCATTTTTAATAATTCTGCCGTTTTCCCTGCACGTCTCTACGGGAAAAAGAAAAAAACCGGTGGCAAAGCAGAAGTACTGCTCCTTAAGAACATACAAGGTTCTCAGTGGGAATGCCTCGCTCGTCCGGGCATTCCTGTGGGTACTACTGTTGTTTTTTCAAAAACCCTCCAAGCAAAAGTCATAAAAATCTGTGCCGGTGGGAAAAAAAGAGTGATTGAATTTTTAGCATCACGTAAAAAAGTATGGCAAGAGATCGAGCGAATCGGCGCCATACCCACACCGCCATACATTACAGAAAAACTGAAGAAAAAATCACAATATCAAACCATCTACGCTGATGTATCAAAAAAAGGCTCGGCAGCCGCCCCTACAGCAGGGTTGCACTTTACCAAGAGACTGCTCAAAAAGCTCAAAAAGGGTGGAGTCACAACGTGCTATGTAACGCTCCATGTCGGTCTTGGTACATTTGAACCGGTTAGTGAAAAGAACATTACAAAGCATGTAATGCACTCAGAATGGTACTCAATCGATACTAAAACCCTAAGCACTATCAAGAAAGCAAAAAAAGAGGGGCGACGTATCATTGCAGTCGGTACCACCAGCGCTCGTGTACTCGAAACTGTTTTTTCACAAAAGAAGCCTCATCTAGCAGGAGAGACCTCAATCTTCATCTACCCACCGTACACGTTTAAGGCGTTAGATGGTCTTATTACTAACTTTCACCTCCCAAAATCAACGCTGCTTATGTTGGTTTCAGCACTCACATCGAGAGAAAAAATGCTCCACGCGTACAACGAGGCAATCAATCATGGTTATCGGTTTTATAGTTTTGGAGACGGAATGCTCATTCAATAATGACACTACTATAGATCTATATTATTCATTTGTCACCCCAGAAACGCCCAAGTGTAAATCCAAAAGATCATAGCTAACGCTATTAACGATTTCCGACCTCATTGTTTTTTCTAAATAGGCTATTTTTTCTGAAAAATCAGAACGAAGTGTACTATTTAGAAAAAACAATGAAGCTGGAAATCATGGCACAAAAAAGACATCCACTGCAAAATAACAAAAAAAATTCCCCCAGCTCTGAGGGAATTTTTATATATTTAGTCAACACTATACTCTCTACATAAGAACAACCGATGCTACCGCATCAGACGCCTGGAGCTTCATTGCCCGCACTCCCTGCGTTGCCCGTCCATGCACACTTATGGTAGTCACGTTTATGCGGATAATAATCCCTTTTTGGGAAACGATAATAACTTCTTCATTTTCCGGTGTTACCATGCGTGCACCAACGATAGAACCATTTTTGGCCGTAATCTTTGCAGTACGAATACCGCTACCACCTCTGCTTTGAACTTTGTACGCCTTGAGTGGTGTTTGTTTGGCAAACCCATGTCTGGTAACAATCATAAGTGTCCTATTTTTGCTTTCATCTTTCCGTACAACTACCATGCCAATCACCAAGTCCGAGCCCTTAAGACGTATGCCTCGTACGCCTGATGCCACACGCCCCATCGCCCGAATATCTTTTTCATTAAAACGAATTGATTGCCCACGAGCAGTCACAAGCATAATATCGTCTGCACCTCCGGTTGGATGAACCCACATGAGTTCATCGCCCTTTTTAATCTTGATTGCGATAAGCCCTGACCGCCGCACAGTATCAAACGCAGCAAGCTCAACCTTTTTAACAAGCCCTCTCTTGGTTGCCATCGCAAGATATGACGCTTTTTCTTTTTCACCAATAGGGAGTACCGCTGTTACTCGCTCATCAGACGTAAGTTGTAAGAAGTTAACCAGTGACTTTCCTTTCGCCTGACGACGTAGTGACTTTGGAATCTCGTACGCCTTAAGCTTAAACACACGCCCTGCACTCGTAAAAAACAAAATGTCAGAGAGAGAAGAGCACGAGTACGCTGAGGTAATAATATCCTCATCTTTAGTAGTCATGCCAGAAACACCTCTGCCCCCACGTCCTTGCGATCTATATGTCGCTGTAGGTAAACTCTTAACATACCCGCCTTCAGTAATAGTTACGACCAAGTCCTCCTCAACAACCAAGTCTTCTTCCCTAAAATCACTCACAGATCTAACAAAGACTTTGGTGCGCCTCTCGTCACCGTATTGCTCCTTAATTTCTTTAAGCTCCTCTTTAATAATGCCAAGCACTCTTTTTGGATCAGCCAAAATCGCCTCGAGTTCTTTTATTAATGCTCTCTTTTCTTTGAGTTCATCTTCTATTCTTTTTCGCTCAAGCGCGGCAAGCTGAGAAAGACGCATATTTAAAATAGCCTCTGCCTGCAAATCAGTGAATGAGTACGTTTCTTTTAAATTCTTATGCGCAGTATCTCTGTCTTTTGACTTTTTTATAAGCTCAATAATAGCATTAATGTGATCAAGCGCCTTTTTTAACCCCTCTAAAATATGTGCTCGGGCCTTAGCTTTGTCGAGCTCAAACTGCGTACGTTTAGTAACAACGTCCTGCCTATGTTTTATGTAGTACTCTAAAATCGCCTTTAAATTCAAAAGCTGCGGCTGGATACCATCGACAAGCGCAATCAAGTTCACATGGAACTTATCTTGAAGCTGCGTAAGCTTAAAGAGGCTGTTAAGCACTTTTTGAGGCGCCGCTTCTTTTTTAAGCTCAATAACAACCCTAATACCATCTTTGTCCGACTCGTCCCGAATGTCCTTAATATGTTCTATTTTCTTGTCCCGGACAAGAAATGCAATTTTTTCAATAAGGGTCGCTTTGTTCACCTGGTAGGGGAGCTCCGTCACCACGATACGATACTGCTCATTGTCCTCCTCCACGATATCCGTTTTTGCACGCATAACAATGCTTCCTTTTCCAGTAGCATACGCTTTGGTCACTTCTTTGCGGTCAAAAATCATGCCGCCGGTCGGGAAATCAGGGCCTGGGATGAGCTTAACCAAGTCTTCTAATGCACAATCAGGATTATCAATAATGTGCGCGACTCCATTGATAAGCTCTGTGAGATTGTGCGGAGGAACGTTTGTCGCCATACCGACAGCAATGCCGACGGTACCATTTAGAAGCAAATTAGGAAGCTTTGCGGGAAGCACTGATGGCTCCTGTTGACTTCTATCGTAATTGTCAACAAAAGAAACTGTTTCTTTTTCAATATCAAAAAGCAACTCATCACTAATTTTTTCAAGCTTTGCTTCTGTGTAACGCATCGCAGCTGGCGAATCACCGTCAATAGAACCAAAGTTACCTTGTCCGTTTATCAGAGGATACCGCATTGAGAAATCTTGAGCCATACGAGCAAGCGCGTCATACACGGCGATATCTCCATGAGGATGATATTTACCAAGAACTTCACCAACAACTGTTGCTGACTTTCTAAACCGTGAACCACTCTTAAGCCCGAGTGTCCACATAGCGTACAAAATGCGCCTATGCACTGGTTTTAATCCATCACGTACGTCAGGGAGTGCGCGCGACACAATAACGCTCATGGCATAATCCAAGTACGCTGTCTTCATCTCATCTACTATCGGACGGGGTTTGATGTATCCAATTTCGTTTTTAGTATTGTCTGGCATAGTATTTAATTATCAGGCTTATCGTCTTTTTCGCTTGGCGAGGTCTCCTGCTGCACATCCTCAGCACCTCCATTGTCACTAGCTTCTCCTTCCAAAGGCTCATGGATTTCTTCTTTCATAGGAAGTCTGGGGATTTCTTCTTCTACTCCCTCTTCTTTGTTTTCTGCTGCTGGCTCTGGTAGAGGAGCGCTGATGGGCTCTTCCTCAATGGTTGTAACCGCTTCTTGCTCTTTTGAGCTTTCGTCGTCGTCCGAGTCTCCGATAGACGAAAAAAGATCTGCAGTAGACTGGGTTGAGGTTTTGTCTACTCTCCGACGTGATGCCGGGAAAAAAACAAAAACCCATAACACAAAAACAACTACCATCCCTACCGCTACAGATACAATAAGATACTTCTTTTTATCTGCTTCCTTCATGGGAACTATCAGTGAACTCTACTTATACATGTGCTGCAAGAAACATAAGATTCGTGCCCTCATGCGGCAGAGTCTTCTTCTTCACGATAATTTTATCAAGTCCCTTCTCTCTCTTCTCCCCAATCTCATCACAAAAGGCATCAAGATACGTGTCATCTTTTTTATCCGAATGCTGCATAGGAATAACAATGCTCGGCTCAATCGCATTCATAATCGTCACTGCTTTTGCCGCTTGTACCGTATTATTGCCCCCAATCGGTAAGAGTAGTACATCAACAATGCCAATATGATCAAGGTTGTCTTCACTTAATGCACCGTCAAGATAGCCAAGATGACAAACACGAATACCTTCAGCCTTAAATCGATATACAATATTAACATATGCTTCCTCTTGCTCTTTTTGAAGCTTCGTGGAAAACCCCTCAATCATAACGCTTTTTACTTCATATTCACCAGGAGAATCAATAACAAAAGGGTTTTCCTTAATCGTTTTTGGATCAAAAAGCTGTGACTGAGTATCAAAGCTTGTCATAACAATATCGCCCTGTTTTTTGAGCGGCTTCTTCTGTTCTTTTTCAGAGGGAGGATTGAATACAACAGTCGCTTCTTTGCACTGGAAAACAAAGCTACTGTCACCGTACCAAGTGATGTGCATAGTTGACACTTATGTTGGAAAATATAGTTCAATGGTAGCAAAGACACGTTTCTAAGACAAGAGGAAACTTTAGGAACACATTTTCGTTGCAACAAAAAAGCGCACAAACTAGAAGCTCACGCGCTGCTAAAAGTAATAATCGTCACTTTCCAAAAAAGACTTTGACATAGAAGCGCGACCGATGCGTAACTGGGTTCTGCTGCACACTAAATAGATGCGCATAGCCAACCACAAGTGGACCAAAGTTGATTTGAACCAATGGGCCAAGTGAAACGGCAGACCCGAATGTCTCTAGTTCAGCTCCAAGTGTAAGACACTTCCATACTACAACATCTACATCATGTACTGAGTACACAATAGGAGCCTGACCGGTAAAATACAAATCGATTTCACTAAAGATGCTCACCCTTTTGAATAAAGACAAATGTGCCCAAACAGAAAAGAGATGCCCTGGACTACCATGTCCTTCAACCGGCCCACCAAGCACGTGAAGAGTAAGTGAGCTATCCCTTTCAAAAAGAAACGTTCCCGCAAGACCAAGATAGCCAAAAATAAAATGTTTTTTCTCGTTTGGATTATAAAATGTTGCGCCTGACCCCCGTAGCGCAAGAGAGAAAAATCGTGTCTTAACTACTGTATGTTTGCCATGCACAGCAAAAACTGCCTCCCCACTTTTGAGTGCTGCTTGTGCTTGGGTCGGCACCATAAGCATACTACCCGCTACCAATATGTAGCGGAGGATCCGTTTTTCCATCACTTCCTCCTGTGTTTCCACCCCAAATAACATACAACTATACCATGCTATATCCTCTTGTAAAGCCGCCAAAAGAAGTATTGCACAGACCTTTCAAACAACGTATACTACCTAAGCCAAATAATACATGAGTCTGGCACGCTCGCATGCTGCTTTTAAGACGCATTTTGCGCATTTATTAATTAACCAAGCAGCATGGTAATACATTAAGTACTATGACTAACAAAGCAGTGACTGATCAAACCGATCAGCAACAAAACACAGCGCTCAATGAAGCCATCGACGAGTTGCACGTTCCGCGCCCAGGAGACAATATTGAGGGCACCGTTCTTGAAGCAACAAAACACTCAGTCTATTTAGACCTCGGGCCCTTAGGTATTGGCGTTATCCGTGGAAGAGAACTCTGGGAAGCCCTTGATTCATACACCAACTTAAAACCAGAGGATGTAGTAATCGCGACCCTGCTGGAGATGGAAAATGAAAACGGCAACATCGAGCTTTCATTTAGACAGGCAAGCAGAGAGCAAGCGTGGACCGACCTCCAAGAAAAATTAGAGAGTGCTGAAGTCTTTGAAGTTACGGTTAAAGAAGCAAACCGTGGCGGACTTTTGACACGTATAAACGGTATTCAGGCCTTCCTCCCCGTGTCACAACTCTCCTCTGAACATTACCCACGTGTAGAAGGTGGTGACCAATCTAAGATCTTCGAGAAACTTAAAAGTTTTGTTGGAGACAAGATAAATGTCCAAGTGATAACCACAGAGCAAAAAGAAGAAAAGCTCATTGTTTCAGAGAAGAAAGCCGAATTTGAGAAGCAAAAGGAAAAAATTGGCGACCTCAAAGTTGGTGACACCGTTAAGGGCGAGATAAGCGGCGTGGTAGATTTTGGCGCGTTTATTAAGTTTAGCGGCCTTGAAGGACTCATCCATATTTCTGAGCTTGCGTGGCAAAGAATCGATAATCCCGCCGACATTGTTAAGGTTGGTGAAAAAATAGAAGCAAAAGTTATTGGTATTGATGACACCAAAATCACGTTAAGCTTAAAGCAACTCAGAAATGATCCGTGGAGTAACATAGAAAAGAAGTATAAAATCGGCCAGCTCGTTGACGGCGTTGTAATCAAAACAACACCTTATGGAGCGTTTGTTCAACTTGACGACGATATCCACGGCCTCGTCCATATTTCAGAAATATCATCCAAGAAAGTAGAAAATGTTGCTGATTTTCTCTCAAACGGTGACAAAAAAACGTTTAAAATTCTTTCTATTGAACCAAAAGACCATCGCCTTGGCTTAAGCTTGAAAGTGTTAGCAGAAAAAAAAGACAAGGAAACTGAAGATGACAGCGAAAAGGACAAAAAAGACTCGGAAGGAGATAAGCCAAAAGCCAAGAAAAGCAAAGAGAAGGAAGAGAAAGAAGAAAAAAAGACTACCTAGCGGTGTACCCCGGCCGCAGGAACAAAAACAAAAAAGAATATCCAGAGTACGTATCTAACGGCTATATGAGCACATGAGAAAAAAAGTATTACACTATATTAATACAAATGAGCTCATTTCTTCCGGAGAAACAGTTGTCTGCGGGATCTCGGGTGGGCCTGATTCTGTTATGCTGGGCAGTGTACTCTATGAGCTAGCAAAACCGCTTGATCTTTCTCTTGTTTTTGCGCACGTTAACTACGGGCTAAGGGAAGAAGCAGATGATGACGAAGCACTGGTGAGAGAACTTGCAAAAAAATGTAGCGCTCCTTGCTTTGTAAGCCACGCATCCGTAAAAAAAAAGGACGAGGCGTCACTGAGATCGTTGCGGTTTGCCTTCTTTAAAGAGGTACAGAAAAAAACAGATGCTAAAAGCATCGCGCTAGGACACACCGCAGACGATCTCGTTGAAACCTTCTTGCTCTTCCTCTTTAGAGGAAGCGGGCTTAAAGGGCTTAGTAGTATTGCACCAAAGAGAGACGCGATTGTTCGTCCGCTCCTCTTTTTAAAAAAGCAGGAGATTATAGACCACCTCAATACACAAAATATCCCTTTCGCTACCGACAAGACTAACCAAAAATCTATGTATACTCGAAACAAAATAAGAAATGACCTCCTCCCTCGTATTAAAGAGAGTATCAATCCTAATATTGTAAAAACGCTTGAGACTGCCTCCAAACACATTGCGCTTGATTACGATTATCTCCAAACACAAGCACACGCATCGTTAACCAATGTTCAGACACGTATTTCTCCTCATGCAATTGAGCTTGCATATGGTAAATGGAAAAAACTGCACCCCGCCCTTCAGCTCCATGTTTTGAGGCTTGCGATACAATTACTCAAAAAAGATTTGACGGATATTGGGGCTACACATCTTCTCGCTGCACAAAAAACGCTAGGACGTTCAAAAAATGCACAAACCATTTTATTGCCTCAGGGATTGCGTATCATAAAAAAGCATGATAGAATCAGGCTAAGTTTTTAATGAGCTATCATTTCTTACACCATGGATAAAACGACAAAAAGCATAGTAACGTTTTTCTTACTCATAACTGCAGTAGTGGTGATGTTTGCTCTTTTCCGTGTTGACCAAAACCCACCACAAGAAACAACCCTTAACGCCCTTGTCACTAACATTAATGAGGGTAAAGTTGAAAAACTAGAGGTTAAAAATGATGAAATGGTTGTAAAGCTCAAAGACGCTGACGAAACGTTTAAAACAAAAAAGGAAGAGGACTCCTCCGTCACTGAAACGCTCGTAAACTTAGGCGTTAACCAAGAAAAGTTCAATGAAGTTGAGATAACTATCGAAGGAAGATCAGGGTTAGGCTACTGGGCAGCGACGCTGCTTCCGTTCGCAATACCCGTCGTTATCCTCTTTGTCATCATCTTTTACGCAACAAAGACAATACAAAAGGGAAATTCCAAGGCGATGATGTTTGGGAAGAGCCCCGCAAAAAAAGTTGACCCAAACGCAAAAAATAAAGTTACTTTTAAGGACATCGCCGGCATTGAGGAGGCAAAAGAGGAACTCAATGAAGTAGTTGAATTCTTAAAACACCCCAAGAAGTTTAAAGAATTAGGTGCAGAAATTCCTAAAGGTGTTCTTCTCGTCGGTCCTCCAGGAACAGGAAAAACGCTCCTCGCCCGTGCAGTCGCAGGGCAAGCCGACGTACCGTTCTTTCATATTGCCGGCTCAGAGTTCGTTGAAATGTTTGTTGGTGTTGGTGCTTCGCGCGTAAGGGATTTATTTAACAAGGCAAAAAAGTCTGCGCCAGCGATACTGTTTATTGATGAGATAGATGCTGTTGGCAGACAGCGGGGTGCAGGCCTTGGAGGAAGCCATGATGAACGCGAGCAAACACTCAATCAAATACTGACAGAGATGGACGGGTTCGAACAAGATACTCATGTCATTCTTATTGCGGCAACCAACCGCCCGGATGTATTAGACCCAGCGCTGCTACGTCCAGGCCGTTTTGATAGACGGGTTACTATTGGTTTTCCTGATATTAAAGACCGTATCAGCATTCTTAAAATCCATGCAAAAGGTAAGCCGCTTGCAAAAGAAGTTGATTTTAAGAAGCTCGCGCAACGAACACCAGGTTTTAGCGGCGCAGACCTTAAAAACCTCCTTAATGAAGCAGCTATTCTCGCAGCCCGAGATGATAAAAAATCTATCTCCCTTAAAAATTGTTTTGATGCAATAGAGAAAGTAATGCTTGGTCCCGAGAGAAAAAGTTTTCTCCTTTCAAAAAAAGAAAAAAAGATTGCAGCGTTTCATGAAGCGGGGCATGCCCTTGTTGCACACGAGCAACCACATACCGACCCCGTTCAAAAAATATCAATTGTTTCAAGAGGGCAAGCAGCAGGGTTTACATTAAAAACACCAGAAGCTGACAAACACTTTCATACAAAACAAGAGTTTGAAGAAGAGCTTTCTGTTATGCTCGCGGGGCTTGCTGCAGAAAAGGTAGTCTTTAACGAAACAACAACCGGTGCTTCTTCCGATTTAAGAAGTGCTACTGGTCTTGCTAGACGCCTTGTTACTGAATACGGTATGAATGAGAACCTCGGCCCAATGACGTTTGGTGATAAAGAAGAGCTTATCTTCCTTGGTAAAGAAATAGGCGAGCAACGGAACTATAGTGAAAAAACAGCGGCAGAGATAGATGTTGAGATTAGGTCGCTCGTAAAAAAAGCGTACAGTGACGCGGAGGCGATCCTGAGAAAGAACCAAGAAACGCTTACCACACTTGCAGACGAACTTATTGATAAAGAAACGATAGAAAAAGATGAATTTGAGGAAATCGTCGGCAAAAAGCGCCCTATTAAGCCTTCCATAGAAAAGTAATCCTCAACTTATCCACCACTATCCACATCTTTTCCACAACACTGTACACTTCGCTTATTAAAGACAGCAGTAACTATTGATGTTATACTATAGCATCAACTAAAACGAGTAATGCCAAGTAACGTATGACAAATGAAGAAATATGGCGTGCGACCCTCGCCGAGCTTGAACTAACACTCAGCAAAGCAAATTTTACAACGTGGTTTAAAAATACCTGCATTCTTTACTGCACTGATGGTGAATTCACTATAGGTGTCCCGAGTGGGTTTATTAAAGAATGGCTGCAAAATAAGTACCACAAAAATA
Organism: Patescibacteria group bacterium; assembly: GCA_018818205.1. Lineage (GTDB taxonomy): Bacteria > Patescibacteriota > JABMPQ01 > JABMPQ01 > JAHIRA01 > JAHISJ01. The sequence continues at coordinate 73,039 of JAHISJ010000024.1, forward strand.
TTTCAACTGCTCTACAAAATGTGACTAATGCACGCATTAGAAAAATTAGTTACGAGCTGAATATTCACTTCAAAAAACAAGAGAGTACTCCTTCTGCGTTGCCACAAAAAGAATCACTAACCGCCCCCTTCACTCAATCCGTGCAACCTGAAGAAAGTAAAGGGCTTAACCCAAAATATACTTTCAATGCATTTATTGTCGGTTCCTCAAACGAACTCGCTCGTGCTGCTGCAGCTGCCGTTGCACAAACACCAGGGTCAATTTATAACCCACTCTTTATTTATGGAGGTGTAGGGCTTGGAAAAACACATCTCGTACAAGCGGTCGGAAATCAACTTCGTGAAAAAACCCCAAATGCGAATGTAGTGTATGTAACCAGTGAAAAATTTACCAACGATTTTATCGAGTACATACGAAGTGGTAAAGGAAAAACAACAACCCCTTCATCTTTTAAGAACACCTATCGCTCTGCAGATATCCTCATCGTAGATGACATCCAATTTATAAGTGGCAAAGAAGGAACTCAAGAACAATTCTTCCATACCTTTAACGAACTTTACCACAACAACAAACAAATTATTCTCACTTCAGATAGACCCCCTAAAGCAATCAACGCTCTTGAAGACCGCCTTCTCTCACGTTTTGAGGGTGGGATGGTCGCAGATGTAGGAATCCCTAACCAAGAGACTAGAAAAGCAATTCTTGAATGTAAATGCAAAGAAAGAGGCGTGGAATTTTCTAACGACATACTTACATACATCGCAGAACACATCCAAAACAATATCAGAGAGCTTGAGGGAGCCTTGAGTCGCTTAATCGCACATTGTCAATTAAGCAATATTGTTCCCACGATTGACACGACGAAATCAGTGCTCGCCGCGACTATTACTAAGCCGCAGACGGAGCATATGTCACCCAAACAAATTCTTGAAATCGTTTCAACCTTCTATAGTCTTTCAGCAGACCAACTCATAGCAAAAAATCGCAAAAAGGAAATTGCATGGCCTAGACAAATCGCCATGTTCCTCATGAGAGAGGAATCTAAAACAAGCTACCCTACAATAGGACAAGAGCTTGGTGGTCGTGACCACACCACTGCTATGCATGCGTACGAGAAAGTATCACGTGCCCTAGAAGAAGATGAAAATCTCAGACAAGAAATTGATATCATCAGACAAAAACTATATTCTCAGGTACACTAATTGCTAGTGGATTCCTTGTGTATAAGCTCTGAATTTCTCTCATGTTATCCACTATTTTTTGCCTCTCTTGTTTCACTTCTTTTTTTCTCCACTTTTCCCTCACCTATTATCCCTACCACTATCCACACAGACCTTCTGGCGAATACGGCTTGAACAAGGAAAGAAAAAAGTTATCCACCAGTTTCCACAGGCTTATGTATTATTACTATATTTAATATATACTTATATACATTAATGACATTTGAGTGCACGAAGGAAAACTTGCAGCATGCGTTAGCAATAAATATGCGGGGGATAGACAATAAGGCCTCTTTGCCTATTTTGTCACACATACTTTTTGAAGCAAGGGAGAAGCAGCTAAAACTACTAACGACAAATTTGGAAATTGGCATCACCTCCTACGTGAGTGGTGTAGTAAAAGAGGAAGGTAGATGCGCTGTTCCTGCAAAAATACTATACGACTATATCGCCACAATGCCGCTTAAAAAAGTGACTCTCACAACAAAGGAAGATGCTCTTATTGTTGAGTCGGATGATTTTTCTACTTCGATCCAAGGATCCACGGCAGATGATTTTCCTCTTATCCCAGAAATTGAGAAAGCTAACACGGTGTACGTAAGGGGAGATGAAGTTAAACACGCGCTTTCACAAATTATTTATGCTGCCTCTCGTGATGAGTCACGGCCAGAACTCGCAGGGATTTATGGTGTATTTTCTAAGAGAGGCATATGCTTTGTTGCAACAGATGGGCACCGTCTTGCTGAAGTGACAGTGCCTCTCAGTAAAAAGGCAGAAGAGATAACGTGTATTATTCCCGGGAGAACGGCTCAAGAAATAGTACGTATTCTCCCAAAAGTGGAAGAGGAAATAGTGTTCAAAATTGACGATGGACAGATTCAATGCACAATACCACATGAGTCCTTCTCTGGCGGAAGAACAGAGCTTGTCTCAAAACTTGTAAACGGAAAATATCCTGAATACCAGGCAGTTATCCCTGAGGATTATAAAGCTTCAGTAGTGATCGACAGGCAACGGTTTATTAATTCTCTAAAAACATCCAGTCTTTTTTCAAAAAGCGATACAAATGAGGTGCAAGTTACCTTGGATAAGAAAAAAAAGAGAATGGATATTTCTGCTGAGGCATCAAGCGTAGGGAGCAATGTATCTCGCGTTGAGCTTGAAGATATTACAGGCACAGATCTTTCCATTTCTTTTAACGTGCAGTATTTGCTTGATGGACTTTCAGTTATTGATACTCCTCAGGTGAATATGTCTTTTTCTGAAGAAGGGGGCGCTGCTCTTATTACACCAAAACAAAAACAGGACACTCTGTTTCGCTATGTGGTTATGCCACTTGATGTAAATTAAAAAAATAAGAAAACGTGGGAAATGATTGTACTTGGGTTAGACCCTGGCCTGGCGCGCGTGGGGTATGGCGTGGTGAGAAAAGATACTGCTGGCCTTACTGCCGTTGACTATGGGTGTATTACTACAGAAAAAACACTGCCGATTCCATCGAGACTTATGAGTATATGCGAGGATCTTGAAAAAATAATAGAGCGAGTAAAGCCAGATGCAGTGGCAATCGAACAGCTGTTTTATTTTAAGAATGAGAAAACATTAATAGCTGTATCAGAAGCACGAGGTGTGTTACTCTGTACTTGTCAAAGAAAGGTACTTCCTATTAGTGAATATACGCCTCTCCAAATTAAGCAAGCACTAACAGGGGATGGGCGAGCACCAAAAGAACAAGTGCAAAAAATGGTGGCAATAACGGTGCGGTTAAAGGATATACCAAAACCAGACGATGCTTCGGATGCTCTCGCAACAAGTATTTGTCACTTACAGAGTATGAGGTTAGAATAAGAAGAAGAATATGGTTAAAGAAAGAATCACACGTAGTATTGGCCTGTTTTTTATTGTGTGGTTTATTTTTTTTAGCCCCCTTGTTTTTAACTGTTTAGCTGAAGAAGAGCAAATAGAGGATACTGTTTTTCTAGAAGAAGATACACAAGAAGAAGCACAAAACACAGCAACTGAACTCCAAGCTATTGCTGGAGAGGATAAAAGTGTTGCTGTTTCAAGAAAAATTGTTTTTGATGCGTCAAAGTCTGTTGTTGATTCAGAAAAAGAAACACAGTACTTGTGGGACTTTGGAGATACCTCCGAGGCAGAGGGTGTAGATGTGTTACATGTGTATGATAAACCTGGGTACTATCACGTCACACTTACTGTAAAAAATGGAGATAAACAAAAAACTGATGAGTTAATTGTCGCCGTGTATGAGGATTTGATTGTTCTTCTTGCAGACAAAGAAGTTGATCAAGAAAAGATTGTCGCGTTGAGTAGTTATGCGGAAAGGCAAAATGTGCTTCTTACCACAGTAACGAATGTACGTTCAGGCACGGAATCTGTTGTGGAGGAGTCGTTGCTTAAAGGTCTTATAGAAGCGAATGAAGATGTAAAAAAGGCTGATATCATTATTTCCTGGACGTCGTCGGCTAACATTGGGCTTAATGTTCTTTCTTCTTTTGGTGTACAAACAGAGGATAGCCCAGGAATCGATTTTTCCAGAAAGGGTATTGTTGTTATTACCGACAAAAACCTTTCAACTGTGGCGCGAATAGCGCAATCGACGTTTGATGTTCTTGGCCCGGAGCTTATTATACTCACCAAGCCTGCAGCACTCGAAGCAGTTATTGATGCTCGGGTCTCAGAAAATGTCGTGAGCGAGGTGTATAGGACCGGTGTAGAGAACGTGCAAATAGGCATTCACTCCGAACGAGCAGTTGAAAAATTGGGGATTACAAACTTTTTGTCGTATACGATTAATTTCCTGATTAATAATGGTGTTTCAACAGAGAATGTAACATTGCTTCTTCTACTCCCGGTTATTGCAACAATTATTGCTTTTGTTAGACAGGTTTTAGGTGTCAAAATGCTGGGTATTTATATCCCGTCTTTACTAAGCCTCACCTTTGTGGCAACAGGAATAAAATACGGTCTCTTTATTTTTATAGTACTTTTGGCAGTTGCAACTCTACTGAGACTTTTGCTTAAAAAAACAAAAATCCAGTACCTCCCTCGTATGGCAATTGTACTGACGGTAACAGCATTTGCAATTTTAACCCTTTTTGTAGTGGGGTCGCTGACAAAAAGAACAGGTATTATTGAACTTTCAATTTTCCCTATTCTTATCCTTGTTATTCTAGTTGAGCGGTTCATCGAAGTGCAGATTGAAAAAGGGTTTAAAGACGCATTACGTCTTTCGTTTGAAACAATTGTCGTATCGATTGCTTGTTATTTCTTAATAAATTGGGAATCACTTAAAACCTTTATTATCGCGTATCCAGAAGTTATCTTGCTTACCGTCGTTATTAATATTATTGTTGGAAAATGGGTGGGCTTAAGACTTTCAGAATACTTTCGGTTCAGAGAAATCTCAAAATTCATTAAGGAACGAGGAGAGAAATGAGTTATAAGGGAATTTTGGGGATGAATGCGCGGAATTTAAAGTATATTCGCCCCAATAATCTAAAATCAAAAGTCCAGATTGTTGACGATAAATACGCCACGAAAGAGTTGTTAAAAAAACATGGCATTCCAGTTCCTCTTTTTTATGGCGTGGTTGGCTCTGTCCGCGAGTTTGAAAACTTCAATTTTAATAAGCTGCCACAGAATTTTGTTATTAAACCAAATAGAGGATTTGGCGGTGGCGGTATTTTAGTGCTCAAAGGAAAAGAAAAGAAGGAGATATTCCAAAAAAGAAAAATTGAGAAAAGAAAGTGGCTTGATAGCGATAGTAATGAGTTTACATTTGAAATGCTCAAGTCACATATCTTAGACATTATTGATGGTAAATTTTCTCTCTCAAACCAACCCGACACCGCGCTTATTGAACGAAAGGTAGTCGCCGATAAAGAGCTATTATCACTTTGTGGAAAAGGAGTTCCTGATATTCGAGTGGTGGTGTTCAATAATGTGCCAGTTATGGCCATGCTTAGACTGCCAACGATACGTTCTGGGGGGAGAGCAAACTTATTCCAAGGAGCCTTGGGAGTTGGGGTAGATATTGCAAGTGGTGAAGCAACCGCTGTTGTTGTTAAAACCCCACGGCGACAATTAATAGACACACATCCTGACACAGGAAAGGAAATTATTGGATTTGTCGTTCCTTTTTGGGAGGAGATCCTCAAGATTGCCGTTGAATCGCAGCTCGTTACCGGGCTTGGTTTTTTGGGTGTGGATATTGTGGTTGATAGAAAGCAAGGGCCAGTGGTTTTAGAGCTTAACGCACGTCCGGGGCTTGAGATACAAACGGCTAATTTAGAGGGTATGCAAAGGCGTCTAGAGCGGGTTAAGGGGCTTGATATTAAGACAGTCGAAAAAGGTATTCGTGTAGGGCAAGAGTTGTTTGGCGGAGATATTGAACGACGCGTAGAAGATGTTTCAGGTAAAGAAGTGGTTGGTATAATCGAGGAAGTGACACTGCTTAATGCCTCGGGAAATAAAAAAATAAAAGAGCTCGCCAAAATTGACACCGGTGCTGAGTCAACGTCCATTGATCTACAATTTGCTGAAAAGAAGTTAGGGTTTAAAGAGGTAGTGAAGACAACAAATAGATTAATGGAGGAGACAGAAGAAGAGGACCCTGTAAAACTTAAAAAAATACTTAAGAGAAAATTAGCAAAAGAGGATTCTCTTATTGAAGAATTTGCTGTTGTGCGGAGCAGCCATGGTATTACCGTACGTCCTTGCGTCAAAGTGGTATTTTATCTCGCGGGGAAGAAAAAAACAGCACTCGCTAATTTAAAAGATAGGGCGGGACTTAAGTATCAATTAATTATTGGAAAGCGGGATTTAAGAAACTTCTTGGTTGATCCAGGGAAAAAACCAAAAAAAGTTGCAGAAAAGCCTTAAAAAAGGCATTTGCTTTCCATCTATACATGTGTAATAATAGAGACACGGAAGCAAGTGTCGGTTCAATATAATATAAAAGTGCTCTTCAGGAGCCCCTTTTTGTTATTTTGGGATGTTCTTTGGCGCTACAATTAACATATACACATGAAAATTGGTATAGTGGTTAACGATTTATACACAGAGAGAAGTCTTTTTCCTAATAAAATTTTTGCGCCCTATGGCCTTGGCATTGCGCTGGCCGATGCGTTAGTGGATAGGGGGCACGAGATAACTTTTTACGGAGCGCCCTCAACAAAAACAAAAGCAGCACTTGTAGGCGGGGATCTTTCCCTTGTTAGGGAAGTTCTTGAAGAGAAAAAGCAAAAACCGTACGATTTTGCGCTGACATCTCCGGGTGAGTTTAAGTTAATACGGTATTATTTTGAAGCTGCTCTTATAGAAAAGGCCTATAAGGACTTTTTAGCAGGGAAGATAGAAATTGTTCATTCGTACCATGGGTTTTTGTCTATATTTATTGCATCCCTTCTCAGTGACGATACAATGGTTATGACCATCCACGACACTATTGCGAATAATAACAAATACTTCAACAAGTGGTTATTCTCTACCCACCCTTCGTTAAATTATGTGTCGCTTACGCATAAACAGCGTCTCCCTCTCCCGGACATTGACTACGTTGGAAACGTCTACAACGGTGTTGACGTTGACGAATTTACATTTAGTGAGAAACCCGGAGAATATCTTGCGTTTATGGGCCGGATTGTACGAGAGAAAGGCGCGCATATTGCGATAGAAACTGCAAAAAAGCTCAATATGCCGCTCAAGATAGCTGGAGATAATCTTGGAGGACGTGAGTCAGACGAGTATTTGTTAGAGAGTGTGCTCCCTGAATGTGACGGAGAGCAGATCGAGTATGTCGGGTATATCGAAGGAAAAGAGAAGGTAGCGTTTTTCCAAAACGCAAAAGCGGTGTTGTTCCCCATTCAATGGGAAGAGCCGTTTGGCATGGTTATGATCGAGGCGATGGCATGCGGAACCCCCGTTATTGCATTCAACAGAGGCTCAGTCCCTGAGGTTGTTGATGATAAGAAGACAGGGTTTATTGTTGACACTGAAGAGGAGATGGCAGCTGCGGTTGGGCACGTTGACGATATTTCACGTGAAGCATGCAGAAAGCAGGTAGAAGAAAAGTTTACTACAAGAGGAATGGCTGTCCAGTATGAAGAAATCTATCAAAACGTGTTAAATAACACACATGGGAAACAAAGAAAAAGTTCAAAAGATTCTTGAGGCGAGCAAAAAAGTTTTCATTGATGCTGCTGTCGAAAATGGCGGCATTGTTGCCGGCAACACAGACATGTCGTATTATCCTCCTGGTGCAAAAAATTATCACTACGTGTGGCCGCGAGACGGTGCATACGTTTGTGTCGCTGCTGATATGCTGGGGGTTGATATTGCAAAACCTTTTTTTAAATGGATGTATGAGCGTCCGGAAAAATTTGAAAAAACGGGGCTACTGTACAGGCGATACGCGACCAATGGCAGACTCGAAGGGGAAGATTTCCAGCCGGACCAGCATGGTGCACTTCTTTGGGCTATAGCTGAGCATGTTAAAAACACTGACGATACTGCTGATGAGTATAAAGATCTTATTGTTCGGTTAGCGGAAGGGCTCTCAGAGCACTGGCGTGGCCATTTTTTTGATATAAACACCGTTGATCTTTGGGAAGAAGAAAAACGGCAAACGCTTGAGGAATATGAGAATACGTTTACCTACTCGCTTGCCGCGTGTAGCCGCGGGCTTTTGCTTGCGGATTTTTTGTTTCCACACAAAACCTGGAGAAATGTAGCAACAGAAATGAAAGAGCAGATGGAGAAGGCGTATGACAAAGAGCACAAATACTTTTTACGTACCAAAGGGAAAATCAACGACTACAATGTAGACGCGTCTCTTGTCGGGTTGGTGTATCCATTTGATATGATAGAAGCGACTAACGCAAAAATGGTAAATACGGTAAGTCAAATAGAAAAGAAAATTGTGCATGAGGGCGGCGTGCATCGATTCGAAATGGATTATTATGATGGAGAAGGAAGAGGGTGGGAAGGTGCAGGCGCGTGGCCGCTTCTCAATTTCTGGCTTTCTATTTACTATGCAAAAAAGGGAGATACTGAGAAGGCCGAAGACTATTTTGATTGGGTTATAGACAAAATGAAGGATGATTACATTCCTGAACAGATGTTTAGTGATGGCCGTGTGGGAGTCAAACCACTAGTATGGAGCCACGCTATGTTTGTGATCGCTTGTAGCTTTCTTGGGTATTTAGAACATGAAGGATAGAAAACCACTTCGCATTGCTGTAATCGCGCCTCCGTGGCTTCCAGTGCCGCCTCATGGCTATGGTGGCATTGAGCTTGTGGTTCACGCGCTTACGGAAGAACTTGTCCTCGCAGGGCATGAAGTGACGTTATTTGCGTCCGGAGACTCCACTACATGTGCGAAGCTTGTATCTCCATACCCAAAGGCATTGAGAAACAGGGGAGTCCCTTGGACCAACTGTACGTTCTCTCTCGTACACATACATGAGGCGTTAAAGCATCAAGAGGAGTTTGATATCATTCATTCTCATATAGATTCGCTTGATGTTTTTTTTGCGAAGCAAGTAAGCGTGCCGTTTGTGAGCACTGTGCATACGCTACTCCACAAAAGATATCCTGAGGACCTGCGGACAGAAGCGTATAGGCATTTTCCAAATCACAAAGTAGTGACCATAAGTCACGATCAAAAAAACAAAGCGACTGTTGCACTCGATTATATTGACACAGTTTACAATGGGATCCCTCTAAAAGAGTATACATACAGTAACACTCCAGACGACTACTTCGCGTGGCTTGGGCGAGTGATTGAGTATAAAGGAGTCCTTGGCGCGATTGCTGCTGCCAAGAAAGGGCGGGCACACCTTAACCTTGCGGGCGTTATCGAAAAGCCAGAGGAGAGTTTTTTTGAAAAACGGGTTAAGCCGGATTTGGATGATAGAATTACGTACATAGGCGAGGTTTCCGGAAAAACAAAAAATTCATTTTTAAAAAACGCAAAGGCTCTGCTGTGCCCTATTGAATGGGAAGAGCCGTTTGGCCTTACACTTATTGAGGCAATGGCCTGCGGTACACCGGTCATTGCGTTTAATAGAGGGGCGATTCCTGAAATCATCGCTCATGGCAAAACCGGATATATCGTTGAGAATGTTGATGAAATGGTGGAAGCAATGGGAAAAGTAGATGCCATCAGTAGAGAGGAATGTCGCAAGCATGTTGAAGAAAAATTCTCGTCAAAAAAAATGGCATCAGCGTATGAAAACGTGTATTATAGTTTAGTGAAGTAAAAAACATAACTGAATCTGAATGAAAATCGTTCATCTCACAACAAACTTAGAACATGTCACCGATGACATCACGGGCACCATATTTGCTCCGGGCGTGCTCATGTATTATATTACGGAAGGCCTCGTTAAACAGGGGAATGACGTGTCTTTGTTTGCTTCAAAGGAGGCAGAAACGTCAGCAACATTGTTTGATCTCGGGCTTAATGCGTTAGTCGATATTAAAGACACTATTCCGCAAAACGACTTACCTGAAGTGACACGAGACTACGTATTATCACTTGCCGAAGCAGCTTATCAAGAAGCTAAGGAAAACAACTACGACATTATCCACGCGCACGAATTCACCATGCAGCAGTTTTTTGCACCTTTTGTGGATATCCCGGTTGTGATAACGTGCCACAATCCACTAACTGAGAAGTACTTATCGCCGCTTCAGGCTGAGATGTTAAAAAAAGCTAAGAACGTGTATCTCGTTTCTATCAGCGACTCACAAAGGAAGGCTAGGCCGGATCTTCAGTATGGAGGAACAATTTACCACGGCGTGGATACTGATCGATTTTCATTTAACGATTCTCCTGACGATACGTTTGCAGTGATGGGGCGGCTTGTCCCGGAGAAAGGAATTTTGGAAGCAATAGAGGTTGCCAAAAGAGCAAACATCCATTTGGTAGTTGCAGGGCAGAAAAAAACAGAGACTAAAGAGGATAGTGACTATTTTACTGAAATAGAAAAGAATATCTCTCCAGGCACCATTGATTTAAAAGGGGTGATGCCATATGCAGAGGTGCCGGCCTTTATCGGAAACCTTAAAGCGCTTCTATTTCCCATAAAATGGGAAGAACCTTTTGGTATGATGATGATAGAAGCAATGTCATGCGGGACGCCAGTCATAGCCTTTAACAGAGGCTCGGTGCCAGAGATAATTGAGCATGGCAAGACAGGATTTGTGTGTGAGACGGCTGATGATATGGTAGAGGCGGTAGGGCATATTGATGAGATCGATAGGCAGTATTGCAGAGAGTACGCTGAGAAAAGATTTAGTTTAGCTAGGATGGTGGCTGATTATGAGGCTTTGTATAAGGAGATTATTGAAAAGCAAAAATAAACAATAAGGAAAGGTAGAAAAACTTTTTCTCCTATTCCATAAAATTTGACAAAAAAAGAGTGGGCCAAAGCCTACTCTTGTATAATTTTTACTTTCAAAGGCTACCCGGAAATGATTTGTGCAGCAACACTCAGTAACGTTGACAACGAGTTGTCACTTGATTGAAGCGGCATAAGAGTACTCGGAAAGATAGAAAAATCTTCAGGCGGCCATGTTGAGTCCACAATAACGGTAACTCTTGAGCAATCATCTTCCGATAAGCGCCGAGCCAAAGACTTAAGAAATAAAACACAATCCATCTCTTCAAAATTGCCTTCTTTCGCTGCAATTTCCCCTCGTGTAGACCAGGTTCCATCGAGAATAATGAGGATAGGGCCAAAGTGGGTTTCCTTGAAAGCAAGGAATTGTTGTGTAGCAGTCTCTATAGTATCGTTGAATTCACTAAGGAGTACTTTAATTTCCGTGAAGCCTATTCTGCGGGCATGACGCATAGCCAATGTTCTTTTGTCATCGCTATCATCAACAAGCAATACCAATACTGAGCCTAGCGTTGTCTGCATAATATCCTCCTTTTGCAAAAGTAAATCTGCATGGTGACAATGATCGTTGCGTATAGAGTACTCTTTTTTTGGTCATAGGGAAGAGAATCTATTATGAGCACTCAAAAAAAGAGTGGGCCAAAGCCTGCTCTTGTATGATTTTCTTTAAGAATTGCTGCGTACACGGTGGTTGCCAGCAAGTCATTCCCTTCTTTAAAAAATAGTACGCTTCGCTCGGATTTTTCAGAAAAAATAGCCTATTTTAATACAGAAAGGAACGGTTTGCTTCGCCTAAGCGGTTTTTATTTTGTAAAATGTTCTTTTACCGATTTGGACAATGAGGCCATTTACTATTGGTATCTCAGTATTTGCATCGAGTATTTTTTTGTTGTCTAGTTTAATCGCACCTTCCTTAAAGAGCCGTTTTAGCTCGCCTCTGCTCTTTTGTGGTTCTAAAACGCTTGCCAAATTAAGCGCAGTCATACTTTTTTCTGTGATACTCTTTTCTGGAATGTCTGTGGGACGTTTTTTGTCTTTAAAGATTCTATCAAATTCTTTTGCAGCGTTTTCTGCCTCGTCTCCACTGTGATACATAGTGACAACTTCTTTGGCGAGCTTGGCTTTTATATCACGTGGATTCTCGCCGCTTTCTAGTCTTTCTTTTATTGCCTCAAGTTCTTTTTTGCTACTATCTGTACAGAGCGTGTAATAATCTAAAATCAAGTCATCTTGCATAGACATAAGTTTGCCGTATTGCTGCGACGCTGGCTCAGATATGCCAATATCATTGTGAAATGATTTGCTCATTTTGCGGCCATCAGTGCCAAGAAGCAGTGGAACGGTAACGACGTGCTTGTCTTTGCCTTCGATTTGTTTTCTCAGCGTTCTGCCGCAGAGCATGTTAAATGTTTGATCAGTCCCGCCAATTTCTACATCAGCCTCTAGAGCAACACTGTCATACCCTTGCATAAGCGGGTAGAAGAATTCATGAAGGCCAATTGGGTTTCCTTCTTTGAGCCGATCCTGGAACATATCACGCTCAGACATTTGTTGGACGGTAAAGTGAGCGGCAAGTTTTATAAGGTCTTCAAAAGAGAGCGTGGCAAGCCATTTGCTATTAAATGCGATGCGCGCGGGGTTCTCTCCGTCAAAGTCGAGTATTTTTGATGCCTGCTCTTTGTACGTTTCTGCGTTTTTTTTGATATCATCTGACGTAAGCGGAACGCGGGCGGTTGTTTTGCCGGTAGGATCACCAATCTGCCCGGTAAAATCACCAATGAGCAAGATAACCTTATGACCCAAATCTTGAAATTCTTTAAGTTTGCGCAATGCTACCGCATGTCCAAGGTGGATTACGGGGCCAGACGGATCAACGCCTAAATAGACTTTGAGTTTTTCCCCTGACTCAAGCAAGGCTTGTAAATCCTTTTTTACAATAACATCCGCCGTGTTTTTGTTTAACAGGTGGTCGATTTCTTTGTTCATAATGATTGTACCGATTGTTTTATAGCGTGAGCAAGCTCGGGGGCTGCTGAAATAACCTCAATTTTATCGATTCTTTTTTCTTCCGGCAGTACTATGGTGTCAGCTACTATTATTTTGGTGAGATCTGATTTTTCTAGACGGGTGATGGCCGGGCCGGAAAGCACGGGATGCGTTGCTCCAAGGTAAATATCGAGAGCCCCTGCCTCTTTCAGCGCAGTTGCGACGCCGCATACTGTTCCGGCGGTATTTATTTCGTCGTCAATCATAATCACGTTTTTTCCTGAAACATCGCCATCAACCGACTTTATAGACACTGTGTCATGTGTTGGGCGGTATTTTTCTGCACGTACCAGAGAAACGCCGATTCTTTCAGCAATTGCCGATGAATCCTCAATGCTTCCTGCATCTGGCGCGACAACGCAGAAATCCTCAGGAATATCTATCTGTGATTTAAAATGCTGAGCAAGGGAATCCCAAAGCTCAACGTTCACAAAAGGGACATCAAAAAAGGTTTCGATAACGGGCGCATGAATATTACACACAATAACACTTAAAACACCAACCGATTCAAGAAGTCGAGCAACGACATCTGCCGCGATGGCCTCTCCTTCTGCAACTTTGCGCTCTTGCCTTCTGTACGGGTAAAAGGGAAAAACTGCTATGATTGTTTCTGCGTTTTGTCTCCTGGCTGCATCAATAAGGAGAAGCATTTCAACGAGATGGTCGTTTACGGGGTGCGATCCTGATTGAACAACACACACTGTTTTCTGGTCTAGATTATCGTCAATATTAACGTACGTTTCCCCATCAGAAAACGTTTTAATGTCTCTTTTGACAAGAGGAACAGTAAGTTGTGAGGCAATAGATGCCGCCAAAGGCTCGTTGCTTGAGCCAGATAATATGACTGTGTTCTTCATACTAATAATGATACTCTATTGCCATTTGTATGACAAGAACCTTAAGGCGTTTACATGAAACAACTCTTGCTTTTTATTTATAGATACCCTACAATTGCTATACTGTCTTGCATAATAAGGTATGTAGGACGAGTATCCTATCCATTAGTTACAAGAGATGTCTACAAAGAGAACGTATCAACCGAAGAAAAGAAAACGTGCTAGAACGCACGGATTTCGTGAACGTATGAAAACCGTTGGTGGCAGAAGAATCATTTCCAGAAGAAGAAGCAAAGGACGAAAGAAGCTCTCGGTATAACGAAGGGAATAACGCATGCTTCCCAAGGAACACAGACTAAGAAAGAAAAAGGATATTGATGCGGTGCATAAGAAGGGACGTTTTTCTAGGCACCAATTCCTTTCCTTAAAATGTGCACCTAACCAGCAGTCGGCGTCCAGGTTCACCTTTTTGGTTGGGACAAAGATTTCAAAAAAAGCTGTTGAGAGAAATCGTGTAAAAAGGCAGCTTCGAGAGATAACAAGAGGGCTCCTCCCGAACATTGTAAATGGATTTGATGTACTGGTGTTTGTGAGACAAGATATTATTGGTAAAAAATATGAGGATCTTGCACAAACACTCACCATACTCTTGAAGCAAGCAGGGCTTTTTTCTACAAAGAGGCCTAACTAGAAGTATGCAGATGTGGCAAAAAACGGTTAAAATAGCGCGATTCCCCTTTTTAGCACTGATTCGGCTGTATCAGAAAACGTTATCACTTGATCATGGCCCACTCTCCGCTCTGTTTCCTCACGGATTTTGTCGATTTTACCCGACGTGTAGTGAGTATGGGTATCAAGCAATTAATAAGCGCGGGATTTTTAAAGGAACGCTTCTTGCTCTCTGGCGAATCGCTAGGTGCAATCCGTTTAATGAAGGTGGCGTTGACCATGTCCCAAAGTGTAAGAAATAATCATAATGTTTTTTGAGCTTTACAATCAAATACTCGTATACCCCCTGCTCAATTTTTTGATCATGGTGTACAACATTCTTCCGTGGCAGGACATGGGGCTTGCTATTATTGTCGTGACCATTATTATCCGGTTGCTTCTGTATCCTCTTGCCCAAAAGTCGTTTAAGTCACAGCAGGCGATGCAAGAATTGCAGCCAAAGATTGATGGTATCAGAAACAAATACAAAGGGGACAAGAACGAGCAGGCGCAAAAGGTCATGGAGTTTTACAAAGAGAATAAGATTAACCCTCTTGGTTCCTGCTTGCCTTTGTTGCTGCAACTGCCTATTATCTTTGCGCTGTACCAAGTGTTTCGTGTTGGATTAAACACAGAGAGCTTAGACAACCTGTACTCGTTTGTGGCGAGACCGGAAGTTATTAATCCTGTCTCATTTGGGGTTATCAATCTTTCTGAACCAAATGTCTATTTAGCTTTTGCGGCCGGTATATTCCAGTTTATTCAGGCAAAAATGATTTTGCCAAAGACTAAAAAGGGCAATAAAAAGAAGAAGGGCAGCTCACTCGCAGATATGAGTGGACTTATGGGTAAGCAAATGACCTACTTTATGCCTATATTAACCGTATTTATTGGTATGAGCTTGCCGGCGGCACTGACAATGTACTGGGTAGTGGTGACCTTGTTTGCCATCGTACAGCAATACATAATTAAAAGATCATTTAAAGCAAAAACCAATGCATGATACCAATGCTGAGGCAATTGAGAATCTTCAGAACGTATGCACGGAGGTTTTAAAGCGAATGTGTGTTGAGAGCACCGTTAATGCCTCAATTGACATTAATGATCAGATGGAAGAACTCATTATTATTAATATTGAGTCAAGCGACGCGCATTTGCTTATTGGGCAAGGCGGTCGTCACCTTTCAGCACTGCAGCACATGCTTCGTATGCTTGCTCGTAAGGAAAACGGTGAGTCTATACAGTTTTTGGTTGATGTAAATAACTATAAAAAGGATCGTCAAAAATTGCTTGAGCAGTTAGCACGTTCATCGGCAGAGAAGGTAGGAAGAAGCGGCGAGAGAATGGTCTTACGGCCGATGCCATCATATGAACGTCGTATTATTCATCAAATGCTTACCGGGCATCCTACTGTAGAAACAGAAAGCTTTGGTGTTGAGCCTGAGCGGTCAGTCGTAATTAAGCCAAAAACAAATAGTTGATCCATGTTTTTTGTAGATTTTTAAATAAAGACGCCTATCATTTGGGCGTCTTTGATCTATATACATTATGTCGCTTACACGTAGAATAGCTCACAACACGGGAATCCAGTTCGCTGGGAAGATCATTGGTACGCTCATTGCACTGGTGACCATTAGCATCATGCTCCGGTATTTGGGCAAAGAAGGCTTTGGACAGTATGCAACAGCCATCAATTTTCTCTCCGTTTTCGCTATATTAATTGATTTAGGGCTCTACCTGATTGTTACTCGTGAGATCTCTAAGCCAAACGCGGATGAAGAAAAGCTCATTTCAAACACGTTAACGTTTCGTTTGACGGTGGGCATTGTGATTCTGTCGCTGGCACCGCTTATTGGTCTTTTTATGCCCTACGCGCCCATTACCAAATGGGCGATCTTGGTTAACTCTTCTGCTTTCTTGTTTATGAGTTTAAATCAGATTCTCACCGGCCTTTTCCAAAAGCATCTGCGGATGGATAAAGTGTCGATTGGCGAGGTAGTGGGTAGACTGTTCTGGCTCGCGTCCGTGCTGATTATTGTCAAACTGGATTTAGGGCTTTTATGGATTGTGGGGACAAATGCCATTGCGGCGCTTATCAACTTTCTGTTGCTCTTTATATTTTCAAGAAAGTTTACTAGGGTCAGACTTGCGTTTGATTTTAAGTTGTGGCGGGACATCTGGGTTTCTGCAACGCCGCTTGCGATAAATGTGATTTTAAACCTAGTCTATTTTAAGGCAGGCATTATTGCCCTTTCTATAATGGATACTGAGGAAGCGGTGGGTACGCTTGGTGCGGCCCAAAAGATATTGGAAAATCTTATTGCCTTCTCTGCAATATTTGCGGGGCTCCTGTTTCCGCTTTTTGCTAAATATATTTTTAAAGACAAAAAGAAGTTTGAGCGGGTGTATAAAAAAGGGTTTGATGCCATTGCTATGCTTGTTATACCTCTTGTCGCAGGGACTATTGTCCTTGCAGAAAGGATCGTTGTCTTTTTTGGCGGGGAGGAGTTTCAGTCGTCGGCAGGAGTGCTCTCTGTACTTATGATTGCCGTTGGTGCGATCTTCTTTGGGAATCTCTTTGGTAATGCCATAGTTGCTGCGGACATACAAAAACGGCTCGTGAAGGTGTATATTGTAAATGCAGCACTTGCAGTCGGGATTAGCATTACGCTTATCCCTTACCTTTCATACTATGGCGCGGCCATTTCTACGCTTGTAACAGAGATTATTGTGGCATTTGCTGCTGCAGTGCTTGTGTACAAACATCTTAAACTGCTCCCCTCGTTTGTAGTATTTTTTAAATCACTTTTTGCCGCAGCGCTCATGTTGCTTACCATTGTTTTAATACCGGAGAGTGTTAATTTGATTTTGACGATTTTGGCGGGAGGAGTGGTGTATTTTGTGGCGTTGTTTGTGATTGGTGGGGTGAGTAAGGAGGTGGTTATGGAGGTTGTGGCGGTGCGGAGGGGGAGTGGTGCAGTGGAAAAGAAGGAATAATATAGATCTATATTATTTATGATTAACCTCGAAAAATAAAGATCTTGACAGAATAATATATATTTGCTAATATCTACATAGATTTACCTATATTTTATAGAATGAATAAAAAGCAACTACTTTCAATCGGGGAGGCTTCAAAATATATTGGTGTGTCTATTGACACTCTTAGGCTTTGGGAAAAAAAGGGAATATTACTTTCATTTCGTCCCTCCAAAACAAGTAAACGGTATTATCGACAATCGATTATCGATCGTTTTTTAGAAGAAGGTGATATTTCAACAAAAAAAGATTTGGTTGAGCTTGCAAAGGAGTGGGTATATGCTAAGCCTCCAAAGTCTCTCTCTAAAGAGTATTACTCAGAAACGAGCGATGTATTTTCAGCTCGCTTGCAACGGTTAAGTTTTGAGCTAAGTAAAAATAAAGATCTTAAACAAGTTTCATCTCTTATTATTGCGATTCTTGGAGAAATAGGTAACAACTCATTCAACCATAATATCGGCAATTGGCCTGACATACCTGGAGTATTCTTTGGGTATAATTTAAGTCAACAATTATGCGTTGTGGCAGATAGAGGCCAAGGTCTTTTGAAAACGCTTAGGACAGTGAAGCCCAACCTTAAAAATGATAAAGAAGCACTGGTGGTTGCTTTTACTGAATACATTTCTGCGCGTGCACCAGAAGATAGAGGTAATGGATTAAAATTTGTCAAAAGCGTTATTGAAAAAAATCCCATTGATTTAAAATTTTACACGGGGAGTGCATTTTTAGAACAAAAGGGCAATTCTTTTGATTATGATATAAATACAACCAAGCAATCATTCCACGGCTGCTTGGCAATAATTAGCTATTAAACATATGGCAGTGACTATAAAGCTTAAAAAATTTGGAACTAACCTTATCTCAAGACCGGCAGGGAAAGAAGCGTTACTGGCGTTTAGTTCTGAGCTTAAAAAAATAAAAGAAAAAGAAGAAGTAATTATTGATTTTGAGGGAGTAATGGTTTTAACTCCTTCATGGGCAGACGAATTTATTACACCGCTTCAAGAGAGGTTTTTAAAAAAAGTTACATTGATACATACTGAAAACCCGTCGGTGGAAGCGACATTGGAAACGCTTAAGGAGGCGAGAAGAGCAAAAGAAGCCATGAAACATTCAGAATGAATCAAGAGCTGGGCTTCATTGTGAAGTTAATTTCGTAATGAAGATAGTTATGTGAAATACAAGTTTTCCTTTCGGGGCTATCGCCCCAGCTCTTAAAAAAAAGAATCCGATTTTGTTTTTCTTTTATTATAGAGGGGAAATATGGAGTTTTCTCCGCTACGCTACGAAAACATTTATTTTATGAGGGGAATAAAGCGGTGTTTCCTCCGCTTCGCTCCCAGAAACGATTTATTAATTTAGGGGAAACGGATACAATACAACCTGAATAATCAAAACTATGGCAAGAAAAGCAACAAACAATTTATTACACAAAGCAAAAAGTTCAAAAAATGATGAGTTCTATACTCAATTTTCTGATATACAAAAGGAGATTGAGGCCTATCTCGAATATGATCCAAATACTTTCAAAGATAAAGTCGTTTACAGCAATTGTGATGATCCGTATGAGAGTAATTTTTTCCGCTATTTCGTACTAAATTTCAACAAGCTTGGGTTAAAACAGCTTATTAGCACCAGCTACAAACCCTCCCCTGTAGCTAATACTCAGTTAGAGTTGTTTGGTAATGACAAAGCCCTTATTCAATCAAAAGGTCGTCCTAAAATAACGGCTAATAAAATTATTATTAACAAAGTCGGTGACATAAATGGCGATGGAGAATTTAATTTGAAAGATGTTGCAGAGCAGTTGAAGGCAAATTCACACAATGAATGGGAACCTTTGAGTGGTGACGGCGACTTCCGTAGTGATGAATGTATAAATCTACTAAAAGAATCAGACGTTGTTGTAACCAATCCACCATTCTCATTATTTCGTGAATATGTACGGCAGCTTTTTGACTACAAAAAAAAGTTTTTGATTATCGGTAATATTAATTGCATAACTTATAAAGAAGTATTTCAAAAAATTAAAAAAAATGAGATATGGCTTGGGCATGGAATGGGAAGATGGATTTCTGGATTTATAGTACCTAAATCCTATGACTTGTTCGGGACAGAAGCTCGAATTGATGAAAATGGAGATAGGATTGTTTCCACGAATAATTGTTTGTGGCTTACAAACCTTGATCATGGGCGCCGTCATCAACCACTTTCTCTTATGACAATGGCTGATAATAAAAGATTTAATAAAAAAATATCAAAAAATGAGAGTAGTTATAAGAAGTACGATAACTATGATGCAATTAACGTGCCATACACTGATGCTATTCCAAGTGATTACGACGACATAATGGGCGTGCCGATTACTTTTTTAGATAAATATAACCCCGATCAGTTTGAGATTGTTGGTGCAAGTGATAATGGCGCAGTTGATGAAAAATACAAATTACCTCACTTCAAAAAACATAACGAACCATATATAAATGGGGAAAAACAGTACAAACGACTATTTATAAAACATAACAATTAATAAGATGCAAACAACCTTAAAAACTACCATTACAGTCAATGATATTTGTGAAGGATTCGTCTATAACGAACTTGAAGGTAAGGGCTTATTCGGTTTGTCAGGAAAATTAACCATTCAGCCGGAGTACCAGCGTAACTATATTTATGCCTCTGATGGCGGTAAAAAAGAAATAGCTGTCATTGAATCAATTCTAAAAGGTTACCCAATAGGATTGATTTATTTTAATAAGATAAACGAGGGCAATCTTGAAGTTTTGGACGGACAACAGCGCATTACCAGTCTTGGACGATTTGTAACTGACAAATTCGCCGTCAAAGACGCAAATGGTATGGAACAATATTACGGTGGTATGGCAAAAGATAAACAAGCCAAGATTTTAGAAACAAAACTAACTATTTACGAATGTGAAGGAACCGAAAGTGAGATAAAAGAATGGTTCAAAACCATCAATATTGTTGGAGTGCCACTTAACAACCAAGAACTACTCAACGCAGTTTATTCAGGACCATTTGTTACTCTTGGCAAAGCTGAGTTTAGTAATAGCCAAAATGCCAATATTCAAAAATGGAGTGCATATGTAAAAGGTAGTGCAAACCGGCAAGAATTTTTAGAGCGTGCGTTTGATTGGGTAAGCAAGGGGAATATCGGCGACTACATAAGCCGTCATCGCTACGACGACAATATTAAAGAGCTAAAAACCTATTTCAATAGCGTAATCGATTGGGTTTCTAGTGTATTTACTGATGTTGAAAGTGAAATGCGCGGACTTGAATGGGGACGACTCTACGAAGAATATCACAAAAAAGCATACAACCCCGCAAAAGTGTCAGCTGAAGTACAAATGCTCTATGCCGATCCGTATATAAAAAATCGCAAAGGTATTTTTGAGTACATTCTGGGTGGTTCTATTGATACAAAATTGCTTGAAGTCCGAGTTTTTGATGAAGCAACGAAAAAAACGGTATATGCAGAACAAACAGCTAAAGCAGAGAAAAAAGGTGAATCAAATTGCCCGCTCTGTACTTTAGGACACGATGCCAACAAAGCAAAAATTTGGAGTTTGAACGACATGGACGCTGACCACGTATCAGCTTGGAGCAAGGGAGGTAAAGGTGATATTAAGAATTGCCAAATGTTGTGTAAAACACACAATCGAGCAAAAGGAAATCGCTAAGTAATACAATTAACTAGAAACTACATGCAAGATATTAAATGTCCACATTGCGGAAAAGTCTTCAAAGTTGATGAAGCTGGTTTTGCCGATATTCTTAAACAAGTCAGAGACCATCAGTTTGAAAAAGAACTGCATGAGCGATTAGAACTGGCAGAAAGAGAAAAAACAAACGCTGTTAAGCTCGCCGAATCAAACCTTAAAAATACGTTCCAAGAGGAGCTGGCTAAAAAAGATAAAGAATTGACAGTGCTAAAAGCCGAAAAAGATCGTAATCTTACAGAAGAATTAGGAAAGAAGGAAGCCGAACTTGCCGAACTAAAGTCAAAACTTGATAAAGCAGAGGTAGAGAAAAAACTTACTGTCACGGAGGCCGTTAAAAAGATTGAAAAAGAACGGGATGAACTAGCTAATGACCTCAAAAGCAAAGAACATGAAACACAGCTTAAAGAGGTTTCTTTAAAAGAGAAATACGAAACTGAACTGAAATCAAAGAATGAGATGATTGAACGCTACAAGGACATGAAACTCAAACTCAGCACAAAAATGGTTGGTGAAACCTTGGAGCAGCACTGTGAAGTTGAGTTTAACAAATTAAGGGCTACCGCGTTTCCAAATGCCTACTTTGAAAAGGATAATAATTCTAGCAGCGGCAGCAAAGGCGATTATATTTATCGAGAAACCGATGATGCAGGAAATGAGATCATATCAATCATGTTTGAAATGAAAAACGAAGGAGACGAGACCGCGACCAAGAAAAAAAATGAGGACTTTCTGCGTGAACTAGACAAAGATCGTAATGAAAAGAAATGTGAGTATGCTGTTCTAGTTTCGCTTTTAGAGGTGGGCAATGAACTCTACAACAATGGTATTATAGATGTTTCGCATAAATACCCCAAGATGTATGTTATTCGACCGCAGTTTTTCATTCCCATGATCACACTCCTCCGCAATGCAGCTTTGAGCTCCATGAAATACAAATCAGAGTTAGCTTTAGTGAAAGCCCAGAATATTGATGTGACCAATTTTGAAAATCAACTCAATGACTTTCGTGATTCGTTTGGACGTAATTATCGACTGGCATCTGAAAAATTTAAGATAGCTATTGAAAGCATAGATAAATCCATCGCGCAGTTGCAAAAAACAAAAGAAAACTTGTTGCGATCTGAAGACAACCTAAGAATTGCAAACAACAAAGCAGATGATCTAACTGTTAAAAAATTGACACGTGGCAATTCCACTATGACAGCTAAGTTTGCAGAACTTTCCGATAACGACAAAAAATAAGAGAGTTTTCGGTCGGGGCAATTCACCCCTTTTTGTTCCCCTCTTGCCCCTCCCTCAAACAGAAAAAGTGGTGTTTTGGATGACGGGCATTCACCCCTTTAATTCCCCTCTGCCCGCCACCCAAAACGGAAAAACAAAATCGGATCTTTCTTTTAAAGAGCAATTTCTTTCAGAAATTAAAGGAAAACATGTACATCATATAACACGGCATATCTGGTTACGGCTTTTATACAAAAGCCTCCACCCATATTTGCCTCCGCTATCGCTACGGCAAACATCCAATATCCCGAAACGTTAGCGGAAATAGTGCATCATAAATAGTAAAATCATGTCTGACATTAGAGATTTTTTTAGTAATTTTAGCAAAAAGGAAATTCAAGCTATAAATAAGTTACAGATCGACAAAGCAAAGAGAGACTTCAAAATATTCAAAGAGCAATTATTACAAGATAAATGCTCTTTGTGTAACAAAGATATAAATACATACATTCTTAATAACCCATGCATGCATTGGCTTATAAGGCCAAATAACTTGAAAAAGAAAGAATATGGCAGATTATTTTCAAGTAATGTAGGTTATTTTCGATTCAATTCATATTTAAGATGGATTGCGAATACAGAAATTCCAATTGGTAACATTAATGATTTACGTGAAGAGACTTCTGGAAAGAAAAAGTTTGAATTCACGATAAAATATAAAAATTACGAGTGGTCTCTAAGCTGCTCTGAATCTGATTTTAAAGGGCATAGTAAGGTCTACAGTAGTTTTCCACACTATCATCTTCAAATGAGGATGAATGGGGGAAACTTCATTAAATTTAGCGATTTTCATATACCTTTCGCCGAGGAAGACATATTCAATTTTCGAGCTATGGAAGAGGCCCCTGATAAATTTAAACATACTGAAATTTATGGTGCTAGTATGCAACAAACCTTTGATGAATTAAACCCAAAATTAATCTTGGACCATACTAAAGCAACAAAAGACCATAAGAACGCAACTTTTCGTTTGCAAACAGTAGCCATGGCAAAACCTGGAAAATCAATATCAGGTAATGACCTTGCCAGGATAGCAGAAGAGAGTAAAAAAACAGGCATACCTATGGCAAAACTTTTAACAAAACTAGACTTAAATGGAACAACGATTATTTCGCCTGGCGATGGGGTACCAGAACTTAAAAAAAGGACGCCAAGAAAGAGATGATGCACTACATCCGCTAACAACGCATATCCGAAATTGAAACTTCGAATGATGCGCAAACGTTAGCTGCCATGTGAATTTCTTAAATTAAATGAACTGTTTATGTCAAGCAAGGTTTTTATAAGTTGCGGCCAAAACTCATCTGACGAAAAGAAAATTGCTTCAAGAGTATTCAGCTGGCTAAAATCTGAAGGCTTCGACCCGTATATTGCGATTGAAGCCCAGAGCATTGAAGACTTAAATTTGAGAATAATCGAACAGCTGAAAAATTCTGACTATTATATTTTCATTGACTTCTGTAGGGAGGAAATCGAACTAGAGAATGAAGGTCAAAAAATAAAGACTTACAGAGGATCATTATTCACTAATCAAGAATTAGCTATTTCCTATGAGCTAGGTTTTGAAAAAGCAATTTTCCTCCAACATAGCGAGATAGTACAAGAAGGACTTTTAAAATACATATTAGCTAATCCAATTCAATTTAGTAAAAATAGCGACGTTTTAGATATTATTAAGAATGAGGTCAACAAACGAGAATGGAAACATACTTATTCTAGACATCTCATTGAAAGAAAATTAAGGTGGTCGGATGAGTTAATCGTATATCGTGACCATACTGGAAGTTATATAGTAAAGATCTTGTATATCGACATACATAATGAAAGACAGGATAAAGCAGCATTTAGCACAGTTGCTCGACTTAACAGTATTGTAAGCCTTACGCAGACAGAATTGAGTTTTGATCGAAGTCATTTAAAAGCGACTGGACAACCCGGCTACACTCATATTATTTGGCCAAAAGACCATGTGTCATTTGATTTGATTATGGTTGACGGAAATGATCCAAGCAAAATATATCTAAACAGTGCACTGGATATGCTTCCAAGAAAACCAATTATAGTCGCTAGCGGAAAATACTTACTAAATTTTTCAGTTCTTTCAACAGATTTTCCAGTTCTAAACTTCAGTATTGATCTAAAGGTGACCGGAAGATTGGATGATGTTGAAGCGAAAGTTCGAACATGATTGTTCGTGTTTGCTAAACACGATTCGCACGGCAGTTAACAAAGTCTAGCAGAAATTCACTCCACTACGTTACGTGAACTTCTGCTAGACTTGAACGTTAGACGACATAATTTTCAAACACAAGATAGTATGAAAGAATTAAATCGAGCAAAGGAACTTATAGAAAATGGCAATAAGCTTCGGGATGACTTTCGTGATTATCATGACTACGACCAAAGTAAGAATGATGATTTTTTACGTTTGAAGAGCTGGAATATGAGTTGTGGGAACTTTTTGAATAGAATTGGTCTTGACGATTTTTACGCTGAGTTCCTAAAAATCGATCATGGGCCAGGTGATTTCCATTATAGAATTTCGGAACAGCTTGGAATCCTTGAAAGTGCAAAATATGAGATTGAATCCGGTTTTGTGAATGATATCAAATTTCTTTTGCATGCCGACATGTTTGACTCAATAACTGATCAAGCTGAAGAGTTACTAACAAAAGGTCATGAGATACCTTCTGCAGTTCTTTGTAGAATTGTTATTGAGGAATGGTTACGAGATGAAGCCGATAAAAATGCAATCAGCAGCACAGAATCCTTAAAAGCTTCTGGGGTTAATGATTTGCTGAAAAAGAATGATATACTTTCTACTCCAAGATGGAGACAAATTCAAAGCCATTTAGATACTGGAAATTCAGCTGCGCATGGCAAAACTGATGAGTTTGAGACAAAAGACATTGAAGCAATGATACAATGTATTAGAAATTTTTGTGTTTGAAAATTACGTCGTCTAACAAAGTCTATCAGAAATTCACTCCACTACGCTACGTGAACTTTAGTTACATTTGAACATTGCACGAAATCGACCTACCCCTCCTAACCATCAAAAACATGAAAGTATTCATTGCCGGAAGCATGTACTTTGCAAAAGAAATGCTGAAAGCACAGAAAGTGCTAGAAGGCTCAAAGTATGAAGCTATAATCCCTAGCGATACACACGAGTGTCTCAAGTCCCCTGAACTGAACATGGACGAGAAACACTGCTTTGAAACTGATATCATGCGTGATTCTATGAACAAGTTGGAAATGAGTGATGCACTGATTGTGCTAAACTATCCAAAGGATAATGTAGAAGGCTACATTGGAGGAGCGGTACTCATTGAGATTGGGTTGGCTTATTTTTTGAAAAAGAAAATTTTTCTGTTATTCCCTCCTCCCTCAAAAGAGACTGTCAGGTACAGCCAAGAGGTTTTACATGTTAGGCCAATTATTTTAAACGGTGAACTCGAGAGAATTTTTGAATATCTCTGAAGTCGAGAGTAAATGCTACAGAGTGATTGATTTTATCGGTAAAATATGCTAAAATGAAAGAAATATAAGCCTTTCTCTATGAAGAAAATGAAGCCAATTAAGAAAAAAACGTTGCAAAAAGCAGTATCAGAATCCTCAAAATTAGAAGGGTTAAGTTGGTATAGAGCAAAGCAAAACAAAGCGATTATTAAGAAACTTAAGCAACATGGCAGAGCTTTCACGATATGATGTAAGTGATAAAGAAGCTGGGATTGAAAATGGTATTCTTAAGAACAAACTTGGGATTAAAAACCAAAAAAAACTTGAAGATGCCGAAACAGTCCTCCTCGCCGATACGTACACACATTTTTTTGATTTACTTGAAAAAAGAAAGCTCAATCTTGATATCTCTCTACTTTTTACGATTAATAAATATTTTTTAGGGACGTTGTATCCATGGGCTGGAAAAGTGAGAACCATTGATGTCTCAAAAGACGGCATGCTTTTTGCTTCAGTGAAATATATTGATGATTCACTCAAATCTTTTGAAGCAATGCTCAAAAAGAATATTCCAACAGGCAGGGATGGAAAAAAGAAAGTTGCTCAGAAGCTAGCCATTATTCACAATGAATGTAATGCTATCCATCCTTTTCGCGAAGGTAACGGTAGGACCGTTCGATTATTTCTAGATCTTACCGCTGGAAGCCTTGGCTACAATCCAATAAACTGGAGAAAAAATCAGCGAATAGAATATATACAAGCATGCATTGATGGTATGGCTAGAGAGCACAAAAGTATGGAAAAAATAATATTCGAGGGGCTTACAAAAAAAGTAGGTTGATTCGCTGGAGCTCTAGAAGTTCTCTTCTCAGTCTATAAAAAAAATCCTACCGTTTACAGGCAAGACAAATCAAAAGGATGGTATCATTGAGTAATTGTTTCGTGGGGTTATTCCGCCCGGACATTGCTAGGTGCTGTTTTTACTGCTTGACCAAACTCAACTTTGGAGAGCAGAAGTGAGGTGAATAAGCTTGTGGCATACGCAACAATCGTCCCAAACACAAACCCAATCACCGGAAAAACAAGCATCACCGTAAATGAGTACACAAGAAGAGTAACAGATCCCAGCGCAAACCGCTTAAACGTTGGAAACAAGTTTTTGGGATCATAGTACCAGTGCAGCATAACCAGTGACGAGAGTAGCGCGGCAGGACACATGGTAAACATGCCACCCCAAAAGGGACCAAAGATTTTTCCAAAAAGCACAACGAGCATACTCACGCATCCAGCAAAAACTGCTCGGCCTATTTTTTGAGCGGGCGAATAAGTAGGTGATGGCAATTTCTTACGGCTTGTGCGATTAAGGAGTACAGACGACGTAAGTGTAAGCGCTGCGTAACCTAGTATCCCAACAAAGAAACTATTAAACTGTAAAAGTACAACAGGAAGCCCTAATATAAACCATAAGCCCATGCTTATTGTGGTGCTTACAAGAATTTGAGTGTATTTACTAGTAAAGATTGCTGACGTACGTTCAGCAATGTAGATGTAAAAAATAGGGAAAAGAACTGCAAGACCAAGTGGAATAAGGGTAGAGGGTATGACATTGGCAACTTGTTTCGCAGAAACAGCCCACCCTAAAAAGAAAAAACCAAGTGCCATTGTTGACGGAAGAGCAAGAACAATGCCGGAGGCATGAGTGTTGACTCTTTCCGCAAGCAGGGTTAAAAGAGCAATAACTGCTCCTCCGACAATAAAGGATGTAATGAGTTGAGTGAGAAAAAGCGTGTCCATTGTATAGATTCCCTCCTAAAGAGTGTCAGTGTTCACGTATGGTATGATACTATATATAAGACTAGTATTAGTCAATGTTTTGAGTTTAGCACAGCTTAAAAACTCTAGATTATTGTAGGAGTTGGCATGTGTGCGATTATATAATTAGTTCTAATTTGCATTATGAAAAATACATTCAAACTAAAATCGGTTGGCATAGAAATTACTTGGAATTGCAATCAGAAGTGTTCGTATTGTTATTTGGCATGTGACAGTGGGAAAAATTCAAAAAAACAGGACATTACCTTAGAGCAGCTTAAAATGACATTAAGAAAAATTTTGGATGCAGGGGTGAGGAAGATGTACGTAATAGGCGGTGAGCCAACTATACATGAGAATTTTTATGACATTGTTGATGAAATAAACAAATACAAATGGGATAGAAAAGGAATATGTACCAATGGGGTTGGGTTGTCTGAAAAAGCAATTAAAATAATTGAAGATGCCTTTGATTACGTATCTGTTAGCGTGCGAGGTACAGAAAAAACTACTACAAGTATTACAGGGAATCCAGAAAGCTATTCAAAGACTATTGCTACTCTTAAAAAGCTATCAAGCTCAGATATTGATATTTTAGTAGGAATAGATTTATTGCCCGAACATTTTAATGAATTTTCTTTAGTTATTGACAGTCTTGAGAAAAATAATATCACCTTTAAGAATATTGATATTCATAGAATTATCCCTATAGGAGGTGCTAACGTAGACAACGTGGCTTCACTTCCAAAGTACAGATCTTTGCTTGAGACGATTGATTCTATCTCAAAGAAAAGTAACCATAGTATTATCTTCGAAGACTGTTTGCCCTTATGTTTAGTCGATAAAAAATATTGGAAGTATATACATACCTGTATGTGTGGAACGTCTAAAGTTTGGGTAGACCCATATGGAAAAGTAAGAAGGTGCGCATGTACTTCAGGAGCAATAGGAGACATAAACACTGAGAATCTCGAGGATATTTGGACTTCAAAAGGTATGGAAGAGTTCCATTCTTATGAGTGGGTGGACAGTGAATGTAAAAAATGTAAGATTTTTGATGAATGTAGAGGAGGGTGCCCTTCTTCAAGAGGTGTAAAATTCTTTGATAAAGACATTTTCTCAGATAATTTCAAGGCGATTAAATGATTATTCCCTTTCTTGGCTTAGATAGGGGACATTTTTACTTAGTATAAATAGAGGACATGGACAATAGCGAAAAAGCCGTTCAAGTATATGACAAAATAGCAAAAACGTACGCTAATGAATTTTCAAAACCTTCTGAGCATATTGATGAGTTTTTGAAATACATGCCAACAAATGGAAAACTTTTAGATGCTGGCTGTGGAAATGGGGTTGATTCAGTATATGTAAAAAAACTAGGCTTTGATGTTGTTGGAGTAGACATGTCTGAAAAAATGCTTGAGATAGCAAGAAGTAAGTATCCAGAGATCGATTTTCGACAGGGCGATATGAGAAAGCTTGGATTTAAGGAAAATGAACTTGATGGGATTATCGCTTCATGCTCACTTATTCATATTCCAAAGAAAGATGTATTAAAAACGTTGCAGCAGTTTGCGAGATTCCTTAAAAAAGAAGGGGTTATTTACATTCAGTTGCAATCTGGAAAATCCGAAGAAATATTTATAGAGGAACCTTTTAAACCTGATGAAAAGTTGTTTTTAAATATTTTTTCATTGACCGAAATAGAATGTTGTTTAGTAAAAGCAGGATTTAATATCATTAGAAAATATGAACGTAAGTCGCAAAAAAACGAAGAGCTAGAGTTTACCAAATTGTACGTTATTGCTCAAAAAAAGCGGGAATAGTAGTCCTGTCCCGACTTAACGCAAAAAGGAATACTTAGAAGGTAACAATAACCACGTATTTCTATGCAAAATATAAATAAAGCCCTTAATTAACCCACGGGACTCAAAGCAATACCGGGGATAACTCAAACAGAGTTTCAAGAGCTATCATATGCATTTGACTTGGTTGGAGTGGATGCAATCAAAGGGGTGATCAGGCGACTGAGGACTAACAAGTAATTATTGAAGAGCTGAGAGAAATGGTTAACCTCTTAAAATACGAAAACGGCACATAGCATGGTATATTTAACATTAGAACGTTGGATATATCAAAACGTTGTACTCTAGAGAATTTCTGAGTATCTCTGAAGTCGAGAGTTTAAATCAACTTCGTACAACTCCGAAGTACGCAATATCATATTTCACTATCGCTATATGGGACGACGCATATTCTGATACGTGGTACGCCTTTTGTCTTAACTCTAGTGCCATAAAAAAGTTTTATGAAAATAGTAATATTCACTGAAGGTACAATAATAATGCATCAAAGCGCTCTTGGCCTTGACCGCGAAGATATCCTCAGGCAAATAAAGAACGAAGATCCGTCGGTACACGATTTCAAGAATTATATCCCCATAAAAAATTCTCCTGATAAAATCAATGCTTGGCATGATCAAGATGCTCACATAATCTACCTTACATCACGCAAAAAACAAAACGAGGTTCAACAAATAAAGGATGTCTTGGAAAAATATGGTTTTCCTCCAGGTAAACTGCTGCAGCGAGAAGGGAAGGAAGAATATAAAGACGTTGCTGAAAGAATAATGCCTGATAGTATTATTGAAGATGATTGCGAGAGTATCGGAGGCGTAAACGAAATGACAATTACTCATATATCACCAAAAAAGAAGGTGAAAATAAAATCGGTTCCCGTAAAAGAATTTGATGGGATCGATCATTTGCCTGACAATATAATCAAGCTTAAACAGTATTCGACGGGGTAAGATGAACGGCGTGCAATAACACTACGATCTACTAAGACTGACGCTACATTGTTTCATAACTTCATATTGACCGATACGTGGTACACTACATTCTCAAGTTAATTAGACTCAAAATTATATGATAACAATTGTTGCCGGACCATCAGGAGTAGGCAAGACAATGATAGCAAAAAGAATCTAACGTAATCCAACATGACAAGCAAGAGATACACATTCTTTTCAGCCGTTCATCTAATCCTTATCAAAGAGTGCAGGGTTCTTTTGCTTAGACGTTTTAACACTGGCTATGAAGATGGAAAGTATAGTGTTCCTGCCGGTCATATTGATCAAGGTGAGCGAGCAAAGACTGCTATGGTTCGTGAAGTTAAGGAAGAAGCGGGGCTTGATATTTCTGAGGATGCTTTGGAAACTGTCCATGTTATGCATCGGAAGGGAGACGATAAAGAGCGTATCGATTTTTTCATGTCAGCAAAAGAATGGACTGGCGAGCCACAAATCTGCGAAGAAGATAAGTGCGATGAATTATCGTGGTACAAGCTCAATGAACTCCCAGAAAATATCATCCCATACGTGAAATCAGCATTAGAGCGTATAAGAAGGAATGACTTTTATAGTGAGTTTGGATGGGATAACGATAC
This sequence comes from Patescibacteria group bacterium, assembly GCA_018818205.1. Lineage (GTDB taxonomy): Bacteria > Patescibacteriota > JABMPQ01 > JABMPQ01 > JAHIRA01 > JAHISJ01. The sequence goes on from JAHISJ010000024.1 coordinate 104,061, forward strand.
GATTTCTAGCAGCCACTAGCGATAATTTTTCATTCCATTTATATAAGTAACACAAGGATATGACAAACGCATTCATCTTTCATGGAACTGATGGATATCCTGAAGAAAATTGGTTTCCCTGGCTAAAGGGAAAACTAGAGGCACTTGGTTATAACGTGATTGTTCCTCAGTTCCCCATTCCAGAAGACCAAAGTTTTGAAAATTGGTTTTCGGTTTTTGAAAAGTACAAAGATTTTTATAATTCTGATACACTACTTATCGGGCATAGCATTGGCGGTACTTTTTTACTAAAAGTTTTAGAAAGATACGAGGTTATTATTAAAGCAGCATATTGCGTATCTGCACCAATAGGTGTTGTGCCCGTAAAAAATTATAAAGGAGACCAACCATTCATTGGACATCCTTTTGAGTGGGCTAAAATAAGAAGGCATGCTAAAAAATTCTTCGTTTTTCATTCAGACAATGATCCGTATGTTTGTCTGGGGAATGGTGAGGAATTGGCAAAGCATCTCGGAACCGATCTAACGCTTGTTGCTAATGCAGGACACTTTAACAAAGCAGCCGGGTATCTTCAGTTTGAGCTTCTTTATGATATGATTAGAGAGGATGCTTAACGCTTTTCTCATAGCTCTTGTGGTGAATGTTATTTCCAAAGATTCCGTGGACGGTTTTTGGTGAAGAAATGTTATGAGATTTGTTCAGTTAAAGTATTAATGTCGGTGTGGTTAACCGTATGTAGTTTCGGTTTGAAGCTAGTCAAGTGAAATAATTTTTCGGGGCTACGCAAGATAACTTTTATATACTTCAAACAATATGTCTAAAGTAATGAATCCTAAAATCAAAATCAAAGAAACTGCACTCCTTGTTATTGATGTTACAAACGCATGGACTCATCCTACCTGTGAGATAAAAAAAGGGAATGTAACCTTTGGGAAAATCCGCAAGATGGTTCCAAAACTCCAGCAATTTATCAAAGAGTATAAATCTGCTGGCGGAAATATTATTTATATCAAAAGCACACCATGGGATAAAAAAAATTTAGCAAAAAATCTTATCGAGTTTTACAAAGATCCTGCTGTTTGTTTTTATTCAAGAAACATTTATTCAGGCAAAGTCAGAAAATTCTCCGATGAATTCTATAAAATCAGTCCTGAAAAAAATGATATTGTTCTTGAAAAAAACAGTTATGATGCTTTTGTTAATCCTCAGCTCGATAAGACTTTAAAAAATAAAAAAATAAAGTATCTTATCCCCACCGGGGTTTTGGGAGATGGATGTGTTCATGCAACAATACAAGGAGGATTTTCCAAAGGGTATAATTATCTCATTCTCAAAGATTTGGTTGAAACAACTGATGTACCTATCAGACAAAAACTGATAATAATAATGAGAGAATTCTATTGGCCCATGCTTTATGGAAAAACCATTGATGCAAAAAGTTTCTTTGATTTTGTACAGTAGAACGCCCCCGAAAATTGTTGAAATTAAGGAAATAAATTTTTGGCGCATCGCCTAACTAGCTGTATCCAAAATTCACTTTCACTACCGCACTAAGTAAACTTTGGATATAGCCAACGTTATCTGAAATAAACTTTTTTAGCAGTAATCTCGACATAAACAGACATGAATACTAGTATTCCAAGTCAAGATACAATGAAAGCATTTGGAGTTTCAGGTGAGCCTGTTCTCCTCACTGGTGGCCAAGGTACATCCTATCGAGTTGGTGATGTTGTGCTAAAACCGACAAACGACTCGGTTGAAGCATCATGGATTGCAGATATTAATAACAATCTAGCTAGTGACGAATTTCGTGTCCCAAAACCAATTCGTACGCAAAATAATTTGTGGGTTTTAAACGGATGGACGGCAAGCTTATTTGTTGAGGGAAGGCATATGAATGGCAATTATGCTGAAGCTATCAAAATAAGCAAAATATTTCACAAGGCACTTCTCGGGATACCAAAACCGGATTTTTTTGATAAGAAAAATGATGTCTGGTCAGTTGCGGACAACATTGCCTGGGGAGAATTACCACTTCCCGATTTTGAACTAACCAATAAACCGTTACAAAGAATAGTTAGCCTTCTCAAGAAAAATGAACTGCCAAATCAGCTCATTCATGGTGATTGGGGTACTGGAAATATATTATTTGATCGCAAGCTCACGCCGGCAATAATTGATTTCAGCCCATACTTTAGACCTGCAGACTTTGCAATTGCGATAATGATTATTGATGCACTTGTATACGAGGGAGCTGACGTTTCAATTATTGATCTATGTAAAGACATTCAAGATTTTGACCAATTACTCATGAGGGCCTTGCTAAGACGAACGTGTGAGTATATTGGTCACCAAAATCATATAGAAAACGATCGAGATCGTTCGGGAGATATTATTAAGCATCTAGATCTAATCGATATAATTATCGACCAAACAAGAAATGAAAATTAAATTTGTATCCGCTAATATAGTATGTCAGAAATTTATTTCTACTATGCAACAATAGACTTCTGATATATGGAAACGCACTAGTGTCCGGTTAAACACCTCCCGAACATCGATAAATAAATAGTATAAGCCAAAAACTGAAGATTAGATCATTTTTCGATTTGAATTGATTCATGTATATAATTAGTAAATAGACTATCAATTTACTAATTATATACATGAATCAAGGAAAGTACGTTTTATCTCAAATAGTAGAATTTATTCC
>JAHISJ010000025.1 GCA_018818205.1 Patescibacteria group bacterium
AAGGATGAAACAACAGCAGCGGTGACAAAGAGGCTTTTCTCCATTGCCTCTACACCATCTAAAATTATACTGCTCCCTGAAACAAAACTGAAAAAACTTATTTATCCTATAGGATTTTACAATGTCAAAGCAAAAAACATTAAGAACGTGGCTCGCATTATCCATACTCAGTACAATGACACTGCTCCAAAAACGCGCGCAGAACTCTTAGATCTCCCGGGTACTGGCAGAAAAACGGCTAACCTTGTTCTTTCAAAGGCATTTAACATTCCTGCGATTTGCGTCGACACGCATGTGCATCGTATTCCAAACAGATGGGGATATATCAGAACAAAAACACCATTTGAAACAGAAATGCGTCTTCAAAAGAAGCTTCCAAAGAAGTATTGGATAGAGTTTAACTACTTGCTCGTTGCGTATGGTCAGTCAGTGTGCACGCCTGTTAGTCCAAGATGCAGCTCATGCGTAATACGAGAATACTGTAAACGAGTAGGCGTAAAAAAATCACGGTAACAAAAAAGATTCTTGCCGCTTTGGGAGCAAGAATCTCTAATCTTTTGATATTAATTGTACCACTTCCGCTTTTAGTATTGGTGATAAATCGCAAAGCATAGTACATTCTTCACCGCCATCCCCCTGGATCACAATCTCACCTTTGACAACACATAGTTCAATATAGCGCTCTCCCTTTTTATCAACAACGTATTCAGATAATACGCCTTCAACACCGCCTAATTGTGCGAGACACGAAAAGTTAACCTCTCCACATGGAGGTCCTTGTAAAACAGCATGAGAAATATCCAGGACTAATGAGTTCCATTGAATAGTTATCACCGTAAAACGTCCTTCGGTAATTTTGTGACTAATTTGCTTAGAACTAAACGTTAGAAATGCTCTCATTTTTTTGTTACGTACTTTCACTGCATATCTCCTTAGCTCTTAGAGAATCTCTTAACCCCAAAAATGATCCTTCTAACCTCAATTACCGGGCTTGTTAAACGTCCTTTGTTCATTGGTGGGCCATGCATTTGCATACCATCAAATTCGCATGCAACTGCTTCGCCACACGTGCTAGATTGTAGTAATTTCTCAAATGCTGTCTTGAATGGTTCTAAACATTGCCCTCCCAAAGCGATATCACGCCAATGCTGACTTGCAATTCCACCATTCACAGGATACGTAAAAAATGCATTTCTTAAATCTATACGTGTAGTACCATATGGATGATGACTACTAAAATCCAACGTACCAGTAATAATCGCTTCTAATTTTATGGCGACTATCGCACCAATCATGTTTATCATTTCATCCTCCTCTTCAAGATTTCAAAATCATTCGTATCAGTATCCGCTATTTATTTCTGTAAGTCAATGAATAATCGTCAAGGATAGACATATATGAGCACGCATTTGACAAAAGAAATAAAAACCACTATGTTTTGTATCATATATGTGTTAAATCAAACTATTTTTTATGTCCAAAAAGACCCTCGTTATTGTTGAGTCCCCTACAAAAGCAAAAACTATTTCGCGTTTTTTAAGCAAGGACTATATTGTTAAATCATCGTATGGACATATTCGTGATTTGCCAAAAAGTAAACTTGGCATTGATGTCAAAAAGAATTTTGATGTTACCTACACCGTTCCTGCAAAAGCAAAAAAGACTATTGCATCTCTAAAAAAAGACTCAGAAAAATCGTCAGAAATTATCCTCGCAACGGATGAAGACCGCGAAGGAGAAGCAATCGCCTTTCATCTAGCTCATCTTTTAAACATTGATCCAAAAACTTCAAAACGCATTGTATTTCATGAAATAACCAAAAATGCTATCACTGACGCCTTAGAAAACCCGCGTCATGTTGATATGAACCTCGTTGATGCGCAACAGGCGCGGCGCGTTCTTGATCGCATTGTGGGATATAAACTTTCTCCCTTCTTATGGAAGAAGATTCGTTATGGCCTTTCTGCCGGACGCGTGCAATCCGTTGCTGTTCGTCTAGTGGTTGAGCGAGAACAAGAGAGAGATGCATTTAACCAAGAAGAATATTGGACGCTCCTGGGCATTTTTACAAAAGTAGATGACGATAAAAAGCCCTTTGAAGCTAAGCTTGTCAAAAGAAACGGTAAGACGCTCAAAAAGCTTGCCATAGAAAATGAAAAAGAATCAAAAGAAATTGAATCGGATCTTGCAGGTGCTTCCTACAAGATAACGAGTATAGAAAAGAAAGAACGCAAACGGACACCGCCGCCGCCATTTATTACGAGTACTTTGCAACAAGACGCGGCATATAAGCTTCATTTCTCTGCAAAAAAAACAATGACCCTGGCACAAAAGCTCTATGAAGGTATTAACACCGGTAAAGGGCAAACGGGTCTCATTACCTATATGCGTACTGACTCAGTCAATCTCTCTAAGCAGGCTCTTTTAGAATCGTCAACCGTTATAACTAAAACGTTTGGCAAAGAATATGCACTGCCTTCTCCCAGATTTTATAAGAAGAAATCAAAAAATGCTCAAGAGGCACATGAGGCAATACGACCAACAATGCTTTCTAGAAAGCCTGAGGATGTAAAAGACTACTTAGAGCGAGATATGCTGAGACTGTACGATCTCATTTGGAAGAGAACCATTGCGTGTCAGATGAAGGAAGCATTGCTCGATGCAACGCGCGTAGATATTGAGACAAAAACTAAAAACGAAAATTCATATACCTTTAGGGCAAATGGAAATCTTATAAAATTTGATGGGTACACCAGAGCGTACACCCGCGGCAATGAGAACAATGGTTCATTTTTTGAAGAAACACTCCTGCCTGAGCTTTCAGAAAGTGAGCCTGTAAATCTTAGTGAACTTAAAAAAGAGCAGCATTTTACCGAACCACCTCCACGGTATTCTGAAGCAACGCTCGTCAAAACACTTGAGGAATACGGTATTGGCAGGCCTTCTACGTACGCACCGACTATTGGTACCATTCAGCAACGTGGCTATGTAGAAAAGGAAACGGGTACATTTAAACCGACTGACACCGGTATTTTGGTAACCAATCTCTTGGTTAAACACTTTCCCCAGACAGTGGATTATACCTTTACCGCAAATCTGGAAGAAGACTTAGATAAGATTGCTCGGAATGAAAAGGAATGGGTCCCCGTGGTCAAGGAATTTTATACTCCTTTTATGGAAAACCTCAAAAAGAAGGAAAAGGAGGTCAGCAAAAAAGAGCTCACCGAAGAAAAAACCGACGAGAAATGTGAAAAGTGTCAATCACCCATGATTATTAAAATGGGACGATTTGGAAGATTCATGGCATGCTCAAATTATCCAGAGTGTAAAAACACCAAGCCCTTTGGCAAAGACAAAGAAGTACAAGAAGAGTTTTCTGATGCAACATGTGAAAAGTGTAGTTCAAAGATGGTTGTAAAACACGGCCGCTATGGACAATTTCTTGGCTGTTCAAAATATCCTGATTGTAAAAGTATTCAAAGAATTGAGAAAAAAACGGGTGTTGCCTGTCCAAAATGTAACAAGGGAGAAATCGTAGAAAAGAAATCAAAAAAAGGTCGTGTTTTTTATGCATGCAACACCTATCCAGACTGTAAACATGCTCTCTGGCAAAAGCCAACGGGAAAAAAGTGTCCAGACTGTGAAAGTCTTATGGTACATGCCGCTAAGAAGACCACTAGATGTTCAAACAAAGACTGTCCAAAGGCTAAAGCAAAAAAGAAATAGTTTCCCCCGTAGTTTAACTTTCAATAATCTGGTTGGTCGTCTATAATGAAAGAGTATTTTCAAAAATACTCTTTTTTGATATACTGCGAAGCGCCTAGAAATAGTAGTTAGAAAAAATGCATGCTTGGAGACAATCTCCTTAAAACAACCGAGAAGTACTTAAAGCCAAAAGAGGTTGAGAAAATCAAACGTGCTCTTGAGTTTGCAACAAAATCCCATAAAGGCCAAAAAAGAGCAACGGGAGAAGACTATATTGTTCATCCTCTCTCAGTTGCGCTACCTCTTGCGAAGCTCCACTTTGGTGCAGCAACTATCTGCTCCGCGCTGCTTCATGATGTTGTTGAGGATTCTAACGTTTCTATCAGTAAAATCGAAAAACTATTTGGCAAAGAGGTTGCCACTATTGTAACAGGACTTACCAAGTTAAAAAAAATACGCTTTAAAGATAATTTGGAGGACTACTCCACAGAAAACTTACGGAGAATGTTTCTCGCGATGGCTCAAGATGTTAGGGTACTTATCATTAAGCTTATAGATAGACTTCATAACTTACAGACGCTCGAGGGTCTCCCTAAAGAAGATCAAAAAAGGATTGCACAAGAAACGTTAGATATTTACGTACCGCTTGCGTCTAGGCTCAGTATGGGTTGGATAAAAGGCGCTCTTGAGGATCTTGCATTTCCCTATATCTTACCTGAAGAATACGAATGGACAAAAGAGATACGAGAAAAGGCAATTCCAGAAAAAGAAGAGTTTTTATCCGACTTTGAACAGGCTCTTAAAGAAAATATAGAAGCAGAAAAAATTGAACCGGTTGCAATACATGGACGTATCAAAGGACTTATGAGCCTGTATAAAAAACTTGCACGGTACGACAGAAACATCAACCGAATCTATGATCTAGTCGCCGTGAGACTTATTGTGTCAAACGTCTCTGATTGTTACAAGGCACTCGGCATTATCCATAACCACTACAAACCGCTAATAGGCCGTATAAAAGACTACATAGCTACGCCTAAAGCTAATGGGTATCAATCACTCCATACCACCCTCATTACACCTCAAGGTCAAATTGCAGAGGTTCAAATCAGAACGCTCAAGATGCACTACGAAGCAGAATACGGCGTTGCCGCCTATTGGTATTACGATGAAGCGGGTAAGCCAAAACAAGGGAGAAAAGCTCCCTTTGAAAAACACACGTGGATAAAGCAACTCGCGGAATGGCAAAAAGAACTCAGTGATACTAAGGAATTTAAAAAATCGCTCCGCATTGATTTTTTCACAGACAGAATCTTTGTGTTTACGCCGGAAGGAGAAGTTCTTGATCTTCCTGAAGGAGCTTCACCAATTGATTTTGCATATGCGATTCACACGGACATCGGCCACAAATGCATTGGTGCTAAAGTCAATGAAAGAATCGTCACGCTTGATTCACTACTTGAAAACGGTGATGTGGTTGAAATAACCACCGGCCCCATAAAAAAGCCCAGCCACGATTGGCTGAATTTTGTCAAAACAAATTCAGCAAAAACAAAAATTAAAAATTGGTTCAAGAAATCACACAAAGAACGCAATGTAGAGGACGGAAAAGCACTTCTCAACAGAAGATTGGTACGTCTCAAGGGAACAACGATAGAAAAGATTTGGAAGGCAAAAAAAGAACGTGCTGCAAAAACACTTAACTTTAAGGATTTTGATAGTCTCCTTATTTCACTGGGCCAAGGAGATCTTCCTGTTGATCGGGTTATACGCACTCTTTTTTCGGAAAAGGATATACTTCAGATTAGGCCACGCAAACAATTCCTATTCTTTAGCCGAGCTGAGACACCACGTGCCATTATTGAAGGTGAACGCGGTATTCTTACTAATATCGCCAGGTGCTGCAATCCTGTTTTGGGAGATAAAATCAAAGCATACATTACCAGACAACATGGAGCAAGCATTCATAAAGCAGACTGCCCTGAGCTTACTAAAAAAGATGAGGAAGCACGTATCTTGAGTGCCCACTGGGAAGGAAAGCCTACTGCACTCAGCATTGCTCATATTGATATTCATTCACTTGATCGCGTGGGTTTGCTTAAAGATGTCTCTACCATGTTTTCTGAGAACAAAGTAAATATCACCGATCTTTCTTTGAAAGCAAAAACAAAGAACGACATCGTCATTCTTTCTGTAGCGTTTGAGATTAAAAACGTTTCACATTTGTTCCACATTATTGAGAAAGTGGAGCAGATAGATGGAGTGATAAACGTGGTTAGAAAATAGAATTCAAAAATAAGAAAGTTAAGAAGCAAGCCTCAAAGGGGGAATCCTTACTACGGTACGAACACCGCCACTCGGATCATGTACCGTAGGAGCATCCCAATCCAGGAGAACATGCCGATCAATACAATCCCAATATGCGTCGGGCACAGATTTTGTAACAAAATTATACGAACCGATAAGACGATCAGAACATCCTTCTTCTTCATTATCAATCACTTGATTGGTTTTTTCGAGGTGTGTTGTAAAGAGTGTCAGCCAGTCTTCGGATGTTTGGCCAGATTCGTGATGATATTCTTCTTGTGTTTGGAGTATTTTAAGGTATTCTTCTGAGGATTTTCCTGCTTCGAGTTGTTTTCTGTTTCCTTGGGTTTTCCCTTGTCCTCCCTGTGGAATGTTGATGTCTTTTTCTCTGAGATAAACATTGAAGCCGGGAAAAAGAGAGTTTCTCGAGGCATCAAGAAGCTCTTGCTTCGTTTTTCCGTGGTGGTTTTTTGAGAATTCCTGAGGGTAGTAGATAAGTTCTCCTGTGGTATCCGCGTCTTTGAGCTCTTCCCAGATAGAGAGCGGTACATTCTCATCAAGCTTAAGCGGTTCCAAAGGTTCTGACTCATCATCTTGATTCTTTCTGGTACCAAAGAGCGTTCCTTCTTTGTAGTGTTTAAGGATAGTTTTCTTTGCAGCGTCAATCAGTCTCTCAAGCGGCAAACCGAATGGAGTGATTTCAAGCTCAGTAAAGCCTTGGTTCATCTTGGTTTCAAAGAGTTCTTTTGTTTCCGGGTTTTTGAAGATTTCTGCTCTGATCTGTTCTTCGCTTGGAAATGGATACTCTTTACCATCGATACCGACGATTCCTATTTCTCCGCTTTCAGGGAGGATTTCTAAGAGACCCAGTTCGTTTAGGATCTTTGCTTTTTCTTCGTATTGTTTGGGGAGTTCAGAAGAGAGCCACTTTTCTAGGTTAGAGAGGGTTTCTTGTTCTTGGGGTGGGAGGTAGGAAGGGTGCTCTGGGTTCATAAATGTGGTGTTATTGTCAAAATTGTTGGTATAATTCATGAATTGCACCAACAATTTTACGAGAGCAAACTGTCAGTTATCTCCTTTAGATCTTCAGGAGAATAAAAGGAAAGCGCAACCTCTCCACCTTTTTTGTTTATTCGAATTTTTGCTTTAGTCCCCATCTTTTCCTGAATTTTTTGCTCAAGTGCAATAATGTCAGGAGATTTTTCTGGTTTTACAGTTATTTTGTTTTCTTTTTTCTTTTTTATGCTACTCTCCGCTTCACGAACAGAAAGATGAGCATCGAGAATTCTATGAAAATAAATCAGCTGGTCCTTTGCGTTTTCTATACTCAGGAGCGCCTTTGCATGTCCCGCGCTAATCACCTCTTTTGAAAGTGCTTGTTTGATTTCATCCGGAAGAGAAAGAAGCCTCAGCGTATTTGCAACCGATGACCGTTTTTTGCCAACTCGCACACCTATTTCTTCTTGTGTTAAGTTAAACTGATTCATGAGCACTGTATACGCATGTGCTTCCTCAATAGGATTAAGATTGTGACGTTGAACATTTTCTATCAGTGCAAGTTCAAGTTTCTCCTGTTCTGAGACAGCCCGAATAACTACCGGCACTGTCTTAAGTCCCACAAGTTTAGATGCCTGAAGCCGCCGCTCACCTGCTATAAGCTGGTACGAGTTGTCTTCTTTTTTTGACACCACGAGCGGTTGCATAATACCATGCACTTTGATTGATCCGGCAAGACTCCTCAGTTTATCATCGTTAAACTCTTTTCTGGGCTGGTGAGGATTTTTTTCAATTGCTGAAATATCGATTTCAACAATACTGCTTAGTGACCTATCGGGCTTTTTTGCAACCTCAGTGGACATACGTTCTTTTCTTTGAGGAATAAGGGTGGAGAGGCCTCGTCCTAGGCCAACCTTTTTTGACGCTGAAGCATTTTTGTTTTCTGGTTGATTTTGTGTTGAGTCCATGTTTATTTAGCGTTAGTGTTAATGACTTCATCTGCCAATTTTCTGTATGCCTTTGCCCCTTTTGACCACCCGGCAAGCGTTAGCACCGATTGACCAAAACTGGGTGCCTCGGCTAATCTAATATTCCTTGGGATGACTGTTTTGAATACAAAGTATGGAAAGTTGTTACGCACTTCTGAAACTACATCTTCTGAAAGCCTAATACGCCTATAATACATGGTAAGTAATGCACCGAGTACCTTGAGGTCAGGATGAAGATTTTCTTTAACGAGTTTAATGGTGTTTAAAAGCTGTGAGAGTCCTTCGAGCGCATAGTATTCACACTGAACGGGAATAATGATCTCGTCAGACGCAGTAAGTGCATTGAGCGTCAACAGATCAAGACTTGGCGGACAATCTATAATGATGTAGTCATAATCGTTTCGAATTTCAAGAAGCGCATTTTTAAGCAGAAACTCCCTGTCTTCCATATTAACCATCTCGATTTGACCTCCGGATAAATCTTGCTCAGCAGGAATAACGTGGAGACTTCCCTCAACATTTGTTTCATATATTAGGTTTGATGGTGCGGCCCCCTCAATGAGAGCATTATAGAGTGTACCCCTTTTTGGATCTGCTTCTATGCCAAGACCACTTCCCGCGTTTGCTTGTGGATCAAGGTCAACAAGCAACACAAACTTACCCTTTTCTGCAAGGGCACACGCAAGATTCACCGACGTTGTTGTTTTCCCGGTACCGCCTTTTTGATTGACGACTGCAATGACGCGCGCCATGTAGTTCTCGTTTTTTTAAGCACAATCATTATATCTTTTTTGGTTTGGGAATGCAATTAGAAAGCCAACACAGAATTAGCTTTTAATAAGTGCGCTAAGTGCTTCAATAGTCACCCGCTGTTTTCCTTTTTGATAAATCGTGTCATAGACAAATTCTTTTGCATCAGCCAAAGGAACCCATCTGTATTCATCAAACTCGGTTTGCGAAATATCGAGTTCTTTTGTATTCACTTCCGACTTACAAAATAGATACGCTTTCCCCTCCATGATTACTTCTTCACCTTCATCAGTAACAAGACTTCTTGAACCATGTAGATGAGTCGGAAACTCGAGCACGTCTTGACCACTATACTGACACGGCCCTGCCTTTTTAACGAAGGTACTGTCCAGTTCCTCACTCATTTCTCTAACAAATGCATCTTCAAGTTCTTCTTTATTCTCTATACCTCCTTGGGGTAGTTGCCAGAGCTCATGCTTTTCTTTATACACAAAAAGAACTGATTTCTCATATAAAAAACAACCGACGACGACAGGGCGAAGGTTTTTCTTGCGAAGATTGTTTATTTCTTCTAGTGAAGGAGAGGGCATAATTGCTTAATTTTCAATTTCTAAAGCTCAATTTTCAGGCATTCTCTTCAATGCCATACTGGCTTAACTTAAGAGTTATGAATTTAACCAAGGCTCAAGCATTAAGAGGTGGAATTCTTACCACGGTATGAACGCAGCTATTTGAATCTTGAACTTCTGAACCATACCCGCTCAGAGAAGACTGTCGAAAAAGACGGCTCCAGCCCACATTGCCCACATTGCCGGAAGCAGAACTATATGAACCAATAAGCAGATTATCGCTTCCATTTCCTTGCGCGTCATCAATTACTTGGTTGGTTTTTTTGAGATGGGTTAGAAAGAGAGTGAACCAGTCTTCGGGAGTTTGACCGTGTTCGCTTTGGTATTCTTCTTGCGTTTGGAGGATTTTGAGATATTCTTCTGAAGATTTACCTATGTCAAATTGTCTTCTATTCTCTTGCATTTGTCTTTTTCGATCTTCTCGAAGATTAACATCTTTTTCTCTGAAATAAACGTTAAAGCCAGGAAATGGAGTTTCTCTTGATGCATCAAGCAGCTCTTGTTTGGTGAATCCTTGATGATTTTCTGAGAACTCTTTGGGATAATAAGCGAGTGTTCCATTGGTATCTGCATCTTTGAACTCTTCCCACACAAAGAGTGGCTCATCTTCATTAAGCTCAAGCGGTTCTAGCGGCTCTGACTCATCTTCTTGATTCTTCATAGTACCAAAAAGTTTTTCTTCTTTGTGATGTTTGAGAATGGTTTCTTTGGTTGTGTGAATAAGTCTCTCAAGCGGCAGCGCAAACGGAGTAATCTCGAGCTCAGTGAAGCCTTGCTTCATCTTGGTTTCAAAGACTTCTCTATTTGTAAGTATTTCTTCTTTAATCTGTTCCTCGCTTGGTAACGGATACTCTTTACCGTCAATACCTACGATTCCTATCTCTCCACATTCAGGGAGGATTTCTAAGAGACCCAGTTCGTTTAGGATCTTTGCTTTTTCTTCGTATTGTTTGGGGAGTTCAGAAGAGAGCCACTTTTCTAGGTTAGAGGGGGTTTCTTGTTCTTGGGGTGGGATGAAGGAGGGGGTTTCTGAATGTGCCATTTTCAATTACGAGTTATATTACTGAAAGAAAGTAAATAAACTTCATCTTCAAAACATGCTTAAGGTAAGACTTTTATGGAAATTGTTAATTCTTCAAAAACCTGTCATATAAAGGAAGTGGTGCTGTCATCCCGGACAGTCTTTCCGAAGACTGAGCCGGGATCTCCATGCTTACAGGTTAAGCTACGAGATCCCCGGAGGCTTTGCGAAGGGATATACGCAAACTGGAATGTTGTTTAGGAACTTAAGGGGTCCCCATTAAATTCTGATTTCATGGGGAAGAGGAGGAACAATATGGAGGGTGGAGTCAATTCCGTAGCGTAGCGGAGGGATTGACGTAACCCGGAATATTGTTCCGACGTGCCGAAGATGAGACTTGAACTCACATGACCTAAAAGGTCACACGGCCCTGAACCGTGCGCGTCTACCAATTCCGCCACTTCGGCTTCGTATCAGATAATACGATCTATCATTATACTAATAGTACTGATAATTTTTCATGAATGCTGCAACTTCCTTGCCAATCTTTCTTAACTTTGATTCTCTATTATGATTATTAAGCACCTCTGAAATCCACTTTACAATTAGTTTCATCTCAGCTTCCTTCATGCCAATTGTCGTCACCGCAGGCGACCCCAGACGTATCCCTGAAGGGTCCATTGGCGGTCTTTCATCAAATGGAATCGTATTGTAATTCACAATGATTCCTGCTTTTTCTAAAGCAATGGCTGCTTCTTTTCCGGTAATATCACGTGTGGAAACATCAGCAAGAACTAGATGATTGTCGGTTCCTCCAGTTGCGAGTGTAAATCCTTTCTTTGTGAGTCCTTCTGCAAGTGTCTTTGCATTCTTGATTATCTGCTCGGCATATTTTCTAAAATCAGCTCTAGACGCCTCTTTAAGTGCTACACCAATTGCCGCGGTTGTATTGTTATGGGGACCACCTTGAAGACCCGGGAACACGGCTTTATCTATACTCTTTGCATACATTTTCTTTGAAAGAATGAGCGCTCCTCTTGGTCCTCTAAGCGTTTTATGTGTTGTAGCAACAACAGTGTCAGCAAGACCAGCCGGAGAAGGATGAACGCCTGCAGCAACGAGTCCTGCAATATGCGAAATATCAGCATGCAAAAAAGCACCAACTTCTTTGGCAATTTTTTGAAAGCTAGAAAAACTAACCTTTCTAGGATACGCGGTAAAGCCGGCAATAATCAATTTTGGTTTCTCTTTTTTTGCAATCGCTCTGATTTCATCAAAATCAAGTCTGCCCGTTTCTTTTGAAACAGTATAGGGGACAACCTTAAAAAGTTTACCGGTATAGCTAACCGACGAGCCATGCGTTAAATGTCCGCCTGACGTAAGTGTCATACCCATAATGGTATCACCTGGTTTTAAAAGCGCGAGATAACAGGCTAGATTTGCCGGTGATCCTGAATACGGCTGAACGTTTGCATGAGGCATCTCAAACAATCTCTCAGCACGACTCTTTGAAAGCTCTTCTATCTCATCTATTATGCTTTGCCCCTGATAATACCTCCTCTTTGCATATCCTTCAGAATACTTGTTTGTTAGCACTGATCCAACAGCCTCAAGTACCGCTTGAGAAACATAATTCTCTGAGGGAATAAGCCTTATGGTTGTTAGCTGTCTTCTCTTTTCTTGCTCAATCAAATTGTATATTTTTCTGTCGTTTTTTTGTAGGTAGCTCATAGTCAAACCCTTTCTAAAATTATCTGCTTGTCATCTAGTAAAATCATATTATACTCACTCTATTTTTGTTTTGTCAGTATGTCATTCGTCTAACGTTTGTTTTATATGCCCAAAAGGAATTTCTCCTTCTCGTGTCAATTGAATACTTTCTCCTGAAAGATCAATAATTGTTGATGGTTTCCTTTTTTGAAGCGTGCCTCCAAGGAAAAGCGCATCAGGAGTATTATCCCTTCTTTTATATGTTCTCACAACTTCCAAGTCACTGTAAAGATCGTTTTCTCCTCTTACATTAGCTGATGTTGCAGATAAGGGAAAAGTGATTTTTTCAAACAAATCTTTAACTTCTTTTTTTGATGAAACACGTATTGCGTTTGTATTTTTGTACGTTACCCCATGGATTGTTTTTTTTGCGGGAAGAATTATTGTCACAGGACCAGGGTAGAACTCATTGAACACTTTTTTTGTTCTTTCATCTACTTCACATAATTCCTCTGCCATTTTTACATCTTTGATGAGAAGAGACAAAGGACTCTCCTTACCTCTTCCTTTTATTGTATACACTGCATCTATCGCTTTTTCATTATATGCATTACACAAAAGCCCATACGACGTCTCGGTAGGAAATGCAACAACGCCGCCTTTTTTTAACACAGAAGCTACATCGGATAGTAAACGAAGTTCTTTCATTAGTTTTTTAGAAACGCTTCAACAATAGATATGTCTTCCGGAGAACCAAAATCATACCAATATTTTTGAATCATGTGCACTTTTACACGCCTTTTTTCTGCAAGAATTTTAAGCGCGTCAACAAGCTCATATTCTCCCCTTTCTGACTTGGAAACATCACCCAAAACAGAAAACACCTCAGTAGTAAATTTGTATAGACCCACATTAATAATGTCTGACACAAACTCTTTGGGCTTTTCAACAATGTCTTCCAAGAAAGAATTTTGACATTTGAGTACACCATACTGAGACGGGCTTTTGTGTTTCATCCCGGAAACATACGTATAGTCGTCATTGTATGAAGCTAGTGCACTGAGATCTTGCGGAGAATAGAGATTGTCACCGTTAACCCACACACATGCATCTGAAATGTATTCCTTCGCTGCCTTTAGTGGCCCCAGAGTTCCGTAATACTCAGTGCCAACTTTCTCAAACTGATGTACCGTTTGGATTTTTGGATCGTACTCTTTTAAATACGTCTCAAGGTTTTCCGCCTTATATCCTGTTACTACAATGATATTCTCAAAACCCGCTTCTTTTATGTTTTGAAGTAAATAAAAAATAAACGGTTTTTCAAGAACCTTTATAAGTGGTTTAGGGATATCTTTAGTGAGTTCCCCCATGCGTGTTCCCTTCCCTGCCGCTGCAACAATAATTGTTTTTGTCATGCGCAAAGTCTTTATTATTCGTCTTTATCAAACCGTCTAAAGAGCAACGCTTCATCCTCTCCGTAAAAATAGTCTTTTATGACAACTTCCTCTTTAGCTCCTATGTTTTTTTCATAAAATGCTTTTGCCTTATTCGTCGTTGCCGTACTAATCTTAACGAGACGTATTTTGACTTCTAAATCCTCTTTTGAGAAGCGCTTAATATCTTCAAAAGAATCAATGAGTAAGAGTTTACCAAGCCCCTTTCCCCGTGCATCAGAATGCACACCGATTTGATCAAGTTCTATAACGCCTGATCTAAACCCACCTATATACATCCAGCTTGCATAGCCTAAAATCTTCCCCTCTTCCTCAGCAACAAAATACTGAATACGCGGATACGCTTTATAGTTTGCCATAATCCATTCCGCTGCTTCATCACGATCTTTAAAATCATTAGGGAAAGCGTTTACCCCAATGGTGATAATATCACTCAAATCCATCTCTTCTGCCGGCCTTACTACAATTGTTTTTTTCTCGTCCATATTTTTTATTTATATTTCTTCGATTGTAAGCCCTTTGTAGTCAAACCTATAATCAAGAATACGCGCGCCATTTTTCTTGAGCACTTCCTTTAACTCGTCCGGATCATCCTTCGCAAGCACGACCATACACCCACCACCACCTGCCCCACATACGCGAGCAGCACGCGCGCCGTGCTCTTTTGAGACCGTAATGAGCGACTCGATTTGATCCGTTGTTACTCCCGGGGACAGTCTTTTTCTGTTCTCCCAATCCTCGTTTAACACGTCAGCAAACCTATCTATATCTTCTGCAAGCAATGCTTTTCTCATCTTTTCTGCTGTCTGTCTAATATTTTGCATTGTTTGTATCACTTCTTTATTACCATCTATATGGTCCTTAAAAATCTGCCAATTGTTTGTGCCAGAAAAATGAGGCTCGCCGGTATAGACAAGTATTAGTTTTTCTTGCAGCTCATCCAAAAATTCTTTCTTAAGACTGGGCTCTTCTCTCTTGTTGCCACGGACGGTAAGCCATAAAAAAGTGAGGCTTCCGTAGAGAGCAGGGTAATAATCTTGAAATCCGGTCGGCACCTTTATGAGCTGCGTTTCTATGCTCTTTGCAATAGTTAGCATTTCTGGCTTACTTAATCCTCTTTTTGTGTGGTGGTTAAGCGCACCAACCAGTGCAATCATAAGTGCGCTTGAACCGGCAAGGCCCGATCCTTTTGGAAGATGAATATCGGTTGTTACTCTGAGTGCTTTTTTTGGTTCAAAGTAACCGACTGTTCGGGTAAGTAACTCAAGTGTGCCTTTAGGTTTATTTTTCATTTCTTCAATCGATCCATACTGCTCCCTACTATCAAGATCTTTCGAGTAAAATTCAAAGTCTCCACCTTCTCCCTCTACTTCTTCTAAAGTTACCTCAGCGTAGAGATCGATTGCGATATTTATTGTCAGTCCAAATTCATGAAACAAAAAGAGTGGAGGCATGTCGAGCGTGCCACCGGCAAGATCAATTCTGGTTGGTGCGAGTGCTTTAATCATGTTTAAGAAAATCAAAATTTAGTTTTCCGTTGGTTGCGACTAATCGGGGAAGTGATTTATTTTTGCCAAGATTATGTATGGTGCCGCCGGCCTCTGTAAGTATGACAATAGCAGGCGCGACATCGTAAATCCTTGTTGATCCTGAAAAATCAATATATGCATCATACTGACCACGCGCAACCTGACAAATACTCCATGACCCTAAATGCAAACTTAGGTAGTTTTTTACTTTTTTTTGGACTTCTTCAAGGTCTTTTTGCATTTTTTTTGAAAACTCCTCAAAATCTGTTTGCCCTGCGAACTTTTTTTCTGGTTCTTCAACTATTACTGACGCTTTACTTACTTCTGTGCAGGAAGAAGCTTGGATTCTATCATTATTTAGAAAAGCACCGCTATCAACAACCGAGTAATATTGATTATCTTTCAAAACTTCATATACAACACCGCCGACCATGCCAAAATTACCTGAGCAGTCTCTTAGTTGCAAGCCAAGATTTACTGTAAATGCTTCACCTTTTTTCTCCTTGTAATAGCGTGTACCATCAAGAGGATCAACATGCCAAATATAATTGTTTCCTTTTATATTTCTCCATCCACTTATACTTCCAGCTTCTTCTGATGCAATCGAATCATTAGGAAAATTCTTTTTTATACCACGTATTATTATTTCCTCTGAAGCATGATCAGCGTTTGTCACCTCATCAGCTGAAACTTCTTTTTGGTAAACTTCAAGATGGGTGTTATAAAGTTCTTTTAATTTCTCTCCCGCCTCATATGCTAGATCTCTTGCAACTTCAATTCGCTTGCTAATTTCTTCGTGTGTTGTAGCATCAGTATCCATAAGCATTATTCAACAGTAACACTTTTTGCCAAGTTTCGTGGCTTATCTACATCACATTCTCTCAACACCGCAAGATGATACGAAAGCAGCTGAAGCGGAATAACGGTAAGAAGCGGTTCAAGCACCTCGATCGTTTCAGGTACAGCAATGAAGTCCTCAACCATTTTTGGAAGCTCAGTGTCGCTTTCTGAACCAATCGCAAGCACGTCTCCCTCTCTAGCTTTTATTTCTTGAATATTATTTATTGTTTTGTCGTACACGCTGTCTTTTGGCGCAACAAAAAGGGCGGGGAACGTTTTGTCAATCAATGCAATAGGTCCATGCTTCATCTCGCCTGCCGGGTATCCTTCAGCATGAATGTAGGAAATCTCTTTGAGCTTTAGCGCTCCCTCAAGTGCTATAGGAAAGTTAAACTTTCTTCCCATATACAAGAAATCTTCAACGTCTTTATACTTCTCTGCGATTTTTTTGATCTCATCGCTTTTTTCTAAAATCGATTCAATTTGCGCCGGAATTTTTACAAGTGCTTCCGTTATTTCTTTTCCTTGCTCAACCGTCATGTCACGGTGTCTCCCCATTTTGACCGCAAAAAGCACCAGCACCGCAATTTGAGCAACAAACGCTTTTGTTGAAGCAACGCCAATTTCCGGCCCCGCGTGTACAAATATTCCACCATCAGTGTCCCGGGCAATAGTTGAACCGGCAACGTTACTTACCCCTAAAACACGATGTCCCTTTCTTTTAATCTCTCTTAGTGCTGCAATGGTGTCAGCGGTTTCACCGGACTGGCTTATGACAAACGACATGGTGTTTTTACCCAAAATGATCCGTTTGTATCTAAATTCAGATGCGTTTTCTATGTCTACCGGGATCCCAAGTAATTCCTCAATCATATACTTACCAACAAGACCAGCATAATAGGCGGTTCCCATCGCACAGATCATGATTCTATCAACCTGCAAAAGCTCCTTTACCGTGTAATTGAGTCCACCAAGATGAGCAAGCCCTTCTTCAGGGATAATACGACCGGCGATGGCGTTTCTGATAACTAAAGGCTGCTCAAATATTTCTTTGAGCATAAAATGCGGATAGCCTTTCTTGGTTGCCATGTCACTACTCCACTCAACCTTTTCTACCTTACTTGTTGCTTCTTCTTTGCTTTTGATTGATCTCACTTCAAATGCATCTTTAGTGATTCTAATAATCTCACCGTCACGCGGGTATACAACACGCCGGGTATACGGCAGCAACGCAGAAACATCAGATGCAATAAAATGTTCGTCATCACCTATACCAATAATCAGTGGGCTTCCATTTTTTGCACCAATGATTTCGCCGGGGTGCTCCTCACTCATCACTGCAATGCCATAGGTTCCGTGAACCTCGTTTAATGCCTTTCTTACTGCTTCAAAGAGCGACTTCTCGTTCTTTAAATGCTCTTCAATCAAATGAGCAAGTATCTCAGTATCAGTCTCCGTATTAAAAGCATGTCCTGCCTTTTTTAACTTTTTCCGCAAATCAATGTAATTCTCAATAATCCCATTATGCACAATAAGGATTTTCTTGTTGCAGTCCCAATGTGGGTGCGCGTTTAAGTCTGACGGCGCGCCATGCGTAGCCCATCTTGTATGGGCAATGCCGGCGTTTCCTTCTGGGTAATCAACAGATAGAGAATCCTCAAGTACTCGTATGCGCCCCTTCTTTTTTTCACACTCAATTTTTTCCTTACCAAAAACCGCAATTCCCGCAGAATCGTATCCTCTATACTCAAGTCTTTTTAGCCCATCAATGAGAATTGGAGTTGCCTTTTTCTCACCGACGTACGCTACAATGCCACACATATGCGTCAAATAAATTAAAAATAGTACATAGTAAGTATGCCTCAAAAAAGACCTTTAGTCAACGATTTTACAAAACAGATCACCCTCTAAAAAAGCTAGCCCTGCTTACAATAATTTGTTACAACATAAAGAGTTTTACAGAAAAACTAATTGTAACAAACCCATTATGAAATCATTTGAACATCCTCCACACCTCGATACAAAATGGTACGATACTTTTGAACAATACGGTGCATTCCAAGCATATGAGTATCTAAATGGAGATTTGGAATGTTATAAAAAATAACCCAGAAGAAATGCTTCGTTTTGATGTTGGCAAGTACTCACCCACCAACGAAAGACATATATGGATTTTAGATACCCTAGGGACTACAAATGAAGATCTAGAATCAATTGAAAACAGTCAGGAGCAACCATAGAGCGTAAAGTAACGTAAAAAAATTATGAATGACTTTAAGAAGTATGTTCCGCTTCATGAGTGGCTGGTAAGAATGGTTAAGCGAGCAAAATAACTACTTTGTAGATTTCTATAAAAGAGTATGCACATTTTCTGCATACTCTTTTTTATTGCCCAATTAATATTCAGACATTTGACACAAAGCTCAGTTTAGTGTTACGTTTAAGAGCAATTTTCACGAAGGAGGACCCTATGTCAGAAAAGACAGAAAAAAAGCCAGACCCGATCTGGCAAAAAGAAGAATCAAGAAGAAAATTTTTCCAAGGAGCATTGCTTAGCTCCGGTGTATTCATCATTTGTGGAGGAATGTTATTTTTTGAAAGTTTTGAAATATTGAAACAGAGCAGTCAATTTGTGGCTGCATTATTGATAATAGTGTTTGGAATTGGACTTTTGTTTTATGGCTTTTTACACTCCAGACAAGATATTCAAGAGGTTGAACAAGAGCATAGACTACTCCTCTACTTCTTCTCTAGAGTTTTGATGCTTAAGGGAAAAGGAGACACTATTCTTCGAAAGATTATCGTAAGCTACCAAGCAGAGTCTATTTTGAGACAAGAATTAGACCTCTTGTTTCAAGGAAAATCTGATCGATCCCAAGATAGCATTGAAGAAGATATCCAAAAAGTGCTCGAGGAAAGAAAAGAAATTCAAAAGGAATGCGAGAGTTTTGAAAGACTGCATAATTTAGAAGGAGAATCAATCACCGCTTTTATTGAAGAGTTGTTTGGAAAGCCCAGAAGAATTTCAGAAGAGACTTTACAGATGATGGACTCAAAGGTTCTAGCAAAAGAAATTCTGGAGAAACTTCAAGAAGAAACTGGCCTCAGTAAAGAATTATTGGCTCTCATTATTCAGAAGAATGATGGCGAAAATTGATGCTACTGCTATTAACACGACTTACGCCAAGACTCATACGAGATTTGGCTATTTTTTTTATACATTTTTTTCTAGACTTGTTAGCGCTTTTTGTATGTTCGTCTTTTCCTTAAGTATTTCCTCCCATAAATCCCCCTGTTTTTTTATCCTTTTCCCCATAGTTTTTAGCGTATATTTTTGTGGTGAAAGTTTTGCTGTAACTTCTGACCATTTGAGCGGAGTTGAAACAAGGGCACCCCTCACAGGCCTAAGTGAATAGACCGACACAGCAGTTTGCCCTTTTCTGTTTTGAAGAACGTCTATATACACTTTCTTTTCTCTCTTCTTTATAGTTCGCTCCATTGTTGCAATCTCTGGCACTTTTTTAACTATCATGCGACCCACAAGCTCAGCAAACGTTCGTGCCTGCGCGTATGTATACCGCGCTTCCAAAGGCACATAAATATGGAGTCCCGTTTTTCCAGATGTTTTACAATAATTGGGAACGTTAATCTCATCTAACAGTTGGTGAATTTCTCTTGCAACACGAACCACATTTATAAACAGTGCGCCATGCGGATCTAAATCAAATAGTACATAATCTGGATTATTGATGCTACTTACTTGTGAATGCCATGGGTGCAGCTCTAGGCTTCCAAGGTTTACCAAATAAACAAGTGTTTCAAGATTATTGCACAGCACATAGTCAAGATATCGTTTGGTTGATTTTGAATAGATTCTTTTTGTTTTAACCCATTTTGGCGTTGTACCCGCCATATCTTTCTGGTAAAACCCTTCCATATCTATTCCTTCTGGAAACCTATGAAGCACCATTGGTCTGTTTTTAAGATAGGGTAAAATAACGTCTCCAATTTCTATATAATACTCAGCTATATCTTTTTTGGTGTACTTAACCTGAGGATACAAAATCTTATTTGGATTTGAAAGATGAAATCTTTCACTTGTCTTTTTTGGTTTTAACTCCTGTTGATAGGACTCAAAATCAATCTCTTCAATTTCACCAATCACTGGATGCCTCAGCATCCCCTTTCCTGTCACTTCAGAGTATTGAACACTTATTTTGTACAATGGTTTTACCCACGTAAACGAATACTTTGTTTTTGGAATTTCACTTAAAGCCGTCGTTTTTCTTTCTACCTTTTCAAGTTCATTTCTAAGGACTACCGATTGCCGCTCAGAAATGCCAGATCCTGCGTTACCCACATATTCATAATTTCCTTTTTTCTTTTGAGCAAGAGCTAGTGATCCAATACCTCTACTCCCCTTTTTAGGCTCTGTAAATCCAACTATATATACTTTCTTCTCTTTTACACGCTTTATCTTTTTCCAATTTGTGCTTCTCTTCCCTATTTCATACGCACTATCTGCTTTTTTTGCCATAACCCCTTCTAGTCCAGCCTTGCTCGCAATATCAAAAAAAGATATTCCTGTTTTTTCTATATGGTCTACATACAAAAGAACCTGAGACTTCCTAGGAAATATTTTCCTTAAGACTTTTTTTCTTTCTGTAAGAGATACATCAATCAATGATTTTCCCTGAAGTGACAGAAGATCAAAAATACAATATGTCAATGTCCCAGCTCTACTACTGTCTTTAATCAAATCAAACTGCGAGTGGCCCTTTTTATTAACCATAACAAGCTCTCCATCAAAAACTGCATCAAAAGGTAATCGCTTTAGTTCCTTTACCACTTCTGGAAACCGTTCATTGAATGATTTACCATTTCTTGAATAAAGATCTACCTCACCCTCTACCTTTTCTGCAATGGCCCTAAATCCATCGTACTTAATCTCAAAAAGCCATCCAGGGGAATCAAATGGCTCTCGTACAAGTTCCGCAAGCATAGGACTCACATTAGCGACCTTTTCTTTTTTTGCATCAACTGATTTGAGTACAGCCTGCAATTGTTTTTTTGCTGGTGATGTAAACTTTTTTTGTGTGCTCTTCTTTTTTACTGCTTCCTTTTTCCATCTTTCATCGCTCACTTTATAGAAAAGCCACGTATCTTGCTTTCCCGTTTTGAATTTCACCAGAGCGTATGTTCCCTTAAGTTTTTTACCATAAAACTCCAACACAAAATGACCTTTAGTAAGTCCTTTTTTAATTTTTTCTTCATTGTACTTCTTGCTTTTTTCTTTACATCCAACGTAATTGTAGACACCCTCATCCCAGATCTCTACCTTGCCTGCACCGTATTGCCCTTCTGGAATTTCGCCTTCAAATGTTCTGTATTCAAACGGGTGATCTTCTGCATGAATAGCAAGACGTTTCTTTTTTGGATCTTTTGACGGTTCTTTTGGTACAGCAAAACTAACAAGTACTCCAAAAAGTTCTAAACGTAAATCAAAGTGGAGCCTTTGTGCATGATGTTTATGAACTACAAAACGCAATACCTCGTCGTCCCCCTTATTGACTTTGCCAGAAGGCTCTGGCGTTTTGGTACGTGTCCTTTTTTCTTTGTATTTTTTTAAGGTCATATATGGATGGTTAGACCTTCACTTTTTTTGATTTTTCCAAGCTCTTTTTAAGTTCCTTCATTAAATCAGTGACTTCTGTTGCTTTTGGTATTTTCCCTTTTGGGGTAATGGTCTTCTTTTCTTTCTTCTCTTGAATTGCTTTTTTTAACGATTTTACATACGAGTCTTTGTACTTCTTTGGGTCAAACTTTCCTTCCATATTTGAGATAATATCAATTGCCATGTTTAGCTCTTCTTTTTTAACCTTCCCTTGCTTTGGAATGGTAAGTTCGCTTGGATCTCTAAGCTCCGTAGCAAACCTGAGTTGATTTAATACGAGCATATCGCCTTCTGCTTTGAGCGCTGCTAGATGCTCGTGCGTTTTAAAAACATATGTTGCGACACCGACTTTTTTTGATTTTTTAAGCGCTTGAACAAGAAGCGCATAGATCTCAGCTGCATTTTCTGCAGGCTCAAGATAGTAAGGTTTATCAAAATACTTTGTATTGATTTCACCCACGGTTACAAAAGAAGAAACATCAATCGTGTTTGATTTTTTTACGTCAGCTTTTTCAAAATCACTGTCTTCCATGATAACGTACTCACCTTTCTTATACTCATACCCTTTTACAATGTCATCTTTTGAAACTTCTTTGCCATCGGACTCGCGATACTTTCCATAGTGTATACGCGAATTATCGTTTTTATCTAAATAGTGAAACGTAAGTTGATGGTCCTTTGTTCCGCTATATAGATTGACTGGGATATAAATAAGGCCAAAACGTATGCCTCCTGTCCAGATTGGTTTCATGGGTTTAGTTAATGTTATTTGACATAAAATATATTACGTGTTATTTTGCAATGCTCGTTCACTCGCTAGGAGGAAAGATGAAAAAGGTACTATACGTCTTTGCGATTTGTTGTTTTTTTCTAAACTTAGGCTGTCGTCAAATCAGGACTGAAGCTGGCTGCCTTGTTTGCGAAAGCGGATTCCAATGCACCAATGGCTATGCGTGCCGAAAAAATACATGCAAGAAAGTTGCCTGTAAAAAAAATTCTGACTGCAACAAGAACGATTTAGAGAAATGTGAAGAGGGTTTTTGCCACGCTCCAACACCCAAATGTTATGTTCGTTGTGGAATAAG
Source organism: Patescibacteria group bacterium (assembly GCA_018818205.1). GTDB lineage: Bacteria > Patescibacteriota > JABMPQ01 > JABMPQ01 > JAHIRA01 > JAHISJ01. The sequence continues at coordinate 22,690 of JAHISJ010000025.1, forward strand.
CAATTCAAATACAAGTTGCATCAAATAACAAAGATTAGATAACCACAAAATTCAGCAATCTACCCTCAACGTAGATTGTTTTTTTTATTTCCTTTCCTTCAATAAATTTTTGAACGTTTTTCACTTCTTTTGCTAGAGCAATAATATCCTCCTCGGTACTATCGGATGCAACCATAATGGTTCCACGTACTTTGCCATTAATTTGAATGGGGATCTCCATCTGGTCTTCAACGAGTAACGCTTCATTATACTGAGGCCATGATTCTTTAAAGATGCTGTTTTTGTGTCCAAGTTTCTCCCAAATCTCTTCAGTAAGATGCGGTGCAAAAGGTGAGAGAATAAGTAAAAAAGTCTCAAATGATTTTTTATCTGCTGCTTCACTTTTTTGAAATGCATTTAAAAAAATCATCATCGCTGAGATTGCTGTGTTTAAGCTCAGTGACTCAATATCTTCTGTTACTTTCTTTATGGTCTTGATTAATACTTTTTCTAGTGACTTTTCACTTTCATTATCTTCAAGGTCTTTCTTTTCAGCAATACCCCACACTTTATCTAAAAATCGCTTTATACCCATAATTCCTTTTGTATCCCACGGCTTTGAATCTTCAAGAGGCCCCATAAACATCTCGTACATACGCATGGTATCAGCGCCATATTCATAAACCACCTCATCAGGGTTTATAACATTGCCCAGGGACTTAGACATTTTCCTGCCATCTTCTGCCATAATAAGACCTTGATTGATGAGCCTTTTAAACGGCTCATCCACACCACAAAGGCCTTCATCATACAATACCTTAGTGAAAAATCTGGAATAAATGAGATGTCCCACGGCATGTTCTGCACCACCAACGTAGAGATCAACGGGCATCCATTTTTGTATTTTTTCCTTTGAACAAAATTCTTGTTCGTTCTTTGAGTCAAGGTATCTAAAAAAGTACCATGAAGAACACACAAACGTATCCAAGGTATCTGACTCTCTTTTTACCCCCTCGCCTGACTTGCCGCATTTAGGACAGGTAACCTCATGAAATGTTTTTGAGCCCTTAAGCGGAGACTCTCCGGTGGGCTTAAAATCGACATCGGTTGGCAGTACTACTGGCAACTCGTCAGTAGATAACGGGAGTTCACCACATTCATCACAATATACTATGGGTATTGGCGTACCCCAATACCGTTGTCTAGAAATAAGCCAATCACGGAGATGGTACCTGATCGTTCGCTTTCCCCAGCCTTTCTCTTCTAGATAATCCATCATCTTAGAAATCGCTACGCTTATTTCTAACCCATCTAAGAAATCAGAATTAATCATAGTACCTGCATCTTCTTGAACTTGATGTGCATCAGTGATGTCAGTAGTATCACCATCTGGACCTACAACCACACGTTTAATAGGTAGATCACATGCTTTGGCAAACTCAAAATCACGCATGTCGTGACCAGGAACTCCCACAACCATACCTGTTCCAACGGTGTTAAGAACAAAATCAGCAACGTAAATCGGCAGTTTGGTATTATTTAGTTTGTTTACTGCATACCTTCCTGTAAAGACTCCTGACTTTTTTCGCCCCTCCGACACACGCTCGAGCTCGGTCTTCTTTAATGCCTCATTTATATAAGCATCGACTTCTTCTCTCTGCTCTTTTGGAACAAAATCGTCCTGTGCGTTTAGTAGCTCATTCTCGGGAGCAATAACCACAAACGTTGCACCAAAATTGGTATCAGGCCTGGTTGTTGACACGACGATTTCTCTATCCAAATCTTTAAGCGGATACGTAATATCAATCCATTCTTTTCTGCCAATCCAGTTTTTCTGCATGAGTTTGAGCTTTTCTGGAAAATCGATCTTTTCCAAATCATCTACAAGTCTATCCGCATAAGCAGTTGTCTTAAAAAACCACTGCTTTAAGTTTTTTTGAACAACCTGATTGTTACACCGTTCACAATGATCATCAATAACCTGCTCATTCGCAAGCACCGTCTTGCATGACTCACACCAATTTACCTTTGCTTCTTTTCTGTAAGCTAATCCCTTTTTGTAAAACAGCAAAAAGAACCACTGAGTCCATTTGTAATAGTCCAGATCACACGTTGCAAACTCCCTAGACCAATCATATGAGAGACCCAGAGACTTTATTTGTCTCTTAAATGTTTTTATGTTATCTCTCGTACTTTTTTCCGGCGGCACTCCCGTTTTGATTGCGTAATTTTCCGCAGGAAGACCAAACGCGTCCCAACCCATGGGGTGGAGCACCTCAAATCCGTTCATGCGTTTATAACGGGACACTATATCTGTTGCAGTATAGCCCTCAGGATGTCCTACATGAAGACCTGCTCCGGAGGGGTACGGAAACATATCAAGGCAGTAATACTTGGGTTTTTTTGACAAATCGTCAGTTTTGTAAAGCTCTTCTTTGTCCCATTTATCTTGCCATTTCTTTTCAATGCTTTTGTGGTCATAAGACATGCACGTTCGGGTTAATCAACTTTATGTACCATCAGTATATCCTAAGCGTACGCTCTTTTGAATACAAAAAACCAATCCTTGCTTTAAGAATCAATTCTTCACAAATCTAAATTGGCTATTTATTTTAAAGGTTAAAAAAGGTAATTGCGTTTTTAGTGGTAGTCTCTGAGACCTGCTCAAATGAGACGTTTTTAACTTCAGCGATTTTCCTCGCAACCTCAACTACATACGCAGGTTCATTCCTCTTTCCTCTGTGTGGTTCCGGCGCTAAGAAAGGACAATCAGTTTCTACCATCATTTTTTCGAGCGGTACGATCTTTACTACTTCCCTAACTACATCAGCATTTTTGAATGTTACAATGCCCGTAAACGATATCAAAAAACCCATATCTAAAAACTGTTTAGCATGTTCAGTTGACCCGCCAAAACAATGAAGCACTCCCTTGGTTTCTGGATAGTCTTTGAGAATCGTAAACGCGTCATCCTCAGCGTCCCGAACGTGGATGATAAGTGGCAGCTTAACTTCATTGGCATATTCGATTTGTGCTCTAAAAAGAATCTCCTGCTTTTTCTTACTATCACCTTCCTTGCCTTTTTTTAGACGAGAATAGTCAAGTCCACATTCACCAATTGCTACAATCTTGCTTGACTCTTCAAGCGCAGATGACAAGTGAGCTTTTACCTTTTCTTGCACACTCTTATAATCGTCTACCTCCATTCCATTTATGTTACCACCAACTCGGTCAACTTCATCCGGATGAAATCCCACACACGCATACACGCCATTGTACTTTTGAGCAATGTCCGTTGCTTTTTTATGACTCAGAAAATCACATCCAACAGTAATGATTTTAGTAACGGACGCATCAAAAGCCCTTTTGATCACCTCTTCTCTATCGTTATCAAAATCTTTAAATTCAAGATGTGCGTGAGTATCTATCAGAGACATAGTCACCTTTTATCTAGTTCTCTCTTCTCATAAACAACGGCTCATCTTTTTTGATTTTTGTTCCTCGCTCAAGAGTTCCCCACTTTATAAGCTCATCAAACGAAGTGTGTTCTTCATACTGAACCCCAAGAGCTGTTTGCATCTTTTCCGCAGTGTCAGGCATAAAAGGATACAACATGAATGAGATATGTCTGTTGAATTCAAGAAGCGTATACATGACATTTGCAAGTTTTTCCTGGTCCTCTTTGGCAAGCTCCCAAGGCTTTGTTTGTTCAATATAACCGTCTGCAACTTTTACTAGCATTGTGACATGTGACAATGCTTTTTCAACTTTCAATTCATTTAAATCGTTTTTATAGTTGTTCCACAAGGCCTCTACCCCACCTGGGAGCAAAGACAAATGCTCCTCCTCAGCCATGGTTGGTGTAATGCCATTAAAATACTTCTCAGTCATGGAGAGCGTTCTATGGAGAAGATTACTGATGCCATTTGCAAGATCAGCGTTGTACTGCTCAATGAATTTATCTGCCTTAATATCACCATCTTGGCCAAACGGAAATTGGGAAAGGAGCAAATACCGTGTTGCATCAGTACCAAAGGAATCAATGAGATCATTGGTATCAATAACATTTCCTATGGTCTTGCTCATTTTATCTCCGTTGATGGTAAAGTATCCATGAGCGTAGATTTTCTTTGGGAGAGGCAGCCCTGCCGCAAGCAGCATCGCTGGCCAATAAATTGCATGAAACTTGATAATATCCTTTCCGATAACATGCACATCAACTGGCCAAAACTGCTCAAATTTTTCATTATCACGCCCATACCCAAGGGCTGAAATGTAAAATTGCAACGCTTCAACCCAAACATAAATCACCTGAGAGTCATCAAACGGGAGAGGAATCCCCCACTTAACGCTCTCACGCGATACTGAGAAGTCATCAAGCACCTCATTGTCAAGAAGACCAAGGACTTCTTTGCGTCTAGATTCTGGTTCAACCTGTAATTCCCCACGAGCTATGAGCTCCTTTACTTTTGGTAAGTATTCTTTGAGTTTGAAAAAATAATTCTTTTCTGTGATTTTTTCTGGATACGTTTTATGATCAGGACATTTTCCTTCGACCAACTCTTTTTCAGTAATAAATCGTTCACATCCAGTACAATACAAACCTTCATACCGATCCTCGTAAAAAGAATCTTTTTCATACAGCTCGCTCATAAATATCTTAACGGACTCTTTGTGACTATCTTCTGTGGTACGAATAAAGTCGTCATTGCTAATACTCAGCCTGTCAAAAAGCATTTGGAAATGGCCTGAATTTTCATCGCACAGCTCCTTTGGCGTCTTACCTACTTCCTCTGCTTTTTTTTCAACTTTTGAGCCATGCTCATCAGTGCCTGTCAAAAAAAGCACATTTTCCCCGAGCATCCTATGAAACCTGGCCACCACGTCTGCAGAAACGGTGGTATATGCATGTCCAAGATGTGGCCTGTCATTTACATAATAAATAGGAGTGGCGATATAGAAATTTCCTTTTTTACTCATGAGTTACGTTATATTAGACTGTACTATTTAACAAAATACTTGTTGAAGCTTGTCAAAAAAATAAAAAGAGTATACCATCATACTACGCGGGAATACATAATAATATGGAGAGGTCGAATTCTACCTTAGGAGAAAAAGTATTCCCACAAACCCTGCCTTTTTGTGGATATCAGCAGGGTTTTTTATTTGAACAAGGAGAAAGCACAACTGTAATCTCACCTTTTACTTTGTCTCTCTTAGCTAGCTCCTCGCTTACATCATGCACTGTTCCTCTGAGATATTCTTCAAACTTTTTTGTCATTTCTCTCCCAATAACCACTTGTCTCGTTTCTTCACAGTAGTCAACTAACTGAGCAAGGGTCTTTAAAATACGATGGGGTGACTCATAAAAAATAGCAGTCTTTGGCGACGCAGCTATTTCTCTAAGTATGGTTACCCGTTTTTTCTTGTGAGGAATAAAGCCATAAAACGTAAACTGATGTGACGGAAACCCTGATACTGAAAGTGCCGAAATAACTGCCGAGGGACCCGGGATTGGAACCACATCTATCCCTTCTTTAATAAGTGCACTTACAAACAATACTCCTGGATCAGAAACAAGCGGGGTTCCTGCGTCACTTACAAGCGCAACAGATTCTGCATTTTTTACTTCCTCTACAATTTTTTTGAGTCTTCCTTCTGAGGTATGAGAATGAAACGGTACCAACTTTGTCTGAATGTCATATCGACTAAAAATCTTTGCCGAATGACGAGTATCCTCAGCCAGAACAAAATCGACTATTTTTAGCGTCTCAACTGCTCTAAAGGTAATGTCTGATAAATTTCCAATTGGTGTCGCAACAACGTAAAGCGTGGCCATAGTATTACTTTTTTTCCTCTTTTTGCTTTTCCTTTTGCTTTTTCTTTGTCTCTTGTTCAATAGCTTTTTCACGTTCTTTTCTCTCTTCAAAAACGTCTCCCAAAAAGACACCAATAGCCGTTGCAACAGGAACAGCAACAATTGCGCCGGCAATCCCGGCAATCTTAACTCCTGCAAGAATAACTAAAATAACGATAAGAGGATTTAACCCTACTGCTCGTTTCATTACATTTGGCACCAGTAGGTGGTTTTCTACCTGCTGAATAACAATGTAGGCAATAAGCACAATCAGTGCCATGATGGGTGACTGAGTAAGCGCAAGCAAAATTGCAGGGATAGCTGCAATAACTGGTCCAATGTACGGCACAATCTCTAATATTCCAGCAATAATTGCTAAAATAAGTGCATATTTGACGCCCAAAAGTGAAAGAACTATATACGTTAAAATTCCAACCGTTAACCCAAGCAGCAATTGACCTCTAAGCCACCGTCCCATCTGCGTTTGGATTCTGTCAGTCAAATCCCGTGCATAGGCTCTGTGCTTCCCCGGTACAACAGACTGAATCATCTTTTTAAATGCACCCTCCTGGATCAAAAAGTAAAACGAGATAACAAAAACCACAATTCCAGAAACTACACCACCAAAAATGGCAGAAAGTGCTTCATAGACTGATACTATCGCTTCATCTAGCTTTTCAGTGAAGGACGAGATATACTTTGACGCTTGCTCTAATCCTTGAGCAACAGTAAGACCACTCGTTCCTTCAAAAAATACACCAAGATCATTTAAGTATCCAGGTAACACTGTTCCAAGCTGTTGGATTTGAGTCACCAGTGATGGAACCACTAAGCCAAAAAAGCCAAACAAAAGTCCAATAAGAATAATATATACAATCACCACACTCACTCCACGAGGAACTTTTTTCTTTTGAAAAAAATCAACAACCGGGTCAAGTGCGGAAGCAATGACAATTCCAAGAAACATCATAAGCAAGACATCTCTCACCAAATACAAAAGGAGGCCTATTACCACTAAAAGCAAGACTTTAAAAAAAGTTGAATACGAGATGTCAAAACTTATCTTTCTTGTAGCACCATTCATATGACTAATAGATTACTTAAGAGTAAGCATTTTTACAAAACGCGCTCTATCTTTAAACGGTCCAATGAGCGTAAGGTTTAACGATTTCTCCTGAATATACGTGTCCATAAATGACTGTACCATACTAAGTGTTACCGCATCTATCCGTGCATACTGCTTTTCCAGCTCCTCTATTTTATTTTGCAGAACATACCTTTCTGCCATGTATATTGCCGTTGACTGTGATGTCTCAAGAGATAAAGCAAGCTTACCCTTAATAAACTCTTTTACCTTGCCAAGCTCTTTCTTTGTAAGCCCCTCTTTTTTTACACGGACAATTTCTGCAAGCGTTGCCTTAACTGCCTCATCAACTTTTGTGTTATCTATTCCCGCCTGCACAACGAGATAGCCACTATCAAGATATGATTGCTGACTCGCTCTAATATAATAGCACAGTCCCCTTTTTTCTCTAATCTCTGTAAAAAGTCTTGAGCTCATCCCACCGCCAAGCGCAACTGCAAACACCTTCGCCGTGTAGTATTCCTTAGTATTAAGCGGTACTGTTCTAAATCCTAAGCAGAGGTGCGTTTGATCTGTTTTTTTGGTAAGCAGTGATACCTTAGGCTTTGCCTGCTTTTCTTGAACCTTTTTTCTAGTACCTTTTGTCCCTTTTTTAAGCTCCGCAAAGTAGTTTTCTGAAAGCTTTTTAACCGATTTAATATCTTTGTTACCAACAAAAACAAGGACACCATTTTTTGCTGCATAGTAGGATCTCACATACTTTACTAAATCTTCTCTGGTAAGTCCCATCACTGATTTTTTTGAGCCAATCACTAGTCTTCCGGAAGGAGTATCGCCATAGAGAAGCTCTTCAAACTTCTCTCCAACGTACTGCATAGGCATGTCTTGATACATGTTCATTTCCTCAATAACTACGTTCTTTTCCTTCTCAATCTCTTCTTTGGGAAAAAGCGGATGGAGCATTAGATCAGAGACAAAATCAAATGCCTTATCTACATGTTTTTTTGCAACCTCGGCATAATAGCCAGTATATTCTTTACTTGTGAATGCATTAAACGACCCACCGATTTCCTCAATAAATTCAGAAATCTCAAGTGAGTTTTTTCTTCTGGTGGTGCCTTTAAAAAAGAGGTGCTCCAAAAAGTGAGAAATACCTGCTTTCTGTTTTGTCTCAAACGCTGACCCAACACCAACTAAAAAGAGAACCACTGCAACTTCGCTATCCTTTTTTTTGATGTTTATGAGTTTAAGTCCATTCTTAAGTATTGTTTGCTGAATATTCATTTCTTGTCTTTAAATTACCCTTAAATCACTCCTATTATTACATACTCAAAGCTCTAGCACCATCCTTTGTAAGCAACACCATATCTTCTTTTCTATAGCCAAATTGACCTTTTAAATAGACTCCCGGTTCAACCGTCACAATATCACCAATTTTCAGAGGAATATGAGAGAGAACTTTTCTGTTTTGAACTAGGTGGGGTCTCTCATGAATACGAGGACCAATACCATGGCCAGTGCCATGAATAAAGTACTTACCAAAGCCTTTTGATGTAAGGTAATCCCGTGCAGCCTTGTCTGGTATATACGATTCAACTCCTGGAGCGATTTTCTCAATTGCTCTTCTTTGAGCCTCTTTGACTGCTTTTTCTATTTGAACAAATTTATTGTTCTTACTTCCAAAAATAAATGTTCTTGTTAAATCAGTGAGTAAACTATTTTTCTTGAGCCCTAAATCGATTTTTACTACGTCGCCTTTTTTGAGTTTTGTGTCATTCATTTTGTGATGTGGTGTTGCGCTGTTTTTGCCAAATGCAACGATTGGTTTAAACGAAAATGTAAGACGATCTCCTTTGTTTTCCAGCCACAATTTTTTAACATTCTTTAGAAGCTCTTTTTCTGTCATTCCTTCCTTAAATTGAAGCGGAAACGAATGTATGATTCGCTTTGTTTTGTCTATTAATTCCTGCAGTTTTTTTGAATACGTCATTATCATTATTTAACCACAAAAAAACCGAAAGCTCAAAGGCGTTCGGTTAACTATACTAATATTATTCAACTACAGCTAAAACCATAATTGTGAGGCATGATCCGGCTTTGAAACAACTAAACCCGCTTCATTAATTGTGAGCGCATTTAACGACAGTAAAGTAACGTTCACATCTGGTTTTCTAAATTCTTGCGCACATTCATGAAGCATGACAAATCGTTCGTGTTCGGGTGGAGTCATACTTGATGACTGTACAAATGCAATATGTCGAACGCTTTTCATCTTAAGTGCTCTAAAAAGCTCTCTTCCTGTCCCAGCACCAACATTTCCAAAACCCAGCAACAAAAGATGATCGCAGCCTTTAAGTGTCTGATGGTCTCTTCTTCCAAAGTCTCCTTCCTCTGCACCACCAATAAATTCCATATGAATACGTAAATCGTCAATCGGCCAGTTTGATCCTGCGGCAATATGCATATCTCGATTCCGCCACGGTGAAAATCCATAAACCTCAACGCCACCGTTCATACTTGAACACTCATTCATAAACGTTTGTGCAAGCATAAGTGGAGCACCTCCGCCACCGCCTGTATTTAATGCACGGATCTCTGTTTGATATAAAAATTTAGCTAAGAGACTAAACTCCTCTTTGGCTGCATCAATAATATGCTTACTCAATGATCCTGCGCCAATAATTGCTGCTCTTTGAACAGTTGTTCGTTCCTTTAACATAGTAACTCCTTTTTTCAACATCCCCCAAAACAAAAAAAGAACGCACGTAAACATACCTTGAACATGCGTCCTCGTCAATACCAAAAAGAATTTTTAGGCCAATTTCTCTTTCAGAACTGTTTTTAACTCATTCATATTCACTCGCTCTTGCGTCATGGTATCTCTATCTCTCACCGTTACTGCATTATCCTCTAGTGATTCAAAGTCAACCGTAATACAATACGGCGTTCCAATCTCATCTTGCCTTCTATACCGCTTACCAATACTTTGTGTCTCATCATATTCAGTGGAAAAATCACTGCTCAGTCCTTTAAACAACTCTTTTGCTACTGAGCTTAATTCTTCCTTCTTTGAAAGTGGCAAAACTGCAACCTGGTACGGTGCTAAGTGTTTTGGAAGTTTGAGCACTACCCGCTTCTCAGTGCCACCCTTTGCGCTTGGCGCATCTTCCTCTGTATATGCTGAAAGCAACGTTGCTAGAAACGTTCTCCCAACTCCAAACGTTGGTTCAATAACGTGTGGAATAAATTTCTCACCTTCTTGTTGATTGAAGTACTGCAGATCAACACCAGATTTTTCTATATGGTTTTTTAAGTCAAAGTCAGTACGATATGCAAGTCCGTAGAGTTCTTTAAACCCGCCAAATGGAAAGTCGTATTCAAAGTCGATTGTTTTTTTGGAATAGTGTGAGAGCTCATCTTTGTCATGCTCTCTGATTTTATACTCTTCCTTCAAGATACCAAGACTTTGCACCCACTCATCCATTTCCTTTTGCCAGTAGTCAAACCACTTCTCCCACTCGCCTTCTTTTACAAAATATTCAATCTCCATTTGCTCAAACTCGAGCGTTCTAAAAATGAAGTTTCCTGGAGTAATCTCGTTTCTAAACGCCTTTCCAATTTGTGCCATACCAAAGGGAAGCTTTGGTCGCATGGTATCAAGAATATTTTTGAAGTTCACAAACATTCCTTGCGCCGTTTCACCTCTAAGATACGCAACACTCTTTGAATCTTCCGCGGGTCCAATAAACGTTTTGAAAAGCAAATTAAACGTCCGTGCAGAACCGAACTCCTGTGCCTTACAGTTTACGCAAGCAAGATCTGCAGCCTGAATAATCGCGTCTAATTCTTTTAGTGATTTCCCCTCGATACTTTCACCAAGTTGCTCCTCTACCAGATGATCCGCTCTAAATCGCTTATGACATTTTTTACACTCTACAAGTGGATCATGAAACGCATCCACATGACCTGACGCCTCCCATATCTTTGGATTCATGATAATCCCTGAATCAATGCCATACATATCTTCCCGGGACGTTACAAATCGCTTCCACCACGCTTGTTTTATATTGTTTAAAAGCTCTACTCCCAAAGGCCCGTAATCCCACGTATTTGCAAGACCGCCGTATATGTCTGAACCGGGAAACACAAAGCCACGCTGTTTACAGAGATTAACTATAGTATCCATCAGGTCCGTCTCATTTGTTTGGGACATACGTCTTTTGATTACTTTTCTTATGTAGATAGTATACTGAGATTACACTACTTTCGCAAATACTATCTACATTTAATTCTTAAACTAAAAAAAGACTCCCGTACGAAGAGAGTCTTTCTTTTCTTGCTTATTTTTTTGCCGGAAACGGTTCTTTTGAATACTTCTTAAAATCGTCCGTTTGGCTAAATAAATACCGAGGCATCCACGGATGCACCACTTTGCCACCAAAGTAAATGGTTCTTGCGACTTCATCTACGCTGTATCCACCATAAATATACGCATTAACGAGTTTGGACCAATTATACGCATTTACTTTTGCTGCTTTAAGATCATATCCTGCCTCGAGTTTGTTTCTTAAATCAAGTGCAATTTCTTTCTCTTTGTCATTTGGGATTCTAAGCTGTGCATAATAAGAACGAGCATTTTTATCTATTCGTTTCTTCTCATCTGGCAGTGTTTTAAAGATATTCTTTTTGTACGTCTCAGATTCTCTATATACATACCAGTTGGTACTTGTATCTATTACACCTGAATAAAAATGCTTCCTGATCATTGCATCAATGGGGTAATCACAGTAGACATAATAATCGACATATTCACCCCAATTTTTGCCATCAATCCCCAAAAGATCCATCTTTTTATCTTTGGCAACACCTTCAAATTCGCGGCGCAAAGAGAAAGCTTTTTCCTCCAATTTTTGCTGTGAAACTTTATCGCGTCCACAGTTATACCGCCCTTTGCCATCTGACGCAATCCCCTTGTTTTCAAGGTACTGATTATTTGTTTTAAACGACCACCTAGACTCGGTATTGTTTCCTGCATTATCACTGAGTGATAAAGCGACCTCAATATCTTTATTGGGAGTATATACTCCATCATTTTTATTAATGGTAACTGACGTGCTCCAATACGATGATGTATCAATTGTACCCGTAAATCCTTCAACAAATGATCCACCTGAAATTGCTTGCATGCCATCAACAGTGACATTGAGACTTCCATGATTTACTCCAGACACTCCGTCTGATGCAGCAAAGGAAACACTGGTATCTTGCGGTACTTCCACTGATCCATTTGAGGGAAACTGATTTGTAGCTGCAGGCCCCGCAGTGTCAATGACTGTTCCAGCCCACATTTCTGTTCCTGAACCATTGTTTGCCATACCAACGTATAACGTATTATTACTATCTGTCAGAACAGTGGGTTTTACATTCCCCGCATCACCAAAACCATCGCTCGTAACTGCACTCATATTTGTTCCATCATATTCCCAGACCTTTGCCCCGGTAACTGCGTTAGAAAGCCCAAAGTACAGGCGGTCATACAGCGTCGTTATTGACCGTACAGAAATATTTTGTTCATCTCCAAAACCATCACTCCCCACTTGTTCAAATGTGCTTCCATCGTATTTTATAAGTTCACCACCGGTTATTATATTGTCTGTTCCTATATATAGATTACCCCGGTACTCGTGCATAGGAAGAATACTCTCATTATTTACATCACCAAAACCTCCACTTGCCCGCTGTGTCCAGTTTGTACCACCATTATAAGACCACAGCTCTGCGCCAGTGGCTATGTTGAACGTTCCAGCGTACAAAGAGTCATTATATGAAGTCAAACTAAATGATGCCATGTTCGCGCCACCAAATCCGTCAGAGTTTACCTGGGTCCAGGTAGAGCCATCAAATGACCATACTTCGGCTCCAGTAACAGAGTTAAATGTCCCAACAAACATTTTGTCATTAAGCACTTCTGTCCCAACGGCGAACCAATTATTTGGATCACCAAAACCATCGCTTACAACCTCGCTCCATGTGCTCCCATCATATCGAAACACTTTCAAAATGGGTGTCGAGTTGTATACAAAAGCATACAAATGACCGTTGTATACCTGCATAGCATAAATCGCTCCATTTTGAGCAGAACCAAATCCATCAGTATTTACTTGTGCCCAACCCGCAGCTTCACGTTTAAATACTTCAGCTCCGGTAACGCTATTTAGCGTCGCTGCATACATTGACCCGTTGTAAAGTTCATATGCATACGTATCACTATTGTTTGGATCGCCATACCCATTTGCATTTATTTGTGCCCAATTAAATGGTTGTGCTGCTTCAGCATGTAAGCCAAAAGATAACGCCACTATGCTACCTATGCAGCACATGATTAATATCACTTTTCTTTTTGTCTTCATTTTTTTTATTCCTTAGTCTTTTTGTTATTCTAGCAGTTTTTTATACTAATGTGAGCCTTTATCCCTTTACGACTACTAGCGGTTTTAGCTTCACTACTTTTTTTGCTATTCCTGTTTCTTGAACTACGTTAACCACGTCATCAATATCTTTATACGCCCCCGGCGCTTCTTCTACGAGCCCTCTCGCTGAGCCCGCACGAGCGACTACATGATACTCATCTAGCTCTTGTTTGAGTTTGTTATAATCGATTACCTTCTTTGCCTTTTTTCTCGACATTCTCCTCCCCGCACCATGGCAGGTTGATCCAAACGACTGCTTCATAGACTCGTTGGTTCCTGCAAGAACGTATGAGAACGTCCCCATTGACCCTGGAATAATGACCGGCTGACCAACCGATTGATACTGCTTTGGGATTTCTGGATGACCAGGACCAAATGCCCGTGTCGCTCCTTTTCTATGTACTACAACCTCTTTACCATCATGTGTTTCACGCTTTGCCATGTTATGACCGACATCATACAAAATACTGAGATCCTCTTTTTTATCAATAATCTGCTTCCATGAACCTCTTACCAAGTGTGTTAGAACTTGCCTATTACAAAATCCAAAATTTGCTGCAGCGTTCATTGCCTTAAAGTATTCTTGCCCCTCTTTTGATAAAAATGGCACCGAAGCAAGTTCTCTATCTGGCAAAGTAATATCATACTTTGCCATTGCTTGAACCATTACGCGCAAATAATCAGTGCACACCTGATGACCCAGTCCTCTGGAACCAGTATGAATCATTACAACAATTTGATCTTTAAATAAACCAAACGTTTGTGCTATTTCGTCGTCCAAAACTTCATGGACCTTTTGCACTTCTACAAAGTGGTTTCCTGCACCCAGTGTTCCTACCTGATCTCGTCCGCGCTTTTTTGCATGATCAGTAATAAGACTAGAATCTGCCTCATCAAAACGTCCACCTTGTTCTAAAAATTCCTCATCACCTTCTAACCCATACCCTTTTTTTATTATCCACGGCACGCCGCCTTCTAAAAGCTCATCCATCTCATCTTGAGAAAGCACAAGCTCGCCACCTCTACCAACACCAGATGGGGTATCACGCTGAACTTGATTCGCTAAATCAACAATAGAGCTTTCAATGTCTTTTACTGTTTTTTTACTCTTCAAAAGCCTCACCCCGCAATTGATATCGTAGCCCACACCGCCTGGGGAAATAACACCATCTTCTACGCTAAGCGCCGCTACCCCGCCAATAGGAAATCCATACCCCTCGTGAATGTCTGGCATTGAAATGGCAAACTCTTGAATGCCAGGGAGTGTTGATACGTTGACCAGCTGTTCTAATGATCTATCTGTCGTAATGTCGTCAAGCATTCTTTCTGAAGCAAAAACTCGTGCTGGAACACACATATCCTCGCGATATGATTTTGGAATTTCCCAGATATTTTTTTGTACTTTTTGTAGAATCTCTTTAGAAAACACTGTGTCATTACATTATACATCTACTAAAATAGTTGCTTCGAGCTTTCCATTATGTTTTTTTATTGTTAATCCGTGATAGGTTATTGCTTTTACATCTTCTTTAGCTACTGATTTTATGCATTTCATTGTTGAACTAATTTTTTGTTCATTTATTGTATGAATGGAAAAATCAAAACAATACACGTTACGAGTATCCGATTCAAGCAAGATATCAGAAAGCCAGTTGACAAGAAGTGCTTCTTTGTCTGGTCCACTTGTTTCCAATACTACATCGCTTACCTCCTTACCCTCCTTAGAAGACTCCTCTTCATACATCACCGACATAAGTCCTCTTGCAGCATTCATAAACAATTCCTCAAGCGATTTGCCATACGCTTTTATTTTAAGATCTGCGGTGTGCTCAAGAATCTCATACTTCATTGCTTTTTATTTCTTAGTCCAGTCTCAAAGATATACATATGGTTACTTTTAGTATACCAAGTTTTGCCTCTGTACTAAAGCTACTATTTTGTGAATAGAATTATTATTTCTTCCGTAAACACCGCATCATCTCCAAATAACAATGCAGATTGTGAATTGTTGCAAGCCTTGCATAGAGCATCTCTTTTACCCTAAAAAGATGTCTTAAATATGCTTTGGAATAATTCTTACAAGTGAGGCACGAACATCTCTTATCTATAGGACCTATATCTGTGCTATACTTCTCCTTCTTAATATGAATAATATCGTACTTAACTTTTGTTTTAAGCACATCAATGTATGAAAAGAGAGATCCGTGCCGAGCGTTTCTTGTTGGAATAACACAGTCAAACATATCCACTCCCAGCCTCACGGCATCAAAAATATCCTCCGGCTTACCGACTCCCATAAGGTACCTCGGTTTGTCTTCAGGAAGATTCTTGATGGTTTTTTTGAGCACTGGAAGCATCCTTTCCCTTGGCTCTCCAACAGCAAGCCCACCAACGGCATACCCATCAAATCCTATTTCCATTAGATCATGTGCACTTTTTTCTCTTAAATCAGAAAACACTCCACCCTGGACAATACCAAAGAGTAGGGGTCTCTTTGACTTGAGGACTCCTTTCATTCGTTTCTCAAAGTGCTCTTTTGACCGCTTTGCCCAAAGCGTCGTTAAATCAACTGATTGTCTCACATACTCTTTTTTTGCCGGATAGCCTACACATTCATCAAGTACCATTAGAATGTCCGATCCAATGGCAAGCTGGGTATCTATGGCATCTTCCGGAGAAAGAAAAATCTTCCTTCCATCAATGTGAGAAGAAAAAGTAACCCCTTTTTCCGATATCTTTCTTATTTTAGAGAGGCTAAATACTTGGAACCCCCCGCTGTCTGTAAGAATCGGCCTATCCCATTTCATAAGCTCATGCAGCCCCCCAACCTTCTCAAGAGTCTTTATGCCTGGCTCAAGTAATAAATGATACGTATTTGAAAGAATGATTTGTGGATTAAGGTCAAAGAGGTCTTCAGAAGAAACAGCACCTTTTATAGCACCACGCGTTGCGATAGGCATAAAAAATGGTGTCTTGATTGTTCCTCGTCTTGTTTTAACGTCACGTTTTCGCATGTAGATAACAGTAGCAAGGTTTGGTAAAAAAATAAACCCTCAACTTCACTGTATGCGGGTTTATTTTTGAACGTAAATACTAACGCTTATCTCAAACTGAGACCACTTCCGTCTCCAGTTTCCACTTCATCAGTTTTTGCTTCCTCATTTGTATTGTCAACCGGCAAATCATTTGTCCCCTCTTCAAAATCATCTCCTCTCACTGCCCCTTCTTCACTTTGATCCAGCGAGAAGTCATCTTGTATTTCAACTTCTTTTTCTAGAACTTCTCCTTTTCCTAATGCAAAAGGATCATCGGTAAGATCTGAGGTAACATTTGGCTCAGTTTTCATAATATCTTGGTCAGTATATGCATCAATACCGGTAAACATAATTTTTTTGGTAAGTTCAACGGTCTTGCCAATATCCTCTACACTTGGTACTAAGTTCACATCTACATATGCCTCGATATTTTCAGAAAATTGACCGGTATGCGCAGGAATCTTTCCTATTGTCCAAATAACTTGATCATCTTCCACTATGAGTGTTCCCACATTGGTTGATTTACTCCCCGTAAACTGAACCCACTTTGGTAAAGATACTTCTACTATTCCTTCATTAACTTCGTTTGTGGTATTTGAAAGAACAAGATACATCCTATACGTTGTCTTCTTTGATGCAACTGGAGGAAGTGGTCCCGATCCTACCTTTCTTCCTTCAAAGTCATAGTAATGAACCTCAGGTCTAATAGTCACTAAAGAATTAATCTTTGTGATTGCATTTTTGCTTTCGATTTGGATTGATTTTTCTGGATTGCCCTCTGTTCCTTCAGCTTTAAAGAACGACCGAGCCTTTATCTCAAAATTGATATCGTCCTTATCTTTCACTGGCATAGTATCTGCAATACGCACCTTAAATGTTAATTCGCCTTCATCGCCAGCATTGACTGTCTCTAAATCAGGAATAGTCTCTTTATCCCAGATTACTACACCATCTTTGACCTTGCCTCTATCTACTTCAAACGACTCAGTATTTACGAGCTTAGTATCAAGATGTGTTTCTAACGTTACATTTTTAAATGCTTCCGTTCCGGTATTTTTATACTTCACGGTATACTCCAATTGCTCACCAGGACTCATTGCATTTTCTACTTTTCCAAAAACCTTGGTTGAAATGTCAGCAACAACCTTTGCTATCTCAATAGAAACGTCCTTTTCAATTTGCGGGTAGAATTCGTTTTTATCGTCTACAAAACCAAGTACGGCTTGAATCTTCTTTTGATCTTTGGCTTTGCCGGTAAGGACTCCTTTTACTTTAATTAACTCTTCTTCACCTTCATTCAACGTTTCAATATCAAACGTATCAAAGTCAAAGTCAGGACGTGGGGAACTTGATTTAAACTCGAATGCTGCCGGATACACCATCTTTACTCTCAGGTTTTCAAGATCAAATGACTCCGTGTTGTTTACTGCCACATTAAATGTAAACTCACTCCCCGAGGTAACTGATTTTGGTGCGGTAAAATCGACTTCAATACCCAAAGCCTCTAATTTTGTTTTAACTACACGCTCTTCTGTAAAGTGAGATGAAACGTTCCGTGGCTTATAGCTGAGTCTCGCGGTAACTGTCTTTTGATCATCAACGTTTCCTACGAGTGTTCCTTTAATGGTAATTGTTTGGCTTGCCCCTTTTGCAAGCGACTTAAGCTCCCATTTTGTCTCATTAAAATCAGCCGATTCTGGTGAAACAGATACTGGAGTAAATCCATCAGGATAAATCATATCTACCGTTACGTCCTCAAAATCAACCGAGTCCTTATTATTTACAGAAATAGTATATTCAGTCTCAGCTCCATTGACCATTTGCTCTGGACCATTGAGCGTAAACTCAACGTCTTTTGGAACAAGAGCTCCATTCTCCAAAAAAACAAACCGATACACAATACCTGCGATCGCTACGAGTACGACAAGAACGGCAAGTACAATCAGTGGAATCTTCCACCACTTTCGTTTTTTTATGTTGACCATTTTTTTCTTTTCTCCTTCTTTTTTTGCAACAGGGAAGATTTTTTCTTCTGCTGGCAAGCTGTGTTTCTCGTCGACTTTTACTCCCTCAACTGCCTTCTTCTTTTTTCCTGTTTCACCTTCTTCAAGTATAGACTTCTCTTTTGTTTGTTTTGCTGACGTTTTACTTGAGCTTTTCACTTTTGTTACGGGAATAGAAACACTCGAAGCGGTATTCTTCTTTTTTGTCGTACTTTTCTTTCGTGTTGTTTTTCTCATTGGACGACGCGCTGTACGTCTAGAGCGCGTTGTTTTTTTTCGAGGCATATATATCTCCTTTTATTTTAATACGAGTCACACCTAACTACCATCTGCCAGAGGCGCCGCCGCCGCCAGATGAGCCGCCACTAAATCCACCAAAGCTAGACGAACTTCCAGAGCCCCAGCTACTTCCACTATCTGATGACGTCCAACTACTTCCTGAAGACGAATCATCTGATGAGCTTCCGCCCCCACGTCTTCCTCCTTTTCTTGTGGCTCTAGCTGCAAATATACTTGAAACTACAATAATAACAACTACCAATAAAAAGATACCAAACCCAACTATGCCAGCTATAGTACTCTCCGATTCTGGGTCAGTATCAATGGGATTGTATTCCCCCTTCGTTGCAGCCATGATTGCTTGAAGACCCATTTTTACCCCATTATGATACCTGCCTTCTTTAAACTCGGGAGTAATTTCTTTCCGAATAATCTGATCAGCCAACGCATCGGGTAACGCTCCTTCTAAACCATAGCCCGTTTCTATACGCATCTCACGATCATCCTTTACCACCACAAGAAGTGCACCATTATCTTTTTCCGCTTTTCCAATGCCCCACTTTTGGAACAGCTGCTCTGAGTACTCTTCTATACTGACTCCCTCGAGTGAGTTTATAGTAATAACCGCTAGTTCATTTGATGTCTCCGCTTCAAAATCAGAAAGCATTTGCTCTAAGTCATCGCTGTCACCAAGCATGCCTGCCTGATCATTAACAAACCCCGTTGGTCTTTCAGGATATAGAGGTTCGGCTGCAATGGCATGTCCACCAAACAGTATGCATAGACCAAGTACTACTGTGTATATTAGTGTCTTTCTCATAGTGCTAGTCAAAAGTTACCTCAGGGACTACATCAGAGCCTTCTTCCGCTTCAAAGTATTCAACTACAATAAAACCAAACATACCGGCGATGAGATTAGTTGGAAATACTTTAATCTTTTTATTATACGTGGTCACTTCGTCGTTATAACGCATACGTTCTACCGCAATTCTGTTTTCTGTGCCCTCTAACTGCGCTTGAAGCTGCAAGAAATTTTCATTTGCTTTAAGCTCTGGATAACTTTCTGCAACAAGGAGCAAACGAGAAATAGCACTATCCATGCCGTTTGCCGCCTCGATCTGCTGTTCACGATCACCTGAGTCAACCGCTTTCCCCCACTGCGATCTAAGCGCTGTTACCTCGGTAAAAACGTCTTCTTCATGTGACGCATAGCCTTTTACAGTATTAACGAGATTGGGGATTAAATCAGCTCGCCGTTGATATTGGTTTTCTACTTGCGCCCATTTGTTATCAACATTTTCTCTCGATTTCACCAGTGTATTGTATGTTCCCATAAAAAACACTGCAATGACGATACCAATGAGCACCACCACTCCTGCAATAATGCCACAAGCTAGAAGCCCTTTTTTCATGATTCTTTTTTATTATTCATAATATGCAATGCAATAGTACCACAAAATTCAAAATGCTACAACCTCTGTCCTCCCTACTCCTTCCCACTCCACACCCCCGTCTGAATAATGAGGTCACCGGTGTAGCCAGGGTAGTTTGGTTTGATAAAGTAGTTATCTATATACTTGCATCGCATCCGTCCGCTCAACCATATACGTTGAATTGATCTTCTTTGAAAGCAAATACTGCGTATACGTAAACAAAAGGGTATTGAGTGTATCACTAAGCTTCTTTTGCACCTGCATTCTTTCTACATCACTAAACGACGCTCTCACTAAAAACCGAAGCACTTTAAGCTCATCACCAGTTAGTGCGATACAAGAATTTTCTTTGCATGAAGCGCAAACCATGCCGCCATGCGAATGTGAAAAATAGTTCACTTCTTCTTTGAGCACACTTCCACACTTTGTACAGTTAAAAAGCTCTGGCAAATACCCAAGAGTATGCAGTGCTTTAAGCATAAACCGGATGGTTATAAGCTCATGCCGCCCTTGGTCTTGCTCTCTATCAATGCTTGAAAGCGATTCATCAAAAAGAAAAAAGAGAGAGCTGTCTGAAAATGAGTCAGTAACGAGTTTATCTAAAAGTTCACACATACAATACAGATGCGTTGCTTTGTGCAGATCACTTCGCAGGTTTTTATACGTCTTAATAGACTTTGCAGATGTAATTGTCTGCAGACTTTTTGACTCAGAAAGCATAAATTCTGACATCATGCCGATCTCAAGATGCGGTGCCAATTTACTTTTGATCTTACGAACTCCTTTAGAAATACCCTTGACTTTTCCGTGGGTCTGTGTGAAAATGGTCACGATCTTGTGATGGTCCTCGAAATTTGATTTCTTCAGAATAAAGCCTTTTGTCTTGTACAGTGGCATGGGCGTATTTTTTTGACTGTCCTTACGGTTCTATTATCTCTCTTTGAAGTATATCACACAAATGATACTGCAAAGAGAGTTGACCGAACTTAGATCAACTTGCACCTTTGAATTTACATCTTGGAGGATTTCACATTTATACTTTTACCACCCCCTGTAGGAGAGGAAGACATGGCTGCAGCAGCTGGACCAAAACCGAACAACTTACGAATATTTCGTGAAGACCTTATGATGAGTAAGGCAGAACTTGCGCGCAGAGCCGAGGTTAGCGTATTAACGGTAGATAGAATTGAGCGTGGGGAAAATTGTCGCATGGGAACCATGCGAAAGTTATTAGAGGCAATGGGCATTCCTATCGTGCGAAGGATAGAAGTGTTCCCGCATCTTGGAGAACAAAATGATTCTCGGGAACGCGAACGATTATAATAATCTCATTATTGCATTATATATGCGGAGCAGCTCTTTTACGACTGCTCTGTTTTTTATTATTTTATTTTTGTCACACCAATGTCAATGGATATACTATCGACAACAACTTGCTTTTTTATTTCTCCTAGATCATTGCCGTAACCAATGACTTCAGCGAGCGTTTCCCGTTTAATGTAATCTGTATAGCCTTCAAGCACAGAAAGAAATTGATCACTCTCGGCCTTAAAATTTATCATAATGCGATCACTCACCTCGTACCCTGCTTCTTTTCGCATTTCTTGAATATGCCTGACGAGTTCCCGTGCAATACCCTCTTCCTCAAGCTCTTTGGTTATTTCTGTATCTACTACCACAATACTATCTCGCTCAGAAGCTACGGCGTATTTGTCGTCGGTCGATTCATATACCCGTTCATACTCTTCTGGGAGCAAAATTACGTCACCAACTTCAAGTGTTTTATCATTTTTAAGTTCATAATTCTTTTCTTGAACCGCTTTTTGAATCTCTTTGACTTGGCCACCGTATTTTTTACCCAAAATATTAAACTTAAGTTTTACCGTTTCTTGAAGCACCGATTCAACCGATGATCCTTCCTGAATCGATTTAACATTAAGCTCATCTTTTACAATCTCTAAAAGCTCACCTTGCGGTACATCGGTTCCTAAAACAAACACATTTGCGAGCGGCTGCCTGACTTTGATCTGTTTAGTATCCCGTGCCGCATGACCAAGCGTTACTATTGTTTTTGCGCTGGACATTTCTTCATTGAGCTTTGAATCGATGAAGTTCCTTTTTGGTTTTGGATACGTCTCAAGATGCACTGACTCTTCTTTACCAAGTAAGCCTTGGTAGAGTTTGTCTGCAATAAATGGCATAAATGGTGCCTCTAGTTTGGTAAGCTCGAGCAAGCAGTAATGCAACGTTTCATAGGCATCAAGCTTATCTGTATCGTTTTCTGATTTCCAAAATCTACGTCTGGATCGTCTCACATACCAGTTAGAAAGATCATCAATAAATTTTTCTAAAGCAGAGCATGCTTCTGTAATGTTGTAGTGTTCTAAGTGCTCGGTCACTTCTGCCTTTACCGTTTCTAAATGTGAGAGAATCCATCTGTCTAGAATATGCTCTTTTGGTGTAATATCGCTCTTTGGCTCAAAGTTGTCTATCCCCGCATACGTTGCAAAGAAGGTGTAGAGATTCCATTGTTTGAGCACCACGTTTTTGACCACTTCTTCCACGCCTTTTGGATCAAATCGTTTAGGCTCACCCGGTGCGTTAATCGTATACAGATACCAACGCAAGGCATCGACGCCATACTGATTAATAATCACCCATGGATCAATGACATTGCCTTTGGACTTACTCATTTTCTTGCCGTTCTTGTCGTTAATGTGTCCGAGACAAATAACGTTTTTGTAGCTCGTACCTTTCCCAAGAACGGTAGACACGGCAAGAAGCGTATAAAACCATCCACGCGTCTGGTCAATGGCTTCTGAGATATAATCCGCAGGATACTCAGCGCCATTATCTACTAACTCTTTATTTTCAAACGGATAATGATGCTGCGCAAGCGGCATAGAGCCAGAGTCAAACCAGCAATCAAGCACCGACGTTTCTCTGACCATTTCTCCTCCACACTCACACGTAAGTTTAATCTCATCCACATACGGTCTGTGCACATCAAATGATTCTAAATCGATTTTTTCTTGTGACTTTTCACTGAGCTCATCATACCCACCAACACACGTTGTTTTTTTACAGTCAACACACTTCCATATTGGAAGCGGCGTTCCCCAATACCGTTCACGGGAAAGCGCCCAGTCTTTTACATTTTCAAGCCACTTCCCAAACCGACCATGCTTAATATGCTCTGGAATCCAGTTGATTTGTTCGTTGTTTTTTAAGAGCTCATCTTTTACCGCACTCGTTTTTATAAACCAAGAAGCTTTGGCATAATACAAAAGTGGCGTGTCGCACCGCCAACAAAAGGGGTAGCTATGCGTATAATTTTCTTTTTTTAGAAGAAGCCCTTTTTCTTTAAGATGGTTTGCTATATCTTTCTCCGCGTCTTTAACAAACATCCCTGTAAATTCTTTCACCCGTTCATTAAAGTTACCGTTTTCATCAACAGTATGTACTTTAGGGAGCCCTTTTTCTTCTCCAAGCCTGTAGTCATCATCACCATACATAACCGCCGTGTGTACTACTCCGGAACCGTCGTCCGTGGTGACAAAATCTGCGGTGGTAACATAGTGGACTTTTTCCTTTACGTCTGTTAACGAATCAAAAAGCGGCTCGTAGTCTATTCCTTCCAAATCGCTTCCTTTCATTTCCTCTATAACCTCAAAGTCATCATCAAGAATGTCTAGGCGTGACTTAGCAAGGATATACGTTTCATCGCCTTTTTTTGCCTTTACGTAATCTAGGTCTGCACCTACTGCAAGCGCAACGTTTCCCGGCAAAGTCCACGGTGTTGTTGTCCAAGAGAGTATATAGGTATCATCCTCATCCTTCACCTTAAATTTCACATATACCGATGGTTCGGTGACATCCTTGTATCCTTGTGCCACCTCGTGTGATGAAAGCGCCGTACCACAACGTGGACAGTGGGGAACCACTTTATGGCCTTCGTAGAGCAATCCTTTGTCATAAATTTGTTTGATAATCCACCAGAGTGACTCAATATACTCATTGCTGTAGGTAACATATGGATTTTCCAGATCAAGCCAAAACGCAATACGCTTGGTTAGCTTTTCCCACTCATCTTTATACTCCCAAACGCTTTTTTTACACTCGGTGTTAAACTCCTCTATACCATACTTCTCAATTTCCGGTTTTCCAGAAATCTTTAATCTCTTTTCTACTTCCAGCTCAACTGGCAAGCCATGCGTATCCCAGCCCGCTTTGCGAGAAACGTAGAAACCCTGCATGGTTTTAAACCGAGGAATAATATCTTTAAACGCACGCGCCAAAACATGGTGAATACCGGGTTTTCCGTTTGCCGTTGGAGGGCCTTCATAAAAAACAAACGAGTCACTCCCTTTTGTTTTGTCTAACGTTTTTTTAAAGATTGATTTTTGATCCCAAAAGGTAAGGATTTCTTCTTCCATTTTAGGAAACTGTATGTGCTGATCCGGTTTTTCAAACGATTTTTTTGTCATACCTTTAAAATGCAAAATTAACGTGTTACACTAACTGGTAGCTTACAGTCTATTCTAAAAAAATATAGGCAAAAAAGCAATGAGTACTTTGAACTTGGAGGACTTTGGAAAGAATACCACACCCACAAAACCATTGACGGGTATACATGTAAATGCTTATATGAAAGTTGCACCTTTTTACTATTGAACAATCTTTTTGTTCACATATAGGAGATCTCATGGAGAAGCAACAGCGCACCCAACAAAAACGCATTCGAGTTAATCGCTCAAAGAAAAGTAGAGGAAGAAGAAAAGGAGCCTCATCATCTGAGAAGCAAAGCAGTGATGCCGACTTAACAATTACTTGGAGAAGTTACAAATTACCAACAATAATTGAGGGGAAAAATATTACCGTCAAATTACAAATGGGAGGCACTCAGTTTAGGCTTGAGTGCAACACTTGTAATCAAATGAGTTTTGTGCCATTTCAAAACAAAAAGTGGATTTTTGATGATGGAACATTAGAATGCCCCAAATGCGGGAAGACTTCGGTAAACCTGTTTGCAGCAAGCAAATAGGTTTTTTTGATTACTCAGCTTTTATTAGGTTTCCCTTTTCGTCAAGCTCTACAAAATGCTGTGCCTGACCTTCTCTATAAGCAGCACATTGATTTCCTGGTTTATCATCTACTGCTTGTCTGGGGTTATGTCCAATGTCAAGTACCCATCCATCAATCAAATCATTGGAAAGGCACGGGCCATCAGCCATATTAACACCTTCCGCTTTTTTTCTTAAAAATACTTCTTTAGCTTTAAGTATTGCTAGATCACGCTCGGTCTCCCCTTTTTTCTCTTCTATTTCATCTAGCTTTTCCCCAGCCTCTTTTGATGTCTCTTGTACTTGATCTGCTGCTTCCTGTGCGGAATCAATGCCTTTGGTAAGCGACGAGCAGCCTGCCAGTACTAAGCCAAAAATAAGAAGGATTATAATCTTCTTCATATACTTTTTGTTATGTTATTAAATGCTTATAAATAGCTAGTATCCTCTCTATTGTTTTTTTACTCTCAAAACGTTTAACGTTTTCATAGCCTTTTTGTATCAACTCATCTCTCAAAGTAGTATCAGTCAGTACCTTTTTAATGCTATCTCGTATCTCTCCCACATCAAGCGGGTTGCACGGTACTGCGCTACCATGAGCTATTTCAGGCATTGACGATACATCTGAGGTAACTACCGGCACTCCTGCACGCTGAGACTCAATGATAGGTAGTCCAAATCCTTCATACAGCGATGGATACACGAGCAATAACGAGTGTATTAAAAACTCACGTTTTTCCCGCTCATTAATATCATCATAAAACAGAACTTCTTTTTTTACTAACTCTTCCTTTGAAAAATCTTTAAATACTGCATCTGTGTTCCAGCCCTCACGCCCAATAATGCACAGTGAATAATCAGAAAATGTAGGGTCTTTTTTTAATTCAAGAAACGAAGCAAAGATAGTGTTTAAATTTTTTCTAGGTTCCAAAGTTCCAATAAACAACAAATATGGATTTTCAGGAGGATTGGTACGCGCTGCTTGATCCTCACATATTCGCTCATCTGGTAACATATTATAGACGACAGATATCTTCTTTGATCGAACATGAAACTCAGAAATGATATCATTTTTTGTCGACTCTGATACTGCAAGAATATGCGATGCTTTTTTAAGCGAGCGAGGAACAAGCACTTTTTTTGAAAACCACTGACCGGAAGGGAACCACTCAGGATGTACATAGATTGCCAAATCGTGCACAGTCACTACTGATTTTCCACTATAAAAAAAGGGTACTGATGTAATTGGTGAGTGAAACAGATCAAGGTTTTCTTTTTTTAGTATGTTTGAAAAAGTGACGTGCCTATCCCAAAAAGGTATTTTTTCTTTAGGGATCTTAATAATACGTACATTATTTCTTTTGAACAACTCAAAGCTTTTGTACGCTTCCGGCAAAAAAAGAACAAACTCAAACGTGTCTTGTTTTATGAGCTCAAAAACAAGTGTAAACGTGTGACGCGCAACACCGCCACCCTTTTCATCTTTTGGATCCAGGATTTCTCTGGCATCTATGCCTATCTTCATTGTTCTTTGTAACTTGAATAAAATTCCTTGTCATCTGCAAAAACACACTGAACGATAAATGAAGTTTTGTCGCTTTGCAACTCATTGCACAGTTTTCCAAATTCATCTTTAGAAACACTCAGCTCTTTTGCAACATCCGTGTTATGATGCGTTTTTTTAAACTGAAAAACACGCCATTTAAAAATCCATTTTGGAAGCACAGTAATAATCGGTTTAATGTCACTACTATTTTTAGCAGTAACCACAGTTGAGACAACAACACGAACCCCAGAATCTTTTACTAACTCAAGCGCTTTTTTTGCATACGCCAAATGATTGTCTCCACGAAACATGCCATTTACCTCTTCTGTTGCGCCGTCGATTGGAATATTTATTTGGTCTAAATAGTTACAAAGCTTTTGAAAAATATTTTTGTTCAAAAGGATTCCGTTTGTATGAAGGATAGTTTGAAGGCCATTTTTCTTTGCAAGTTCAACAAGTTGAACCGTATCATCTCTTAAGAGTGGCTCTCCGCCCGAAAATATAATAGTGTTATACCCTTTCTCCCTTGCTGATTGAATATCTTCTTTTAGTTCCTGAAATGTGGGATCTTTTTTTGTTTTATCTTCTGGACCAAAACAGTACGTGCAGGATAAATTACACCGATTAGTTACATTGAGTAGCAAAATTGCGGGCTGTGTGATCATTATTCTACATCTTCTCTGGAGCAGAAACTCCAAGAAGGGTTAACGTGTTCTCTAATGTCGTTTTTATTGCCTTCACCAGCTCAAGTCTTGCCGATGATACCGCCGTGTCCTCTGAAATAACGCGGTAGTGATGATAAAAATTATGAAACGCTTTTGCAAGTTCAACGGCAAAGTGGGTCAGCAAATGGACCTCGTAGTTCCGTGCAATAGCGTGAACAAGATCGTGAAATTTAATGAGAAGCGGCACAATAGTTAGCTCTTCATCGGTTAAAATAGAAAGGTCCACAGGAGAGTTTATGACATCCTCCGGGGCTTTTCTGATAATCGAGCTCATGCGTGCATGAGCATACTGCACATAATAAACCGGGTTTCTCTCGCTAGTATCGAGTGCTAAATCCAAATCAAAAACAACCGGGCTGTTAACGTCATACATAAGCGAGAAGTAGCGTAAGACATCAAGGGGGACCGTCTCAAGCACATCATTCATAAGCACATATACGCCCTTTCTCTTTGACATGCGTACTTCTTTCCCTTCCTGTTCCATTTTCATAAGAGAAATAAGAAGTATGTCGAGCTTAGCATCGTCTATGCCTAAAAAGTGAACACCTGCTTTAAGCCGTGCAACATCTCCATGATGATCTGCACCCCATACATTAATCACCTTATCAAATTTTCTTTTTTCAAATTTGTCACTATGATACGCAATATCTCCCATAACATACGTTGGCGCACCATTTTCCCGTATAAGAACTCTGTCTTTATCGTCATTGTACGTTGATGAAGCAAGCCACCATGCACCATCTTTTTCATACACGTTACCGGATTTTTTTAACCGATCAAGGGCCGTATCTATCGCACCCGAGTCAAGTAAGTCTTTCTCATGAATCCATGTGTTAAATGTAATACCCATTTTGGAAACGGTTTCCTTTGCAGAAGCAATATTCATTGCGAGCGCTTTTGTCGTTACTTCCTCTAAACTTAATCCTGCGCTCTCCTTATGCAATTCATGTGCGATTTCTTCAATATACCCACCTTTATACCCATCTTCAGGAAACGGGAATTCTTCACCCGACATATCTTTGTAATAATGATACACGGACCCACCAAGTTTTGTTACTTGATTGCCGGAATCATTGATGTAATACTCTCTATCTACATCAAAGCCTACTTTCTCAAAAACACTAGAAAGCGTATCACCAGTAAAGCCACCTCTAGCATTGGGGAAGGTAAGGGGGCCCGTGGGATTTGCTGAGATAAATTCTACTTGGACTTTGGTGCCCTTTCCTATGTCACTCCCCCCAAAACGTGCACCTTCAGCAATAATAGTTCTCACGACATCCTCAAGTACATAGTTTGCAATAAAAAAGTTTATAAACCCCGGTTTCACAAAATCAACACGCTTAAAATACTCATCTTCTGATAGAATATTGGCGAGCTTTTCACCAATCTCTATGGGGCTTTTTTTTGCACTCTTTGCAAGAGAAAACGCAATGTTTGTTGCAAAATGCCCGTGTGAACTGTCTTCTGGTTGTTCTATATGAATAGGATCAGCATAGTCTATCTTTAATGAAGATAAAACACTCTTGATTTTGGCACGTATCTCTCCTTGGACAAACAAACTATCGGTTCTTTTGTATATTTTAGAAAGCGGATTCTCTTTCTCGTTATTCTTTTTTGCCATCGCGTTTTGTTACTTTGAATCGATTCTTATTAATCTCCATTTTTTCTTGTAGCGTCTTTGCTAAATCAATATTGAGTGACCGCGCGCATATTAAGCAATAGATAACTACATCGACTAATTCATAGTCAATTTGCTTGTCACGATTTTTAGCATCCTTAAGCTCTTCTGCCTCGTCAGTAGAAATCCACTGGAAATGTTCTTGAAGCTCTGAGGCTTCCACAGAAATTGCCGATGCAAGATTCTTTGGATTCATTCCAGCCCCTTTGTGCCATCCGCGTTTTTTATTAAATTCATACAAAAATGTTTGAACGTCACTAAGCGTAGTTTTATCGTCGCTAAATGTAGTTTCTTTTTTATCTGACATTTACTCGATATTAGCATGTTGACGCTTCATTTCTGATTCAGTTGTACCCATAATTTTCATAAGTTCTGCAATGACCGAATCACAGAAAATAAGACTAGAGAGTTCAAAGACAGTACCAAGCGGTGTCAGTGTTGCGGTTGCACCTGAGAGTTGATTTGCCGTATAATCCCTATCCTTCTTTTCTTTTCTTACAACAGTCTGAATCTTTACAAACACTCCTGCTCCTTTTGCAACTGTTGATTCTTCTTGACCGGTTATGGCAATGACTCGTGCCTTATGCTCTCGTGCGGTAATAATACTCGATACCACTGATGCTGTTTCTCCTGATCCAGAAATGGCAACCAATAAATCGCCCGGCCTGAGTGATGGGGTAACGGTGTCACCAACAACATACACAGAAAACCCAAGATGCATAAGTCGCATGGCAAACGCGCGTGCTACTAACCCGCTTCTCCCCGCACCGATCACAAAAATTGTTCGGCTCTTTACAATCTCATCTACAAATGTATCTACCTGCTCCTCATCAAGATCATTGATGATAGAGGCCACTTTGTTAATGATTTCTTTGCCGGTTTTCTTGATCATCGACTTAATAATCCTTAATAATATTTTTTATACTTCGTGCGACTCTCTGTGGATCATCAGCAGAAGTAATCGCACCGCCTACAATGACAATATCTACGTCCTCTACCTCGCACACCCGTTTAGCAATATCCTCATTAATACCTCCGGCAATAATCATAGGGATGTGAGACACTTTTGCAATTGAAATGACTTTTTTAAGAGGATCTTTCCCTGCCTTTTGCTCGTCTATTCCAGTGTGAACCAAAATATAGTCTGGCTTTAAAGGAATGAGTTCCTTTACTTTACGCTTTACATCATCGACACCGATTAAGTCAACGGCGACTTTTATAGTACCAAGCTCCCATGCTTTTTTGATCCCACTCTCAATAGTCTCAAGTGGACAGGCGCCTAGAATAGTCATAATATCTGCACCAGCTTTTGCTGCCATTTCTACCTCTAAATCACCAACATCTGCAGTCTTCATGTCGGCAACGATCATTTTATCTGGAAACTCTTTCTTAAGTCTTGTAATAACGGAGAGTCCTTCTGCTTTAATAAGTGGTGTACCGGCTTCCACAAAATCCACGGCGTCAGCGGTTTTTTTTGCAACGGCCAATGCATCATCGTAATTGGTGAAATCAAGTGCAAGTTGGAGATTCATTGTTTTATTGTGATTTAGTGCTTTTCTAATGCTTAATTATAGCAGTTTTTTGCTTCTTAGTAAATGTAAAAAGGTGACCTCCATTTTTTGGCAGGATTCTAATATAAAATGCAATTCAATAAAAAAGTGAGATCGTAGCTTGGCAAAAATCTCACTACTAATAAAAAGTAGAGGCAGAATCCTACAGAAAAAGTAGTCTAGCCTTCCTTAGTACTTTTTTTGATAATACTTTTACAGTGCTAAGACTTCAGGGATATGTCCAAAATCGGATAGTGCCATCACTTGACCCAGAAGCTAGTGTTTTTCCATCTGGGCTGAAGGATATAGAATTAACTTCTTTATTATGTCCTTTTAGAGTCTTGAGCTCTTTCCAGGTCGACGTATCAAAGAGAACGATATAGTTGTAGTTAGAGCCTGCAGCTAAAACTTTCCCATCCGGGCTGAAAGCTAAACAGGTTGGGCTATGTCCTCGGAATACTTTGAATTCCCTCCAACCATTTGGATACCCCTCATCTCTAATTATCTCAATACCACCATTTTCATTATCTATGGAAGCAAATAGTGAATCATCAGGAATAAAAACTATACTGCTTGTATCATTTGATCTAGGGATATAACCTTCGACAAGACTCCAGTCCCATATTTTCCATATTTGTCTGGAAGGGCGCATATCCCCAGAAACTAGCAGTCTACTATTATTACTAAACCCAACACTTTTCGCATAAAAGCCCCATTCGCGGTTAAAAAGTTTTTTTATAATAACCCCTGTTTGTGGGTTCATTACATAAACTATATTGCTATTTTTTTTAACATACGCAAACATAACGTCTGTGCCGAAAGATATATCTATAACAGAGTATAATTCCTTCAGCATTTTTCCAGAAGATGTGTCCCACAACCCACTATTCGTAGCTATGATTTTACCATCAGGGCTGAAGGCGATCCTAAAACCTCCACTATTTATTATCTTCAATAGCTTTCTCGAAGCCACCTCCCAAAGCTTTAGGCCTCCAGCCGTATCTCCTGAAGCCAACGTTTTGCCATCGGGACTAAATGACACAGCTAGTATTTTAGCAGGTGTGTCATATTTTGTTTTTATTGTAGCAAATACATTCTTACCATCTGGGGAGTCTTCTTTGCTAATAGAATCTTGCATTGAATCATTGGGCAGAACATCCCCTCCTTCTTTGACACCTTCTCTATTGTCAACAGAAGGTGTACTACATGAAAAAGTGTAAACTAGCATCAAGAAAATAAAAAATAATATAGGTTTCATACTCATGCTTATCCCCTTTTCTCTTCTTGACATTTTCTGTACTAGGAAAAACTGACAGTCGCTCTGAAGATCATTAGTTTGTCCAATTACGATTTTCTCTCCTTTTCGTGTGTTTAGATTTTTCAATTTCTAAATACACAAGTACTAGTTTCAAAGATCAAATTGTGCTTGGAAAATTATCCCTTGGCACTTATATTCATCCTTGCAGATAATTTGCACTGCGTCAATGACGCTTGATCCATGTATTTACTGCTCTGTATTTCTCCTGTACAATAAACCTGAACAAATAATGACCGTTATGCCCCAAATTTACGCAAAAAATAAGCGTGCCAGATACGACTATGAAATCCTTGAAACGTACGAGGCTGGGTTAATGCTGACTGGACAAGAGGTAAAATCAGTTAGAGATAAAACCGTATCGCTTAAAGGCAGTTTTGTGACATTAAAAGGAAATGAGGCATATTTGACCAATGCGCACATCTCACCCTATAAACATGCAGGAAAGCTTAAAGCTTATGATCCAACCAGATCAAGAAAGCTTCTTTTGCATAAACATGAGCTTAACTCGCTCATTGGAAAGTTGAAGCAAAAAGGCTTGACATTAGTGCCACTTTTGTTGTATAATAAAAATAGCCGTATCAAGTTATCATTTGGTCTTGGAAAAGGCAAAAAGAAGTTCGACAAGCGTGATTCAATAAAAAAACGCGACGTAGAGCGCAAGATCCAACGTATGATGCGCGGTAAGATCTCCTGATATTTCTGACCCTCCCTGTACCGAATGAATGCTCCCATTCATCTGGTACAGGGGATGTCAGGCATCGATGATGACGTTCTTTTAGAAGACTCAAGTCAAGAGGGCAGAAACTCTTGTAAATCCATTTCTGTGCACGATCATAAATGCAAACACTATCGTAAAGGCAAAGGATAAACTAAAAGCCGTTTCAGGTCTTTCAGTTAATCTAACGCCTGCAACTGTTGCCGTCTAATATACGGTAACCATCCGTTCGTCTCTGCCATGAGAGACGATATGCGGGTGACATACACCATGGCTGCAGCGTCACGTCCCCTTTTTGTGACGACCAAGAGTTTGTAAAAGGGTATAGCACCACTTATTTTGTTTGTTTAGAGAGTGTTGCCGAACAAAAATTAAACAAACTATACTTGTATAAAGTCATTTAGAATACGTTTTCACACGTGGGTTCGATTCCCACCATCTCCACGTCGTGACATTACTCCAGCTTACGTGTGCTCCTTCGCAAAGCCTTCGGAGCCCACTCCAGCTTGCGTAATGTCACTCCTTCTCCCCACAAATTCAGAAATTTGCGGGGGCCCCACTATACAACCGCTTTATGAGCGGTTTTTTGGTCTTTTCCCCTCCCCTTTTCCAAGGGGAGGGGAAGGGTGGGGTGAGTTTGTTATTATTTTTATCCAAAACAAAAATCCGAATCATGCAGTGAAGATTCGGAAAGTAATCGTTAAAAAATTATTTGACGTTTTGACAAACCAGGGCATAGACATAATTAAACCTCTTGTACGAAAAGAGAACAACAGTTGGTCTATTATTCATCGATTTCCCATTCGCCACAATAACAAGATATGCGCTTGATGTCCGCTTGCTCTTTGCCATCAAGTGAATCTTTCCCTTTTTATCATCCCACAAGTACATACTGTTGGGAACGATTTTTGAAATCTGTGATACCTTCGATTTTGATTTTCCATCTGTAAATACCGCACCATCTGTGAACTCGGCAAATAGTGCACCACTGCCAACTATAAAGCCTTTAAGAACCTTGCCAACACCTGTATCTAAGTTAAGCATAAATACAAGCATGTACGGAAATGTAACACCTTTTTTGGTATTTTTTGCAAAATAACATAACGTTTGATAGACTTTTTTTGACGTCGGTTTTTTCTTGGAAATTCCATCAGTAACACACAAAAACAGCAATCCAATAGCAAAAATAATAGAGAGTCTCATGTTTTTTCTCAAAACATCCTCCAAAAAAAGTAAAAGATCGTGCCGAAATGGCTAAGTACTATAAAACAAACGCCGCTTCTTGTCAATTTTTTTCTTCTGGAGGTATCTCGTCAAGGTCAAAGAAAGCATCTGGTCCAGCTGAACCGGAAGGTTCACCCACAGAAGAATCTTCAGCACCTTGAGCTTCTTCTTCCTCAGGCTCTTCTTCTGGCAACTCTTTGAAAACATCCTGCCTAGACAATGATTCCCAATCTTTCCTTGCTCTTTCATAGGCTCTGTCTTTGAGACTAGGAGTAAGTTCGAGTTGATCGAGTTCGTCCGGCGTTGGTTTCAAAAGCTCCAGAAATCGTAACTGAATATCCTCTTGAACTTTGCCAAAAAGACCACTGGCAGTTTCAAACGTTATTCCACTTATTGGAATATCAACATTGATAAATGTATTATCCTGTCTTTGTCCTTCGGCCGAGACCAGTCTTGTCGGAACAGTCCCATCAGGTGCTGTTTGCGGAGCTGAACCGCGCCAAGCCAACAAAACAAAAAATCGAGGGAAAAGAGCTTCCAGGTTTTTCAGCCCTGTAGGAAGATTGACAATGAATTTTGTCCAGTTCTTCATTTGCATAACTCTGATTAAAAACCACCCCAATCCTTCCCATTCTCTCCAATCAACCAAGGCTGGAGCTGTTGGCCCCTTTTTCTCCCCCTCTTGAAGCTCCTCCATTGATGTTCCCCGATGAGTACAATCAACTGAGTCTAAAACTGCAGGGGCCTTTTCTTCCATCTCTTGAAACTTTTGGGCCGCAATGATGAGAGCAATAACTGGTAAAAATTGATCCTGTTCAAGTAATTTTGCTGATCTAACCAGATCAGCGAATGTTGTTTTCAAGATTCCTCCTCACTCAAATGCGTTCAAGCCCCACAAATAAGGGCAACCTAGCTTTGTATCTTATTTGAAAACTAAGCTTCTGTCAATCAACATGACCTAAAAAGTACAATCGAACCAAATAGAACTCAAATTTTTTCTTGCTTCCCTAAAAATAAATTTTCTACTATACTGAAGGTATTAATAATCATACATGCCAAGACCAATAACACGCAAAGGCAAAAAAATAGCGCTCGTTCCTCCTGCTAAGGAAGACACCATCCTCTACACGCAGTGGCTTAACGACTCTGAGGTAAATAGAGGACTTAATTTGCATACAGAAATGCCACTTACCGTTGATCAAGAAGAAAAGTGGTATGAAGAAAATATCACCAAAAACCCCTCAGATAAAACCATCTTTGCCGTCATGCTTCTTAAAAATAAAAAGATTATTGGAAACGTGGGACTCGAGAGCATTCATCCCATTCATCAATCCGCTGAGCTTGGCATTGTTATTGGTGAAAAAAAACAGTGGGGTAAAGGATACGGGGAAGAAATCTTGAGATTGATTTTAGACTATGGCTTTAACACGCTCAACAGAAAATCGATTTTCTTGCGATGTTTTGAATACAATGATAGAGCACTCAAGCTATACAAGAAGTTTGGATTTAAAATGCAGGGCAAGCTACGAAAAAATAGTTACTACGATGGGAAGCTCCACGATACGTATTACCTTGATATGCTTAAAAATGAGTTTAATAAGCGGTATAAACGTACATAACCATCTTGACAACTAACTCTCAGATTTCTACAATGCCTGTAGGTATAAGCTAATAATCTAACGTTAAAACAATTAGCAAAAAGAAATTTATCCGTATTAATGACCGGATTAAGGTTTCACCAGTCCGCGTTATAGACGAGGATGGCGCTATGCTTGGTGTCATAGAGACAGACGAAGCCCTGCGTATTGCCAAAGACCGTGGTCTTGATCTTATTGAAGTGTCGCCTAACGCTCGTCCACCGGTGTGTCGGATTCAAGATCATGGTCAACTAAAATACCAGCAAGCAAAAGAAGAGCAAAAACAAAAGAAACGGCAAAAGAAGATTGATGTAAAAGGAGTGAGAATCTCTATGCGTATTAGTGAAAATGACCTGAAAATGAAGATTAACCAGACGCAGAAGTTCCTTGATGGAGGTCATAAGGTACGTGTTGAACTCAAGATGCGCGGACGAGAGCGTGCACATCAAGATATGGCAAGACAGCTTATGAGAACGTTTAGAGGACGACTAGAAGGTGAAATTCTTTTAGAACAACCTCCAAAACGTGAACGTTTAGGTCTTGGAATGGTTATTGCAAAGAAAGAGTAGTTTTTCATGGAAATCACCCTTTATTCCTTGACGTGAGGTTTTTTTTGGTCTACAATAAACTATACATTTTTGAAAAAAGGATAAATACATGCCCAAGGCAAAAACGCACAAAGCGACTGCAAAGCGGATTAAAGTAACCAAGAAGAAAAAGCTTCTTAAAAGATACTCTGCACAAGACCACTTTAATGCCAGAGAACCTGGTAAGGTCAAGCATCAGAAGAGATGTTTAGGTTCAGTGAGCAAAGCAGATGAGAAGAACGTAAGAAGAGCTCTTCCTTATTTAAAGTAAAAAAGATATGCCACGAGTAAAACGCGGAGTACGCGCAAACAAGCGAAGAAAAAAGGTTATAAAGGCTGCCAAGGGTTACCAAGGAAATCGTAGCACCAAGTTTAAGGCGGCTAATCAAGCACAACTTAAAGCCGGCACCTATGCATACCGAGACAGAAAGGTCAGAAAACGTGACTTTAGAAGACTGTGGATTGTACGACTTAATGCTGCAGTTAGAGAAGAAGGTATGTCATATAGCACATTTATTGCTGCACTTAAAAAGAATAAGGTTGATCTTGATAGAAAAATCCTAGCAGATATTGCCTTTACCAGTCCCGAGACATTTAAAAAGATTGTAGACGAAGTGAAGTCTTAACGTCCTTAAAGATAAAAAACATGAAAGCGCAAGCGTTGTTTGACAGTGCCTTAAAGGATGCTATGAAGGCTGACTTTAGAGGTGAAAAGGCACTACAAAGAAAGCTCGATAGAGAGAAGAAAAAATACACTAAGCTCGATAAAACCGAGAAAAAGTTTTTTGATACGTCTGTCTTAAAGAATCCTTACCACGACAGCGGTGTTCACTATGTTTCAAAAAAGAATCCTGAGGTAAAGCGAATTCTAACCGGTATAGATATGGGAGTTGGCGAAGTTCTTCTTGCAGATAGACTTACTCAGAAGGGTAAAAAAATTGACCTTATTGTCGGCCATCATCCACTTGGAGCTGCATTCGCTGATTTGGTTAATGTTATGGATATGCTTGAGGAACTATATCACTCATTTGGTGTCCCAATCCATATTGCAGAAAATTTAATGCAAGAGAGACGCGTAGAAGTGAGCAGAAGTGTACACCCATTAAACCATATGCAGAGCGTAGATGCGGCCAAACTTCTTGATATCTCAATCATAAACACGCATACGATTTCTGATAATCTTGCGTGGCGCTATGTGCAAGACATCATGAATAAGAAGAAACCAGAGACCCTTGGTGAAGTACTGGAACTTCTTAAAAAAATTCCTGAATATCAGATTGCTATGAAAAACGGCGCAAGCCCTAAGATTATTGCCGGCAACCCAGAAAACACCGCAGGAAAAGTTCTTGTAGATATGACCGGTGGCACCAATCCACATGAAGATATTTATGAGCAATTGTCCAGATACGGTGTTTCAACTATTGTAGGTATGCACTACCGCGAACCAACTATAAAGAAGATTAAGAAGCACAAGCTCAATTTGATTATTGCCGGCCATTACGCTTCTGACTCTTTAGGTATGAACTTAATGCTTGATACGTTTGAGAAGAAAGGTGTGGAGATTGTACCGTGTTCGGGGCTTTTAAGGGTAAGCCGGGGTAAGTAAATCTTGATTAAAAAAATCTCCTCATCTACAGATGAGGAGATTTTTTGTTTGGCATCTTTTGTTTTTGAGTGCTTTTAGGCTCTTTTGATTTCTTTGATCTCGTTTTTAATTTCTCTACGTTCAACCGCATTTAGATCAAGTCTTTGCTCTGTATTGTCTACACGTACCTTCAGTCCATCTATTTCTTTTTGTGGTTTATCAAAACGTTTTTCTAAAGTATCAAATCGTTCATTCATTTCATCAAAGCCTTTTTTTACGATAATAGCGAAACTCTCAAATTTTTCGTCAACTTTTTTATTGAAATTCTCAAAATCCTTCTTACGAGCCAAGGTTATTTTTTCTTCAACCGTGTCTAAATTTTCTGATATCTTCTCTTCAAGTTCACCCAAATCAGCTTTTCTTTCCTTGGCAATATCCTTTTTCAGTTCACCCAAATCAGCTTTTCTTTCCTTGGCAATATCCTTTTTAAATTTGCCTAAATCTTCCTTACGAGAAGCGGAAATCTTCTCTTCTAAGGTACTTAAATCTCCTTTGGTTGCGGTCGCCATATGTTTTCCATTATATTTATGAATCTCTCCGCTTTTGTGAAATGGAGTATAGCATATAAAATAAGCCCTTTCAAATAACGCTCAACTTTATTTATCCATCTCTCTAAATAGCTTAAATAAAAAATTTATCCAAAAAAATGGACTTGACAAATCGTACAATTATATTATAATGGTTTGCTTAGTTAGAAATGATGTATTTTGATTTTTTGATTGCTCTTTTACAACTGAGGTCAGGAAATATGACGTGAGTCAATGACTCCACAGAGGATGGAAATTTTTCTCTCCTTTGTGGAGTCATGTGGACTCCGTTTCATATTTTTTTCTTTTTATTCTAGAAGGAGATTTCCCGATGACTAGTCATGATTACCACCACCCTCCCCTCTCCCAAACCCTCCACATCCCTGCTACAAGTGAATTGCTCTGTGCGCCAGATGGACTAAAAATGCTTTGCGCTGCTTGCGGGAAAGAACTCGACTTCACTGCGGGAAGACGATTCCGTATTTGGGATTTGTATGAGCTGGTTGGGGGAAAAGGAGAAAAGGTGACTGAGAAGCACGAGCTCCACTGTCCCCATTGCAACGCCTTCTTAAATAGTGCGTCCCTCTTGTACAAGTACAAGCACGACAGTGGAGGTACAAGCTACAATGGTGCGGTGATTGGAAGAGTCGAGGCTGAAAAAATCAAAGAAAACCTCGTACTGGTTGCGTGTTGGAAGCTCAGAGATCCCTGCTACAGACCCACGTTCGAACACTGCCACATGGGAGAAATCCTTGCTGATCCGCAACTTCTTACTTTGGATATGCTCATCGCGGCACTGGAAGATGGCTACATCACTTCAGGGCAATTCCTTTCTCGTCCTGAGGTTAAGGAAGATCTCGAAATCTTGCGTTGGCTCATGGAGCTCAAGATTCTCGAGTATCACTGCCCCGTGATCGAGTATGTCGAGCACTTCTACGAAAAGCATATCCCCTACCCCGAGTCATTGTAACCTTCATTATTTCTTTACACCCCCTGACCTCAAAACCTCCTCGTCCCCCGGACTTGGAGGTTTTTTTTGGTATAAAAGGGCGCCCACAAGGGGCGCCCCTACAAACGTTCAATTATTTGTTAACGTCACCTAAATCTACCCGCGGCAACATTCACTCCCGTCCTCAAATTCTTATCAAACCCAAAGAACCCGTTGTGTTTTACGTCGCCCGCGTTGTTGAACTGCCTCACATGCGGGCCGCCGCCAATGCCGGTCCCCGTTATAATCTCTGCCTTTCCGTGATTGTCCATATCATGCACGGCAACTTTTACGCCTGAGCGAATATGTTTTGCATACGCAAAGAACCCTGCGCTGTTTTCATCAACATTTCCTACTCCATTAAAAACTCTTACCTGTGGACCGCCGCCGGGACCTGCACCGGTTACAATCTCTACACTTCCGTCGCCATCAACATCACCCCCAGAAACCAAAACACCAGTTCTAATATGTTTAGCATACGCAAAGAAGTTGAGGATCCGTACCCCATAGCGCGTGTAACCCATCACTTGCGGGCCACCACCTGGTCCTGCTCCAGTAAGGATTTCTTCCTTACCATCACCGTTAAAATCACCCGCACCTACATAGACACCACCTCTAAATGTTTTTCCATAAGCAAAGAATCCGGGGGTAAATACCGGCGAGCCTTCCATGGTAAAGGTCCGTACTTGTGGTCCACCGCCGTCACCTGTTCCGGTTATAATCTCGTCATACCCATTATTATCAATATCACCAGCTGCCACATAAACGCCACCAGTAAACTGCTCAGAATACGCATAGAAACTTGATTTTAACGTTCCATCTAGCTCAAAAACTTTTACTTGAGGTACACCGCCCGGGCCAGGACCGGTTATCACTTCATCAATGCCATCATTATCAACATCACCCGCCGCAACGTTTACTCCTGTACGCCAGTATTCCGGGT
Source organism: Patescibacteria group bacterium (assembly GCA_018818205.1). Classification (GTDB taxonomy): domain Bacteria; phylum Patescibacteriota; class JABMPQ01; order JABMPQ01; family JAHIRA01; genus JAHISJ01. Next base: position 62,976 of record JAHISJ010000025.1, read on the forward strand.
ATGCAAAGAATCCGCCACTTTCGAGTTCGCCATTTTTATTGAAGAATCTCACTTGTGGACCTCCTCCTTCACCAGCGCCAACCACAATCAGGCTTCCCAAAATCTTTGCGCTTGATGTTGTCTCAGATGACCAGTTCCCTACTGAATTTTGTGTTCGCATGTATACCGTATGATCACCTTCAGAAAGATCAACATCAAAACCAAACGCCTCTGCACCACCACCAAATGTACCATCAGAAGGGTTTGCATCTGTCCATCCGCCACCATCAATACGATACTGGATTTTTGTAATGGTATTTGGCGACATATTACTCCTCGTATGACTGTAATGAAGCGTACTCACATATGGATTATTATTTTGCAGTGGCTGCACTTGAGCAGTTCCAGAAATGTTTATTGACGTTGCTCCCGTTTTTGCATTGAACTCAATCTTTGGTGCCGTATCAACCACATCATTAATGCCGTTACCATTTGAGTCCCAGAGTCCTATTTGTCCCTCAGCATAGTGATCTATTTGCTTGTTAGTAAACGGCGTAATTCCTCCACGCATGAGACTTGGCACGTTTGATATACACGGAGAGCCAGACTTGCTATACAGGCTATTTTGATTTTTCGCATTTAAGTACCCTGCACTATCGTTACAATCTTTAAATGCAGATGAATATTGATCAAGGGCATAAAAAGTGTGCCCGGTCTCATGGGCTGTAATAGCATCCATGTTGTTGATTCCGTATCCGGTATTGTTGTACGTCATCACCATAAAAGGACCGCCGTAATAGGAGTACGCAAACGAGCCATCGGCGAAAGACTGGGTTGTCCCTCCGTCATTTGCAACAAATATGAGCATTCCCCAGTCAGTGTTTGCCTGAACAATTTGACTGTTCAAAAAGCTTCTGGCATTGGTATGATAGTCAGATCCGGAAAAACCAAGCTTTCCCATAATCTCATTTATCCACAAATTCTCTCCATTTGGTGTAGTCGGCCCATTGTGAGTGATTGGTTCATATTTTGTCTGAGCTCTACTATCCGATCTTCCTGATATGAAATTATACGTGAACGTAAGATGTGCATTTGGTTCCCTCTCTTTCCACCAGTTAAATCCATTTTGGATTTCTGAATAAACCCTTGATTCTTGCTCAGCTGTCCAATTATAGAGGCTTGGATCGCTCTGACCATTGCTTTCTGGCAAAATAACCGTTACATTGACCGACCCATACATATATTCTGAGGTATCGTAAAACCCTGCGTTATAGACACTCTTACCCTCAGGCGAGCCACCTACCGGTGACTGGTTCTCATCTTCTCTTGGTGCAACAAACGCATCGTTTATAAGCGGTGGATAGTCTTTATCCTCTACTATCTGCTCTTCAAAGCTCAGGTTCCAAGTATTAATAATGAGCTGAGTTTCAGGGTCGTACCTTTCCTTAACCTCATCACTCACCGGCTCTCTATACACAACTATGCCTTGCTCCGCAAGCTTCTCTTCACCCTCTGTGGTAATATCGCCCATTGCTGCTTTATCTGGAAACACATGCGTTAACTCATTACCCCTTCCTTTTGAATCAGCAAGAATTGAGTCAAGTGAATGCTCACTGCTTGCGAGGACTAATGCATTGACTCCCTCAAATGATTTTGCGTTTACCCGTCCACACGTTACAAAAATGGCAAGAATAGCACAAACAAATGAAAGATAAAAAACGATTCTTTTGATATTCATTTTTATTGATAATGAGAATGAAACACGTTTATTATAGCACACCTATGTGATACCTTTGAGTACTTTTGATTAAGCCAGTTTTTCAAAAAAGTCGTAGCTGTAAGCACAGCTACGACAATGCATTGTTTATATATACCCATACTCTCTCGCACTACATGAAAACAGTATGAGTTTATACTAGTAATCAATAGCAAACGACTCGCTCGTTTCTTTGACCTTATTCAAAAGAAGCGGGTTATTGGTAATAATACCATCCACGTCAATGTCAAACATACGTTTCATGCTCCAGATGTAATCGACTGTCCATGCATTTACCTTGAACCCTTCGTTTTGCATTTCTTCTACATTTTTCCTAGTAAGCGGTAAATAGTATGGATGAATAGTATTAAGCTTGTATTCCTTTGCAAAAGAAATCATTCTATCCGTTACAAACCACGTTAAAATCCCGACTTTTACTCTCTTTCTAAAATCACCAAGTTCTCTAATTACATCTTTATCAAAAGAAGAAATAAGCGTTTTATCTACCAACCCATACTTTTCAATAAGTGCCTTTAGCGGCTCAATAGCCTCGATTACCTTAACATCAAAATTAAAGTATGTTTCATTATTAAGCGCGATTATCACTTCTTCAACTGTTGGAATTGTCTCTCTTCCAATTTTAAGCTTTTGCACATTGTTAAGGGAGAAGTGCTTTACTAGTCCACTTCCTTCAGTTACACGGTCAATCGCATTGTCATGAAACACGATGGGAATTCCCTCTTTGGTCACTCGAACATCAATCTCTACCATATCTACTCCAAGTCTCACCGCACGCATAAAAGTGGAAAGAGTGTTTTCCAATTGATGAAAAAGTGGCGCTCCTCTGTGGGCGATTATTTTCATACACGTACTATACTGCTGTAACTCATACTGTGCATATATCTATCATTGCTAATAAGTCACTTTTAATTAAGCACTGAGGATTGGAGTCCCATTCTTTTTAAAATTGGCACTTCCTCACTCTCACTTGCAAACCTCGGTTGATTATAGTCTTCAATTATCACTGCTTGAAACGCTATTTCTTCAAGCGCACCATCAACAAACTGATACGTACCAATGACCCCTTCTTGCGTCTCCCTAGACCACATTTGATCAAACACTAGATTACCTAAACTATACACAATAAGTTTGTCGTTGTATTTCTCGACCTCCTGAACCACATGTGGGTGATGACCGATTACCGTTTCTGCACCAGCGTCAATAGCAGCATGGGCTATTGCCTTTTGCTCCCAAGCCGGCTTTGGCGTGTATTCGGTGCCATGATGCATAGAAACAATTACCACATCTGCGGTTTCTTTTGCTTTTTTGACATCACGGACAACCTCGTCCGTTGACTCCTGCGCCCACGCTAACCCCGCTGTTTCCTCGTCAGCTCCGTAGCTTTCTGGAGGAATACCATTGTAACACAGAAAGGCAAATGAAATTCCGTCCTTCTCTATAACCGATGCGGTATGTGCTTCATCGTAATCCATCCCTGCCCCGCAGTACTCAATGCCATGCTCGTCCAAATGATTGTACGTATACTTCATGCCGGACCGCCCTTGATTGCCAAAATGATTGTTCGCAAGAGAAACCATGTCAAAGCCGGCAAGCTTAAGTCCGTCTACTGTCTCAGGTTCTGCTTTAAATACCATTCCTTCAGTCACAGGTGGTCCTTGATCATAAAAAGGGGATTCCAGATTTGCAAATGCAATATCTGCTTTTGAAAACATATCAACTACACGTCTAAACGGTAGAGAATTGTCACCTGCCTGTCTTATCTTGGTTCCTACATGTCTTGAAAGCATTATGTCTCCACCGGCAACGAGCGTTGTTTTGACCGGTTCTTTTACCACCTGCTCAGGCTCCTCTTTTGCAAAAGAAGTATTCTCAGCTACCTCTTTTGGAGCAACCGTCTCCGCTACTGAAGATCCATCATCACCTTTAATAACGATTCCATACACAATAAATCCTGCGATAGCTATGATCACCAGGTAGAGAATATATATCGATTTCCGCTTCTTTTTAGCCATGCATCTTACGACAATCTTTCTTGAACACAATTTTTGACCATGTTACCATCTGCTCTACCTGACACCTTCTTTATGGCTTCTCCCATAACCTTCCCCATATCAGCCATACTTGACGCTCCTGTTTCAGAGATCACTTCATCAACTATTTTCTCCAGCTCTTCTTTTGACATTTCCTCGGGAAGATACTGTTTTAATAAGGCCATCTCTTCCTCTTCTTTCTGTGCAAGCTCTTCTCTCCCCCCTTGTCTATATGACTCAATGGAGTCCTTTCTCTGTTTAACGAGCTTTTGAGTGACAGAGACAACATCATCATCGGTAAGATCTTTTTGAAGCTCAATTTTTTTATTTTTAAGTGCTGCAATGAGCATACGCAGCGTTGATTTTTTGAGCTCATTTTTTTCTTTCATAGCCAAAACGAGCTCTTGTTCAATCTTTTGATACAAGTCTGACATAGGTTATTATTATATTTTCTTGTAGATAGTATAGCGGTTCTGTAAGCATAAAACAACCCCAGTGAGCACGGAGAAATCCCACTAAGAAAAACAAAAAACTGACACCAAACAAGATGGGGTCAGCTAAAATATTTTGGTAACTACACAATTCACTCAGGGAGAGCTTCTTCCGGGTCGGCAAATTCAAGAGGCTCATCCTCATCCTCATCAGCTCCTGCTCCTACTTCGCCACCTTCAACACTGTATGCTTCCATTTCATCTGTTGGTGCTGCTTCTGAAGGAGGCGGATCAAAGTTTTCTGCAACTTCTTCTAATTCCTGCTGCAGACTCTCCGCCTTTTTCCTTTCCTCTTCTTCACGTTGATAGAATTTAGTTTTAATCGCTCTTGCTTCTCTTCCAAATCTTACTCTTAAATCATTTAGATAGTCGAAAGCAGTCGCGGGATTAGAATCACGCATAAGACGTAAAAAACTTTGACGGCGCTCTTGAAGCGAGCTCACTTTAGATCTCTCTTCAGGGGTTGTGGTTCGCGCTTCGCTTAAAGAGATATCACTAGAAATATTTATTAATGACTGAAGATAAGAAAGATCGCGTTTTCCAGTTTCCCCATCAACAAGCTCACGATAATAGACCGGATTTAAAAACACGTCAACTTCTAGAAATAAGTTCTTTACTACAGTAAGCGGGAATGCTGATTTTCGTCTTCCGGAACGCTTTTGACTTAGCACAACCGTATCAAATCGATTTTCACCAATGTTTCTTTCAAATACGACAATAACGATAATGTCGTCCTCTTTTTCTTTACTCATAACAAGCGGTGAAAATAATATCCACCACAATGCTTTGATAAACGAAATAATTGTTGACAGAAAGGGAATTTTACCCGGTATAATGGGAATTTGAACGTATACTTTCCACTCGTTATCATTAGGCAAAATTCTGTCGAAATATTCTTGAAGTTCCGCACTTAATTTTCTAACATAAAAGAAAGGCCCATCATTTGCTACAATAATACGTGAAAACGGCCACATAAACTTTCCTCCTTATGTTTGTGCCAAAGAACATGTACTCCATTTATACATCTTTTTGAAAATATTTCAAGGGGTTTTTAAAAAAAATGCCCCACAGGAAAGTTTCCGCGGGACAAAAATAAATAGTAATAGTTTTTTACGTCATGATAATAGCTTATACCGCCATCCGGTATCTTCATCAGGATCGTCTGATATCCTCTGCGATTCAATTTCATGGCCCAAATCATCACGCAAATGCTTGATGAGTGGCCCAAGACGTAGAATCCCAGCTTGAGTGAATTCAAGCGTAATGACCCATTCTTGTGTTGCAAGAAGCTCAAGAGCCCTCTCGGTGAGGGGTTCCTCGTTAAGCTCCACTCGCCTATGAATTGCAGCTCCTGAAAGCTCACGAAACCGTTCAGCGGGAATTGTTGCATGTAGAGAATACATAAATACTGTTCCTTTAATATGAAAAGTGTAAATTGTATGTCCTTGTTTACCTAATGCATGAACGTATCCACCATATCGTTGAATCCCCGCTTCATTAAACTCAAGGTTCGAAACACCGTTTACCCCAGCATTACTGAGCATCAAAAAAACTTTTTGCGTTTGCGTTTCAGTTCTTTTTGGCAATTGTTCCTCCTTGAGTGCCAAAAGGTTCGTGAAAAAAGTATACGGGAACACAAAAAAGTGCGCAATAAAAAAGCCTCACTACGAGACCTTATTTAAACCAACGCACAAAAGCTAAAAACGATACTCTGGGCGGGGGCTTCTATAAACCTTTTCCCGAGAAAGGGGGGGGCACACACATCCCTTTAAGGGAAACCCTCTCGAAATCAGGCAAGCGGAGAATGCCCCCGCCAAAGTATCGTTTTAGTTATACACAGTCTTCTTTTAGGGCTTTGACACTTTATCCACACATTTTTGCGACGGCGCTTATTTACTCATTAGTCCATTTTGCTGTGTACTTTGATCATTTTTTTAATGTGCGACGGCGCTCTTTTTTGAAACGGCTCATGTCCTGTATCCATTATAACAGAGCCAAAAGGTCGGGTCAATGGTTCTTGTTAGAAGTTTATTTTTCAAAGTTTATCAACTTCACAGTAAGTACACATTTGCTATCATAAATATGAAGGGCAATGTATGAGCATAAGAAAACTACAAAAGCGGAAAAATCCGTTTTTTATGTTGAAAAAATGAAAAAACTCCTCAAAAAACACTTTGGTCACGACACTTTTAGGCCATTTCAAGAAGAGATCATAACCCATGTCCTTAAAAAAAAGGACACCTTTGTACTTATGCCTACCGGTGGTGGTAAATCGCTGTGTTATCAGTTACCTGCTCTAAAACTTGCCGGACTTACATTAGTCATATCGCCACTGATTTCATTGATGAAAGACCAGGTTGATGCACTAAAAATGAGTGGTATAGCCGCAGAATTCATTAACTCTTCATTGCCTCAAAGCGACATCTCACGAATTCAAAAAGATATACAAAAAGGCAAAATAAGGATTCTCTACATTGCACCGGAACGGCTCGCTCTACATTCCTTCAAAGGGTATCTTGATACCTTGGATGTAAGCCTTATTGCCATAGATGAAGCTCACTGCATTTCTGAATGGGGACATGATTTTAGACCAGATTACAGAAACCTGAAATTCTTTAAGGAGCAGTACCCGGACACACCCATGATTGCACTTACCGCAACGGCTACGCCGGTAGTACAAAATGATATTATCAAAGAACTCTCTTTACATAGCCCCAAAAGATGCGTAGCAAGTTTTAATCGAGAAAATCTTACCTTTAGGATTCTGCGAAAAAAGCATGCGTTTGATAAACTGCTTGGGTTGCTTGAAAAGCATAAAAACGAATCAGTGATTGTGTATTGCTTTTCACGTAGAGAAACTGAAGAAATTGCTGACAATTTAAATGCCGAAGGATACAAAGCACTTCCCTATCACGCAGGGCTTGATAGTACTATACGAAAGTCAAACCAAGAGCAGTTTATAACCGACGAAGCACAGATTATGGTTGCGACAATCGCGTTTGGCATGGGCATAGACAAGCCAGATGTCCGCATGGTGGTGCACTACACGTTTCCTAAAAATCTAGAAGGCTACTACCAAGAAGTGGGTAGAGCCGGACGCGATGGCCTCCCCAGTGAATGTGTCCTGCTGTATTCGTACGGAGACAAGCGAAAACACGACTTCTTTTTGGACAAAATTCAAGACGTAAAAGAACGAGAGAATAAAAGTAAACAACTTGATAATGTTATTGCTTACTCAGAGAACCGCTCATGTAGAAGAAAATATATTTTGGAGTATTTTGGGGAAACATACCCACCCGAATCCTCTATTTCCAAAGGAAAAAAGGGTAATGAAAGCTGCGGAGCATGTGATAGTTGTCTGAGACCCCGAGAAACGTTTGATGCAACTATTATTACGCAAAAAATTCTTTCATGTGTGTTAAGAACTGGAAGTCGTTTTGGGAAAAATTATATTGTTGCTGTTTTAAAGGGAAGTAGAGATGAACAGGTACTGCGAAATCGACATGATAGCCTCTCTGTGTACGGTATTGTTAACGATCATTCCAAAGATGAGTTAAAAGAAATCATTACCTCATTGCTCCAGGAAAGCGTATTAATAAGTGACAAAGGAAAATATCCAACTCTCTCTGTAGCACCAAAGGGGATTACCTTTTTAAAGCAAAAAGAAACACTCCACTTACCAAAAATTCATGAGGATCTGATTGATGCTAAGAACACAGGGAAAAGAGAAACGCTTGAATACAACACCGGTCTCTTTGAAAAGCTAAGAACGGTAAGAAAACAACTTGCCGACAAGCGAGGCGTGCCGCCATTTGTTATTTTCAGTGACGTAACGCTTCAGGCATTGGCTTATTACTTACCTCAAAATAAGGAGAACTTCATAAAAATTGAAGGTGTTGGAGAACAAAAGCTAAAAGAATTTGGAGAACTGTTTATTGCCACCATTACTACTTATGCAAAAAAGAATACTGTTCCTTCACATGACATTCCGGATAAAAACCGAAGAAAAACTAGCAGCGCAAAAAGAAAAATACATGCAAATGCTCTCAAATACCACCAGACAAAAGAAATGGTTTCCCGTAAAATGCCTCTCAAAAAAATTGCAAAAGAACATGGAGTAAAAGAAAGTACTATCATTAACCATCTTGATAGATTGCTTGATGCGGAAGAAAAACTTGATCTTGGCTACTTAACGCCTTCAAAAGAAAGTATTAAAACGATTGCTCATGCTTTTGAGCATTGTGGTGAGGAAATGCTACGCCCAGTGTTTGAGTATCTTGGTGAGCAGTATTCTTATGAAGAGATAAAATTAGTTCGGGTGATTCTTAAAGCAAATATGGAGTAAAAAAGTGTCATCCCGGAAATCATTTCTGAATGATTATCCGGGATCTCGTAGCTTACAGGAATAGAAACGAGATCCCGACTCAGTCATAAGAAAGACTGTCGGGGATGACAACTAGCTCCAGGTTTAAAACCTCAAAGAAAAAACGCGTAGATTAAAAAATCACGCGTTTTGTTGTTGTGTTTGAATTCAAAAAAAGTGCTCTCGTCGTTTAGAGAATAAACTTGTCTCATCTGCTTAAGTCGCAGATGTCTCCGCTTGCTTTGTGCCCCTTTGCACAAAGCTATAGCAGACTAGTTTATTGTCTAAAAAAATGATTACTTGGTAATTTCTATCTTTCCTCCGGTCTTCGTCTCAATCCATCTAATACTTCCATGATACGCACACGCTCGAGGGATTTGCCAGAGCCACGCGTTGCCTTTTCCTCTTGGGTGTATGAAGGTGTGATTTTGTGGAATTGTTGGGGTTGTTTTTGAGGTGGTATGATCGGTAATGGCGCAGACTGCACAACTGCTTGAGAAGTATGTGACGTCGTGAGTTCCGGTGATGCTTACCTGCCTTGTTTGAGAATCAAAGGTGATGGCACAGGTGTAGAACTTGCTTTCACAGTATCCATCAGTGCAAGATTTTTTACAGGTGAATTGCGGTACCCATTTTGAGCCATCGGACATGCAGAGTTGCGTTTCTTTTTGGGGCTCTATACTAAACAGTGTGGGATCTAACTAAAGAAGGTGGCATAATTGAGGTAAAATGTAGCTAGTTGACAGCTAACCCTCAATGAAATGCACACCTTCACTCACAATTGTATGAGCA
>JAHISJ010000026.1 GCA_018818205.1 Patescibacteria group bacterium
CCCTGGAGGAAAGCAACACTACATGTTCACAAAGCGAAGAAGAAAGTCTAAAAACAGTACTTAATTAATTTCCGGGTAGGACATTTCTATTTTGGAGAAAGTAGGACATTTCTAAATTGGTTTGACATAACAAGAAACAAAAAAAACGCGTAGATAAAAATCTCGCGTTTTGTTGTTGTTACTCAGAATTCAGAAAAGCACAACCGTCGTTTAGAGAATAAACTCGTCTCATCTGCTTGACTTGCAGATGTCTCCGCTTGCTTTGTGCCCCTTTGCACAAAGCTATAGCAGACTAGTTTATTGTCTAAAAAAGTGATCACTTGGTAATTTCTATCTTTCCTCCGGTCTTTGTCTCAATCCATCTAATACTTCCATGATACGCACACGCTCGAGGGATTTGCCAGAGCCACGCGTTGCCTTTTCCTCTTGGGTGTATGAAGGTGTGATTTTGTGGAATTGTTGGAGTTGTTTTTGAGGTGGTATGGTCGGTAATGGCGCAGACGGCACAACTGCTCGAGAAGTATGTAACGTCGTGAGTCCCAGTAATGCTTACCTGCCTTGTTTGAGAATCAAAGGTGATGGCACAGGTGTAGAACTTGCTTTCACAGTATCCATCAGTGCAAGAATTTTTACAGGTGAATTGCGGTACCCACTTTGAGCCATCGGACATGCAGAGTTGCGTTTCTTTTTGGTTGACGCAGCGTCTGGTGTGTGGTTCACAGAACGTTTTTGGGAGAGGTGGTGAAGTAGTGTCCTTTGGTGGTGGCCCGTTTAAACACGTCCATTGACCACATCCGTGCTCACACGATTTCTTGGTCCATTTCTTGCCATCCGCACTGCACGTGAATTGTGTTTTGTCTTTACACACCGTCTGATTTGGTTTGCACGGCACTTGATGAAGACACCTGCCGTTGTCACAACGATGTGCGCATATCTGATCTATGAAACGTTTGCCGTCCGGGGAACAGACTTGCTCGGTAGTAATGCTTTTGCAGCGGTAGGTCCAGGGTGTGCAGAAGTTGCATTGGTTGTTTGCGCAACCGTCTGGGCAGGGAGTTTGTGTCCATCGTTTACCGTCTGAAGAGCAGGTGAGTTGCGCTGAAGCATCTTTACAAACTATCTGCCTAGGCTTGCACGGAAGTTTGAATATACATCTGCCATTATCACACCGATGTGCGCACGGTTGATCAATATACCGCTTACCATCTGTTGAACATACTTGCTCTGTAGAGATGCTTTTACAACGATACGTAAATGGCCAGCAGAAGCGACATTGTCCATATGAACATCCATTCTCACACGGAAGTTTAATCCAATACTTCCCATCTGAAGAGCAGACAAGAAGCACTCCCGTGTCTTTACAAACTTTCTGATTGGGAATACACGGAACCTGGAAGACACAGTGGCCGTTCATACAACGGTGAATGCATCTTTCTTCGGTAAGTCTCTTGCCATTTGGCCCGCAACGCTGCTGGGTGTTTATATCCTTACAACGAGTTGAACCAAGCTTACAGACATTGCACTGATTTTGGAAACAACCATTTGGGCAATGCGTCTTTGTCCAGCCTCTGCCGTCTTGATAACACTGCTTTTGAATGCTTTTACTATCACAAATGTACTGATGCGGAATGCAAATTCTGCGGCGCGAGCGGTTGCAATAAGTACTGTCTTTGTGAAGCTCTTTGCCACCATGCGAACAGATTTTAAGCTTTCCAACGTCAAACTCCAGATAACCATGTATGAAATCTTGGTGAGGAGTTTGAGAATTAATTCTAAACTCATCACCCGTAGGTTCACGTAGTTTATTGATGAGACTTTTGTCTCGATATACTTGCCAAAAACCACCACGAATTAAATGCACCTTATCTTGATTAGCGTTGTACATGAGAAGACACCAGCCGTGTTTTCCGTAATCAAAGTCTTGCACCCAGATATTCTCCCACTTATGCACGTCTGCAGTTCCGCCGTGCGGTTGGCTTGCGTCTCCAATACCTACGCGACCATGATGTCTCTCGTAGGCTTCCGCGAATGCGTAGCTGATTCTTTTTCCCGCGATCCAACTTCCGTCACCTTTAGATGCCTTGCCCGGTGTTGCTCTACGATAGTTTCTTTGGTCAATAGCACCATCCTCTATTCGGTATGAGAGATACGCGTCTTTGAAATCTTGAAAAATATCTATGTCATTGCTATACTCTTCTGTAATCGGCATTTTCAAAACTGAGTTCGGACCACCTTTACTTGCCCAGTAGTTCCAGAACCCACATTTGATAAGATAGGCTTTTCTGGCACCACCCTCGACATCAAAGACGACCGCGGCATCGCAGCCACTAGGGAGTTTGATATCTCGGATAGCGACTTTTCTGCATGTTCCACCATACCAGTGAACGCCCAAATCTCCACGATCTTTATAATCACGTATACTGTTTACGCGATCGTTGATGGCGTTATGAGCAACTGTGGGGATAGGACCGCGGGAACAATTTTTGTGTGCATTAATGAAGTTGGTTGGGTGCTCGAAGTTAGCAATATTTGATTTTGATACCCAGCCATGTGTATTATTGTCGAATCTCCTTTTTTTTATCTGGAAATGAAGATGGGGACCCCAATTTCCACCAATCTCGCCCCTAGCACCAAGCTCACCAATATGTTCCCCTTTTGAAACTGCACCTAGGCCTCGTAGACCTTTAGCTCTTAGATGTCCATACAGAGACGTTACAAAACGCCCATCAGGTAGATAATGTTCAATTACTAGTGCATGGCCATAATTATTTACTGCTCTAGAGAGTTTTATGCACCCGCTTGCAATGGCGTATACGTGAGTTCCAGCGACTCCATGTGCGTCTTCACCGGCGTGCTGACCCTTGTACTCTTCATCTATAACTACATCTTGGTTAAAATGAAACCCTGTAACTTTATAACTTGACAAAGGAAACTGAAACGAATCAGCAACCTCTCCACAATTGCTTTGAGAAACACTTTTTTGACTAAAATAGTTTCTTTCTCCCGTACTACAGGAACCAATAATTGTTACCATGGCAAATAGTATGCCATTCCATGTTTTTTTCATCTTTCCTCCTTTTTGGTGCAGGGTTCGTTCCTCTATCTACATATACTACTCATTAAACTGTAATGAGCTGTAGAATCGTTCAAAATTGTTTACTATGAAGTCTTTTGCTTCTTGTTCGCTTTCAGATGAGTAAATATATGACAATTCAAGGACTACTCCGTCTTGACCGGTCAATATCTCTTTTCTAAAATATTCACCGTAATCCTGATATTCATCAAATATGTATGCATCAACGCCGTCTATCTCAATTTTCTGAGCCTTTACATCTCTTCCTTCTTCATGTGAATAACTTTTTTCGTAAAGTTCTGAAATTTCTTGAACTGACTCAGGAGTGGAACGATCAAATATATCAATATTAAACCCTTCATCATGTAAGTCATCCACTGCTACAGTACCGCCCTTTGAATCATAGAATTCGATGGAATATCCACCAAGACCACCGCCCTTGAAATAGTCAAAATGCTCTGGATAATCAATTTGGAACCCTTCTTCATCATAATACGTTTTCCAACTAACTTCTTGACTATTCTCACTCTTGGCATCTTCCACACTCTCTTGCTCTCTTTGCTCTTTTGCCACCTCTTGCATTTCTTTACTCTTTTGACTTCCTTCTTTGTTTATCATTGTACAGCCACTAAAGAATATTAGTGAAATCACTAAACAATACGTTACATTTCTATTTTTCATTATTCTATACGATTAATTACTCTATTTTACTTCAGTAAACGACTCAACTATCTCTCTCAACTCCTTTTCTTCCGCAAGAGATGTTATTTTAATCACCTTATCTTCAAACTTAATATATACTAAGTCAGGCTCATTTAAACCAATTAGCTTCCCGACTTTAATTTCATATGGACTATTTACGTATGGTTGATTATTTTCATCTAGTCTAATATCTTTATTTTCTTTCTCTGAAAAAATATAATCTTCAAACTTTTCATCAACTATTTCTATTTTCACTGTATATCCCGGCCAATCTCCTCTTTCATCTTCATTCTTTGTGAGGTATTCTTGTCCAATTTCATCCTGCATCAAAATAATAAAACCATCATCATTAACCGTCCAATTCTCCGGATAGCACACACTAAAATCATGCTCTTTGCTTATATATTCCTTTCCACAATCAGAGTTAGACTCTAGCGTGTGATAAAAAAATGCAAACTCATCTTCCGCAAATTCCTTTTCTTTACTCCAGCCATCATATATAACTGCACGAGCTTCCAGTACAAACAATTTTGAACCTTTTTTTAAATATATTTTTGTAATTAAACCGCCAAAATAATCGTAATGTCCGCCAATAAATATTGCCTTACTCCCATTAACGTCTATTTCTTCCGTATATAAACCCATTCCATTACCTGCTTGAATCCCTGAAATCTCTTTGTGAACAATTTCTTCCAACGGTTCTTCATTGGAAGAAACGGTTAAAAGAATACTTTTCTCTCTATATGCTGCCATGGCATCATACCGTTCTTCAGTTGCAAATAGTGTTCCTTCCGGCGTTTCAATAACATCAAGATAGTCCGGATATTTTACTGAAAACTTATTTTTGTCATCAGTATATTTACTCCAATTCTCCGTTCTTTCTTGTACCATTTCATTATCAAGCGAAATATTCGGTTTTCTTACTTCTCTCGTTTGGTATGAAAACGATCTATTAAATTTCTCAAAAAGCGCTTGTATTGTGTCATCATCTTTTGATCCATAAAAAGATATAACATAAACTGAATTATCACCCTTAACTATCTTTGAATATCCCCTTAAATTAGAATCATATTGATGTTCAAAGTCCATTGCATGATAATCCTCTCCATCCTCACTTCTTTTATACGGTTCATACCTGTCTTGAGGAGAAAACATATCAAGATCATGTTCAACAATCACTTCCACTTCCCCATACTTTGATTTTTCTTCAGCTTTGTCATCTTTATCAAAAAAAATAATATTTCCCTCGAATTCATCAAAATTCTCCGTATATATCCAACTTTCAGGATAATCAATTTCAAACCCCATTCTGTCGCTATCATATCTATTCCAATCGCCTACTCTAATATTGGTTTCTTTTACACTGCCCGTCTTTTTATCTTGATCTAAAGTACACCCCCCAAGAACCACCACCCCAACTATCATTGAACCCACCAACACTTTTTTTATTCTTTTTTCCCACATATATTTAAGTTATACACACGTCTGATTTATCAATTTTTAAACGTTATCCACATTTCTAACGACGGCGCTTGTTGAACAATTTATTTGTATTCTCGCTCATGTAAATATTTTCTATAAACCATGCGACGGCGCTCTTTTTTGAAACGGCTCATATCCTGTATTCATTATAACAGAGCCAAAAGGTCTGGTCAATATTTACAACATTCAATAGTCTAGAAATCATATGTAGATATTAATTCTAAGAAAAACACTAACACAACCTGCATTTACTAATATTTATTGAAATCAAAAAAAGCCATCGTATCACTTTCATGATAGTGGATGGCTTGCAATTTTTTTTTCTGTACAAGTGGGAAATTTGATTCCAACTAATTTGTAATACTCATGAGGCATGGAAATTAATTCTTTTGGAGGTTCGGGAACCTCGTTGAACAGACCAAAATCCTCAAAATGTTCTTTAAGCATTTTTTCATAAAATAACGCCGCTTGTTCTGCGTCGGCGACTTTAAGAGAGGCAAGTCTTGGGGGATCATCCAGAAAATATCCTGCATAATCACTGGGAACATGCGCTTCACGAATATGGTAATCATACCTAATTACTGGCAAATTTTGATTTTCAAGAACATCGATTAGTCCTTTTTTCATTGAGAAAACAATATATCTTCCCAAATTTAGTCGCATGTAATGCCACAACCCATAAAACAAGGCCATTGTAATTAAACTACTGAGAAATGGATCACCGCTTACAGATGCTCTAAACTCAGGTGCTTTTGCATATCTTCCAATTTCACGAACCTCTTCAGGTCGTCCGTTTACCAATTTGTGTATAGGAATAGCCTGTCTAAAATTTGCATTACCAATGTTGTAAAACCAGTCTGCTGGTAAATGCTTAAGGCCATTATACCTACAGGCTCCAATTGTTCCCACAAGAACACCATCAAGAAGTACCATAATAACATACTGCATTTGCTCATCAAGAACATTTTCTGAAACTATATAACCTGCCGCTTTATAAATCCGCGCAACAAACTCAAGAACGCCTTGTCGCTCATCGGCCGTCTTGGCCATAGCGACTTCTATATTTCCGTACATAGATTCCTCCTATGTAATAAGTTAAAAGTTCGTCCCCCAGACTGAAAATTAAATCATCAAATAAGGAAGTTGTCAATACCCTTTTATACACATATTCAATAATCTTCTCAAAACAATCTAAAAAAACCAGATCTCACTGGGATAATACCAAGACATCCAAAAAAAATCAACGGTATTACTTAACCAAAGACTTCTTAAACTTAAACAAAAGATAAAATTTTCCATTCTGAATAACAATATCCATTCTGCCGTTGCCTCTCTCTACAATCTTTCTCATAATCAATAATCCTAATCCGGTCCCACCAGGGTTCCTATTTGTAGCATTTACCCCTCGTTCAAAACGCCTAGATATTCTTTTTACATACGAATATTCTGTGATTTTTGCCGGAATAATTATGTTATTTATAATTTCTAACTCAATTTCATGGTCTTTTTCACAAAGATTTATTTCCACATTCCCCTTTTCTGAATAATAATAAATATTG
This sequence comes from Patescibacteria group bacterium, assembly GCA_018818205.1. Taxonomy (GTDB): domain Bacteria; phylum Patescibacteriota; class JABMPQ01; order JABMPQ01; family JAHIRA01; genus JAHISJ01. Next base: position 6,817 of record JAHISJ010000026.1, read on the forward strand.
TCAAAAATATTTGTGACGAGTTCTTCAAAAAGTTTTGTATTTGCTCTTATTGCAAAACGTAAACCTTTCTTCTTAAATAGTGTGCTAATGTTCAGTACTGCAAATTTGTGACTATATTTCTTACAAAACTTACTAAGCGCTTCATCAATATTCACTACATCATCACTTATGCTGACTTTCTCTGAATCAAGTTCGAGCATATAGAGTAGATCATGTGTCGTCTTGTTTAAGCACTCAGCTGCACGTATTGTTGCATCGATATACTCATGCCTCACATAACTGCTTGCCTCACTATTTCCCTTTTTGAAAAAGCTAAGATAGTTCATTAAATTGGTAAGCGGACTACGAATTTGATGATTAATCATTTTTAGTAATAGGCTTTTCTCATCGACTAATTTAGTAAGCTCCCTATTTGCATACTTCAAATCCTTTGTTTTCCTTTCCACTTCCTTTTGTAAGTCCGCAGAAAACTCCTTGACCCTTTGATACAGATAAGCATTTTCAAAAGCAATTGCAGCTTGTCTACTAATAGTCAATAAAACCTCTAAATCATTTCTAGAATATCCTTCACCCGTAATTTTTTTCCCAAGTAACATAAATGCAATAAGACCATTTCTACTTTTTATCGGAAGTAATAAAGATACTCCTTGAACATCGATATCTAAAAGTGTCCTATTGAAAGTTTTACATTTTTCTTTTTGAATTAATGACTGAATAAGACCAACATCAATAGCACCACTTTTTTTTCTTAAAAATTCAAGTGCATGATGACACATATTTAGAGATTTTGGGAAAAAACTCTCTCCTACACTCAGACAAAAAGTGTATTCTTCCTTAGGTGAAACAGAATATAATGCAATTTTTTCAATCTTCATCGCATTAGTCAACGTCGTCGTAATTTCTTTTCCCATTTTCTCAATTTCAATATAGGTAGGAATTTTTTCTGTAAGTTCATATATTGTTTCTTGGTAGTCCGCTAAGCTTGTAAAAAAATACTTATTAGCAAGGGTGAAATAAAATTTCTTAGTTGGCTCAAGAAGAAACAAACTTAATAGAATCAGTATAAGCCAAAAAATGAACATACTATTTTGATATAGATATGTATGAACACTAGAATATAGAAAATAATTTATAAGTATTATCGAAAAATATGTACCTGCATAAACAAAACTCTTTCTTAAAACAATTCTCAAATCCAATAAATGATACTTAATGATAGCTAGAACAGTAAAAACGATCATAAAAAGCGAGAATATTTGACCAAGCCAATTGAATGTAAAAATTTCGAACCACGGCAAAATAAGATTTGTAATCATCGCAAAAGTTGCGGCAAAGATGGATCCTAGTAATACATATTTAACTTGCACTTTGCTAATTCCCGTTGCATTCTTGTACTTTTTAAAAAGATTGATAAATCCATAAATAAAATACCCGGAAATATATATAACATATAAGAAATATAATTGTCCAAAAAAAATAAAATTTTCGGCTCCAGGAATAACAAAAACATCTTTTATAATATAAGGAGTAAAAAAAGTTAGAATAATAATTACTATTTGAGGTATCAAAATAGAGAACGTCCTTACAGCACTTCTCTTACTGTTGAGAAAAATAAAGGTAAAATATAAAAAAGGACTAACCGTAAAGGTTGCCGCAACATATAATACTCTACAGAAAACGACAGCTTCTTGTTGGCTTGATGCTCTGAAAAGAATCATAGCACCTGTCCAAAGAATAACACCACAAACAAAAAGAAAATATGATATCGCTGAAAGTTTTCTTGGGCGTGATAAAAGAATTACACCAAGAAGGCTATTTAGTAAAACTAATATTCCTAAAAGAACATTAATAGTATCCATTATTCAAAGTTATTCCAAACATTTCTTACTAGCAAACTTTTTAACAACCTCTAAAATCCCCTCCGGCTCCGTCTCCGACTTAACAATAAACCCAACAGCACCAAGAGAAAGACACTCATTCCTCTCATGTGGCAAGTTTGAAATAATTACTACAGGTATCGTAAACAAACGTTTAATCTCCTTAAGAATATCCTTTCCTGAGTCCTCTTCGAGCAAAAGATCCAAAAGCACAAGATCACACGTATTTTTCTTAAGATGTGAAAGCGTATCTTCTAAGTTTTCCACAAGAGCAACACTGTACTGCTGCTCTTCCAAAATAATACGATAAAAATCTGCAAGATCTTTATTGTCCTCCACAATTAATACTGAACTTTTCATAGCATTAATTATTTAGTTGAGTTGTAAAATATGTACACATAAATTGCTCGCCCTCATCCGATGTATCAAACTTTCTCAGTACATCTAAAATCTGCTTATCTACTCCAAGATCTTTAAATCTATCACGTAAATGAAATAACTCAAGAATAACCAAAGAATTAAAAATTGCTTCTCGCTTCAATTTTAACTCACTCAATACTCGTACCACCAATTCTTCAGAAAGATTTTTCTCTCCTTTTTCAAACCTAAAAAGCGTAGCACGATTTATAGAAAGCCTTCTTGCTAACTCCGCTACAGTAAGATTATTTTTTTCTCGTAGATGTCGTGAAATATATCCAATCATTATTTTAAAGAGATATTGACAAGCTCCTATCTCTGCAATACAGTATACATGACGTTGTCCAATCAGGCAACACATAATATTCTAACTCTACAAGTATGCAAAACGACACAATGAGGAAATACACTTTGAGATTTAACACAAATATCGACAGATTTTTAGACTGGAAGATACAAAATACTAACCTCTCAAAAGCTGAATACATCAGAATCAACCTGTTAAAACTTATTGCTGATGATAGAGACTATCAAGATTTTCTCACAAAATTTTCATAATACCTAAAAAATCTCCTCAAGCATTTCCCTTGAGTTTTGTATATTTCTTACTATCTAACTCTCTCAATCATTTCTTTACTTGCACAACATTTTCAGGTTTCTCACTCACAAATCCAGAAATATTTTCAATAGTTGTATTTAAAATCCGTGTCAGTGCCTCTATAGAGTTAAACGCGTTATGCGGCGTTACAATAACCCGCGGGTCCTCAATCAAAAAGTGTCCCTGTAGTATTGTTTTAAGATCATGTTTAGCTTCATCGGGCGACATAAGCATTTTTCTCCCCTCTCTGATAAATTCCTCCTCTTCTATGACATCAAGTCCAGCTCCCGCTATCAACTCATCCTTTAATGCTTGCACTAGCGCATCTGTCTCAATGAGTCCTCCACGTGCAGTATTAATAATGTAGGCACCCTTTTTTATTTCCTTGATAGTATCTTTATTGATCATATGATGCGTAGCCTCAATTAGTGGTGCATGGAGCGTAACAATATCTGAATTAGCTAACACTTCAACGAGCGGTAAATACGTGAATCCAATTTCTTCTGCAAGCTCTGCGTTTTCATGCGGGTCAGAAGCAACTACCTCCATACCAAAACCTCTTGCAATCCGAGCCACGTTTTGGCCAATATGCCCCATACCAACAATACCCAACGTCTTCCCCTTAAGATCAAACCCTCTAAGGCCCGAGAGATCATAGTCAAGATCTCTGATCCGTTCATACGATTCAACAATTTTTCTAGAAATAGCTAAAATAAGCGCAAAAGCATGTTCCGCAACGGTGTTTTCTCCATAAAATGGTACATTGCATACCACGATCCCCTTTTCTTCACACGCCTTCACATCAATATGATCATAGCCTGTTGACCGCGTAGTAATAAGTTTTAGGTTTGGCAGCTTCTCTATAATCTCCGCAGTCACCTGGGAATGAATAAACACCACTAAAATCTCAATGTCTTTTATTTTTGAAACATCATCTTCTTTAAGATAATCATCTGTTGCATATAAGCAATCAAAACCCCCCGCTTTTTCAAGTTGCTCTTTTAAATAATCCTGCTCCCACTTTTCAGCCTCAAAGATAGCGATTTTTTTTGTGTCTGACATAGAAGTTATCTTTATTATTCAAGGTTACCTTTTAAACGTATCACGATTCCCATACGCGCTCCCACCGTACGATGACAAATCAACTAAAATAGCAATGATAATGAGTACCCATTCAAGCCCGGTCACCCCATCTACTCCTACAGCAACATACGCGAGTGTAGTCCAGGGAGCAAAAATGATTCCTAGAATTGGCCATAGTATAGAGTTAAAAACAAGGTCAAACCGCAAAGGCGAGAAAAACCACCAAAGAATTGCTCCTATTCTGGGACCAAGAAAGAGAATAACTGCAAGCAAACAACACATATTCTTTTATTATTTAATGTAAACTCACTAGGAAAATTTTTTAGTCTTACGCATCCACCGTACTCTCCGGTGTTGCTTTTGAACCAAACCCTCCAAAAAGCGTAGCAACTCCGTGCACCAAAAGAAATATACCGAGAACCCAAAAGAACACTACTATCGTTCCAATAGGATAAAAGAACATAAAAAGTCCAAATGCAACCAAGACGATTGATCCAAGAATAACCGCAGCCCTTCCTACGCCTTTTGCAGAAACAGCAAGCGCAAATTGACTGATTCCTGAGACAAGTAATAGCGCAGCAATAAGGTAAATCGCGGTATAAAGAGTAGCGTCAGGCCAGAATATGAGAAGCAAAGCAACAACAATTTCTACGACTCCAATCGTAATAACCTGGCCATTGCTCAAGTGAAGCACCTGCATAATCTTTGTTTTTTGCCTACGGTCAAAAATACCGTAGAGTATAGCACCAAGGCCATCCATAATCGCAAAAATTGCAAACAGTGCAATAATGGTTGCAAGCGTTTTTCCGGGCCACGCAATAATAATAATTGCAAAAACGATTGCTAAAATAGCTCTAAAAATCATAAACAATTTTCTATGTTGTGTCATTTTTTTTGTTAGTTTTTTAGTATAAACATTGTTATTATAGCATTTTTTTACGAGTTAGTCAAAACAAAAAAAGCGACTATCCGCTTTGTAACACTTCTATTATGGTCTTTACGACCATAAACCGACTTCTGAGTCTAGTTTATGGTTCGCTCTGTGGGACGATTTTCGAACAAGCGCTCAAACAGCTAACTTCAAGAATTCATTTATGTTGTTACAAAAATGCCTTTCTTAAGTTAAAAATATTTCTAAATGTCACTTTCCAATGCAATTTCATATTGTTTCCAGTATTCAGGAAAGTTTTTTCTTACTTCTCCAATTATCCAATTAGTTTCATGACCTTCGCTATACTTAGCAAAATTTTTACTATAAGCTAAAAGAACAAAAGCCTTTAAGTCTTTTTTTCTGAAATAAACGATAGCCCGACAACCAGAAGATTTTGAGCTGTTTTTTGTTTTATGAATTCTAAAATAACACTTATAAAAACCACATTCTCCTGTACACCTTATTTCAACAAGCTTGTCTGTTAAAATGGTTCTAGGTGCTCTTTCAAGCATTTGTACAATCGATTCTTGAGTTATATCCCAATTATTTTTGTGTAATTTTCTGAACTTTTTTATGTATTTTTTCTCAGCATACTCTTCAATTGATACTGCATATTTATCCTCTTCTGAAAACATCCTTTAAATCTAGTTGAGTTATTAATTCATAGGGAACAACATCTTTCTCGTAAGATATCTTATAGGGTAACTGGTTATGGGTGAAATTCTCAATTTCTTTAGTATTAACATCCTTCCATTCTAAGCAAACCTTTTCTATTGTTTGAATTTCTTCTTTAGAAAGATACTTACTTGGAATGTTATCCTCAACAAGAGAAGTAAGTTGTGCACTTCCTTTCAATTCACAAGAAATAACCCCTTTTTCTTGCATCTCTTCATATAATTGAAAAAACTCATAAGGGACAGGGCCGTGATCTATTTTTTTATAAACCATTCCAGAAATCGGCTTTGAATTTTCATAAAAAAACAAAAAATCAGAAAGATAAACGAGTTTTGCTAATTTTGTTTTAGTAATTTTTCCATCTGAAGAGTCTCCTCCAAATTTGAGGCAATGAAGTATTAGTTCCTCGTATTTTTCTATTGATTGCTTTTGATTCATATAATCATTATACAATAAATCACCCATAAAGTAACTACAATTGAGCTAATTAGACAGGTCACAGAAAATACGCAGTTAAAAAAGCAACTACAAATGAAATAATTGAATTAATAACTAAGAACAGCAACTTTCCTTTAAACGAATTTACATTCGTCCAAGAGTTTTCTTTTTCATATTCTCTTTGAGCTTTATCTAACTCTCTTTTTTCCTCTATCTCAATTTTTTCTCTCTCATTTTTCCAAATACCCCCTCCATATATATTGCTTTTATTTGCATCTACATCATAAGCATCTTTTTCCTTTTTATACTTGGCTTTAATTTCTTCTTCTTTTATTTCAAGATCTCTTTTTCCCATAATCATAGTCTTTTTAAAATAAAAATAAACCGCATGGGAAGAATTGTTCTAGTAAGTATCTATAGCTACTTACTTGAGTCGCTCCCTTTCACCCAAAGTTGGGTTTATCCTGGGCATAAATACTCAAAGTCATCTCCACGACCGTCAACTCTATAAAGAAACGCTCGCAATGATTCAACGAATATTTATAACCAGACATGCGGTACTCAAAAGTTTTGTCAACATGGTAGTTGATTAATTTTTATGCACCGCTTCATGCGGCATATTTAACAGTAAAATATATTTTACTGAAGGTCAAATACAGAGCTAACGTCATAGTTTACACGTAGTAATATCGGCGTTTTTATTTCATTGGCCAATGCTCAATAGTACTCTCAGTAATAATTTCACTCTCTACCTCTTCTGAAATGTTGTATTTACTTCTCACTTCTGCCTCGTATTTATCCGTTAATTCTCTGTTTTTTTCAGCATTTTTCATAATATTTTCTTGCTTGAAATTTGGATCGGAAATATCTACGGGATATATTTTGTCGGCTTCTATTCTTGCTTTATCTTCTGCAGCAACAATTTCTTGAAAAACTTCTCGTCTCTTCTCTTCACTTAAGCCAAATTTATCTTCTGACTCTCCTCTGTTTTGTAAATACTCTTCAAGATTTTCTTTGATTTGAATTGATGTTTCATAATTTGTTCTATCGTTACGCTGAGCAATTTCTTGGGTTACATTTCCAAGTTTTCCACCAGGTGCCCACGTTGCCATTGCAACATCGTATACGTCATCTACAAGCGCTCTGTCGCTATATATAAGGAGGCTTATTTCATCAATGTCATCGTCTTTTGCGGTAATATCTGAAATGATTTTTTGGATAGTAGGTTGTACTTGTGCTTCTTTAATTTCCGAAGAAACAACAATTCTATAAGACATATTTTTATCGTTCGGGAGCTTGCTAATCTCTTGCACTGTGAAATCAGAAAGAGCTTTATTGCCTAATGCTTTATGGCTTTGATCTTCACTTTTCACGATTTCATAATCCACCGGCGCTACCTGATTTGTTATAGTCTCAGAAACTTTTTCTGGTTGATCTGCATCATCTCCACTTGTGCAAGCAATAGATAGAATCGGGAGCAAGAGAAATAACCCCATTGTTGCTAATATTTTTTGGATCTTACTCATACTTTTAATTTAATCATTAATTCTAAATATAATTCTTTACTTAATACTTTCACAAACAATTTTGTTATTATCTTGATCTAGTCCATGAATATCTTTACCAGTTTCTTTGAAACATTGATTGAACACTTCTTGCGCCTGACTTTGAGTTGAAAAATCTGAACAGTTATATTTGTCACTACTACATTGAGATGAAGTGCTGATTTTCTTTTCGCTAGTGTCTTTTTCTTCCTTAATAGGGGTAGACTTGTTAGGAATCTTTGATAAGTCGCTATTTGTGATGCCTAGCCCCAAATTCCTCATAATCTTAAAAGCATCGACAGGTCTTCCCAGGTAATACCTCTTACCATTTATCGGATAAACATACCAAGCTTCGCCATTGTCCTCTACCTGAATCAGTATTCTACCTTTTAGTCTATTTATTAAGTCGCTTTCCCCATCCCAACTATCAGCTTCCATAGGAATCCTATTTAAATCAGCATTTGTTATTCCCATCCCTAAAGCTCTCATTATATTCCAGGCGTCCATTGGCCTACCAAGGTAGTATTTCATTCCATCATTGGGATAGATGTACCATGCCTCACCATTATCTTCTATTTGAAGTAAAATACGCCCTTTTAAACGTTCGGAAAAAGAGTTAGCGGTTGATGTACTTACTAGTGCAAAACTGCAAAGAAATAACGTACACAATATGAGAACAGCAAATTTATGTGATTTCTTCATTTGTTTTTTTCTTGATAATTGTTAGCTATAAAAAAATTAACCATTGTATTTCCTGATAGGTCCCAAAAGCCCTTTATAAGCGTATCTTCTTTTTGCTTTGTCGAATAATTCATCATCTTCCGAAATATCTTTTATAAAAACACCATAAGCACTACGTAAATCACTAAGAAAATCTTCAAGATTGAGGATTTTTTTGCCTAGTGGTGTTGATTCAAGATGAAAACCAGCATTATTATGTGTAAAAACATAGGTACCACCTTCAGTATAAGAATGCACCAAATTACACCTCAAGGAATAATAAAGCTTATCAGCATCATATCCATAGTTTTCTAAATACTTTCTAGAAAAAATTTTGAACCTCTCTCCCGCTCCTTTCTTTTCTGTTTGTTTATCTGCTACACCAGCGTAAAATCCTGCCATAGCGTCAATAAAACAACAGCCTAAAATAAATGCTGCCATTGGAGCATCAAGAGATGATTTTGTGATTTTATCGATATCTCCTAATGCCCATTTAGAAAGACAACTATTTAAAATGTCAATGAGTTGATCTTTTGTAATGTCACTTTCTTCAACCATTGTATTAAGATTTATTCAAAACCAAGGTTATTGCCATCAGCCCGTCAACAAAAAACGTCTACTGCTTCAATCGCTTTTTGATATTCAGCTAGCCGATAAATAAATATTAGTAAACAATCCCAGAAAGATCAAACTGTATCTAACTATAAACTAAGAAGAAGTTTATCTTTCTTCACATTCTTCATAACTCCTGGATGTAGATAATGTTTCTCTGCATTGTTAACGAAAGCATTATATATAGGTTCATACTTCAAGTTCTCCCATTCAAACTTTTGAAAGTTTTCCTTTGAGAAAATTTCATCAGTAACTGTATCTATTTCTTCTTTGCAATACTGGTCTGTCATTGTACTTTTACTCCCTTTGAAGCACTCTCAAGGGCTGTCGAAGCCACAAATAGTTCGAAAGTAACAGAAAATGTATCAATGACCTTAAGAAAATTCGAACCGCACAAAATAAACAAAAAACAGGATAAATGTCCTGTTTCAAATTCTGCGTTCGGGGCCAGGGAATCGAACCCCGATTGCCTGGACCAAAACCAGGTGTCCTGCCGTTAGACGAGCCCCGAATATATACTCTTACCCCGTACCAACCGTAAGGTCTGGTTCAGAGCCAAAAACCTCCACTGCACTATTATACGTTTCCTCCACTACTTTCTTTTTCTTAGTCTGCGCTACCTTTTTCTGATTTGCAATCTTTTTTTGCTCCTCATCAGAAAGATGAGAAAGCAAAACTGGCTGAACTAGTATCGGTTCATTAAACTCAGACTCTAACGCTGCCTGGATTACTCGCTTATTCTTTGGATCATCAATCCGATCAAAATGAAAGTCAAAGTCCAAGACTATAATTAGAGTATCACCTTTTAAATCAAAGAGGCAAGAAGATTTAAGCAGCCCTGCAAGTGAATAGTTTTCTTTTTGTATTATTGTGAGCACTTTTGGCCACTTCTTTTCAACCTCTTTAAAAGAAGCACTCACTGTTTTTTTTACCGTCGATTTTTGTGCAGGGTTCTTTTCTACTACCGGTCCTTTTTCCTTTGGTTTCTTTTCTTTTTTTTCATTTTCTGCTCTCTCTTTTTCCTTTTCCGGTTTTTGAGGCTTTTTTTCTACACCCTTTTTTTCCGGAGAATCTTCAGTTTTAGAGGAGTGAATAAGTTTTGATTGTTGATCATTTAAAGACTTTTTGTCAGCAGTACTTAAAAAAGCCATCTCCAAAAACAGTTCAGGATGCGGTGAATCAACAAAGAGTTGCTGATACTTGGTGATTGCCTCCATAAGCTTAGTTGCATGTGTTTCATCAAACGAGGCAGAAAGATTTTTTAACGTCTTGTACTCAGATTCATCAAGCACACCATAATACGAGACTGAGTCACTCTCCTGGTACTTTAAAAGCAGCATGAACCTAAGCCTTGAGAGCAACAAATCAGCAAACTGATTAATGTCATAGCCTTTAGAAATCACTTTCTGGATGACATCGAGTATTGTGGCCATGTCATTTTTTTGCGCACTCTCTATGACCAGCGTTACATACTCACTTGCCGGTACTCCCAAAAGTTCTTTTACTGAACCGAGTGTCGGTTTTTCTAGCGTTGCGATTTGGTTGAGCAAGCTTACCGCATCGCGTGCATAGCCACCCGAGAGAAAGGTAATATAATCAATAACTTCACTACCAAGTTTAATCTTTTCACTTTTAGCAATTTTCTGGAGATATGCTGACAACTCATCAAATGGAATCTTATGCAAAGAAAATGACTGACACCGCGACATAATGGTCTTTGGAATTTTCTCAAATTCCGTAGTTGCGAGAATAAAAACAGAATGAGCGTGCGGCTCTTCAAGTGTTTTAAGCAGTGCATCAAACGCTTCCTTGGTAAGCATATGCACCTCGTCTATGATAAAAACCTTATACTTAAGCCTCAAAGGAGACACGCGTACTTTTTCTCGAAGACTCCTGATCTCATCGATTCCCCTATGTGATGCGGCATCCATCTCTAGGACGTCTGTTGCTCCACCCTCATTAATCTCAGCACATGCAGCGCACTGATTGCACGGCTCTGGGCTATTTTCCTTGCGTTTCTCACAATTTATTGACTTTGAGATAAGTCTCGCAAACGTCGTCTTTCCTATTCCCCTCGGACCGGAGAATAAGTAGGCATGCGAAAAAGTTCCGCTTGAAATAGCATTCTCAAGCGTCTTTTTAACATGGCTCTGCCCATAAACGTCACTAAACGTCTGTGGTCTATACGTACGGTAAAATGCCTTCTTGGCCATCGTATGAGTATTGGTAAGCGTTTCTAAGCGTAGTCATTATAGCGTAGCATATATAGAAAAGGAAGGCGCCCTTTAAACCCAACGCGATACTACGCTGTGTATAAAAAAACCGCGCTTCGGCGGAAAAGGATACTCTTTTTTTTAGCTCTCTACGCTTCTTTTTTAGCAAAGGCCCAAAGTTTGTAGCCAATAAAATTCCAAATAAACACCACACCCGTTGCAAGCATCTTTGCAGCAAGTGCCCAGTGATTTTCTGCAAGGCCAAACTGTACTCCAATTATCGTGGTTACCACGTACACAATAGCAGAATTGATAACAATGCCAACAATCGAAACAGCTAAAAACTTTCCAATTTGAGTGCTCGTTTTCGCTTGTCCTGTAGCCCGGAACGTCCAGTATTTGTTTAGAATGTAACTGTTTACCAGCGCTGCACTAACTGAAAATATGTTAAATACCAAAATGAGCTCACCGGAATAGACATTAAACGTTGTGGTAAGTAAGTTCAAAATACCCCAATCAAGAAGCGTATTAAGTCCGCCTGCTACTCCAAATCTCACCAGTTGATACAGAGTTGTAATTGTTTTTTGTTTCATGCGTGCGTTCTTTTTTTTGTTTATATTTCCTTATCTAACACTTCATCAAGATTATTCTTTTTTGTACTCTTTTTTTTAGGCTTTTCAATCCCGATTTCCTCAAATTCATCTTCATCGCTTTCCATATTTACCGGCTTAAATTCTTCTTCAACATCCTTTTCAGTTTCTGTAAAAGATTCTGTGGTAGCACCTTCTGTCTTCTTAATGATATTTTCAATTGCGGTCCAGGTACTCTCTTTGTCTCGAGGAAGAATGATAGTTACTTCATCGCTTGGTTCCGCTTTAAAATAGGTAACGCTTGCCATAAGCACTTTGTATGACTTATCCCCAACAAACACTCTGTAGTCGCCATTGTCACCTTTAACTACCTGCCCAATTGCCTTTTTACGATCAACAGGACCAATTTGTTTAAAGACAAACGTACCATCATCAGAAATGGTGAGTTTTAAAATATCACCCTCAACCAACTTTGACTTAGACGCATAGTTTGCCGGAATCGGATAGTTTCTGCCATCAGGGCCAATCATGTTTTGGCCATCAAAAACACCCTCGACAATCTTGCCACCTTCCATAACAGAAAGGTGCGCTGCCTTTTCTTGAATACTTTTATTATCACCCCTAGATTCCTCTGTAGGCGCTTCTATTTCATCAAGGAGCTTCTTTGCAGATTTAATGCTGTTTTCAGCACTCTTTAAAATTTCACGAATCATTATAATATTTGGCTGTTTCGACATATCGATTAGTTATTCCTCTTCTTTGTTTATGTTTAGATAATCGGTAACGATGTATTTTACACTTTTTGTAAAGTCTTGCAAGTCTTTTTTGTATTTTTTTAGAGCGTAGGCTCTGCACCTATTGAGTCAGCTTTTTTTATGCCACCGCCAAGAACCGCACGTTTAGATATTTCTTCCTCGACTTCTACCCTATCCCTACCGTATTTCATACGTGAGAGCTGCTTTATAGCCTCTGCTTGTTCCCTGCTTCCCCCAAGCATAGAAAACGGCATAGGAATTTCCATATTAAACGGCTTAGACGCCGTTCCGTCAATCATCAATTTTGCATATGCATTATACTTCTCAATGTTCATAACATCGTTTTCATCAAAGACCGGGTGAAACTCCCGAGAAAAAGTCTCCGCATCATCAACACCAACTCTATAGGAAATTATGGTACCGACGTTTCCAAAGATCGCGTCTCTAATTGTTGTATCTTGTTTACCACCTTCGCCGGTAGTAAGCTGTGCGATGTATTGATGCGCCACGGTAAGCCCCAGCTTATACTTACGAGCCTCGGAAAGAATCGTTGCAATACTGTCGGTTGTGTAGTTTTGAAACTCATCAATATAGAGATAAAAATCTTTACGCTGCTCTTCCGGGATATCCGCCCGAGCCATTGCTGCCATCTGGATTTTAGAAACGATAATAAGGCCCAAGAGATCACTATTTACTTCACCAGTTTTACCCTTTGACAGATTGACAAGTAGAATCTGATTGTTATCCATAACATCACGAACGTTAAACCCGGATTTTGTCTGACCTATGATATTGCGCATCATCTCATTTTCAACAAACCGACCAACCTTAGAGATCAAATAACCAAGCATTTCAGATTTATGAAAGTCTGACGTTTTTGCCATTTCTTGCTCCCAATATGCCCTCACCACTGGATCTTTTACAAAGCTTACCCGTTGCTTTTGAAAGTCCTCATCACTAAACATACGCGGAATCTCAACAATCGTACCGCCTTCTGGATTTGCCATAAGGGTAAGCATCACATTTCTCATATTATGCTCAAACATAGGTCCGATCATCTCAGGAGGAAACAGTTTGTAAAAAATTGCAATCATCTCTTGGACAACAAAGTCCTTCTGTTCTTCCTGATAGCACTCTAGCATATTAAGTCCTACTGGACGCTCGAGGTTAAACGGCTCAAAAATAACCACATCATCTACACGTTCTTTAGGAATGTTAAGAAGAATATTCTCAATAAGATCGCCATGCGGATCAACTACACACACACCATCACCGTTTTGAATATCCTGCACCGCCAAATTTTCCATCAATGTCGACTTACCACCACCAGTTTTACCGATAACGTACATGTGCCTGAGCCTGTCTTTTCTATCAATCTTAATTTCTGTCTTTACACCCCTATATACGTTATTGCCTATAAGGATACCTTCTTTGGATACGTTAAGCGGAGGAGGAGCCTTTTTTGAAGTCAGCAACAAAATATTAGGCGTTTCATTATACTTTGTGGGTAAATGAAAGAGCGATGCTAACTCCTCAGTATTTAGAATAATCTTCTTACTGTTGTTAAAATACCGAAACACAAAGTTCAATATAAGCTTACGTAAACTTTCTTTGGCACGATAAAACGAGTTCATTGATGGTGAGCTGAACTGCTGAAATGCACCAACAATATTTTCTAAAAGCAAATTAGCTCGCTCCTTTGTCTGTGAAGAGGCAAGTACCCGGATAACAACCTCATACACTAGCTTATTTGCCTTCTCCTCTATCCCCTTTACTGTTTCTTCCTCGAGCTGAGTAAGCCTCCGTGAATCATCATAAGGCTGCTGACCCTGCTGCATACGCTCCTGCTGCGTTTGTGTTACCCCTTGCATCGTTTTTCCGAACGATCTAATCCCTTTGACCAGTCCCCCTGCAGTGACCTCATCATACCCCTTCCCCTGCATCATCTCTCTTGCTATCTTGTTCCCTGTTTTTGCCCACTTCCCTGCTGCAGGTCTAGCAAGAATTTGAATCGCACCGCCCTCGTCTTTTCCAAACTTAGAGAGAGCACTTGTTATTGCGTTTAACGGATCCGTCTCTAAATATTTGTATGTTTTAATCGGAAAATAATTCTTTTTCTTAAGTTTAAATACGGCTCCCGCAACCTGATACCCTTCCTTAAAAATATTATATTCCCCTGCAACGTCTATTTGTGCCTTTGGATACTGCGCATGTATATGCTTTTCCACATACTCACTAATTCTACGGGGGGTTGTTACATAAAAACGGATTTCACCTTTTGTTGAGACAATTTCAAAGCCAAGGTGATCCTTGCCTAATAGTAACGGCCTAAGTCCCTTGTTATACACATATACCGCGGAGAGACTTGCAAACATCTGCTCAGCAATGGAGATTAAGTCCTTCTCTTCCTTCTGCGGCTCCTCATCTCCATCACCTTTTTGCATGGACTTAATCTTTGGAACCGTCACCAGAAAAGTAACGGTATTTAACGACCGCGGGAGCATGTTTCTCTTTCGCATGAGATGGAGAAAAATTAAAACCGCAATCACTAAAACGACCAACACAAAAAGCAAATACAAAATCACATACAGTGTTCCTTCATCAAACGTTCCAACAGCTTGAGATGAAGTTGTTGCAGCCTGAGCAGTAGTAATAAATAAATCACGCATAAGTATATATATCGTTACGCAGCTTTCTTCTTATCTTCATCGGTCTGACATCGTACTATTTTTTGTTTTTCACAAAAAACATCGTACATTTCATCAACTAGTGTGTCGTGGAACTCGTCTAAAAGATACGGATCGTTAAGGCCCTTTGCGACGTCAAAGGCATAAAAAACACCTCTTTTGAGCGCAAGAAAAACAAGTGCCTTTACCTTTTTTGGTTCATCAAGTTTAGCGATAGTTGCAACATCATCAGAGATGGTTCGTTTCTGCTTTTTTTGTTTTACCGGTTTTTTCTTTTGAACTGGCTCCCCTGGTGCTTCTACTTGTTCACGTTCCGGCACAGCTTCTGCCTCTTTCCCTTCCATTGTCTCAACTGATTCAGGTACTGCTTCAGGAGCTTTTTCAGGCTCAGGTTCACCAAACTCTTTAGCCTTAAACTCATCGACTTGCTGCTTCTCAAGCTCTTGTTTATACTGAGCTACTTCCACCTCCTTTTGTTGCAGTGCTTCTTGCAATTTTTGAACATCTTGAGCTCCAGGTGCCATCTCGTCAGACTTTCCCTCTAGCATTTCACGAATAGATCGCGGCTTTTTAGTAGCATCATTTTGCGGCATGTTTTTTTAGATAAAAGAAGAAAAAATTGATAAACTAAAGCTCTTTATCCTATTGTCCAGCGCTATATGTTCATTTATTTTAGCCACCTTGCTAAACGTTTGGAGAGCTTAATATATGGTAAGTATAGCATAGATTATTGGTGTGTGCAACTCGAGGTTCGTGGCCATTTTTATAAGGCTTCAGGTTAAGTGTCCCTCCCCCTTTTGAAAAGGGGGAGGTTAGGAGGGGGTGAATGGTTACGCGTATATGAAAGCTTCAGAACCCCACCCTAACC
Source organism: Patescibacteria group bacterium (assembly GCA_018818205.1). Taxonomy (GTDB): domain Bacteria; phylum Patescibacteriota; class JABMPQ01; order JABMPQ01; family JAHIRA01; genus JAHISJ01. The sequence goes on from JAHISJ010000026.1 coordinate 22,825, forward strand.
CTCCCCATAGTAAAGGGGAGGGAACCATGACAAAATAAAAAGCCCGTGAACCTGCAAAGCAAGTTACGAGCTATAAGTGTTAGAATTTTTTCACAATTTATGGACAGCCGTCTTTGGACTGTTTGCCCTTAAATTTTGGGCATTTGTCCAGGCGGTCTACAATGCCATCAGCATCGGTGTCCGTATCAGGGCAACCTTGATTTTGGACTGGCCCAGCGACACGTGGACACTTGTCAATGTTGTCGGAAAGGCCGTCGCCATCGGTGTCTGGCCAGGGGCAACCCTTGTTTTCCTTGGGTCCCGGCACTTTTGGACACTTATCAACAGTGTCTTTAAGGCCATCACCATCAGAATCGATAGGTCGCGGACAACCAGAAAACCTAAAATACCCTTTGACCTTTGGACATCGATCTATCTTGTCGACAATCCCATCACCATCCGTGTCTTTAATTTTTTGGCGATAGGTACGTTGAAGTGGGCAGCCCCGCAAACGAACAAGGCCTTTAAGCGTGGGGCATTTATCTGCCCAATCAAAAACTGTATCGCCATCTGTATCAAGTCTGGGAGGACATCCATAATTTTCGATTGGACCCTTATTAACCGGACACTTATCGCGCCAATTCAGAATGCCATCGCCATCATTGTCGAGATGATTATAAAGCTGAAGCCCACGGTAATACCGCCACGGCGTCCTTTTACGGTAGTACAGCCGAGGCTGATAATTTGCTCCACCAATTTGCTGATGATACCCGGTCGAACGATATGGGGACGACCCCGTATAGACCGATTTAACATACTTGCCACCTTTATCTCTAAAGGTGATAGCAAGATCAAATGTACCTTGAAGCATAAATCCAACATATCCCCGCACCTTCTCTTGAGAGGAAAGCACAGAGATTTGATATGATTCAAACCCAAATTCAAGTCCAGCTCTTAATCTGACAACTGCATGGGCTTGTGGCCCAAAGGGTCGCCAATAGATCTGCGGTCCAACAACAAAGCTCAACTTAAATGCGGTCCTATCTGAGGAGATAGGCAGCCAATCAAATCCAATACGGAAAAACGCGCCAAACCAATGGCGGTTTGTCCATGGCCAATAATCTTCTTCAAGATGAAATCCAAGACCAACTGAGCCTTGCATAAAGCTCATAAGTCCAACATGGATCCCTGTGCCAGTGCACAGAAGTCCATTGATATAACAATACTCTCCACCAATGACGGCATCAAAATGCCCTTCACCGGATTTAAGCTCAGTGGCCAGGCCACCTGCCATACCAATTTCAACGCTGAATGATCGGTAGCCCGGCACTTTGTGTACCGGATTTCCAAATGTTGCCGTCTCAAAAGAGACTAAAATAATCATTACGAAAATTGTGAAAAATCCGTTTTTCACATCATCCTCCTATTTTTTTTGAGAAAAAAGTGCTACTACACTATACTCATCCCGAGTATAGCATCTAAATATAGCATACTTTTGTGTTTTTGTCAATAGAAAAACCCGCACAATGATGCAGGCTTTTCCTTTTATTTAAGTTTAAAAGTAGCGCTTAATACTACTCACTATTCCATGGCTCTAATGAAGCGCAAAGCCCAGACACGTGAATAATCATCCATTTTGTCTGTGCTTCATCTACATTAAGCGCAGGCTTTAGCTGATCTAGGTACGGAGAAACAAACTCAGGCCTCTCTTCAGCAACCTTCTCAACAATCTTAGCCGCGCCTGACCTAACATTTTTATCATCATATATTACCAGTGGAATTGCTTCTTTAAGCAACGTTTTGTCCCCTGCTAGAATCTTTTTTGCAAGCGATTTCCCTAGCGCTGATGAAACTGTACCTTTATTTCCCTCAAGTTGATCTAAAAGTGTCATGAAGATTTATATTACTATTAACAACTCCACTATGCCAACTTCACCGAACTAATCCAAAGAACACCATAAAAAGCCTCTAGTCCCAGATCCAGTGGCACTCTTAATTAGGCCATTTTTTTCCTAAAAAATCAGAACAAAGTGTACTATTTAAGAGTGCCACGGAATCTGGGGCGATCTAAAAATATGTACCGATTAGAAAAAGATCGAATGCAAATCAGTTAACAACTAGCACAACAACCACCCATGATGATAAAATAAGCATATATCTAAACAAAACAAGTATGAACATCTACAACACCTACTCAAAAAAAACAGAAGAATTTGTACCTCTCGTAAAACCAGAGGTAAAGCTCTATACATGCGGCCCAACAGTCTATGGCTATGCAACCATCGGCAACTTTGCCACGTTTCTTATGAACGATTTTCTGAAAAGAACGCTCAAATATAACGACTACACAGTTACCCACATCATGAACATAACCGATATTGGGCACTTAACTTCAGATGCTGACGAGGGCGAGGACAAGATTGTCAAAAAAGCACGTGAGGAAAACAAAACGCCGGAAGAAATTGCGCGCTATTTTGAAAAGCAGTTTATGGCTGATTTCAAAAAACTCAACATGGACCCTGCAGAGGCATTCCCCCGTGCCACAGACCACATCAAAGAAATGATCAGCCTCATTGAGAAACTTATTGAAAGTGGACATGCATATGAAAAAAATGGCAACGTTTATTTTGATATCTCGACATATAAAGAATACGGTAATCTCTCTGGAAACAAGGAATCAATGCTCAAGGAAGAAGTTCGTGATGAAATAGTTAGTGATTCTAATAAAAAAAATCCACGCGACTTTGTTTTGTGGTTTAAAGCACCAAAAGATCATTTGATGCAATGGGACTCCCCCTGGTCAAAAGGATACCCTGGCTGGCATGTAGAATGTAGTGCTATGGCAGAAAAGTACCTTGGTGATGAAATTGATATCCATACGGGCGGCGAGGACAACATATTCCCCCATCATGAATGTGAGATTGCCCAAAGTGAGTGCGCATATGGCAAGCCATTTGCACGGTATTGGATGCACAGACGGCACATTCTTGTTGATGGAGAAAAAATGTCAAAATCAAAAGGAACCGTATATACTATTTCTGATCTTGAAGAGAAGAGATTTGATCCCCTTTTGTACCGATTCTTCATTTTTGGAACACACTACAGATCTAAAGCACATTTTTCTTTTGAAAATCTTGAGAAATCAAAAAGAGGACTACAAAGGATTACTGAGCTAATTAAAAAACTCCAGTCAATCACTAATGACCGCGGTACCAATTTAGAAGCAATGGCGCTTTTAAATAAAAGTGAAAATCAGTTTACTGAAGCGCTAAATGACGACTTAAACACACCAAAAGCACTTGCTGTACTATACGACTTAGTAAGAGATGTAAACTCCTTTATTGAACAAGATAAGATTAACAAAGAAGAAGCCGAAGCTCTCCTTACTCTTTTTAGAAAGTTTGACTTAGTTTTGGGTGTTATCTTTCCCTACATTGAAAAATCAGAAAAAGAGATACCAAATGAAATTAAAAATCTGGCACAAGAAAGAGAAGAGGCCAGAAAGCAAAAAGATTTTGAAAAAGCCGATGAGCTTAGAAGGGAAATTCAGGAGAAAGGGTTTGATGTGAAAGATACAAAAAAAGGACCGGGGATATTTGTACTGTAGCAGGCAATAAATCATAATTGACATGGTCACATTCTAACTTGACATGAACATTCAAAAATGCTACTTATATAAATTAGGTTAGTCTGAACGCTACGCAGGAGGAAAAATGTATCAAAAAAATAGTACCAATAATTTTGGTGAAATTACTTGTAGTACTCTTGACTACGCTTATTTTGCGGTTGGAACATCAAAGGGGATGATATACATTAAAAATGAAAAAGGTACTTTTGTTATTCCCGGTGATCCGGGAAACAGAATTATTTGGCTAGGTTTCATCCATGAATCAAGAGACTTACTTTGCTGTTCAGAAAAGAAAATCTTTATGCTTGCTGCTCAGTCTCAATACTCCATTCAAGAGATTACACACCCTGGCAAAAATGAGAGGTTTACTCTTTGCTCTGCAGATCCTCAAATGTTATGTGCTCTCACAAATCATCGACGTATTTTTGTATACACATATCATAACACTCACATATCTTCATTTGAGTTACAACCTAACAACAAAGATGTTGTTAAATTACACTTATTGGCGTTTTATCAACAAATCTACCTGCAATACTCTGACGAAACAATTGAAATTTTGGATCTTAATTCCGGTAAAATAACTGCTCTCTTTTCACCAAAGGAAGAATCAAGAATTCCCGGAGTTCTGTTTCAAAAAATCTCTGGAGGTTATAGTCAAGGCTCTCTTGTTAGTATTGTAAATCAGTATAACAATACACATAGAATTTCAGTCCTCGAATTGACATATCTTGACAAAGATAGTATTGAATTATGGCACTATTCAATTCTTGGCGAAGACGTTCTTAATCCAAAAGAAAGGCATGAGAAAAGACCATCAACATGCCCAGAGTTAGTGATTGTTGGTTCTCTCAAAGACTTTTTCTTACTAAGAGAACCTTGTGCTGATGAAGTTTTGCCTGAACCTGACAATGAAGAACATTGGTCTGACAGGGAAGAAGCTCTCGAAGAAGATTCTGACAATACTTCATGTCCCCCCAATGAATCTTTATTTGATGAATATGATGAATATGAGCAAGCCTGTGAGCCAAGCGAAGATGATGTGCTCTACGTTACCGATAATGCTCTATTCCTCCCAGATGGACACATTCGTCAATCATTCTACGTTCCAATCCCTTTTGAAATTGCTGACATATCCTCCTTTTCAAATGTTGGTGAGAAAACGAAGCAAATTCTCGTCTGCGGAAAAGATGAAATGATTCTAATTACTAGCAGGGATAGGCAGAGAGTCGAAAGTACTCACAATCTTAACCCTACACATTTATAATCTGTCACAAACTAAAATCATGTACTTCATTGAAGGATAGTTGGATTTAGTGAATTATTTGAAATCAACCATAAATTAGAGCCCCTCAATACACTGATGAGGGGCATTTTTTTATTACCTTAAACCTCAAAAGAACAGTCAGGATTTAGTTAAATCTCTAAACGTACCTGCTCTTTTTAAGACAAAGTTTAGAACCACTGGATAAATCAAAGAACGTATCCATTATGCACATATTATCCAAAAAAATCTGCAAAAATTCCCGGTCGTCAAAAACAATTTTCCGTGGTACGATCAAATATCAACAGTAACAATTCAATATGCCGGAAGAAAGAGTTCCCCCACAAAACTTAGAAGCAGAAGAAAGCGTTATTGGCGCTCTCATGATAGACAAAGACGCGCTTATTAAGGTTTCTGATTTTTTGCGCCCCAGTGATTTCTATAAAAATGCATACGCATCTATATACGAAGTCATGCTCTCTCTCTTTGAAAAAAGTGAACCGATTGATGTCGTCAGTATTTCTAATCTTTTGGAAGAAAAGGGTGGATTAGAAAATATTGGGGGGAGAAGCACGCTCGTATCTCTCGCAAACAGTGTCCCAACGTCTGCAAACGTGCTCCACTACGCAAAAATTGTTCAAAAAAAAGCAACACTAAGAAACCTCATTCGTATCTCTGGAGAGATTTCTGAACTGGCGTTTGAAGAAAAAGACATTGATATTGGTGAAATACTGGATGGTGCTGAGCAGAGGCTTTTTGGCGTTTCACAAAAATATCTTAAAGACAATTTTGTCCCCATAAAAAACATTCTTGCAGAAACGTTTGACCGTATTGATGAACTCCATAAAGATAGTGGAAAACTGCGTGGAATCCCCACAAGTTTTTACGATTTAGACAATCTCCTTGCGGGACTTCAAAAGTCTGATTTAGTTATCTTGGCAGCACGTCCCTCTATGGGTAAGACAACCCTTGCACTTGATATTGCCAGACACGTCGCCGTTGAAAAGAAAATCCCAACCGGCATCTTTAGCCTGGAAATGTCAAAAGAGCAGCTCGTTGATAGGTTCCTTTGCGCAGAAGCGGGCGTTGATTTGTGGCGTATGCGAACCGGCAAACTCTCCACATCAGAAGATAGTGATGATTTTCCACGTATCGCTTCAGCTATGGGTAGCCTCTCAGAAGCACCCCTTTTTATTGACGATACTCCCGGCGCATCCGCTATGGAGATTAGAACCAAGGCCAGAAGACTCAAGGCAGAGCATGACCTTGGCTTCATTGTCGTTGATTACTTGCAACTTATGGAGGGTAAACGTGCGGAAAACAGAGTTCAAGAAGTATCTGAAATTTCTCGCTCACTGAAATCAATCGCTCGCGAGCTTAAAATACCCGTTTTAGCACTATCCCAGCTTTCCCGTGCCGTTGAAAGCAGAACTCCCCCCATTCCACAACTTTCTGACTTGCGTGAGTCGGGCTCCATTGAGCAAGACGCCGATGTTGTTATGTTTATTTACCGTGAAAATATGTACAATCAAGAAGCGGAGAATAAAAACCTCGCCGAAATTTACATAAAAAAACACAGAAACGGCCCTACCGGTAAAGTTGATTTATTCTTCAATCATGATAAAGTGAGGTTTGAGAACATGAAGAAGCAATAGAGTAATTTTTAAGAAAATGTAGTGCCATTGCGGACCTTTTACACATTATAATTGATAATTAATCACAAAAAATGCTCGACAAACTCAAAGACATGGCTGCTATGCGAAAACAAGCAAGCCAGATGAAAAAAATGCTCGCAGATGAGCACATAACGGTAGAAGGGTACCATGGAAAGTTAAAACTCACTATTGATGGTAACCAAGAAGTTGAATCAATCGAGATCGATCCAGAGATTCTAAGTAGTGATAACAAAGATACGCTCGAGCGAGAAATGGCCAATCTTTTTAACAATGCAGTAAAAGATGTTCAGAAAATGATGGCAAGAAAACTTCAAAGTGGTGAAATAAGCATGCCTTTCTAAATGAGCTCTGTACTCCCCACATCCCTACAAAATCTTATTACCGAGTTTGGAAGACTACCCGGCATTGGTCAAAAATCTGCCGAGCGACTTTCGTTTTATCTTATGAAACAAAGCACTGGTGAGAGGAACGCACTCGCGCACGCCGTTTCCGAACTCACCAAAAGCATTGTTACCTGCACCACATGCCACAATATCGCCGAGTCTGATCCCTGCACTATATGCGCAAACAATTCAAGAGATGAAAAAACTATCTGTGTTGTTGAGGAGCCATGGGATGTCATTGCGATTGAATCGACCCACGAATATAAAGGACTCTACCACGTACTGCACGGTGCGCTCTCACCCATAGACAATATAAACCCGGAAAATCTTAAGATTAATGAACTTGTTTTACGTGCTAAGAAAGATAAAGAAAAGCCGGAAGAAGTTATTATTGCAACAAACCCTTCACTTGAGGGTGAGGCGACGGCTATGTATATTGTTAAGCTTTTAAGGCCACTCAATATTAATACCACGCGCATTGCGCGCGGTCTCCCTGTAGGCAGTGACCTTGAGTATGCGGATGAGATTACTATTGGGCAAGCGCTTCTGGGTAGACGAGAGATGTAGACACGCCTTCATTCAAAACCAAAAAAATACGTAAACTTTTACGTATTTTTTTTACTTTATTGTCTTGATCACTACACACTCGTAATCTTCACCTGTGTATAATTCTGCCGATGTCCAAACTTTCTTCTATATCGCTTTTTTGATTTATACTTAACCCCAACAATCTTATCATCTTTGTATTCTTTTACCACCTCACCTTTTACTGTTTTACCCTTAAGTGTAGGTTTTCCGACCTCTACTTTGTCACCATCGGCAATGCACAGAACATCTTTAAATTCGACTGCATCTTTTTCCTTTTTGTCGAGTTTCTCAACGTCTAAAACATCGTCTTTTGAGACAATATATTGCTTTCCACCAGTTTTAATGACTGCAAATTTCATTTCTTTTCCTTTAATAAACACTATTATTGTACCAAAAAAATGAGCAGTGTCAAGCGGGAAATAAAAAAAAGCCGCCATTTTTTACTTGGCAGCAATGTATCGATGTAAAACAAGTCACGAAATTAAAATATTGGATCATCATTTTGAAAATCAATCTCAGGATTAACGACAGGTAGTGGTGAATCATCCTCTTCAGGAATAATCTCATATTCAACCCAAACAACCTTGTCCTTAATGTGCCTAAGTTTTGCACTTACCTTTCCCAAAGAAGAAACGGAAAGCTCGTAAGGCTTATTAATATGTGGCTTTTCATTTCCAAATTGGAATCGATCAGAAAAGTTTGTTTGAATTTTCGCCTCTAAACGTCGTAAAATCTCTTTATGGTCCTCATGTAGAAGTCCGCAACGATCGGTTTTTTTTACCATTAACAACGCATTGTCACCACGTTTCTTAAGATCGGTTGTAATTAATGAATTATCATGCAAAAAAAGAAATTCATTTGGCAATGCATCGTGCACTCTATGCTCTTCGTCATGCCAGAACACTTCCCACATAACTTTTCCCTCAAAATTTGAAAGAAACTTTCTTGTCCGATCCCTTTCATCTTGCCACCCTGCACCTAAACAATCAGTCCACGTTGAATGCAAAGTAAAATATAAAGGAGTAACAAAACGTAAATAACGAATCGTGTAATCTTCATAGGGATAGACAATTTTTGAAACCCTTTCTTCATCAAGACTGACTTCATGATACAACGCATCAACGTATATCTCTCCAAAGGTAGAATAATGATCGAGACATGAGTAGCTTCTACGCCAAACTGAACTTCCATCAAAAAAAAGAATATGTAATGATTCGCTCTCAAAGAGTGCATCACAAATAGCATAAGGAATATCACCTTTAACTACAAAACTGCCTTGTTCAATGTCCCATACTGCAAAGCGATCTTGTGAAAACGCAACAAGTTTACTCCCCTGTTCATTAAATTTCATCCCTAAAATAGTTTGTCCAAAAAAATCACTAAATAGTTTGGATTTTTTATTAGAGTCTTCAAGCGAACGAATGACGACAGCTCCATTCCTAAGACCAAACGCAATTTTATTTCCACAGGGATCAATCGCGCATAATGCTTCTTGTGGTCGTTCAAATTCCTCAATAAAGACTAAACCGTTTTCAAACAGTACGCTCAATTGATGCAATAAGAAACTGCTAGAAGTTTCGACACATAAATATGACCTGTTCATTGAGAGACTCAATGTCTCAGCGTGTCTGTCTTCCAAGTCAATAAATCCAAACCATCTCTTAGCTTTCCGAGAAAATACACCCAAGACATTCGCTCTAGTTAAAATGACAATAAAATCCCTATTTAGTACTCCCTGTTTAAGTACCTCTTTAAATAAATCTCGTTTCATAAATAGTGGAAAAACATATTTTTCCAAAACATCCTCCTTTTTTTAAAACCAAAGATCAAAGCCTCACATTATATATAAAAAAAGGCAATACGTCAATAGCTACGCTACTTTTTTTGTTTTCCTTGCAATGAAAATGAGACTACAGAAAATAAGTACACCAAAAAGCGCAAAAAGAATAATTTTTGTCTTCCCCTCAAACGTAAGCGCAATAACCCCCAAAATAGCAGAAACTGAGTAAATAATAAGAACGATGCTCCTAGTAGAAAGCCCAAGAGCTTTAAGTCTAAAGTGAAGATGCTTAGTATCCGCTGTTTTAACCGGCGACTGCTTCTTCCATATCCGCTCTATAAGCACAAACGTAAGATCAATAATAGGAATACTCATAATCAAAAGCGCCGTTGCGAGTTTACCGCCTGAAATAATGGAAAGAGTACCTATCATAAACCCCGCAAACGTACTCCCCCCTTCTCCAAGGAAAATCTTTGCCGGGTAAAAATTCCAAAACAGAAATCCAAAGAACGATCCTGCTAGAATAAGTGAAAGTAACGCTGTCTCCGGCTGCATTATCTGCTCCTTCATGCTCAAAAAGAACAGTACCACACCGGCAATGACCGTAAGACCGGAAACCAAGCCATCTAGTCCATCAAGTATCTTGGTAGTATACGTCATACCTAAGAGCCACAAAATAGTAAACAAGTCAGCAAGAAGCACAAAGAAATAGGGGAGAGAATTAATCGTAAAAAGGTGAACCTTGATTGTCTCAAGATCAAACGCGGTGCCAAAAGGATTAGAAATGTAGGAAATGCCAATGCCAGAGACTATGACAATAATTGCTGAGACAAGCGGAAACAAAAATTGATACCGCGGCCTCAGTGAGTATTTATCATCGAGTATTCCTCCCACAATAAGCACTGTAGATGCAAACAAAATGCCAAGAATGTGTTTTGGGAGTAAATAGCCGCCCAAAAGATCATCAGTAAAAAAAGTTACGAGTAAAACAACACTGGCAAAGCTCAAAAAAATACCAACTCCTCCAAGTAGCGGGGTTGGTTTTGTGTGAATCTTCCTCTTCTCTGATGGTAAATCAATAATAGAAAAACGAAGTGCAACTTTTTTTACACCAAACGTAAATATAAAGGAAAGAAGTGCAGCACTAATAAATGCAACAAAAAATATCACGTAAGCAATTTATGATTTTCTAAATTTTTGTGTCGTCCAAAACCCCATTCGCTTGCCAAACATCATACGTGTCTGAGCATCAATCGCCGGAAACGATCCAAGAAAAATAGTGGTAATGGGTAAAAAGAACCACTGGAGAAACATCATGACAAATCGACCACCACCATATTTTTTGGGTCTCTCGGGAAGCAAGAACAGGTTAAGCGTTGCTGAAATAAACATACCAACCATAGAAAACGTCATCAGCCACTGAGTAATGAGTGGAAGATTTTGTGCAAGAAGTGTTGTTTTAAATGCATCTCCTCCAACAATAAGCGGCAGCCACCCTAAAATAAAAATCATAAGCGCGTTAGTCGCCCACGAGTGAAACCCTTCAATCACCCTAAATCCATGTGAGAGCTTACTTGAAAACGGAATTTTTTTATTATGTCTAAAGTTCAGAAAGATATACGGTATATTCTCACTCCCCCATGCCCATCTCCGTTGCTGCTTATACTGATTGATAATACTTTTAGAGTACGTATCGGCAAGCACGGTATCCATATATACCGGGATCAAAAGCGGCTCGGTACGGTAATTTCCATTATACCGCATAAAACACTGCCAAAAAATATGTGAATCTTCCGACACAAAATCAGTGTCCCAAAAATCAACATCAACCAATGCCTTAAAGCTCATGCTATGTGATGAAAAGGTATAGAGTCTCTCAGGGCGTGCCTGTTCCATAAGCATCCAAAACGTGTTACTCATAGCAACAACACGCATAAGCGCCGGTGCATCCCAAAAATTATTAAAAAACATAGGCACTGGCTGATAGCTCGCGTGCAAAGGATCGTCAGTGTTAAAGAAGACATACGTAAGTCTAGCAAAATACTCCGGATGAACACACGTATCTACATCAAGGGTTGATACCAAAATATCTTCGTACGCTATCCCCTTTTCATCAATATATTCCTTCACTCTTCTCCCCGCCCATGCTTCATTTGAGCCTTTTCCGGGGATCTCGCCTTCAAGATCTTTTGGATGCACCGTTATCATGAAGTGATGGAATATATCTCCAAACTCGTCCTTAATAATCTGAGCATTCTTCATGCCCCGCTCCTTATCACGTTCCTCAATAGCAAGCACAACGATCATCTTCTCGTTTGAGTAATTTGAGTTCACTAGTGCCTCAAATGTTGGCCGTACAATATTTATTTCCTCTTTATATGTAGGGATAATAACAAGATGATACAGCTCGTCACATTTTTTTATGTCATGAAGCTTGGCATGCCAATCGATTTTTGTGTTCTTTTTAATTTGCTTAAACGATCTAATCAAAAATGATGCCAAGTAGACTACACGAATAAGCCAATACACGTCAAAACAAATAATAAATATTGCGACAGGAATGGGATGTGTAAAAGAAAAAATAAAACAGGCGATAATCGTTGCCCAGGAAAGAAACCCAGGCATTATCCCTAATGCTCTGTAAAAAGCTTTGTCATAGCGACCATGCACAACAAAATTACTCATACCAGTTAAAAAAGAGTTTTTTGTAAATTAAATATCCACAGTAATGCAATAACTAAAATCACTTGTACAAGCACGCTTGTGATATTGAGAAACGACGCAATAAATACGTCTTTCTTATAAATCACCGTTGAAAGTGCATAGTTTATTATAATGATTGCCGCACCGATAATCGGGATCAAGTAGAGTCTCGACCAAACGTCAACTAAGTCAATACCCTGATAAATATTGTAATGGAGCGGAAGTGGGTAGTCATCAGGTTTTGCAAAAAAATACATCAAAAACCACATCACAATATTTAAAAGCACTGCAGTAAACGCAATAATAATACCTGAACGATTGGGAACAAACCGCTCAAATAGCGACTCTTTCTTCTGATGTGCTGTACTGCTTTTTTTCATGATACTCAGTTATCAAACGTAGCATACGCTTTGCCGTTTCTTCAACGGAAAACATACTTAAACGTTTGTTTGCTCGGCTTGTTAAACGATTCCTTACCTCTGGTGATGTTAACATGGTATACAGTGCCTCGCTAAGCTCATATACATTGCACGGATCAATAAGGAGTGCCGCATTCCCAATAATTTCAAAAATCGACGAATGCGCTCCCGCGATTATGGGTGTTCCTGCTTCTGCGGCCTCAAGAAGAGGGAATCCAAACCCTTCGTAAAACGAGGGGTACACGAACACAGACGCTGCTTCAAAAAGAGCATCCTTATCTTCTGGATCAATAAACCCAGTGAAGTGAATCTTGTCAAAATCACCTCTCTCTTGATACGAAGTAAACATCTCGCGCATTTTCCACCCGGGAGCTCCAGCTACTACGAGCGAATATTCTGGAAGTTTCTTACTAACTGCACTAAACGCCTCAATGAGTGCCGGTAAATTCTTCCGTGGTTCAATAGTACCCATAAATAATATGTACTTTTTGGGTAATTGGTATTTCTCCCGTAACTCTGCGCGGGTTACCTTCTCTTCTGATGCTTTCTTTATAATACCAGAATGAATCGTATGTACTTTAGAATGATCAATATTGTACGTTTCTATAATATCATGTTTAGTAGAATCTGAAACGGCAACAATACAATCTGCCCCGCGAGCGATTTTTTGTGGATTAACAAATATATGCCACAATCGCCTCTTTGTCGTTAAAAATTCTTTGAAATGCTCAAACGATAGATCATGAAACGTTACTATTTTTTTAGCATCATCACTTACCGCTTCAAACAAAATGTTAGGCATAAAAAAAACATCCACTGACTTTAAAAGCTTGTCAATCTTCGGATAGTTAAAGTAATGGAGCGAAAAATTAAAAAGTTTGTTTGGAATAGAGTATTCAATCAGCTCAACATTGTCAAACCGCTCAAAAAATGACTTTGGGAACTGAACCGTATTATATCCATTAAAGAAGAGTTTAAACCGAACCCCACTACCCTTGGTAAACAAGGAATCTAAAAGTTGTAGCACATACTCCTCTACTCCCGTACGCTTGCCTGAAACAAGCGGTCGTAAATCGATACCAACAACCATTATTTCTCTTCGTTACTTCCTTTCAAAAAAAGATACTCATACAAAAAGACAAGTGCGATTGAGATAAAAAGACCGCAGACAAGCCCAAAAACAAACGCAAGCAGTGGATCAACCTTTTGAGAATTCTTTATATATTCACCCGTTACAACGTCAAAAGAGTTAGTGTTTTCATCTGTGCTTTCAAGAGCTTGTACTTTTTCTGACATGACATCGCTTACCGCTGTTGCAACTTTTTCCGTTACTTCCGGATCAGCATGTTTAACTGTTACCGTAACTAAATGTGATGACTTCTGTCTCGCTTTAATACTCTTGATACGAGATTGGATTGAAGAATCATCAGATACTTGTGCGTTAGTATAAATTTCTTGCACCACATCAGGAGACGCAAGCATGCCGACAACAGTGTTTGAAACATACTCAGCTGCTTGTACTGAGTAATAATTATCGTACTGAAAATCCTCTGTTGTTTCACGATTTACTCTATGCACTGTAAGAGACATATCCACAACATGTTTTTCTGGAATAAGATATGCGGCAAAAAGCGCAACCAACGCCACAATAAGCGTCATTGCCACTATTTGTATTTTTTTCTTGAAGATGATGTCTAAGTAGGATCGCGTGTTCATAAGATTTTGTTAACGTTTCGCTTGAAAATGTTTCTCGCATTCTTGTTCAAAATACTCCTTCATTTTAGCTTTAAATACAGCAGTGTCAAATTGCAACGCATGGTTACGAATCTCTTGAGGGTTATATTTGCTTGCATCAAAATCTCTAATAACATCAACAATATCCCACGGCATCTGTTCCTCAAAAAACTCACCCGTTTTGCCTTCAATGATAGTCTCTTTGGCACCTCCTGCCTTGTAGGCAATCACTGGTCTTCCCGACGCCATTGCCTCAAGAGCTGCAATGCCAAAATCTTCTTCCTGCGGATGTATAAACGCTTTGCATCGTGAAAGGTAGTAAGCAACTTTATCGTTGGACAGAGGTCCTAAAAATTCAATATTATCGCCTGCCATCTTTTTTAACTTTTCAGTCTCCTCTCCCGCACCAATAATCTTAAGAGGATATTCCAGAGCATTAAACGCTTGAATGGCTAAATCAACACGCTTGTAAGGTCTGAGTCTACTTACAATCAAATAGTAATCTTCAACCTCATCTGAAATAGAAAATCGATCAGTGTCAACAGGCGGATAAATAATTTTGCTACCCCGTTGATAGTACTTTTTTATTCTTTTTTGAACAATCTCAGAATTAGCAACAAAGCTATCCACACGATCAGCAGCAAGCCTATCCCATAATCTAATCCTGCTCAAAACTACCGGCAACGCTTGTTTAATAATACTTGGCTGTTTTAGTTCCTCCGTGTAATCATGTGTATCACTCCAAAGATACCGTGTTGGAGAATGGCAGTAACACAAATGCAATGAATTTGGACTGGTAATAACGCCTTTAGCATACGCAGAACTATCAGAGATAACAACATCATATTTTGTCAGGTCAAGGCTCTCTATAGCTGCGGGCATCAAAGACAAATACCACTTATATCGCTTAATGCCAAAAGGCAAGTTTTGAATAAATGATGTTCGAATATCAAGGTCCTTAAATACACCATATGTTTCCTCTGGATCATGCGTGATTGTGTATATAGGTGCTTTTGGAAAAAGTTCATGAAAAACCTGCAGGACCTTCTCGGCCCCGCCTACTTGATTCAAAAAATCATGGACAAGTGCTACTTTCATATATTTACGAAAAATTTCTTCTCTTTAGTAACGTGAAGGGAGTTTTAAGGAGTATCTGTAAATCAGTGGCAAACGACCAGTTTTCCATATAGTACACATCAAGTTTAAACTCGTCGTTAAAATCAAGATCGGAACGCCCACTAATCTGTGCGAGCCCCGTAATGCCCGGTTTCATAGTAAGGATTCTTGTGTGTTGCTTGTCGTAGTTTGCAACCTCCCGTGGCTGGTGTGGCCGTGGACCAACTAAACTCATATTACCCATAAAAACGTTGAACAATTGTGGTAACTCGTCTAAACTTGTTCGTTCTAAAAACTTACCAAGTTTAGTGCGTCGTGGGTCATCAATAACCTTGTAGATGGGCCCCTTCCGCGTACTTTTTTCTTGGATAAGCTCTTTTTCATACTCCAGTGCCTTCTTTCCTCCATATTCAGTACCAGTACAGTATTCTAATTTCATTGAACGAAGCTTGTACGTATTAAATTCTTTCCCTTTATACCCAACGCGTTTATTCCTGTAAATAACCGGCCCCGGTGAATCCATTTTAACAATAAGTGCAATAACTGCAAACAGTGGCAAGCAGAGTATGATACCAATGACAGCTGCAATCAAATCAAGTGTCCTTTTGACTATTCTTCCCCATCCATCAAGTGGTGTTTGCCTCAAGGAGACAATAGGGATACCGGCTAACGTTGTAACATCAATATTGGTTGCCTTGGTTTCAAAGAAATCAGGAATATAACGATAATCGATTCTAAACTCATCTGCAAGTTGAATAAGCTTTACATTTTTACGTTTATCAAGAGTGGGGTCGCCGTTGATAATTTCATCAACTCTTCCTTTTTCAAGATTATTCGTAATTTTTTTAAATTCCTCTTTATCAAGCTCCTTAAAATGGTTCATGACTCTATACCCCGCATGCGGTTCCTCATGAAAAAATCTGACAAGAGACTTGCACACCTGGTTATCACCAATAACCACCACTCGTCTTACACCATAATCATACTTATACAGATAACTTCTGACTCGCCTTACCATAAACCGCCCAAACGTAACCAGAAGCGTTGCCAGAATCCAGTTTGCAATCACAATAAACCGAGATGAAAACAGCTCGTGTCTAAAAAAGATAAAAATAATCGCACCCATCATCCCTGCAGAAACACCAATAAACACCCTATAGAGATCATCAACGAGGCGCTGTTGCCGTTTAATTTTGTACAGCCCGGTAAGTGCAAAGATTCCTATCCAAATGGGAATCATTAAAAGCACCAGTGCAAAATACTCACCAAATGGTAACTCAAATTGCACCGGTCTAATTCCCTCAATCGTCTGAGAAAAACGAAGGGAATACACAAGAAGCGATGCAATAAGAAGCATCACAAAA
Organism: Patescibacteria group bacterium; assembly: GCA_018818205.1. GTDB lineage: Bacteria > Patescibacteriota > JABMPQ01 > JABMPQ01 > JAHIRA01 > JAHISJ01. The sequence goes on from JAHISJ010000026.1 coordinate 39,459, forward strand.
TCAACGGGAATGAGTAAAACTGTAAAAACAAGTTCTGCTCTCTTCAAAATGATCCCTTTATTCTACAAATATTTTCTTGCAAATAGTCGTATTCGCAAGAAAGTGCATAAACAATAAATAAGCCGGATTCTGTAACCTACGTTTTTCAAGTACTTAGCGCTTCTAAACATTTAAGCTAGGCTCTAACCTAGAAGCACTACGGGCACTAGTACCTAAAACTAGATGATAATCATTTATCTAGCCCCGCTATTGCTAACGGAGTCAAACGACCTACCTATTTGGTCTTTCACCAGGTGGGGTTTGCCACTCATCCTGCTCACGCAGGAGAGAAGATAGTAGCTTCAAAAAGAAACATCTATCAACTTTTCACGTTTATCTAGCTTAAAAAAGCTAGATAGTATAGTCTCTGTGGCACTTTCCCTACCCCAACACTTTTTATGAAAAAGGTTGGGACGGTTGGCGTTACCAACCACCCTTATTATGGTGTCCGGACTTTCCTCCATGTACCGTGCTTGCACTGGTTCATGGCGATTATCTATATTGTGAATGCACATACCAAAAATGGTAGTAATACTATATCCAAATGGAGTCGATTTGTCAATGAAAATAATGCCTCTTCTTTATTTTCTTGAGCACGCCTCAACCAACACATCCAACGTCTCTTTTGCGGCCTCATTCCATGAAAACAAAAGAGCATCCCTCCGACCATTTTCATTGTGGTACACTTTCCCATCTAAAACTTTCTTCATGCCGTCTTTAATGCTCTTAATATCAAACGGTGCAACAAGCGCGCACTTTCTCTCACAAATCTCTTCCATCGGACTATTTTTAGACGTAACGACAGGCACCCCAAGATACTGGGCATCCAAAACAGGCATACCAAACCCTTCAAACAGGCTCGGGAAAACAAGTGCAGTAGCTTTTTTGAGATAGCAGTAGTACTCTTTGTCAGAAACATATCCACGCGCAACCACATCACTCGCATATTTTGATGACTCAATTAGGTCACTACACTCTCTTAGAAAATAGTCAGTTTTACTCCCTGCCAAAATAAGTTGGACATTGACGTAGGCTATTTCTTTCTTTATTTCAAAAAAAGCCCTGAGAAGCCGTTTAATATTCTTTCTCTCTTCAAGTCTCCCAATAAAAAAGAAATAGGGTCTTTTCTTTTCAAAACATGAAAGCGATGCTCCAGCCTGCTCTATCTCCTGCGCAATACTCCCATGACGAATCACTGAAACTTTTTTTTGCGGTACGCCATAGAACGATTCAAGATCTTTTTTTGTGTGTTCGCTGGGAACAATGACGCTCTTTGAATGACGAGCACCAAATCGCGTCGTCAGCCGCATATACAATCTATCTAAAAAAGAATACCCATCTGTTGTTTTTTCATACTCAAGACCATGCACCGTCACTACTGTTTTACGCCGATAGAGGAAAGGGACAATATGCGACGGTACAAACAAAATATCAAGCTTATCGCTGCGAGCAGCACGCGCAAGCGCACCTTGCGACCACAAAAAACGTCCTTTAACAATACGTTCAAGTTTACGGTCGCTTAATAAACACCTCAGTTCATGCGGTAATTTTTCTTTTGTGTATAAGACAAAACGAGCTTCAGTGGGAAGCTGAAGCAGGTGCAAAATGAGATAATATGAATAGTTTTCCGTTCCAGTTCGTTTTTTTTTCGCCGCCCTTGATGCGTCTATGCCGATAACCATGTTATTTTGCTGAGAGAATGCTTCGTTTATATGATTCTAAATTTTCGAGTGCAATGCCCGTGCCCCGCGCCACGCAAAGTAATGGATCGTCAGCAACATAACACGGAACTCCAGTTGAATTGCTAATAAGTGTATCAAACTTTCTAAGCAATGCTCCGCCGCCAGAGAGCACCATTCCTTTATCTATAACATCGGCAGCAAGTTCTGGCGGTGTCTCTTGAAGCACTGATTTAACCGCCTGAATAATCTCGGTAAGTTCGTCTTTTATTGCCTCTGCAACCTCATTTGAAGTTACTGTGATTGTTTTTGGAAGACCTTCAATCATGTCTCTACCTCTAATCTCAAGTTCTTCTTCTTTATCAACAGTTAATGCAGTACCAATACGTAGTTTAATCTCCTCAGAGGTTTGGTCACCTATAGCAAGGCCATGTTCTTTTCTAATAAACTCTGCAATCGCGGAGTCAAACTTGTTCCCCGCAACTCTCACAGACGTAGATGACACAATGCCGCCAAGACAGATAACAGCAATTTCCGTAGTGCCACCACCGATATCAATAATCATATTGCCGCTTGACTGTGCAATGGGAATACCTGAACCAATGGCAGCTGCAACAGGCTCTTTAATAATGTATGCTGCTTTAGCACCTGCCTGCATAGTTGCATCAACCACCGCACGCCGCTCAGTACTTGTAATCCCTGCAGGAACAGACACCATGACCTCAGGCCTAAAAAACCGAATGTTGCCAATCGATTTATTAATAAAATAGCGAAGCATTGCCTCAGTAACTCGGTAATCAGCAATAACTCCTTCCTTCATTGGCTGAGACGCTACAATCGTATCAGGCGTTCTCCCAAGCATCTCTTTTGCCTCATTACCAACAGCAAGAACTTGATTGTCCTCAATAGACACAGCAACCACCGATGGCTCATTAAGCACGATTCCTCGTTTTGGTAAAAAAACGAGCGTGTTTGCCGTGCCAAGGTCAATACCAATTTGCTTATTAAACACTAGCGTTATCGTTAACTATTATTCTCTTCACGGACAATATGCGCACCAAGCGCAGTCAACTTCTTATCAATGTTCTCGTATCCCCTATCAATTTGTGCAATATTATCAATAACACTTTCTCCTTCAGCAACCAGGGCTGCGAGTATAAGCGTTGCACCTGCCCGAAGATCAAAGCTCATCATTGTTTTTCCAGTGAGCAATGTCTTCCCAGTAATGAGTGCACGGTGGGGATCACAAATCACTGCGTTTGCTCCCATGTTCTGCAACTCAGGAATGTAGTTTCTTAGTCTTCCTTCATACAAAGTCTCGTGAACCATTGTTGTTCCTTCTGCCTGCGTCATCAAAAGCGCAAAGGGTGGCAATAAATCAGAAGGGAATCCTGGATATGGCAACGACTGAATTGCACCGAGAGGTCTGATTTTTTTAGGCTTCTTAGCAGTAATAGCCGACTTTTCTACCGTTACAGGGATACCGGCATCTTCAAATGCTAAAAGTTCACGTTTCATAAACTCAGGTGCAGCATTGGTCACCCGCACTTCTCCAAGGAGCGCACCAGCAACCAAAAATGTTCCCACTTCTATGGGATCTGCAATAAGCGTATGCTCAAACCCGGAAAGGGTGTTTGCTCCCAAAATAGAAAGCTCATGTGTCCCTTTACCAGATATTTGCGCACCCATTTTTTCTAAAACCGTAAGGCAGTCATATACATGTGGTTCAGCCGCTGCAAGAGAGATAGTAGTTGTTCCTTGAGCACGCGCTGCCGCAAGACACGTATTCTCTGTCGCGGTTACACTGATTTCTTGTAAAACAATATCTACTCCTTTAAGTCCTTTTGGAGCCTCAAGCACGATAGTATCATCAGAATCAACGGGCAAAGCACCGAGCTTTTCAAGTGCACTCAGATGAGTTGAAATAGGCCGTGAGCCAATAGAGCATCCACCTGGCTTAGTCATAGAAACACGTCCAAAACGTACGAGCAGTGGTCCGGATAGAAGTACGGACATCCTAATCTTTTCAATCAAAGAATGTTCTAGTCTCGAAGGATCAAGATTTGCAGTATTAATTTTTACCGTATGCTCATCAGTCCACTGGACTGATGCACCCATTTTTTCAAGAATCTCTAAAAGACATACCACGTCATCGATCTTTGGCATGTTATGAATAACACAGTCTTCATCGGTAAGCACCGTAGCCGGGATAATCGAAGCAGCAGCATTTTTTGAACCACTGACGACAACATCTCCTGAAAGCGTAGCACCTCCCGTAATACGAAATCGTTCCATAGAAGTATTTTTCCTTTGTTATTATACGTTTTCCCTTACAATTTGCAAGGTTGATTTTACACGCAGCATGCCGTATACTGCATGATGTAACTTATAGTGTAAGTGTATCATATGGTGTCATGGAAACGAAGAATTTTCCTTATTGTAGCGCTGATCACTTTTTGTACCGTATCGATCACCTTGGTGTTTTATGCCATGGGATACCGGTACAGCATAGACAACAATGAAGTTCGATTTGTTGGACTTATTGACGTAGAAACACTACCAAAAAGTGTCAGAGTATACCTAAACGATACCCTTATTACACGTTCAACACCTAAACAAATCAAGGATTTATTTCCACGAATCTACACCGTGCGCGTAGAAAAGGATGGTCACAACACGTGGCAAAAAAATGTATTTGTTGAATCAAAGAAGGTTACGTGGATAAAAAACGTTCGCTTGTTTTTGAGCAATCCTACAATAGAAACACTCGTACCCGTAAAATCCGAATCCTACACAGTTTTTGATGATGGAAAAAAGATTCTTTATACAAAAAACAACGAAGATTCAAAGGGCTTGTTTCTGTATGATGTGAAAGACAAAAAAATTACTCATATTTTTCCCGGTGAAAAAGAGTTTCTTTCTGACAAGATCCTCATAGATGAAGTAACCTACACAAATACGCTTTACTCAAATGATGGTAAGCTTTCCTTGCTCACACTTAGTGAATCCTCTGGCAACGAGCACTACGTGCTTGTCCCCACTGATAAACCGGAATCGTCTAAGCTTATTACCAACGATGCACTGTCACCTACATCAACAAGTCACATTACTCTTGACCCTAAAAACACAAACCATATCTACTTTATATCTGAAAATACCCTTTTTCTCTACGATCTTGAGAAAGAAGAAATCACAAAAATAAATGAAAATAGTGCCACCTTTACGATCCACGAAGGCACTTTGTACGTTGCAGAAAAAAGTAAAGAGGGCAAAACAACAATTACACGCACACAAGACAGTATGTTCACTTTTGGTGAAAGTGTCGAAACACTCACCACCCTTTCTGCTGAAACAGTTTCTAGCATAGTTGCAAACGGAAACGGAGATATGGCAGTATTAGATTCAAAAAAGAACGTATACCTTTACAATGCAGAAACAAAAGAAACCAAGCACATAGGATCACACATAAATAACCTTCTTTTTTCTAAGAGTGGAAAAAAGCTTCTCTTTTATAACGATCAAGAGGTCTACTTCTATGAGATTTCTGAAAAAGAACTCGAGCAGCTAAAGCAACCGTATTCCACAAATACCACCAACCTTATTACCAGATACAGTAAACAAATCACAGGAGCCGGGTTTTACGCCGATGAGGAGTGGGTATATGTCGCTTTCAATGATAGCCTGAAGCTCATTGAATTAGACGAGAGAGACAAACGTAATACATACCAGGCATTAACTGATTTTCCACTCGATCCATCCATTTTCTTTGATAAAGAAGGTGAAACACTTTTTATGCTGAATAAAGATACTAAACAAATCCAGTCTGAAGTGATTTTTGAGAAATAATAGGATTGATGTTCGTTGTAGTAGGGGCGCCCCTGCGAAACAAAAAACTCCCCATACTGGAGAGTTTTTTAAATTCATATTGCTAACGAGACCTAACGCTTTGCCCACTGCGGCGCTCGTCTAGCTCCCCTCAGTCCGTATTTCTTTCTTTCTTTCATGCGTGAGTCTCTTTTGAGAAATCCTGCCTTTTTAAGTGGCAACCGTAAATCTTTATTGTACGTCTGAAGTGCTCGGGATAGACCAAGTCTAATCGCCTCAGCCTGTCCTTTTTTACCGCCACCTTTAACCCTCGCTTCCACTTTGTATTTCTTCTCTGCATCATCGCCAATAAGTGTAAGCGGCGCCTTTGCCACCAATGGAAGTTCATTATCAATAAAAAACTTCTCAAGTGATTTAGTGTTAACAATAAACCCGGTTCCTTTGTAAATACGAACAAGTGCGACTGCGGTTTTTCTTCGTCCAACAGCGGCAATGTAGGTCTTTTCGTCTAGCTTAGGCTTCTTTTCTGTGGTTGTAGTCATAAAACAAATTAGTTATGCGAAAAGTGTTCTTTGTATGGATGATCAGTTCCCTCTACTACTTTAAGTCTTTTCAATCGTTCGTTTGCAAGCTTATTTTTAGGAAGCATCATCTCAACTGATTTTTTAAAAAGTGATACCGGGTCTTTTGAAGCCTTTTCTTCAAATGATTTTTCTTTAATTGACCCAGGATACCAGGAATGGCTGTAGTATTTTTTATCAGTTCGCTTGTTCCCTGTTACCTTTAGCTTGTCAACATTTGTTACCACCACATTATCACCAAAATCCTGATGTGGTGTATACTGTACCTTCTTTTTACCAATAAGATGTGTTGCAACCAAACTTACCACGCGACCAAAAGTCTCTTTTGAAGCATCAACTTCAAGCCATGCACGCGTATACTCTTTGTTGCTATCTGCTAGCGGTGTTTTTCTTCTTTTCATAGTATTTACACTAATTCTACTTGGCACACAAGTGCATTATCACCTTGTCTATTACCTATTTTTATCACTCGCGTCATTCCACTTGCTCCCTTGCTATATTTGGGCAGTACTTCCTTTAAAAACTTCTTCTCAACTTCTTTATTGTTAAGCAGTGAATGTAGGATGCGCTTCTTATTCCGAGAATCTTGCGCTTTCATGGTCTTTGTGACTAACTGTTCATATGACGATGAAACAACTCGTGCTTTTGCAGACGTTAACTGAAGTTTCTCATTCATAATGAGATCATTCATAAGACTTCGCACCATAAGGTTGCGATGGCTTGATTGCTTTCTTAACTTATCTCTCTTCTTACGATGACGCATTACTTTTCTTCCTCATGTAATGTTAAGTCGAGTTTTTTTAGCGACGACTTTATCTCTTTTAGTGCAGTTTCACCAAAACCTTCAAGTGAAAGCAAATCCCCTTCTGAACGTGAAGCAAGATCACCAACAGTTCTAATCTTTGCTCTATCAAGTGCATTTGATGTTCGCGTTGAAAGATTGAGTTTTTGCACAATAGTATCAAGGACTGTATCAGGTTCTTCTACGTCTTCTTTCTTCTCTTCCTCTTTCATCTCCTCTTCCTTCTTTGCAGATTTTGCCCCAGTAATAAATGCGAAGTGATCAACAAGTAGCTCAGATGACTTAGTTAATGCTTCACGAGGAGAAATAGTACCATCAGTTACAATAGAAATTCTTAGCTGATCATAGTCTGTCCTCTGTCCAACACGAATGTTTTGAATATCATAGCTTACCTTTTCTATAGGACAATACGATGAATCAATCAAGATCATACCAATGTCTAAATCTTCACCATTCTTTTTCTCGACTGGTACATATCCTCTACCCTTTTCTACCATAAGTTCAGCCTCAAAATGCGCATCTTTGTTTGTTGCAGTAGCTATAAGAAGATCCGGAGTAACTATCTCGACATCTGACGGTGTTTCAATATCCTTAGCAAGAATATCTTTCTTACCTTTTACATCGAGCTTAAGGGTAACAGGCTCATCGCTATGAACCTTAAGTCTAAGCATCTTTAAATTCAAGATAATTTCAATAACATCCTCTTTGATATTATCAAGAGTATCAAATTCATGACTTGCGCCCTTAATTTTTACACCACTTACAGCAGCTCCAGGAAGTGATGAAAGAAGAACACGTCTAAGCGCATTGCCAAGGGTATGGCCATAACCAGGATAGCACGGTTCAACGATAAAAATACCTTCGTTGCCCTCTTCTTTTTCTAACTTGATTGTATTTGGAATAAGTATCGCCTCCATAGTATGTTTCTCCGATAAATTGTTAATAGCACTAAACAAACACTTTACTCGTGGTAGCACACACGTAAGACACTAAACACGTCTTACTTTTTTAGATCTGCACCCATTGTGTGGCACCGGCGTTACATCTTGAATAACATTAATTGCAAGACCACCACTTGATAATGCCCGTACTGCAGCTTCACGTCCACCCCCAATGCCTTTTACAAAAACATCTACTTCTGAGAGGCCAGTATCTTTAACTTTATCAAGAACCGTACGGGTAATAATCGTCGCAGCGTATGGTGTTGCTTTCTTTGGCCCTCTGAAATTGGAAAGTCCTGCACTACCCCATGCTAGAGTATTTCCGTTTAAATCAGTAATAGTAACAATAGTATTGTTGTACGTAGATTTAATAAACACCTTCCCACGAGAAATCTTTCTGCGTACCTTTCCTTTCTTCTTTCGTTTCTTCTTTGGCTTTTCCTCTTTCTTTTCTTCTCTTTGAGAGTCCGTCTTTGGTCCTGAGCTCAGACCTTGAGAGGAGGAATCCTCTCCTCGAGTCTGAGCGACCTCGGAGTCGAGGTCAGAGCCTCGAACGGCCTTTTCTTGAGTCTTCTTTTCTTTCATTTCAGCATCCTTGCCTTTCTTCGCTTCCTTTGTATCTGATGTATCTGAAACTTCCTTCTTTGCAGCAGGTTTCTTCTTTTTTTCCTCCGACTCAGGAGTTTTAGAGTCAGGAGCTGTCTCTTCTTTTTTCTTGGAGTCGTTCATATATCTTTAAACTTAGCTTAAGTCTTTTGAGCTGCTGGTTTTCTTCCGCTTCCTGCTGTCCGTCTAATATTTCCCCGAACGGTTCTGGAATTAGTCTTTGTTCGCTGTCCCCGTACAGGCAAATTTTTTGCATGTCTGAGGCCTCTATACGAACCAATTTCTCTCAGTCTCTTAATATTTAAAAGCTTTTGCTGTCTTAAATCTCCTTCTATCTTGTAGCTCTTTTCTATAATGCTTCTAAGCTTATTGATATCAGCATCACTCAATTCACGCGCCCTCATATTTGGATCGAGTGAAGCATCTTTGATGAGCTTTTTTGCTCGCACAAGACCAATACCATAAATATAGGTAAGAGCTACCTCAATTCTTTTTTCTGACGGAATGTTTACTCCAGCAATACGTGCCATAAATACTTATATTATTATCCCTGTCTTTGCTTATGACGAGGATTTGAACAAATGACAAACAAGCACCTTTGGCGCTTAACTATTTTACACTGATCACAAATTCTTTTAACTGAGGCTCTTACCTTCATGCTAGTTTCTCTTTACAATTCGTCCCTTTGTTAGATCATAGGGACTGAGTTCTACGTCTACTGGATCGCCCGGGAGTACACGAATATAGTTCATCTGCATCTTCCCTGACACTTTTGCCATAATTGTATGACCATTTTCTAGTTCAACCTTAAACGTCGCATTGGGAAGCATCTCAAGGACTGTACCACTTACCTGAACAACATCCTTCTTTTTTCCTGAATTGCTACCCGAATGCTTGTTTTTGTTTCGCATTGAACCTCTATTGCTACAACTTACATAGAATTAAATAATCCCTGCCACAAAATAGCAGGTGATATCATACACCTCACCCGTATGCTACCGCTAATTTACGGGAGCGTCAAGGGACAAAGAGTGTATAACATAAAAATGATACCAATTTACTGAGCGATGTCAAGCTCTAATTCAATTTTCTTGTCTAGCTTGGGTGCCTTTTTGACCCAAAAAGGCCAAAAGGTGACTTCTGAGGAGAGAATATGGGGATTTTCCGCTAAAAAAGTTTTTATCTCTTCTTTGCTTTTGCCCTTCAATTCTTCTCGAACGTACGTCTCATCAAAAGTATAGTAAAATGTTTTTTCTATCTTGAGCACAATACCCATAGATTTGTCGTTAAAATCAAAGTTCTGGAGCGAGGCCGTTACACCCTCATCGATTCCTGCCTGAAGAACTTTCTTTCCATCGGTAAGAGCCTTTTCAACTTCATATGCTACAATTTCCTCCATGTCTTGTTGATTAAACGTCATAGTAGACACACGCACCGTTATCTGTAAATCATATTCGGTCACTTCCTCACCAACTTCATTACTTGCTACACGTTCTATTATCTCGGTCTTGATTGCATCTTTGAAGAAGTACTGATCCTTTGGAATACGTGAGACAAGTTCGTCGATGGCCTTTTTTTCAACTTGAGTCAAAAGCTCATTGCTTGCATTTTGCATGTCCTCCTCGCTAATGATTCTCTTCACCTGTTTTTCCCCACCAGCTATAGGACTTAACGTCTCTGCATATATCGCTGCTTGTTTTGCACCGGTGAGTCCAGGAATAATAAGCTTTGCGCTCTCAATGTTGTACTCGGTTCCTGGTTGATCGGCCTCTAATACAACTTGAAGTCTCCCCGGTATTGTCTCTCCATCTTGTACTGTCGCACCCGGTACGTTTACGTCATTGAGTACACGGTAGATAGATCCATTTGGTGCCTGGAAACGCGTCTGCGCAACAAGTGGCTGCGGAGATGAAGAAAAGGTATTATTAATGACCACTTCTCCCCGTGCCTTAGTGCTAATGTCTTGCTCCCCGTACGCCTCAAAGTGCTTCTTATCGCTTGTTTTTTCTACATAAAGAAGCTCTCCGGGCAACTGATTATTTGCTTGATCGACCTCGTCCGCCGCTTCACGCACTAAAACATCGACTTGGGAAATAAATTGCTCTGTCTCCGGCTGAATAGAAATCACTGCTTTAGGAAGAAGAATAAAGAAAATAAGACCAGCAAGTCCAAAACTTATAAGGAAAAAGACAACAAAAAACGTAACGCTGATTCGTGGTAAGAATACATTTTTTGAACGAGCTTTCCTTTGCTTCTTGTTCTTCTTTTCTCTTCGAGAGTCGGACATAGGCCCTGAGCTCAGACCTCGAGAGGAGGGCTCCTCTCCTCGAGTCTGAGCGGCCTCGGAGTCGAGGACAGAGCCTCGAACAGCTTTCCTTTTTGGCTTCTTTTCTTCGCTTTCTTTTTTTGCAGTCTCTAAAATCGTACGCACCGTTTCTTTACTTTTTTCCTTCTCGGAGATTGATTCTTCTTTGGGAACGTCTTTTTCTTTCGGTACTGAAAGTCTAGGCTCAATTTCCTTTGATTTTCCTGAAAGATAATCAGTAACTTTAAGCAGGTGTTTCTCCCCGGGAACAGTCGCTGCGACTATCGGTATCGTCTTTGCGGTAGGTAATACTTCCTTCTTCTCGTCCTGTTGGTTTTCAGGTTCCTGCCCAACCGGTTTCTCCTCTTGGTCTAAAAGTGTACTCTCCATTGATGAAGGTACCTCTTTTCTTACATCAAGTCCCGCACGTTTTGAAAGGTTGAACGCAACATCATCACTGACTACAACGACAATTCTCTTACCAACCGCATCAACCTGTCTTTTTAAAAGCTTAAGAGTTACCGTGCTTTGTGTTAACATTGATCTTTTAGGGATCACTAAAACAATCGCATGCTCCTTAGTTTTGCGAATCTTATCAATAACCGCAGTTATTTCCTCGTCTATGTCTAAATAGAGGACTTTCATATTAATACTGCATTAGTTTAACGGCTCGCCTCAGTGTTCCATGCAAAATATCTTCTCCACCCGCAAGCTCAAGTGCAAGGTTTGCAAGAGCCATGGGAGTTACATCTTGCTGTGTGGTGAGCTTGCCTGATTCATCAACAATATTGGTTACATTTTCCGGTTGAATGAAGTGTACCTTTGGTTTTTTTGCAAATGCTAAATCTTTTGCCCACCCGGTTGAAAGAAGTGAGGTCTTGATTCCGGGAAGTGCACTTCCCCCACCACAAAGAAGAATACGAGATGGAAGCAAGTCGTCCTGTGAAAATTCTTCAAGCGCAAGCTCAACACCAGAAACCCAGACACTGCAATCCGACTCAAAACTATCTTTAATACGATGCATCATCTCTGCCGGCAATTTTCCATATGCATATTTAATTTTTATTCGCTCAGCTTCCTCAAAACTGACTGAAAGCATATCTGAAAGTCGCTTAGTAAAAGCACGACCGCCAAGTCCATACATTTTTGTTCCCTCCAATCCCCCGTTCCTGACAACCGCAATATCAGTCGTACCACCACCCACATCAATAAAAATAGCATTGAATTCAAGAGAATCTTCTACACCCATACACCGAGCAACAGCGTAAGGCTCCGCAGTGATTGAAAGAATATCAAGGCCAAGCTCTGACGCAATTGTCTCAAGCGCGCCAAGATGAACCAGTGGCGCATATGCGTTAAATATTGATATTGAAACGTCTTTCCCCTGAAATCCTAAAGGATTGGTGACACGATACCCATCAATACGTACATCGACTATTGCCGCATTAATCAATCTAACATCAATCTCAGAATGACCTGTCTCCCAAGATAGCTGTTTCCTTACCTGATCAAACGCCTTCCATTGTACTTTTTGAATAATATTCTTTAGTTCAGGAAGATCGATTTTTGATTTTGGTTTCACTCGCTCGTAATTTACTGTCGTTGTGCTTCCTTTAACCAACTCTCCCGCGATACCTAAAACAACCTGATCGGGCTGTTCTCCACACATTTCAACAGCCTTGGCAATCGCCTTTTCACACGATCTTACAACACCCTCAATATCACTCACCGCACCGGACTGCATATCACCAAGCGCTTGCACTTCTTTCCCAACACCAATAACAACACCTTTACCGTCTTCAACACGGAATATTAGTGCTTTAATAAGATGTGTCCCAATATCAAGAGCAAGTGCAAAATCAGGACTTCTTTTGTTTTTTAATATGGATAAAAAACCCAAGATTGTATTTTATGTAGCTTCAAAATTGTATGCACAGTGCATACGTTCACCACAGGTGAGTATACCATACATTACTGTTTTTGTTGAGAAAAATACAATAAAAAATGCCCCCTTTTAATCAACTGTTACAGAAAAACAAAAAAAGGCAGCCTTACAAAAGACTGCCTTTAAAAAAACGTTAGTACGGATTTGAAACCGTATATTTTACCCTAAGATCATAGATCTTATTGTCATCTTTCTCAAACTCACCTCTAACATAATAACTTGATGATTCATTTACAACCGTATGATCCATGGTTGTGCTCACCGTCGTGTCACCACCAGAGAAGGATGCACCTGTCTCAAGTGTTGCAACAGTACTACTTGTATAGTTGCTGTCAATTTTGTTGAGCCACGCCTTTACGCTCGTTGCCGCATCAAGATCATTTGCTCTCATGGAGAGTTCAGTAATCTTTGCACCATTTGGAAGATTCACTGGCGCCGCATATGTTGTTACCGATGTTGCATCTGAGTTTGCGTCCAGAGCACCTCCTGTATAGGAATAGCCAACGATAGCTGAGTCTTCTGCTTTAAAAGCACTACCAGGAACACGCATATATGAAGTGTATTCAGCGGTTCCTGTGGTAAGACCATTTACTGTTGCACCTGTAAAATCAACAGTCTTTCCACTGGTAAAGCTTACATCACCTTCTAGCGTGGTTTTCCCTTTGACTTGTAAATCATCGTTTACAATAACAGGCATTGGATTTTCTGCATCTGCTGCTTCCGGCCCAGACGTTGCACCGCGCCAAATCCGTCCGTCAATTCTCACATTATCACCAAACGCTACCGGGTTATCAACACCATCATTTGTGGTGATATTGACAATAGTACCGTTAAAGAAGGTAACTCCACCTTCTCCTTGGCGACCAATCTTGACTGAATCCATCATCATGGTTCCATCAACATTAAAGAAGTCACCGTCTTTACCACCGAGTTTCTCAGTGATATTGATCTCTGAAGCTGCGTACACTGCTCCGGCAACAAAGAGTGTTGCGATGAGAGAGGTAAGCACGACAGAGAAAATTGCTTTTCTCTTCATAGACTTTTTTTGTTAGTTCTCGCTAATGCGAGATTTTGTAATATAGCGTTCCTAGAAAACCTTAATACGGGCTTGTGAATTCATATTCAATCGTTATTCGTGCAATACCCATTGAAGTACTATCAGTCCCCTGCACATCAACCAGAAGCAAACAATAATTTTGAGTATTATCTACCACTGTCTGGGTAATCGCAGGTGGTGTCCATGTTTGAAAAGTTGCAGAATCTGTTGAAGTCGCGGTACCAACAAGCACAGAGGAGGAGGGATCAGTTGGATCAACTACTTTTCCAACAGTAACTTCAATTTGATTCCCGACTGTTGCATTATTATCAAGACCATACACCCAAAAATTGGTTATTTTAGCACCATGCGGCAGCTCTACAGGAGCTTCATAGAAAGCATTGGCTTCAGGGTTAAATAAGCCTCCTTCGTACTTCACATAATCGTTAATATAATCTCGTGATACTATCGCATTGCCAGGAATAGACACATACCCCTTTTGTGTATCCCAGCTTGGATTGCTTTTATTCACGTAATTCCCCAGATCTGAATTATTCGCTTTCTCGGCTAGTCCTGAGTCAACATAGGATGTATCAGCTTTGCCATCTACCGTTGGGTTAGAGAGTGCACCATCAATAGTTGTATTACCATATACCTTCAAGTCATCATTCACTTTGACCGGCATATCTTTAGCATCTGCACCAGCAAACGGTCCTGATTGTTCACCGCGCCAGATCTCACCGTCGATTCGAACGTTATCACCAAACGTGACGGGGTTGTCTACGCCGTCGTTGGTGGTTGAGTTGACGATGGTACCATTAAAGAAGGTAACACCACCGGTGCCTTGTTTACCTATGTAGACAGAGTCAAATCTGCCGGTGTTGTTTACAACGAGTTCGTCGTTGTAGGTGATAGTACCTGCATACACTGCGCCTGCTACGAAGAGTGTTGCGAAGAGGGTGGTGGCTATCACGGAGAAGATTGTCTTTTTCTTCATGTTGTTTTTTGGTTATGTTGAGACGCAAGATGTTGCGCCTTTACTTTCTATATTAGCTGAGACGCAAGATTTTGCGTCTTTACTGTTGAGACGCAAGATGTTGCGTCTTTACGCTGAAATTCGGGTGGGATAAATCCTACCCCTACGACTTTCAAGTATATCACAAGTAAACATTTTTTCACAGCAATCATTCCAAAATCGCCTTTATTCTTCTTACTCCCGCGGAACTTGATTCTTCTTTTTTTATCTTAAAATGTCCAAGTTCTTTTGTATTATCAACATGCGGACCGCCGCATATCTCTTTTGAAAAATCACCAATGCTATAGACCTTTACTCTATCCCCATACCTATCTACAAAAAGACCAATGGCACCTTCTTCCTTTGCTTCTTGCAGCGACTTTTCATCACATGCTATTAAAACCTCTTCTGCAATCTTAATATTCACAAGGGCCTCTACCTGCTTTTTTTCTTCATCGGTTAATTTGTCCGGATGGGTAAAATCAAACCTGAGCCGCTTTGCAGTAATATTGCTGCCCCGCTGCTCAACATGATCTCCCAAAACTTTTCTAAGCGCTTGATGCAATAAATGTGTTGCCGTATGATACTTTTTTGATGTCTCAGAGTCGTCCGCAAGGCCACCTTTAAACTTTTTCTCTCCGCCCTTTCTGGATAATTCTTGATGTTTTTTAAATTCGTTCTCAAATGCCTTTTTGTCCACAGCAAAGCCCCTCTCTATTGCAAGCTCCTCAGTGAGTTCAAGCGGGAATCCATACGTTGAAAACAGCATGAACGCGGTTTTGCCATCTACTGCATCTAGTTTATTAAATTCCTTTAGCCCTCTCTCAAGCGTTTTCTCAAATTTCTTCTCTTCCTTTTCCGCCTCATCCAAAATAGCGTCTTTCTTTTCACCCAAACCAGGGTATTCATTCTTATAGACGTCAATATATGACTCAATAATATTCCGACAAATATCACTTTCTATCCCTAACACTTCACGTGCTGATCTAACTGCCCTTCTAATAAGTCTTCTGGTAAAATACCCCTGATCTTTATTTGACGGAAAAGCACCGTCCGAAATAAGAAACAATGCAGCACGGAGATGATCCATAATAATACGAAAGTGCTTTTGAGTATCACCATACTTTTTACCGGAAAGTTCCTCGAGCTTCTCTATAACAGGCAAAAAGACATCAATCATAAAAACGTCCGGATTTTCATTTTTTGCTGCTGCAACTCTCTCAAGCCCTCCACCAAAATCAACATTTTTTTGCGGCAATGGGTCAAATTCCCCATCAGTTTTTTTATATTCCATAAACACATTATTGCCAATCTCCAAAAACCGACCCGAATCACTATTCACATGGTCCACTGTTATATCTGTACTATGATGTGCATATTTCTCACCAAAATCATAAAATATCTCCGAGTCAGGACCGCCCGGTTCACCGACAGGCATATTTTGAGGTACACCCACTCGTGACCACCAATTTTTTTCTTCTCCATACAAAAATATACGGTTTTCGCCACCGAGTACCGTCTCTTTTCCTTCTTTCCCCTTCATATCGCAAACGCCAGAACTCAGTCCAGCTCTTGAAAAAAAGCTCTTCCAGATTTCTATAGACGTATCATCTCGGGGAATACCCAACGTATCATTACCACGAAAAACCGTAACGTAGATATTTTCCTTTTTGAGACCAATACCTGTATTTTCATCGGTTAAAAACTCAAAAATCCACTCGAGCTGCTCTTTCTTAAAATAATCACCAAACGACCAATTTCCAAGCATTTCAAAAAACGTCGTATGGGAACAGTCTCCTACTTCATCTATATCCCCCGTTCTAAAGCATTTTTGAGAATCAGCGACCCGCTTCCCCTCAGGATGACTCTCTCCCAAAAGATACGGCACCATTGGCTGCATACCTGACCCAGTAAAAAGTGTTGTGGGATCGTTTTCCGGAATCAAAGAAGATGAAGGAACGATTTTATGCCCCTTATTTTCAAAAAATTCTAAGTACTTTTTTCTGATATCAAATAGTGTCATAATTCATATTCTAATGTTCGTCTTTTTTGCTCTAACCCGGTCTTTTCTTTATACATCTTCTCGAGCTCGTCTTCAAGCAGCTCTTGTCTTTTTGAAAGCGATGCAACTTCTTGCGTTAATGTTAAAAGCTCCCGCTCTTTGCGATCAATGTCAACTTGAACATCTTCTATTTCCCCGGTCATTTGTTTGATAGGGTCTGAAAAATCGGACATAGTTCTTATCTATTAAAAATATCCTAAAAAGACTGCAAAAAACGGTCACCTTGCTTACTTTAGTATAGACCATTCTCAAAAATAAGAAAAGTTTTTTAGAATCAAAAAAAGCAGCACTGCGTATGAATACTGCTCTAAGCGGGCATCCGTCTGGGCGGAGCCGGTGGTTTAAGGTAACGTCTATTAAAGTCAGGAACGTGCCAATAATTCTTTTCATACCATTCATCCTTTTTAGGAAACATTCTGCAAATAACACTCGACAATGGATACTTTGCCATCAATATGAATTTTCCTTTGTAGCGACCCATAACTTTTGCGGTAACTACATCACTCAGCGACAAATTGAATTGAGCACTGCGACTTTTAATATTAAGTCTTGAAACACAATATGCTCGCAAAAGTTCCGGTGGTGGTGGAAATTCTTTTTGCGGCTTTAAGCTCAACCACTTGAACGTAACAAACTTTTTTTTGTAATTTATCTTTGGTGTGCAAAATATTTGGGCATGAATAGAGGTAACGCATGAACTCGTAAAAAATAACATCAAAAAAACTACAAGGTATTTTCTCAAAACTTTTTTCCTCCTAAAATGTAAATATCAATGCATCTTTGAGCTTTCTTTTATACCATAATAATTAGTCCGCGTCAATTGGAAGTTTCACCCTGGACCAGACTCAGAAGTCGATTCAGGGTGTATCACCCCGCCGCCAAGCACCGTGTCGCTATCATAAAAAACCACACTTTGTCCTGGCATAATAGCTCGCTCTGAATCACTGCATCCAACAGTCATAATGCCATTTTCAAACGAGACAATCTCAAGTGGCACTGCTTTTTTTCTATACCTCACTTTCCCCTTACACTCAAAAGGAAAAGACGGTAGCTCACCTAGCCAATTGACATCACGTACGGTAAATGACGTGGAATAGAGTGCAGGATCCTTCGAGTCGTTTGTCACAAAAAGCGTATTTGTCTTAAAATCCCTTTTAAACACATAATACGGTCCCGTCCCACCCACACCAATATTTCTTCTCTGTCCAAGAGTGTAAAAGGGGAGTCCTTTGTGCGTTCCAATGACCGCTCCATTTTGATCAACAATATCCCCTTCGTTCCATTTTTTCATGTGTCGCTTTAAAAAACCTTCAAGCCTCTTCTTAGAAACAAAACACACTTCCTGACTCTCTCTCCGCGTTGCAGTCGGTAGATCAATTTTTTTTGCAATCGCTCTAACTTCTTTTTTGGTAAGCGTACCTAAGGGAAATAATGTTTTTGAAAGTATTTCTTGAGTTAATGTATATAAAAAATATGACTGGTCTTTTGTTGCATCAATCCCTTTTTTTAGAAAAAAAGTTTCTCCCACTTTTTGATTTTGCACATAGTGCCCTGTTGCTAGATAGTCATATCCCTTTTTTTGAGCAAGATCTATAAGATGTGCAAATTTAATCGTGTCATTACAGACTACGCAGGGATTGGGCGTTTCTCCGTTTTCATACGAAGAGACAAAATAATCGACCACATGCTTTTTAAACTTCTTTGATACATCAACTGAATAGAAAGGAATGTCGAGTTCTTGACACACTTTGCACGCAAGTTTTTCTGCCTCTACTGAACAGCATGTGTTTTCCGATTTTTTACCCTCACACTCTTTTTCACTCCAGAAATGACAAAAGACACCCGTTACATCATATCCCTCTTTTTCAAGAAGATACGCGACAACAGATGAGTCAACCCCTCCAGACATGGCTACCAGTACTTTTTTCATGATTTTCTTATTGACATTGCGTGATTTTTGTGATTATAATGAAAAGTCTTAAAGACGTCAATATGGTCTTTCTTTTAGGAGGAGAGATGAAACAAAAATATGACTGGTTTGAAAGATTAATGGATTGGATGGCTTCTAAAGAAGGCTTTATAAGTCGATTTCAAGATTTTCTTTTTGCTGCTTTTGAGTATATTATTGTTAAATCCGGATGGGACACCATGGAAGATCCCGAGTACCTTGAAGGAGAAGAAGAAAAAGCATTCGCGGAAGAAGGAAAACTTTTCTTTAAATCACTCAAGATTGAACTTACGGAAGAGAAAATGCCTATCGATAACGTCCTAAAAATAATTCTCCACTACTTCTTTTTGATAGTTAACAAAGAGTATCGCATTGGACAAAAATGGGCGCGATTTGTTGTGTGGAGTTCTGAGGGTCACAGACTTCACCCACAGTTCTTTGGAAGACTACACATATGTTTAGGAGAAGACTCTATTAAAGAAAGTCTTTATACACAACCTTCTCCTGATTTTACAAAGATCTATGTTGTTTTTCCAAGAAGACCAGAAGAGATTACCTTCACTGAATTTAATCTTCGCTATAGTGGAATATATCAATTCCACTATCCGTTCCAACAAACAGCAACTACTACATCATTCTTAAATACAAACGCCACGCAAGCATCAAGCTAGCGTGGCATTTTTGATTGCGCTGAGATTTTTGCGTTACTATATGCTAAGCTCAACTTCTTTTATGAGAACTGCATTGTGAGCGGTATCATATTCATCTTTTGCAACTGCAATTCTTTCATTAAGCTCTCTTAAAGGTTTAGTTTGAGCGTCCATTTTTTGAGATGCAGTCATAAGCTCATCAAACACCGCATTGTCCAGCTGAACATTATCAATTTTATTATACGTTTCTTCTCTAAGAAGCGGAGAACCATCTTCTGCCTGATAGTTTCTAAGCGCTCCAATAACGTCCATTGACCCAGTAGAAAGTGTAGCGAGTCCTCTTCTAAGTGCTTTTCTATTCTTCATTGTTTGAAAATAGCCAAGCGTAAATGCTTTTTTTGCTGGATCTTTGTACCCCAGTCTACCAAGTAAATTATCAAGCTCGCCTTTCATTCGGGCAACATCAGCAATATTTGATTCTCTTTCCATATTTTCTTTTTCACCCAGCAAGCTACTCAACTTCAATTGCTTTTCATTTGCTTGTTGATCAAGTGCACGTAACTCGTCAGGTCGGGCATTTGCCTCTCTTTGTCTTCTTACAATCATTTCTGCCTGCTTTAACGCCATTTGTCTATCAAAGCCTGGAAGCTCTTCAGTTGGCTCTTCACCAAAAGTTGCCCCTTCTTCATGAAAGCCTGGAAGCTCCAACGTTTTCCCTGCTCCAAAAGCTTCTTCCCACATATTGTCATAGCTCAAGCCAGGTGAGGTGTATTGGTCATATACCTGAGAAGCTTGATCTAATCCAAACGTTCGCGCAGTGTCATTACTTGGCTGAACTCCTGCAGCTTCGGCAGTTTGTACGTATTGATTTTCTGCAAACTGACGCTGACTTTGTACTTGGGCTGTAAGCAAAGAATCTGCTATCTCTTGATCAACGCGCTGCAGCTCTCTCAGTCGTGATTCTAAAAGCATTGTAAGTCCTAAAGGGTTTTTTGCGCTTTGAGATACTACATCTATAAGACTTTGTTCCATGCCACGAACATTGGCAAGAGACTCATTTATTCTTTGAATTCTTTCTTGTGATACTTCCTTTTCACCCCTTATTTCTTCTGGCGAAAGCCTTACTGCATCCCGTGCAGTAGTTGCGGAAAGCAAAAGACCATCAGCAAAATCAATAGCTTGAGTAAATTCTTCACGTACAGATTCTGGATATAGCTTTGATATCTCTGTTTGATTAATAAGGAAGAGGTTCATTTCCATTCTCTTTCCAGTAAATCTAAGAGAAAACTTTTGAATTTTTGCCTCATATTCTTTTTCATCTCTTCGTTTCAATTCATCCCACCCAAGCTGTGCTATTATTTCAGGACTATAATTTGTATCCTTTACACTACCATCATCTAAATTATAAATAGTGTTGAGTACTTGATATTCTTCAGCAGACATTGCACGAGTCATTTCAAGAAGCCTCTGATTATTTTGCATCATTGTATATGCTTCGCCCATACTTATTGACAAATCATAATACGTATCCCAACTCATCTGCGCAACTGAAGTAAGTCTCCCCTTTTCACCTTCCTGGAGTTGAATCATTCTTTCAAAACGAAGATCTCTCTCACCCTTGGGATAGTCCGTTTTTATATCGTGTTTTTCATATGCTTCTGCTACAGCTCTCTTGCCAGAATCCAATAATCCTTTAAAGTCTCTTTCTGCTTTTTGAGCAAGACGTTTTTGCTCAGATTGCTCTATACCTTTAGGAAAACCAACCATTTCCTCAGTTTGATTTAATACTTCTGGCGTTTTTTGAGATAATCGAGCCTGATGTTCTTGCAAGAAATTTTGAACACCTGTACTAAGGTTTTGTTCTATAGTGCGAACAGTATCATTTGGTACTTCTTCATTCCTAAGAGTATCATAAACAGCACCTTCAGCATCTAAAGCAAATCGAAGGGCTTCCATTTTTAGGGTCACTTTTTGATTAAGCTCAGTCTTTGCAAGTTGCTCCGAAATATTTGATCTTACTGTAGCAAGCTCAGCACTTGTTTGATCAATCACTTGTCTTTGTGCTTCTTCTGGAAGCTCTTCACCTCGTTTTTCTGCTTCATTAACTGCACGAGTAACTACTCCAGGAGTATCAAGTACAACATCCTTAACTTCTTCAGGAGAAACTGGGCCTTCTAACATTTCAGCAAGGATTCTATTTCTCTCTTCCTCATCTACATACCGTTCTTTCACTGGTCTCAAAGCAGCTCGTTTTTCTTCCTCCGTCAAAGCAATTTCTTGCTTCAATACTCTTTTTTGATTTGCTTGAGACATACTGGAAACTTCTGCAAAAAAATCACGCAGGGGTGTTTCTTCAGACTGTTCTTCTGACCTTGTTCCTTGACTAAAAACTAAATCTGCCCATTCTTTTGCTTTTTGGCTTAATGCATCCATATTTCCTTCACGCGCTGCTGCTTCAGCTTCTGCATGTTTTGCGTCGGAATAGATATCTCCTGTTGACATTTTTCTAGCCATATTTTTTTATTACTTATATTATTTTTACTAGCTATGAACTATAGCATAAAATTGCCAATCTGTCAATACTTTTCCTTATTCTTCATTGCACGAGACATTTTTTACACTTCTCTATCATTAACTGCTGTGCTTCTTCTTCAAACTTCTGAGCATCGAGAAGTAATTGTGACCCATGCTCAAACGTCTGTGCACCATCTTCACCTGCCAAAAGGTTGTCAAAACCCTTTACGTACGACTCATATCCCTCTGCTTGAAACGTATACTTTGAAATAAGTTTTTCTTGAATGCCTACCGATGTACCTTTGGCTGAAATGGTACCCATCTTTTCCTGAGCACGCGACGCCTCTTTGCTAGCCTCATTGAAAAGCTCTTTTCTCTGCCTCCAGACTGAACGTCTAGCTTCATTCTCTTCCCCCTGGTCTTTTTCTTGAAGGTTGCCGTCTTTTTCCATTAGGTCAGCAATAGCTAGCCCCTCATGTATATACACTTCTTTGTTATACTCTTCAACAAACAAGACAACGTCTCGCGTTTGAAAGTAACCCTCGAGCGCAGGTCCCAGTTGAAACCTGTACATCACTGCCCCAAAAACTACAAAAAGAATGACGATACCACTACTGATTATTTTCTGTCTTTTTAGTATACTCTCTTCTTTAGAAGAAATCATTACGTATCGTTATCCTTCTGCACTGACTGAAATGCCTTCTTAAACGGTTTATGAGAATCATCGTTAACCTTAGATTGGGAGTGGGATTGATTCTGTCTCGGCTGAGTATCGCTGCGATTTTGATACTTTTTTGGTTCTCGTTTTTTTTGATACTCATTGGGTCTTGACCTTGGACTTGACTTTGGGGATTCCATTTCACCCTTTGTCGGTTCCGTACTATCTGTAAACCCACTAAAGCGAGCAATTTTCCCCTCAATTATTTCTCGTTTTTTTGCATACCGTTCACGAGAGATACGAATAATTTTATCCTGAAATCCATCTGGCTCCCATGTTGGTGCAATAGACTGAGCACTAAACGCCTGGGACGCCACACCATTTATCATAAGTTTTAAGTACACATTATACTTAGTCAGATTTACGAGATGGTTTGCGGTAAACACCGGTTCAAACTCTGTCTCAAACATCTCTGAATCTTGTGCACCAATTCTAAAAACAATCATAGTCCCCACATTGCCAAACACCGCATCGTACACCGTCTCCGGAAGCTGGTTAATATACTGATGGGCCATAATTAAATTTAATCGATACTTACGCGCTTCAGATAAAATGTCAGCAAAACTGTCCGTAGCAAAATTTTGGAACTCATCAACGTAGAGATAGAAGTCCACACGCTTTTCCTCCTGAATATCAACACGACTCATTGCCGCAAGTTGTAGTTGCGTAATCATCATAGCACCAAAAAGCGCAGAGGCGTCTTCACCGACTTTTCCTTTGGATAGGTTTAAAAGCAAGATCTTCTTTGAATCAATAACATCACGCATATTTATGGTCGACTTTGGTTGTCCAACAATGTTTCTGATAAGTGAAATCGACAAAAACTGACCAACCTTATTCTGAATTGGCGCAATTGCCTCTTGCTGAAACTTGTCGGGATACCGCGAGTACTCGTCTACCCAAAAAGATTTTACCACTGGGTCAGTAACCTTACTTATAACCTTTTTTCTAAACGACTTGTCCGTAAGCATACGCATGATACCAAGAAGCGTACTCCCCGGGTAATCAAGCAAAGCAAGAATGGTATTCCGAAGCACATACTCAAGCCGTGGTCCCCACGAATCTGCCCAAATCTTTTTAAAAACACCTAAAAGTCCTGATGCAACAAGATGTTTGTATTCAGGATTGACGCTTTCCATCACATTAAACCCAAGAGGATAATTAATATCCCCGGCATCAAAATATATGACGTCGTTTACTCTATTTGACGGCACATATTGAAGCATCTTGTGAGCAAAGTCGCCATGAGGGTCAACGACGCAAAGACCATTGCCTTTCCGTATGTCGCTAATAACCATATTCTCAAGAAAAGTCGTCTTTCCCATTCCGGTTTTTCCAATGACATACATATGACGTCTTCTGTCATCCCTGCGAATACCAAATTTGGTAAACTTTCCTCTATAATTTGTCTCTCCGAGTATTGTTACATCATCCATTGTAGTAGTACATATACACGTTTATTCTTATTACATTGGGACAGGCAGATCCGGTGGTGGCTCTGCTTTTCTGGTATCAAGACGCTCAAGTGTTGGCGTCCGCACACTCTCATAGGGGAAGTGATACATTGTAGCAATTTCCTCGGTACTCATAACATAGGCATTGCCACCCATCCACGGATCCCGCCCTTTAAATCCTTTCATAATTAACCGTTTTCTTCTTGGAACACGCATTTTTTTAAAGTAGTCAACCGATGTCCAGTTTTTGGTGTTCGGTTTCAAACCATTGAGATTCTCCGTAGTAAATATGCGCATGAACATAAACATAGGCATCATACCTTTTGGCTTATTAAAAACCTCGTTTTTGCCAACATATACAAACCGCATCTTGACAAAAAACGCAATCTTGGAGATACTCTCCTCTATTGCTTTAATAACTTCCCGTTCTCCTGGAGAAAGGAAGGACATCTCCATACCCTCTTCATCTTCAATCTCAGAAGGAGGAAACCCAAGTGCATTATCAATATTCTTCTCTACATTATGCCACCCTCCCAAAACGTACCGAGAAACCCAAGATTCAGACGATTTTGGTGAACGGTTCATAAGTTCATCTACAACCGCTAACGCTTTTTTTTGCCACTTCTCGTCCCACCGTGGCTGTATGATTATCTGAAACCACAACTGTTCACCGGGATTTAATCCACTCATTGCCTCAGTAAGCGTTGAGACGGGGTCAATAAAACCCTTTTCAATATCTTCAGCAAACGACTTGTACGTACGGATAGGATAGGGATCTGGACGCACTAGAGCTATTTCTGTTCCATACATATCATACTCCTCATTTGGATACGTGTCAGGCGCAAAAGTTACATAGTCCTCGACAAGCATGATTTCAGCCTCTGGATAATACGCATAAATCATTGCCTCAAGTGATTCTCTGTACTTGTTAGGCATGCGCATAAGAAACCGCACCTGGCCATTAATACCTACTATCTCAAGGCTTACACTGAGCTGAAACTCGCCATACCAGTACTTTTCATACATATTTGGAGGATGTTCAATAGAGTGAATAGCAGTAATAATTTGCTCCATTGATTTTGGATCCTTGATATTATCAGCAGGAATAGTAATGGCAATTAAGTCATAGTCAATAGAGAGCGCGAATTTAATCTGCCTTCTAAAAAGAAATAGCTGAAATCCCAAATACAAAAAAAGTGGTATTAAAATAAACCACGTATATGAAATTACTAAAGAGATATAACCCCAAAGCTCGATTAAGCCCGGTCCAACTTCTTGAAGCATACTACTCACTTAAATTTGATCTCTGTTTTACGGCCCCTAACTATTCAGTGCACCCTATAATAGTCTTATGACTTTGTAACGTATACAAAACCATCACCTTGTTTCTGAATTGCATCTCTACTTTGTAATGCTAACACGATTGTATTTTTCTTTACAAGACGTTGTTTGCGTACTTTTTCAACAATTTCTTCTTTGGTAAGTGGTCCATCAGCATTTTTTAGAACATCTAAGACAACATCAGCTACAGTACCGGTCTGATATCCCCATGACGTCAACGCATAAATGCCACGCCCTACAAGAACAAATCTACCATCTTTGATAAGCTCATTGTGGACAGTCTGTGCGATAGCTTCTTTTTTACTAAAGCCAGCTTCGTTAATTTTCTTTGTAATCTCTGTAAAGTGAAGAGGCTTTCCTTCTTTTTTGAGGATAATATATGCCTTATCTTTTACTCCACGAGGAATAATCTCACTCCAATGTGCAAGACCCCATTCATCAAATGGATTACGCTTAATACGTTTACCAATAAGTAAATATGACTTCACTCGCTCAGAGTCACGCTTCTCATCAGTTATTTCTTCCGCTTTTGGATGATTTACCACATGCTCGACAGCGAGACCATGGTTAACAGGCTCATTTTTTTCTTCAAGAATTTCAATAAAAGACTGGATTACCTTTTCCGGAACACGCAAGTCAGCGTCTTTAATGTACCAGTGTTTATTGTATTCGTCGGTCTCTTTATTATCAAAAAATCGATCACTAATATGCAGTACAAACTCAACATGATTATCATGTACGTCACCAGGAAGTTCTTCTTTTGATTTTTCTACCAAGTACTGATGTTCCATGATATGACCGTAGTCTGCAATAATGTGCTCAATAATATCTTCCGTTGGAATAAGATCCTCCATTTTTTCTGAGGATTTTAATTCCTTTAATGCCGCAGATTCTATTTGTCTTACACGCTCACGAGTAATCTCGTACGCTTTACCTATTTCTTCAAGTGTCATCTTGCGTGATCTATCAAGCCCGTATCGTTTAAGAACAATGTCTCTTGTTCGCTCAGGGAGATCAGTAATGAACGCACGAATAACAGCCTCAAGATCTTTTGAGACAGTGTCTGCTGCGTATTGTTCAGCTGCGTTCACCATACTAGTAGGATTAAAATACTAACGTAACTATTTTATAAAATTAATTTCTAACAACCATATCACCAATAATGTATCATGTTTTACAACAATTGTCAACCCTTAACAACACAGTCTACACTACTATTCAAATTATGTCAAGGACCTTTACAAAAAAGAGTGTACTGCGAAAGCAAAACACTCACTTTTTATCTATTTTAAGCCCTAAATAAAGGATTGAATCCTCTGAGCTTCTTCTTGAACAACAGCACTTTCTTCATCTTCATAACACCTAACTCCCTTTTTATGCATTGGACGTCTGGCATCAAAATGGAGATCTAAAATGACACTGTAATCTGATCCGTACTTTAAAAGTACATGAAAACGAGGATAAAAAGATGCTCCCGTTCTTCTGATATAGCTCTCGCCACCTGTCGTGGGGTTGCGCCACGGTTTATATCCTGCTTTTCGCATGACGTTCCGGGGATTTGTTTGTCCTATAGATATTTTCATAGTAATACTCTTGATAACTGATCATTGAAAAATTGAAATTCCTTACCTAAGCTCTTCTTTGACTTTCTCCTTCAACGTATCATCAATCTCATCCGGAAGCATATCGCCTTCGGGATTATGTTCTGTGGCTTCCTCGTACACCTTATACTTAGCGTCAGTCACTGCGCCTCTTAATGATTCTTTTTCTTCCGCAGTAAGATCTTGCCTGAGCTTAAGCACATAGTAATCTTTAAAGGTTTTATACGTAACGACACCAACATCTTTCTTTACAGTATATGCTGCATAACCAATAACGCCCCCGATAGTGAGCAAAACAATGAGTATAAATCCTGCGATAAATCGAATCATTCTGGTTTGATTATATTCTTACCTTCTAGTGTAAATTGTTTTATGGTATTTCGCAAATCTCGTTTTGACGGCATATAGACACGCACATAGTTTTCTGTATAGCCCTCAAAATAGCCATTTCTTTGGTCCTCAAAAAGCACTGATACGGTGGTCCCTATACACTCTTTTTTAAATTGATGCTCACTCTCGCTAGCATAATCTCGCAGAATATGTGCTCTCTTTTGTTTTACCTCCTCTAAAACCTGATCTTTCATTGTTGCAGCAGGCGTCCCCTCCCTGGCTGAAAAGGGGAATACATGCACACTAGAAAACCGTGCCGCGTCAATAATTGAGAGACTTTCCATAAAATCACGATCCGTCTCACCGGGAAACCCTACAATAATATCCGTTGTTACCCCAAATAGAGGATCAATCTTGCGTATTTTTTTTACCAGTGATACATATTCTTCTCTAGTATAGCACCTATTCATTTTGGCTAAAATATCACTTGAGCCGCTCTGCAAAGAAAGATGCCAGTGGTTTAACAGTCTTTTACTCTCCCAAAGGGCAATAAAATCATCGTCAATAAATCTTGGATCAAGGGAGCCAAGCCGAATACGCTTGATACTTGTATTAGCAAGAACATACTCAAGTAGCTGAGTAAGATTTAAACTCTCTTTGTAAGAATATTTATTGATGTTCACTCCGGTAAGCACTACCTCTTTAAACCCTTCCTTCTGTCTTTTTTTAATTTCTGAAACAATCTTTGTTGGCGAAACACTGTTTAATGGACCTCGTCTACGTGAAATAATGCAATACGTGCAAAACATATCACATCCCTCCTGAATTTTGATGAGTGCTCTGTCTTTTTCAGAAACGAAAACAGTGGGTGTTTGAGGCGAATCATCTTGATTGTCTTTTTTTAGGAAAGAAAGTACGTCGTGAACAAGTGTATCTTTATTGCTTAAAAAAAGATCAACATCCTTCTTTTGCTCAATGGAACACCCCGTTGCGACAATAACCGTATTTGAATTACTATTTCTTATTTTATTGATCATCTGACGTGTTTTCCTCACTGCCTGATGTGTCACTGCACATGAGTTTACTACACACACGTCAGGACTCTCTTTAAATGGCACAACGTTAAAGCCGCGACTTTGGAACTCGCGTGAAAAGGTATCGCTTTCTGCTTGATTGAGCTTACAACCAAGGGTGAGGATTGAGATTTTCATAGTGATTATTCTAAATCAACTGTTATAATATGCAAGAGAGAAAAACTATATTCAAACAAGAGAATTACCTTAAATCTACAAAATTTCATGCAACCTTCAAAAACAGCGTTCATTATAGGCTCAGGATTTTCTAAAGATCTTTGTGGACTACCTACCTTAACTGGCGAAAATAGCTTAAGTTCATTAGTTATTGAAAAACTTCAAGAACATGAAAACGAATCAGTCAAACTATTCATTAATAGTATCTCAAGCGAAATAAAGGATAACATTGAACACTTAATGAGCTATCTTATCCAGGATAATCCATGGTCAAATGAAACAGAAAAGCACTTAGCAAAAGCCTCGTATCATGTAATTACGGATTTAATACATAAAGTACTTGATGAAAATGATCAGGAACTGAAAACTGAAGAAGAATACATTCAACAACTTTTTTCATTTTGGCACAAATATGAAACTGACGTCATTAGTTTTAATTATGATACTTTAATTGAAAAATATACTCAAAAATTCTTAAAAGTGAAAAAGGTAGAAACCCCTGAAAATAAAAGAAATGCAATAAAAACAGTACTCATAATAGCTGACGAGCATAATAAATTAGCACAAGAAAAAGAAATACATATCTATAAAAAAAACAACATACGTTATATTTACTTAAAAAATAGAAGTATAGTAACTGATGGATTGCTCTCTCAAATTCATAGTAAACTTTACGGAGAAACTGCTCCAGAAAAGTCTAGTTATATAAACCCTTTGATAAATAAGTTGAAAGAAAAAGTAACTCTCAAAGATATTTATCAGATTCCTATACCTAATGTTAATGAAAGAGTAGGAGGTCTGTGGCTAAATAGCAGTAGAAATAACTCATTAAAACTTCTAAAACTGCATGGATCAACAAACTGGCTTTATTCAGGTGACGAAAATCTTACTGGTGAAGATATTCGTCATATTCCTCTTGATCGAAAATCAAGCAAAATAAGCCTCTCTGGTCTTGTTAGGTATATTATTCCTCCAGTCTTAGATAAAAGTCCTTTTTATAAAAACAATTCTTTAAAAACCCAATGGACTAAAGCAAGAGAAGCGCTCGAAACTGCCAATGATATTATTATTATTGGATATTCTTTCCCAGAAACAGATCTCTCAACAAGATTCATGATCCAGCAAGCACTTAAAGAAAATAAAAAAGCAACTATACATCTAGTATCTAGACCACAAAAAGTAGTAGAAGGTGGAAAAGAAAAGAAACAAACAGAAGAAGAAATACGTGAAGAATCTGCAGAAAACTTGAAGGAGTTTTTAAAACATAACCTTATAAAAGTTTATGTTCCTGAAAAAAGTTCAATAGTTGAAACTTGTAAATTGCTTAAGAAAAAATAACAAACAAAAAAAACGGACATCATCCGTATTCTTTGTGGTGGGCGTTAAAGGATTCGAACCTTTGACCTTCTCCTTAAAAGGGAGCTGCTCTACCAACTGAGCTAAACGCCCAAAATCTTTAATACAAAAAGTGTACCAAATACGAATCGTCAAATCAAGTCTTTACGTAAAAATAGCCCAGCTTTGGGCTATTTAAAAGTACGATCATTCCCTATTAAACTTCCCGTGGCTCACTATACTTTACCAAATACATTGCACCAATAGGCGCAACTAGCCACGCAAAATGTCCAATCTCTGACGTAAATACCACGCGTGTCATTGATGACAAGTTCTCAACAACAGTTGTGGGCATAAAAGAAAGGACAATACTAATAAACAGACCAACATGTAAGATACTAAAGAGCACCACAATAGGTAAGCTTGTTTTTGCACTTAAGGTAGTAAAAAGTCCCATACGAGAAAACAAAAAGAAAAGAGCAACAATAAACACGAGCAACACCAGTGTTCTCATAACAAACACCGGTCCAAGATTGAACTTTTGTGACATTTTCTCATTAATAAACGGCAAGTTGCTCGAGACAGCAAACGCAATATAGATACTGACCAAAATAACGAGGATTCGTTCTCTACCGAGTGAAAGACCATACACAAATACTGAGATCACAAAAAACAAACCAATGAAAAGGTCCCACGTAGGAACACCCCAATTTAACCCTGTAAGTACTCCGGACGGATCCATGAATGTACTCCTTCGTTTTTTATTTTTCTAAAAAACCTATCTACATAAAACAGCATAGCACAGTAAGGAAGAAAAAGAAATCCACACTTAGGATTTCAACAAGCATGTCATTCCGGACAGTCATTCTTATGGCTGAGCCGGAATCTCGTTTTTTCTCTTGTAAGCTACGAGATCCCGGATAATCATTCAGAAATGATTTCCGGGATGACAGAGAAGACGTTTTTCAAAGTAGAGAAATCAACAAGTCTAAATTATGAAAACAGTTTAGACCAGAAGCTTTTTTCTTTTACAACACTTGTCTCGCCTTCTTCTTTTTGGAGAGCTTTAACAAGTTCTTTCTCTTTTTTGGTCAGCTTTCTTGGTGTTACTACATTGACGTGAACTCTGAGATCTCCTACTCGACCGGTACTGGGATTTTGAAAGCCTTTATCCGAGAGTCTATGAATATACCCTGATTGTGTTCCCGGTTCAATAGCAACTTCTAGTGTTTCATCAAAATAAGTAAGCTCTACCGCACTCCCAAGCGCTGCCTGTGTAAAACTAATAGGTAAGAGTGCTACCAAATCATCACCATCTCTATCAAGTTTTTTATGCTTTTGTACATGAACCGTTGCATAGAGATTGCCCGGTGAGCCACCACTTCTACCAGCTTCACCTTTGCCTGGAATCTCGATTGTTTGGCCATCTGCAATACCTTTTGGTACCGCAATAGAAACATCAACATCTGCATTTACTCTTCCATCTCCACCACACGTAGTACAGGGAGTTTTTGGCTTTTTACCTTCGCCTTTACAAGATGGACATGTTTTTGATTGGGCAAACGCCCCTAACACTGTCTGCATCTGTTGGGTAACCTTGCCTGCACCGTTACACGTACTACAGGTCTCAATGGGAGTCCCCGGCTCAGCGCCGTTCCCGTGACAGTTTTCACATGACGTTCGTTTATATAAACTGACATCTCGCTTTACACCAAAATATGATTCTTTAAACGAGATAGTAAGATCGACTTTAATATCACTCCCTTGAACCGCACCACTTTGACTTCTCCGTCTCCCTCCACCAAAAAAGTCATCAAAGATGCTACTGAAATCAAAACCCTCGAAGTTTGCATTAAACCCTTGTGCTCCACCAAAACCAGCACCACCTCCGGGCGCGCCTGCTTGATCAAACGTTTGGCCATATTGATCATACTGCTGCCGTTTTTGGTTATCAGAAAGAACCTGATACGCTGAGTTTATCTCTTTAAATTTTTCCTCGTCTCCATCTTTTTTGTCAGGATGATATTTGTGGGCGAGTTTTCTATACGCCTTTTTTATCTCATCGTCTGACGCGTCTTTGGAGACGCCGAGGGTGTTGTAGTGGTCGTTTGGCATGGAATAATGTTAGGGGAAAATGGGGGTTGTGTAAAGACGGGTTTCAAGCCCGTCTTCAAAACCAGTCAGGGCGCCCACAAGGGGCGCCCCTACATACCGCCAAAAGCTATTTCTTATCGTCCTCTTTCTTCTTCTCTTCCGCTTCACCCTTTACAGTATCCTCTTTCTTATCATCACCCTTCTTCTCTTCACCTTTTGCTCCCTTTGTATCTGCACCCGCCTTGCTTTGCGCCTGCTGCTGTTCTTGGTACATCTTCTCGCCGATCTTTTGAAGTGATGTTGAGAGCTCTTCTGTCGCTTTTTTTATCTTTTCTGTATCATCGCCGTCTTTGATATCTTTTAGCGTTTTAAGCTTTCCCTCAACGTCCTTTTTGAGCTTATCATCAATCTTACCTTCGCCTTCTTTGAGTGATTTTTCTGCGGTGTACACCAGCGTATCGGCGCTGTTTTTAGCCTCTACCTGTTCTTTCTTCTTCTTGTCGTCCACTGCATGGTCTTTGGCATCGCTTTTCATCTTATCTATCTCTTCATCAGAAAGTCCGGATGATGCGGTGATGGTAATTTTTTGTTCTTTTCCTGTTGCCTTATCTTGCGCTTTAACGTTTAGGATTCCATTTGCATCAACGTCAAATGACACTTCAACTTGCGGAACGCCACGCGGCGCAGGGGGAATACCATCAAGGATAAATCTGCCCAGAGTCTTGTTATCCCCGGCCATTTCCCGTTCACCCTGAAGCACATGAATTTCAACCGATGGCTGATTGTCCGCCGCAGTTGAGAAAATCTGTGCCTTTGATGCAGGAACGGTGGTGTTCTTTTCTATTAATTTTGTTGAAACACTGCCAAGCGTTTCAATTCCCAGTGATAGGGGAATGACGTCAAGTAAAAGCACGTCTTTAACATCCCCTTGCAGTACTCCACCTTGGATTGCCGCTCCAGACGCAACCACCTCATCCGGGTTTACCGTTGAATTTGGCTTCTTTCCAAAGAACTCCTCTACCTTCTTTTGGACAAGCGGCATACGTGTTTGCCCACCAACCATGATCACTTCGTTAATGTCTGCAGATTTTAGTCCCGCTTCATTAAGCGCCTTTTTACATGGCTCA
The DNA here is from genome assembly GCA_018818205.1 of Patescibacteria group bacterium. Classification (GTDB taxonomy): domain Bacteria; phylum Patescibacteriota; class JABMPQ01; order JABMPQ01; family JAHIRA01; genus JAHISJ01. Next base: position 72,657 of record JAHISJ010000026.1, read on the forward strand.
AGCGTTTTTTCTACTAAATCCATAACGAGTTCCTCAAGCTTTGCCCGTGTCATCTTAACGTTTAGATGCTTTGGACCTGCTTCATCGGTGGTGATAAACGGTTCGTTAACCTCTGTCTCGACTGATGCAGAAAGCTCGTGTTTTGCTTTTTCTGCTGCTTCTTTGAGTCTTTGAAGCGCCATCTGATCCTTTGAAAGATCAATACCTTGATCTTTCTTAAACTCATCAACTAAAAAGTCGATAATCTTTTGATCAAAATCGTCTCCACCAAGATGCGTGTCACCAGACGTCGATTTTACTTCAACCGTGTCATCACCTACCTCAAGGACTGAGACATCAAACGTTCCACCACCCAAATCATAGACAATGAGTTTTTCATCTTTTTTCTTATCAAATCCGTAGGCGAGTGCCGCTGCCGTAGGCTCGTTAATAATTCTTTTTACCTCTAGTCCTGCAATCTTCCCTGCGTCCTTGGTTGCTTGTCTTTGAGAATCGTCAAAGTAGGCGGGGACTGTGATCACCGCTTCTGTGATATCCTCACCAAGCTTGCTTTCTGCATCGGCTTTAAGCTTTTGCAAAATCATTGCAGAAATCTCCTGAGGTGTGTATTCTTTATCCCCCATCTTCACCTTGATTCCTTCACCAGCCTGAACGATCTCAAATGGAAAAAGCTCAATGTCCTTTTGCACTTCAGGATCACTAAACTTTCGTCCGATTAAACGCTTCACTGAAAAAACAGTGTTTGTTGGATTGGTTACCGCCTGACGCTTTGCGAGTTGACCAGCAACGCGCTCACCATCTTGCTTAACTGCAACTATAGAAGGTGTCGTTCTGTTCCCCTCTTTATTTTCTAATACTTGTGGCTTTCCTCCCTCAACTACCGCCATACATGAATTGGTAGTTCCTAAATCGATTCCTAAGATTTTTCCCATATCTTTGTGATTAACTTTTGCTATAGATATATTAAATAATTTATTTAGCAACAGCGACTCGAGCGGGACGAATAACAAACCCGTTGAGCGTGTACCCCTTTCTCTTCTCTTCCACAATCGTCCCTTTTTGAGCTTCTTTGTCCTCCACCTCTTCAATCGATTCATGAAACTCCGGGTCAAAATGGTTCCCGACTACCTGGATAGCAACAACACCATACTGATCTAGCAGTGTCTCGAGTTGCTTTTTGATGTACTCAAACCCTTTGATCCAATTGTTATCTTCCCCTTCCGGAAGCGTAGTAAATGCACTCTCGAAATTGTCTAAAACGGGGAGAAGATTTAAAATAAGCTCCTTATTTGCCATAGTCTGTGCTTCTTTTGCATCAAGTTCAACTCGCTTATTCAGATTCTCGTAATCCGCGCGTGCTCGTCGCCACCCCTCAAGTGATTCTGCTAAATCCTTCTCGAGCTGCTTTTTGGTAACTCGTTTTTTTGAGACAGGTGTACTCACCTTAGCTGATGTTTTTTTTGCTTCTTTTTCCATTGAGCTTAAATTAATGTAAACGAGATAAGAAGAACGAGCGACCCTCCACTGAGCAGTTTAGAAAGATAACTCACCAAAGAAATGTTTTTATCGTAACGCATTCTCTTTGGTCCAAGCACCGCAATCACACCATGTTCACCATTTGGCAATTCAAACTCTGAAATCAGCAGGGAACATTTGTTCATCTCTGAAACGGGGTTTTCTGAACCAATGAATGTCTGTACCTGCCGCTCCTTTGGCTTATGGTCAAGTAAAACATCTACCGTATCTTCAAATTGATCAAGTGCCTCACACACAGACGCAACTTCCCTTTTATCCTCAAACTCAGGCTGATCCAAGAGCTTTTGAAGCCCTGACGTTGCGTACTCTTCTTGCTCTTTGATTCCTGACACCACCATGCTTTGTGAGTGCAAAGATAGAAGCTTTGCCGTAACACGCGCAAGCCGCTTGTATTGAGCCTGCAATTTTAAGAGATCTGACTGAAGTTTAACTTGATCTTCTTTGGAAAGCGATTTGCCTTCCATAAGTAAGTTCACATAATACCGATATCCTTTGTCAGTTGGCACACGCCCCGCCGAAGTGTGAGGCTGGTAAATATACCCTTCCTTCTCTAACGCTGACATCTCATTTCTCACCGTTGCCGGCGAACAATCGAGTTTTTCAGCAAGCATCTTAGACCCTACTGGTAACGCAGTTTTTACGTAATATTCGATAATATAATGTAAAATTGTTTCTTGCCGAGTGGTCATATTAGTGACTTGGCACTCCTCTACCGAGAGTGCTAATTTCATAGTAGCGTGTTCTGCTTATTTGTCAAGTGTGGATGAAATAAGTCAAAAGACTTGACAAAACAAAATATATGATGTATAAAGTAAGGCACATTTCGTGCGTTTCATATATGTTCATTTTTCAAAAGGAGAGGAAAATTGATGAAATTCAATTTCCGATTTTTATTGATTAGCATATTCTTCGTAGGCCTCATTGTAGTGACCTTCTCTGGATGTAAAGACAAATCCAGTTTTGATTTGAAACCCTTTGCAAAGGGTTACAAACATCGTTTAAAGGTCATCACCAAATTGACATACGCCAAAGTTATTTACGAACTTGGCAAATCCACTGAAAATGAATTTGTAAATTATCCGTGGAGCAGCAGACTTCTTGTTAAAAGCTTAAAGCGGGACTTCGCCCATGGTGGACGCAGAATTATGAGTCTTGAACGCCTCGGCACACGCCTTGGTGGAGTTATTGAATACTTAAGAAGAGATTCCAGAACAAAACATATTTTGCAGCCATTACTTTGGAATCTTTACAAAATGCGTGACAAGGCGTATTACACTTACGACAATGCAAAATTCTGGAAAGAGTTTGATACATTCAAGAAAAAATTTCTCTCATTCAAACAATGCTTTCATGATAGATTTTGTAAAGCAAACCAACTTTGTTGTGTCAATTTAATCTGCATTGAAAAAAAATACTTTCCAGGCTACAGAAAGCCTGCATCGAGACCGGTCAAGAAATAAGACTGGTCATAAATTGTACAAAAATTAATTGTACAGACTCCCCTTCTACCAGCTTGGTGGATAGGGGTTTTTGTTTTGGGAAATTCTTACCCCCTCCCCTTTACTAAGGGGAGGGTTAGGGTGGGGTTCTTTCTACGCTATACTTACATACACCCCCTCCTAACCTCCCCCTTGGAAAAGGGGGAGGGACCATAACAAATCACTTGACAAAACAAAACATATAGTGTATAAAGTAAGGCACTTATTGTGCATTCACACGTTCTTTTTCAAGGAGTGAAAAATGAAAAATACTCTAAAAAAAATTATTGAGCTTATTGCAGTGATAATTCTTGGAATTCCAGCAGTTATCATTTTGTTTTTGGCATTAATCGCTTACTATGGTTTGACCATTGGAATTATTCCGTACGGCATTTGCATTGCTACTTCTAACTATATTACTGCAAATCCCATTATTATTGGCTTTATGGCTATGTGTGGCATCCTTCTTGAACTATTGTTTTTTGTAGTATACAAAGGCGAATTCTACGAACCCTCAGGTAATCACCACAGTGCGTATTGGAAAAATGGCACTGCAGAATTTATCTGGGAAGCTTATTTTTGGATTCCAAGTAGATTGGATGATCTGTTTTGTTGGCTTTCTGACAGGAAGGAGAAAACATGAACAAACTAATACTAGCAACTATCGTACTTATTCTGTCCATTCATTCTATGTTTTGTGACAAAAAACCACAATTCGACCAAAAAACATTGTCAAGTAGCAAAAAAATTAATTATTCCAAAGTTAAAAAGGTGAAACCTAAAATTAAGCCAACGTCATTGCCTTCAAATAGTTATCACAAAAAAGAATGTGACGATGACTGCGATTGCCCCGAATCAAAACCCTATTGTTTGGAACATGATTGCGTGAAGGATAAGCCTGAACGCAAATAAGTTCAAAAAAGAATTGAAAAACGATTAACACGAGAGACTCCCATCTGCCACCGGCGGATTGGGAGTTTTATTTTGGAAAAAATATATGGACATATAGAACGGTCCCCTCCCCTTTACTAAGGGAAGGGTTAGGTTGGGGTTCTTTTTTGTATCACACACCATACACCCCCTCCTAACCTCCCCCTTGGAAAAGGGGGAGGAATAACCCCAAAAAACTTGACAAAACCAAATATTACATGTATTATGATTAGCTTTAATTGTTATTTCCAAAATAGGAGGAAAAGGTGAAAAAACTCGTTTTTTTATCATTTTTTTTATTTGTATTCTGTTCAAACGCCATTGCTGAAAATCACCAATTGACCAAATGGCATGTTAGTATTGGAAACAGCTTTCTTCTTGATGACGCACTGAGAGTGTATACGCTTGTTGGACTTAAAGCATCGTTTGGCTACTCGTGGGAGCGCTTCAGCACCGAACTTGAGATTACTTGGGCAGCTCCCCCCAATGAACAAATTACCAGACACGGTCTTACTTTAGAGATTCCCTTTCTCTTCTACGCATTTCGATACGAAACGGCGAAGCAACTATTTCACGTTCGTACCGGTATAAGCGTCATCGGAGGGTTAGGAATTACCAGCAGAGTTAAAACCGGAAGCGTGGGGATGTCGCTGCTCATTGGCGACGTTGGATTCAGCATAGTAAAGATTGGTAAAGGATTTCTTATGTGGAGAACACAGCTTGGGTATAGTCCCATTGAGTTTGCTTTCCACACAAGTGGTTTGATTGTATTAGCACTATTTAGAATTGACCTTCACTTCTCACTGGAATACCGGTGGTAAGAATATAACAATAATTTCGGCAGCACGCTCCATTAGAGCCTCGCTGTCTTTTTTTGTTTAAAACAGCGTATTGCCACTCTTAAATTTACACATACAAAATAGAGTAACCTAAATCAAAAAACCTTGACAAATATATAATAGTATGCTATAATGTTCTCGCTAAAGATCACTATGTGTTCTTAGCGTATTACACCATGATTTACATCATGTCTGTTTAACCCTCCGGACTTCTCTCCTCCTTTCTTCTTTATTACTGAACCAATTGTTTTGTTTCTTGGTTGTTTGAGCAAAACTCAAATAACTAAACGTACAAAAGAATTGCACCTAGCATACTTTTTGGAGGACTAAAGAATACGTGTCTTGGCGACCTGTGGCCTTGTGGTGATCCACAAGTCTACAGTTTGCCAAGACACAGACCCGACAAGTAAACGGAGGTGACCCTTGTCATTATTATCAAACGCCATTTTCTTTTTTGTTGCATTACTTCAATTCGCTGGCGGGCTTACCACAACGGTAACCTGCTTCCGAGATCCGCTTTATCGCAATCTCGGGATCGAGGACATACGTTTCTCGATAGCGTTGATACGTTTTAGTATTGCGACTCTAGGAAATGATGGGTAGGCTGATATACATCATTATTTACATCACCCCTACCCCTGCAACCCTGGCATACACTTTTGTGGTGAATGACAGAGTCAGCAGTGTATACAAAGGAGATATTGTGGGAGTTGCAATGATAATCCTCGGCTGCATGTATATGCGGCACGAGGTTTTGTGGGGAGTATTCATTGCCGTATTTGGCACAGTAGTACTCTTCGGAGAAGGTTTTTGTATTAAAGACCTTCTCCAAAAATAATGTCCCTCACAACAAAAACCATCCTAGCTTGTACGGTCAGGATGGTTCTTTTTTTGTTTATATTTCTCGCTATCCCTTCTTAAGCCCAATATCTTCCTTGACTAGCCCCTTCTCACCCCCATGAATAGGAACCTTACCCTCAGGAAAGCTAAACCCTTCACGTTTTGGAATAAGCACATAATCGTCATCTCCCACCAAAAAGCCATATCGTCCATCTGAGTTGGTAACTCTGGCCATGAGAATCCTCCCAAACCGTGGCTCAAAGAGTCTAACTATTACTTTAGAAAGAGTGTAGTTGGTATCAGTATCATAGGTATGTCCCCAAGGCTTTGCAATCTTACGAGCGGCAAGCCGTCTAAAGAGAAAGAATAATAGAATGTGAACTACAAATAGGACTGCGGTAAACCACGACGGTGCAAGCACCAATGCAATAAGCCCCAGAAGTGGACCAAGGAATGAAAACACAAAAGAGATCTTGCGAGCCCTGTCTGCACGTACCATGCGCTTGTCCTCAATCGCGATCTCTTCCTTTGAAAGTGTCTGCATGTCCTGCATGGTCGTGACACTCGTTTTAATTGGTTTTCTATACTTATCATCCAAAAATGCCATACCCTGCGCCGGATCTATTGGTACATCAAAAGCAATGATTCCATCCGTGGTAGACTTTTCATTAACATCAAAACTAAAGATCTCTCCGTTATATACCCGCTTACCCCCATGCACCGATTTACTGTTAGTGTGAGAAGGAAACGTAAACCCATCCCTAGTTACGGTCATGTAGTAGGCTTTCCCCTTTTCAGCCAAAAAGTAATATCGTCCCTTTGCATCCGTGACTGATGACTCGAGTAACTTCCCGGTTTCTTTGTCAAAAAGCCTCACAATAGCTAGATCAAGAGGTTCATCTGTCAGCGAATTATAAACTGATCCCCACTTTCTCCTGCCTTTGACCGCAAAGAACCTAAATGGCTCGCTAAAGAGTTGTGCAAGGTATTTTAAATACGGAAAAAGTGTCTGAGCGACTGACACGGATGCAAGAATATTGGTCAATGCGACAAGAGCGGTAAGCGGCACCAATCCTGCATCAACAGCTCTCTTCACTGACTCATTTTGCCAGACCGGTTCAAAAAATGCCGCAACAAATCCTTTTTCTTCTACTTGCGGCTCGTCAATGAGTATCTCCTCTTTTTTGTCCTCTACTATTACCTCTTTCTTATCATCCTTTTTGTCCTCAACAATGATCTCTGTTTTATCTTCAATAATCACGTCATCCTTTTTGTCCTCTACCGTATCCTCAATAACTTCAATGATCTCAACTGGTGGCTCCTCAATCGGGGTGATTGGTGTCACTTGAGGAACTTTAGGACCACCAAGAATACCTCTTACAACCGGAGGAACAACACGACTAATAATCCTAGTTTTTGCCGCATACCCAAATTTCGCTCCATTATATGCGATAAGACTCGTCTTTAAAACGACCTGCCCGGGGTTCCTTTTGGTTGTTGGTTCATAGTTAGAAAGCGCCTGTGACCCTTCATCAACCGAGACCATATAAAATCCTGCAGACATACCGTACACATCAAACGTTCCTATTCTGCCGGTAGCTCCCGTAAACGCAAGCGTATCACCAACATCTATTTTGCCATCATGGTTGTTGTCATTATATACACGGACAGTTACACCAGAGATACCTCCCTCGCCTTGATTTTGAACACCATTTTTATTGATGTCATTAAATACAAGGCCGGAGATACTCCCTTGTGCCCGTACTGTATTTTGAATCGTATTAGAACGTGCACCTAGTCTCCCAGGATTATACGCACCTGCTGCACGACTATCTATTACATCCCCATCAAACGCTGTGTTACTCACTAACACCTTAAAGCTGAATGTTCCCTTCTCACCCACCTTAAGCGACCCAATATCAAAATAGACATTATTTTTCATAGTAACGCTATAGTCACCTTGATCAACGTCCTTTCTGTCACTAATAGCTCGCCCGTTATACATAAGTGAACCGGAAATATACGAGGTATGCCCCGGAATGCTGTCAGAAATGTAGAACCCAAACGCATCGCCTGAACCGATATTCTCATACGCAACTTCATACAAGAGTTCATCTCCTGGTTTTACATCACCATTGCCAAATGTGCCTGAGGTTGCGGTCATGGTTTTTGTAAGAGTAACAACCGGTCCCGTCGATAAAATAGCGTAGAGCTCAGTGTGCACTGTCTCCTGATTTCCCGCCCTATCTATAGAGAAATATTTGAGTGTCGCTCCTCGACTAATTGTAAAGGGGGCATTATAACGCAATGAATGTACCGTTGGTGTTGAATTGTCAAGTGTATAATACGTGGCATCACACCCAGAGCCACCGGGATCTTGGCAGATAAGCGTAACGGATACGGGATTTTGGTAGTTGCCGCCTGCAGGAGAAACGGTTGTAGTTGGAGGAGTTTTATCTTGATTAACCAACACAAAAACAGGAGATGATACAAACGCGCCATTTGTCCCGGAAAAACCGCGTATGCGCACCTGTGTATTTGGTGCATTAATAAACGGTTCATTAAGCACAGAATCCCATATTGTTGTCACCGCGTTTTTGCCCGATGCGGTAGTAACATAGCCAGATGAGTTCCCTATTTGGTTTGTATTGTTGTTGTCTACTTTAGGATCACCGGTTGTTGCCGAGGTGTTTGCATCAACAGTGCTGATTGTCGCTTTACCAAAAGCACCGCCAACTGAATACTCAACGTACGCCTCTGTGTCTGCTGCGTTGTCTTCTGTTTCAACATCAAAGCTAATATCAACGTAGCCGCTACCACCCTGCCGCTCGCTTGCAGTGAGATTTGAAATAGTTGGTGCTAAACTCGGATACACTAGCGCGCTTGTTCCTACAAATCTAGAAATACTAAAAAGGGTAACACTTTTGTAAGTAATGGCATCGAGCACGCCTGAATTATCCGATGCACTTGCATCGTTAAACACATCATTAAAGCCGTTAGTATTTTGCTGGGCATACACACCACCGGATTTTGATACAAATAGCTGAGCTCCATCCGTGCTGTTATCACCCGTCACATAAAACAAATCGTTCCTTTCTCCAAAGGTTGAAATTGAAGTGACACCGGCACTTGCCCCAACGTTCACGAGTGCATATTGCCCTGCACCAGACGCCGTTTGAGACTTACGTACTTCTCCCCCATTAACGTTGCTCGTACCTACATACAATTCATTATTATGTACATATAATGCGGTTACTCGACCGTTGTTCACATCGCCAAATCCATCATTATTTACCTGCGCCCAACCTGTACCATTGTTTGTTCTGTGAAGCTCACCGCCGGTTGCCAAATTAGTTGTACCAACATATAGATAAGAATTAAAGACAGCCATGGATCGAGGCCAATTGTTACTTGCATCGCCAAAACCATTATTGACGACTTTAGTAAACGACGTTCCAGTATTGGTTCGCCAAATCTGAAATCCGGCAACATTGTTAAAGGTGCCCACATAGAGATACCCGTTAAACACTTCCATGTTGTACATGCGTAGATTTGCAGCCTCACCAAAACCATCCCCGCCTACCTGTGACCAACTGGATCCGTCAGATGTACGCCACACCTCTCCAGGATCAACCTCTTTACCCGTTCCAAGATACAAAAAACCATCGTACACTTTCATGGAATGACACGAAGAATTGCTCACCTCACCAAATCCTCCACTTAAAACCTTACTCCACGTAAGTGCGTCAGTGCTCTTCCAAACCTGCACACCACCGGAATTTGACGTACACGCATACAAATCACCGTTAAACTCTGCCATGGCACCAGCATCTAAATTTCCTGCTTCACCAAAACCTGCGCTGCCTGACTCGAAAAAGGGATACGCTGCATGTGCACTATACGCAACAAAAAACATACACACAAAAATCGCAAAACTAATAAGCGATGTGTAGATTAACGAAAAGTATTTTTTGTTTGATTTAGTACGCACAAACGTCGTCCATTATGAACGATTGGTAAATGAAAAATAGTTCAGAAAATAAGAATTGGTACTCCCAAGGGGAATTGAACCCCTGTTTTCGGGATGAGAACCCGATGTCCTAGTCCACTAGACGATGGGAGCATACACTTACTTTACCCAACAAATACACACAAAACAAGTGTTTTTCTATGTACTTTGAGGCACAATGAGCGCTCTCACAATCTCCTCCATATGCATCAATCGAGACCCCTTTATTAAGAGCAAATCACCTTCTGCCATATAGTGCTCAGAAAGTGCTTGGATCAACTCTTGCTTGTCAGTAAAATGAGCAAAGCATTTTTTTTCCGGACACGTTTTTTGCGCTTCATCGGTTATAAATGCTGCTCTATCGCCATACGTAAGGAGACAATCTACCGAATCGCATACTTTTTTCCCCACTTCCCTGTGCCCTTTTTCTGTGTGTACTCCAAGTTCTAGCATATCACCAAGGACTGCAATTTTTTTGCCTTTTGCATCTAAAAGGCGTGTGGTACCGAGTGCCGCATCGCATGACGCGGGCGATGCATTAAAGGTATCATCAATAATGATTGAATTTTTAATTCCTTTTAATGCCTCCATTCTATGATGCGGCGGTTTGAAATGAGTGAGCGCCGCAGCAATTTCCACAAGGTTCATCTCAAACGTCAGCCCAATAACAATCGAGAAGAGAGAGGGGTAAATCTGGTGAACACTAAAAATGTGGGGAAGCCTAATCGGAATACTGTTTTGTTCATAGTGTAACTTGTACGTAATACCGCACGGATTGCTCTTCCCTCTATAAAAAATATCATCTGAACAAATGTTAGGACTTTCGGCAAAATAATCCGCATCATTATCAAAACCAATGCGAATAACGTTACGCGTTACTTTCCTTAGAGCCTTCACTACACGATCATCATCCATATTTACCAGCGCAAGTGCCCTGGGGCTAAGCAGAGAAATGATGCTCATTTTCTCACGAGTAAATGCTTCAATATCCTTAAAATTTTCTACATGCGAGGGAATATCTGAAATCGCTGTCAATACCCCAACATCAACAGTACCTAAATACTCATACACCTTTTTTATGTCACCCGGATTTTTGACACGAATCTCTAGGATCACAAACTCTGCAAAAGTGCTCTGGAAAAAATAGTTGCTGTATCCTCGTAAAAGCATACGAACCATATCAAACCATCCGTGTGGGTCTCTTCCCTCACCAAGAATAGCTATGGGGATGCTCTCCCTGTCATCAAGCGCACTATCATAGTTTTTTATACACCGGTACTTTTTTGAAAGCACGGCAAAACAAGCTTCTCTGGTGCTTGTTTTCCCCACTGACCCAGTAATTGCCACAATTTTTGGCGAATACTTTACGAGAAACTTTTTTGACAAAGCCTGAATAGATTCAATTGCTTTTTTTCTGAAAAATGATTTCATTTGTCTACCTTTTCTGTTGGTGGAATTTGATAATATTTAATAAGTTCCTCGGCGATTTTCTTAAATGTCGGCGCTGCTGTGGACGCTCCCCACACATCACCACCGGGATTGTTAAACTTGACCAGTACTACAAACTTGGGATCATGTACCGGGCCAAAACCAACAAATGACGTAATCTTCTTATTTGGATCGTATCCGCGAGCACCTTCCTTTGCGACCTGAGCCGTGCCTGTTTTACCCGCAATTTTGTATCCGGGTATTTTTGCGGTATTTGCATTTCCATGTTCTACCACGCTCACCATCATAGCTGCGACTGTATCGGCAGTTGATTTGGATACTGCTTCACGATGAAAATCAGTCGGTACCAATTCTTCTGACTCATCTGAATGAATGTACTTTTTAACAATATGGGGCTTAACAAGCTTGCCACCATTGGCGATCGATGCCATAGCATTCACCAATCTAAGAGGTGTAACAGCAACACCTTGTCCAAACGAGACAGTAGCAAGATCAACTTCTGACCACGTCCGCGGTTCAGAAATGTTTGTCATTGCCTCAGAATTTAAATCGATTCCCGTAAGATCGGTAAACCCAAATCGCTCAAGATAATTGTAGAGTCTGTCGCGTCCAAGCATGTTGCCAACCTGGACCATACCAATATTGCTTGAGCGTTCTAAAACTTCAGTAATAGTGATGTTTCCGTTTGCGGCAAGATCGGAGTTTTTGATCGTATACTTGTCGATCTTCACTGACCCTGAATCCTCAATAACGGTATTGGGTGAGATAAGACCACTATTGATTGCAGCAGCTACGACCAGTGGCTTAAACGCAGACCCTGGCTCATACAATTCATAAATAGCTGTGTTCGTAAACACCCCTACATCGTCAACTTTTGAGTACTCGTTTGGATTAAAGTCCGGAGAGTTGGCAAGTGCTATTATTTCTCCGTTGGTTGGATCCATTATGACTACGCTCCCGCTTTCCGCGCCAAATTGTTCAACCGACTCTTTGAGAATCTTTTCAACTTTATACTGAATGACGCGATCAATCGTAAGTACTAAATGAGATCCATCAGTCGCCTCGGTAAAAAGTTTTCTCCCACCAATGACAAATCGTCCAAGCGCATCTTTGTCTGCCGCCAAAAATCCTTTTTCACCTGCAAGCTTCGTATCATAGTATCCTTCCAGTCCATATTTACCCGTTTGTTTGTCACCTTCGTACCCTAAAAACCCAAGGATGTGTGAAGCAAATTCATTTTCTGTGTAGTATCTGACATGCTCCGGTTGATATGAAATACCTCTGATGTGTTCCTCCATCACTTCATCCTTAACATCCTCGGGTACTCTCCTTTTTATTGGCTCATACACGTCGTCCTCTTTTGATAATCGAGCATATATTTCTTCAGTAGGCATATCCAAAACATCATGGAGCTTTTCTGACGTTCCATGAGGATCTTCAACGCTTCTAGGAACGGCATAGATCAGATACATTTTTTTGTTCACCGCAAGCGGATATAGATCCTTAGAAAATTTATCCTCAATATAGATAGTTCCTCGCGAGGGAAATAAATCTTCAAAAATTTGATGCTGACCAGATGCAAGTGCACTGTAGTAGTTCCCTCTAAGAATCTGAACATCAAAAAGTCGCCCAAGCACAATTACCAAGACGACAATAACTGCAATAATTAACGTATTTATTCGAGAAGAAACACCCGAACTATTCTGATTTTTCTCCTGCGTTTTACGATATGTGTAAGGTCTTCTCTTCTGTCTCATACACCACTTTGCACTCCTTTCAGTTTAGAGATAGGCTCTAGTCTTGATCACTCAAATATGCTACACTTTAGGTGGCTCTACTCGGATCTTCAGTGATCATATTTGGCTCAACACCATTTACATTGGTTCTCCGTTGTCTACAGATTCGCGATTCGCGATCGGTAGCAGGTAAACCACTTTCAATATATGGAACCAAATTATATCATCGAACAAGCCGGTAGAGCTTTTTAAATACTACAAATCATCATTTGCTGCAGCAACGACTGAACCGGTTGACTTTATGTATACCATGTCTTGCACGGGAACCATATTGATTTCCTCCACAGAACGTTCAATGGAATCAAGCGATCTAAGCTCAGCTGCTTTTACCTCAAGATCCTTATTTTGATCTTTTAACTCTTCGATTTCATCTTGCAGTGCAGAGACCTCAAATCCGGTCGTTGATGATTGAAACACTTGCGTTAAGAAAAACAAACTCAGCACACAAAAAAGCACGACAATAGCGATAGTGAGTGTCACTGGACCAACTCTAAATGGTTGAGACAGCGTTCTATTTCTCACTCCTTTTCTATTCTTTTTTCGTGTGACGGTTAAATATTTTCCCATGTGTATTATCTTTTTTCTACAACGCGTAATTTTGCACTGCGTCCTCGCGGATTAGTGCTAATCTCTTTTTCTGAAGGCACTACTGGTTTTCTTGTAAGCACCTCAACCCTTTGTTCATGTTCGCATATACATAGGGGGCTTTTTGGCGGACAAATGCATTCCTTACTTTCTGCTCTAAATAATTGTTTAACTACTCTGTCCTCAAGCGAATGATATGAAATTACGGCAACGCGCCCCTTTGGCTTTACAACAGACAGCGCAGCGGTAAGCCCTTTTTTTAATTCCTCAAGCTCATTATTGACTTCTATCCTGAGTGACTGAAACACTTGAGCCAAATACTTGTTCTCCTTTCCAATGTAGAACCTGGGCATAGCCTCTTTTGCAAGTGCGCATAGATCGCTTGTCGTTTCTACTCTTGTGTCTCGATTCATAACAATGTGCCGTGCAAGTTTTGCGTTGTTCTTAAGCTCTCCGTACTCCTTAAACAATGCTCTCAACTCATCAAATGAATACTCGTTTACTACATCTGCTGCGGTCTTTCCTCGACTTTCAGAAAAACGCATATCGAGTGGTTCAGTCCGTTTAAAACTAAATCCTCTACCACTTTGATCAAGTTGAAACGATGACAGACCAAGATCAAAGAGCACTCCAGAGATTGGCGATATTCCAGCGTTTAAAACTATTTCATCAAGATTCCCAAACGTATCATTCACGGGAACAAATCGGTCTCCATACTGCTGCAGAGAATCTCTAGCCTCAGCCAGTGCTTGCAAATCTAAATCAATGCCAATGAGCTTTCCACTTGGAGACGTCTTCTCAAGAATTGTTGCAGCGTGTCCACCACCACCAAGGTTACAATCAATAAGGTGTTCGTTTTGCTTTGGACTCAGAAACTCAACAACCTCGCTCAGTAAAACAGGTTTGTGGAACATAATTAAACCCCTAGTTCAGAAAGTTGTTCAGCAATTTCCTCACTCTGCTTTTCTGTTTCTGCCTTATATGTACTCCACTTTTTCTCATCCCAAATTTCTAACCGACTATAGAGACCGGCAATAACGCTGCTCTTAACAATGCCCGCATACGTTCGTAAATACTCAGGAATAGTGATTCTCCCTTGTTTATCAAGTGATACATCCATAGCACCCGCAAGCATCAATCGCGAAAAAGCACGAGTATTTTTCTGACTCATAGGAAGTGAACTCAGTTTACGCGCTATCTCCTCCCACTCTTTTTTTGTGTATAAAAAGAGGCACGAATCAAGTCCACGCGTAATAACCGCGCCTTTAAGCAATGCGCTTCTAAACTTCTTAGGCACTGCAAGCCTTCCTTTACTGTCTATTGAGTAACTATATTCTCCGATAAACATTGCGGCATGTTAGGATTAAAAGTAGAGTTATCCACAACTCGCTCCCCATATCCCCACTTTTGTACACATTTTTTATATGTATCCCCATTGTACACCACCGCCACTCACCCCGCAAGTATGAGACTGTGTACAAATAGAAACTGAGCGGTCCCTCCCCCTTTCCAAGAGAGAGGGACCAGGACAAAAAAAAGACCCCTGCAGGTCTTTTTAAATCTATAGTATTGTTCTTAAACTTTCCTTAAAACGACTTCACTATCTTCTTAACTGGAGCAGCAACCTTCTTTTCTTCATCAATTTTATTGATGAGTTCAATATAATCTCCGTCATAAATCCGTCGTATAAATCGGTCGCCATATTCTTTTCTAAATAGATATTCACCTGTTTTCATAAGTGAATAATTGAGCTCGTTCCCATCTTCTTTTTCAAGTTTAGTTACAACCTTCTTTACCTCAACTTTGTCGAAGTCACCAACAAGCAACAAATCAACACTACTTGGTGATTGAGTAAATCGTCCTGAAAGCACCACTAACGTTGGTGTTCCCGCTTTTTCTATAAGACTAATCATCTTCTCACGTGGCATAGTACTTGCCTTAACAATGAGCGCTCTGAGTTCCTTGTAATAATGAAAGTTTTTATCAACTTGGTAGTATCGCCGCTTATCATTCCTAAAATCAGAGAGAAGACCCATTTTGGATAGATTTTCTAGCTCACGACGAACAGAATTGATACGCTCATCAATCTGACGTGTAAGCTCTCTCACATAATATTTCTTATCCGGATTTCGTAAAAAGAGGGATAAGAGTTTTAATCTGGTTTTTGAACTAAATAGATGTTCAAGCATATAAGGTTGATAACATATAGTACTAAGGAACTGAACACAATATAGTATCACAGTTTTTCTATATGTCATAGTACTTTATTTTAAGGGTAAATGTCAACTATTTTTTGAGAAATAGTTGGAACATTTTTTTGTACACAACAACTCACCACTTAATGCGTACTATTTTTACCATCACTACTTGATTGTTTCTGTTGTTCACAGTATAATCCAAAGTGTAAACTTCACCACATGGTTCATATTGTAAACAAAAAGTTAATACTCGGTGAACAAAAAAACACGAAGGCTTTTTCTACGTGTCTTGAACTTACTGAATCGAGTCTTGAGAAGAGGCTTGGCCTTTCGTACCTTATTTTGGAAGCGCATGTTGAACCTGAGACTGCAGAAAAAATAACCGACATTCTAAGGGACGTGTTCCAAAACGAGTATTACAAGAAGGATTCCCATGCAAACACAATAGGCAACGTATCCATTGGGTCAATGTTTGAGCATGCAATTTCCAGGGTCAATAAAGCCCTACACGCTCTCCTCGCAGAAGGCTACCTAAAAGCTGATACTACATTAAATGCATGTATTATCGGAATAAAGAATACAGAGATACACTTGGTGTCTACCGGAAAGGCAAAAGCATATCTGATCAGAAATGACTCAATGCTTGAACTCACAGAAGAAGATACAAAGATGTCAGGTAAAAAATATTTTTCGCATATTATTAGTGGTGCTGTAGAAATTGGTGACGTTTTGTTCTTTTCTACGCCAGAATTTTTGAATTTTGTTTCTACGGAAAAAATAAAACGTACGCTAAAAACAAAAACACTCGATGAAGCCAGAGAAGAGCTTAAAGAACTCATTGAAGACACTGACTTTTCTGCACCAATCGCAAGTCTGTTTCTTGAAGTAAAATCAAACATCAAGCCCGTGAGTGAAGCAAAACAAACACCTTTTCTCCCTCCAGAAAGAGAGAAACAGAAGCCATACACGTATCCATCACTAGGTGATGATAAAGCGAGTACGAATGATTTGCCAGAGCATGAACACGCAAAAGATGGGAAAGACCCGTTGGCAGCTGCAAAAAAGTCTGCATCTATTATCACCGCAAAGATTAAAGATACTTTTTCTCTTAAACCATCAAAAAAAAGATCTGTAGAGACAGGTTTGAAACCCGTCTCTACAGATCTCTCAACCAAAAAGTACACCGACCCTGCTACTGGCACAGAGCCTGCCTCCCCTGCCAAAAAAATTGCGAGTGGTGTTGCAAAAAAAGCAACAAGCTTTCTCCCAGACAGAAACAAACAAAAAACGTATATTTTTCTGGCGATTGTTCTGATCATCATATTTCTTGTAGCAGTTACATACTTTATATTTGCAAGAAAAGAAAAGAGTCAGACTGAAATTCAAACAAACTATATTTCTGAAATTCAAGAAAAAGAAAAAAAGGCTGCCGACGCAATTATCTACAGAGATTATGACCAAGCAGAAAAACTCTTAAACGACGCAACTGAAATAATCAACACTCAGTTAGACGAAGAACAAAAAATATCGAGTGAAATCAAATCACTCGAATCAAAAATCAGTGAACACTACGACACTGTTAATAGAATCCAGAGAATAACACCGGAAAAGGTTGCTTCATTTGGTGGCAATGCATATGAGACACTCATGGGTTCAAAGGATACACTCTATTCCTCCTCAAACAAAGATATAGGAGTATACAGATTTATCCCCGAATCTAAAAAATTTGAAGAGTTTAGTCAGAAGGTTGAAGGCATAACTAAACTTGCGCTTGGAACGTTTAATGACCAAAAAAATACGGTCGTTTTCTTGACACCAAATGGAATAGCAGAAATGGCAGTATTCTCACGGCACCTCAAAAAGCTTGCCTCTGAGTTTCCGGAAAGCAACCACAACTTCGTTGATATGGCCGTTTACTCGGATAAAATTTATCTGCTTGATACTGCGAACAATCAGATATATAGGATGGTGAGAACCGTTGATGGCTACAGCGTTGCAAAGGAATGGGTTACTGACGAATCAGTATCACTGCAAGACGCAACCTCGCTTGCAATCGACTCAAATGTCTATGTTCTCAAGAAAAACGGTACAATCCTAAAGTTTCTAAGCGGCCAAGTAGAACCATTTACTATGGATGAGCTTCAAAGTCCGCTATCAGAAGATACGGTACTCTTTACCTCGTCTGATGTAGAAAATTTGTACATACTTGATAAAGAACATAACACAGTTATTGAGATCACTAAGAAAGGAAAGGTGGTAAACCAGTTTGTCATGTCACTTGATTCAACGCCTAAAGACATCTATGTTGATCCTGATTCCAAGAAAATATACGTCTTGACCGAAGACGGCCTCTACACAGTATCCAAATAATTTTCCCGCAAAAAAAGCCGCTTATTGATAAGCGACTTTTTTGTAGTATTCGTTTTAGTAGATGTATCTACATGCTCTGTTTGAGATACTTGATGTGTTCCCTGCTACATCCTTTGCTTCAATACCGAAGCAGTAGACTTTGACCGGGTCATACCCTGCATGAACCTCAATATAGTCATCGTATCCGTCGTTGTCTGAATCAGCGTTCCCAGGATTGGTACCATAAATGTATCGCTCCTCATAGTCGGTTAGCTTATCGTGGTCATAGTCATAGAGATTACTGCGGGGATTTGCATCTCTTGGATCGTATTTGTTGTCTTTTTCTACGTTATCGTTAAACGAATCACCATCAGTATCAGGATTGGTTGGATCAAGACCATGACGCTCTTCCCATTTATCAAGCAAGGTATCGTTATCTTGATCCGGTCTATATGGATACGGAAAGAGCGGAGAAAAGTTATGGTATGTCTCGGTTGCATCGTGAAAGGAATCTCCATCAGTATCTTGGTTTACCGGGCTTGATCCCCATAAAAACAGTTCCATATAGTCGGTGAGACCATCATCATCATAGTCGACTTTTCTTCCTGCAGTTCCAGAAGCATTAACGGGCATAGTGAGACTTTCTTTGGTTCCCGGTGTTCCCGGCGTAAGCGTATATTTAATACGTGTTCCCTTGTCCCAGTTACCCTCGGTCAAATAAGAATGGAGATATCTAATATCATACTCTGTTGCAGCTCCACCGCTTGTTGATGGTGCAGTCCACGTAAGTTCAACAGTGCTTGCTTTTACATTCCAATGAGCAATGGAAAGATCATTGATTTGTCCAGGCGCACCGGTTCCTGCTGCTACAACATTTGTGTACGCATCGTATCCAGAAGGAGCTGCCTCACTGTGACCAACGTTATCAAGAGCGATGCTGTAAAATTGATACAGTCCATCACCACCAACTGTCGAGGAATTAAAGCTAATCGGAGATGAAGTAAAAAGCCCATCAGCGTGTGCCGGATCAGTGTATTTAGTAAATGAACCGGTGACTCCTTTTCTAAAGTAAAGTTCTACTCCTTTAAGTCCGCTTGGTCCGGCGGAAGCACTGTAAAAGACATCAAAGCTTGCAGTTTTTGTTGTTTCCGGAAGACTGTTTACTGAAGAAGTAAGTTGACCGCCACTTCCCAAATCAACATTTACCGTAAATGAAACGCCATCACTCTCAAGATCCATTTGGTTAGCCGTTCTCACTGATACAGAATAGGATCCAGAAGTGCCAAAACTTGAGGGAGTGATTTCATACGTGCTGCGTTCACCATTCGTATTTGTACAATTTGGTGCATTGCAATTGTAGTCGAGGTTATTGTCTTCGCCTTTTATCGCATCATCAACATACACACGCATCATTTTTCCCGCATCTGCGTTGTTAACACCGGTGATCCCGGTAATAGTAGGAGTACTTGTATTAACACTAACTGATCCTCCCTGAGTAACTTGGGTACCTTCAACAAAAACTTCTGCGGGATTGTTCTGAGGTTTTTGAATGTCAGCTCCACCATATGCGCCAATATCACCTCGTACCCCGCCTCTACCTGGTGGACGGTATTTATCTTCAAAACTAGGATTGGGTTGAGATTTATCTACAGAAGGACTGGTTCCAACACCATACCCATCAGCGAGACTTTGCAGTGCATATGCAGGCGTAAGTGCAGTTGTATTGTCTTTAAGATAAAGTGGATTAAATGAAATATCACCAGTGCCTTGGGTCCATCCGGAGTAATTTGCTCCATTGTTCCAGATGTTGTTGTACCCGGCAGTCGCCGCGGCACCGGTGGTCAAAACACCACTACCAGTATTTTTGGTTATTTGGTTTGAAGTAATGCTTACTGTAGTAAACGTTGCCGTATCAATACCATTTCCCCCATTTTGATCAATGATATTGCTTGCAATTGTCGGCGCAGATGGACACGCCGCAGCTGCTACAAGATAGCCATCATTTGTATTCTTGGTAATTAAATTATATGTTGTAGAAACACTCGACGTACACGCAAATTCCCAAACACCGATGTTATTTGAATCAATAGCATTGCCTTTTATATCAACCGACCACCCAAGTCCTGTTTTGATTCCAGCAAGCGCATTCGAGTTAATATAGTTATCGGTTACAGTAAGTGTGCCCGTTGCAGCGGCAAGTAAAATACCGTTTTGGCCAGCATTAATGATTCTATTGCCTATAATAGTAGCCGTTCCTCCAACCTGGAAATTGATGTTTTCGAGTGCATTGTATTGAATGGTATTTCCCGAAACATACATGCCACTTACTGTATTGGTGCTCACATAAATGCCACTCCCCGTAAGAGGACTTGAAATATCACCAATGGTATTGTCTATAATTATTGGCGCACCACCATCAACTTCAATACCATACGTTTGTGTTGGCCCTCTAAACGTGTTTTTAAAAACATGCGCCTGAGAAAGATGAAGAAATATTCCAGATGTGTTGTTTGAGTAAAATTCGTTACTATAAATAATCCCTTTTGTCGAATCATGCGTTATTCCCGTTGTCGTATTTGAATAAAATCGATTATTAAATATCTGAATGCCATCTCCCGCAGAAGAACTTTGGACACCGGAATTTCCGTTGGTATGAAAAACATTACCAGAAATCACCGGAGCAGCGCCATTGTTGTTATATATACCATCTTGGCTGTTACCAGTAAATGTACAATTTGTTATTTGAGGTGATGTTCCTGAATTATAGATTCCAAAAAATGCACCTTGAACTGTAAATCCGGAGAATAGCACATTGTCTGATCCGGTTACCTTTTCATTATTTGGTCCAATGGATGGACCCGAGACTAAGGTAGTCCCCGCTCCCTCACCAATAACATCAACATTTGGCTTAAGAGTAAGCCGTTCTAAATAGGTTCCTGCTTTTACATTTACCGTTCCTCCACCTTGACTCTCAACATAATTAATGGCAGCCTGAATCTCAGTGTAATCACATCCTGAAGGTTTACACACAGAGACACTGGTTGCACTCACCGTATCTTTGACCAAAGAATGGCTTCCAAAACTAACATAGAAGACCATAACTAGGGCCAGAAATAGCGCAAAAAATTTGTTTATTTTCTTTCTTGACATGCAAATTGTTGTTTGTTTTATCTAGACACTCTGTTCACTACGGTAATTATAGCAAATATTCTGTCAAGTGTCAATGTAAGCTATACACAAAAGGGACCCCATATAGGGTCCCTTTTACTACAATCTGGATAGTGCTTATTTAAGCGTAACAGTTGCGCCTGCTTCTT
Source organism: Patescibacteria group bacterium (assembly GCA_018818205.1). Taxonomy (GTDB): domain Bacteria; phylum Patescibacteriota; class JABMPQ01; order JABMPQ01; family JAHIRA01; genus JAHISJ01. Next base: position 93,983 of record JAHISJ010000026.1, read on the forward strand.
CAAGCTTCTTTTTAAGTTCTTCCGCTTCATCCTTTGCTGCACCTTCTTTGAGAATAGCAGGAGCACCATCAACTATATCTTTAGCGTCTTTAAGACCTTTTCCGGTAATTTCTTTGACCACCTTAATGACCGCAATTTTTTGACCACCGGCTCCGGTAAGCTCAACATCAAAAGAGCTTTTTTCTTCAGCCGCACCTGCATCACCCCCTGCACCTGCTGCAGCCGCAACGGCTACCGGAGCTGCTGCGGAAACGCCGAATTTATCCTCAAGTACCTTGACAAGTTCAGAAAGTTCAAGAACGCTCATTTCTTCAATCGTTTTGACTAAATCTTTAAACTTTGCAGGAACCTCTACTTCTTTTTCCTCCTTCTTATCTTCAGGCTTTGCTTCCTTTTTTTCCTCTTTTGCTTCTTCTTTCTTGGGCTCCTCAGGCTTCTTCTCTTCTTTTTTCTCTTCCTTGGGAGCTTCTTCTTTCTTCTCTTCTTTCTTTGGATCCTTTTCTTCTGTCATAAATTTATGCTTACTTTTTTATACTTAATTAAAATACTAATTAACTCTTTTGGTCAGCAATAGCTTTAAGCACCTGTACCATTTTTCTTGAATTTCCAGAGAGCACAGTTACCAACCCAGAAAGGGGTGCATTAATGGTGCCCACAACCTTAGCAATGAGTTCTTGTTTTGTTGGAAGCTTTGCCAAACTCTCAACATCTTCCTTTTTTAGCACGTTACCCTCAAGAAACCCTTCTTTAATCTCAAGCGCCTTACATTCCTTTGCAAACTCAAACGTCTCTTTTGCTGATGCTACTTCATCCTCACTAGACACGGTAAGTGCCACCGGACCTACAAGATTCTTGTAGAACTCCTCGTCCAGCCCTGCGTTCTTTGCTGCTATCTTAAAAAGGCTGTTTTTGACGACCATGAAGGTACCACTTTTCTCTTTCATGCGCTTTCTTAAATCCTGCACATCAGAAACGGTCATGCCTCGATAGTCAGAAAGAACGTATGCTTTACTCTCTTTGAGCACGTCAGTAAGCTCCTGAACAAGTGCTTCTTTTTGTTTACGGCTTTTTGCCATAGTATTCTCTATTAACGAGATAAAAAAATCGCAAACGTATGTTGCGAGGAAAACAAAATTTACATGCTGTTTCCCTCGGCAAGATTTATCTACCACTGGTAGCACTTGCTGTCTTTGAGAAGACATAACTAGTATATCGTGTTTTAAAAGTATGTCAACAAAAAAATACAAGCCCTATTCCCACTGTACTGTCCCCGGGGGTTTATTGGTAACATCATAAAACACGGCATCAACACCAGGGACGTTAAGTAAGTCGTCAGTCATTTCCTTAAGCAATCCTCCGGGAATTCTAAAAAACCGAATCGTCATAAAGTTCTCAGTCGTAAGGGGTCTCAACACAATAGACTCTCCGCCATTTAAGGAAAGTGGGATCATAACAACAGGCATTTCTTTAATCTTCTTAGAAAGACCTGCTTCTTCCAGGTGTTTATTTGCCACTGCATGTGCTTCCTGCAACACTGCTATTCTCTCTTTTGTAAGAGTTGCTTCTTTAATGTCAAACGCTTCTATTTTTTTAGGATGCAAAAGCCAAACAACTCGGTTAATACTTTTAAGTGCATTAGGAACTTCCGTTGCTACACGCTCTAGAGTTTCATAATCACTATCCCCCTGAAGTACCAACGGATGCGCATACGTACGCTCATCGCCCTGTACACCAACGCTCTTAAGAGGCAAGGGGAAATAGGAGAGATCAGTATCAGAAATACACTCATCAATCACCTCATTATCTTCCTTGGAAAGAGTAAAACTTGAATCATCATAGGCGTGATCTGTACAGAGTGCCATAATAGCAAGGCCAGGCCCGGGAAACGGCCTTCGCCACACGAGTTTTTCCGGAAGTCCAAGAACCTCTCCAACCTTGCGGACATCATCTTTATAGAGCTTCTCAAGCGGCTCAACAACTCTGCCCTCTAGAATAAGCTTCTCAATTTCCGCAACTCTATTGTGATGTGTTTTAATTGTATCAGCATGTTTAGTTCTGCCACTTTCTATGGTGTCAGGATAAATCGTCCCCTGCCCTAACATCCACTCATGTGAATCAAGATATAGTTTTTCTACTTCTCTATTAAACACATCAATAAACGTTCTTCCGATAATTTTTCTCTTTTCTTCCGGATCAAATACCCCTTTTACATTGTCAAAAAATTCCTGAGATGCATCAACGATCTTAATGTTCTTGTAGCCAAGCGTGTCCATAGCATCAGCGATCTCTTTACTCTCATCTTTTCTCATAAAACCCGTGTCAACATGGAGTCCAAAAACACGATCCTTTGATAGAATTTTGTTTAAAAGCGTAAATACCACCAAAGAATCAACACCTCCGGAAAGAAGCACAAATACACTTCTATCTCCTACTTTTTTTCGTGTTTCATCTTCTATCTCCTCCAAATACTGCTCAAGTGACCATGTTTTTTTAACCGAGCAGACATCAAACAGAAAATGACTCAGTATTGTCTCACCATACTCCGTGTGCGTCACCTCAGGGTGAAACTGCATTGAGAAAATCTTACGCTCTTCATTTGCCATCGCAGCAATATCCGAGCCCTCGGCGGCGGCGGCAACAGAAAACCCCTCTGGAACCTCTTTGACCTCATCAAAATGACTCATCCATACAACACTTTTTTGCGGAACATCCTCAAATAGAGAACAGTTCGTATCACATTCAAGTGTGCTCTTGCCGTACTCGCCTTTCTCACCCTTTGCCACTTCACCGCCAAGCATATGTGCAATAAGCTGATGTCCATAACAAATGCCGAGAATGGGAATATCCAAATCAAAAATATTTGGATCAACCTTTGGTGAATCATCACTAAATACGCTTGAGGGCCCACCGGAAATAATAATCCCCTTGCATGTCCCCACAAGTGAGCTTGCTCTCGTATCAGGCATTACTATCTCAGAATACACACCAAGGTCCCTTACCTTTTTACTTATTAAGTGGGTAAACTGAGACCCGCAATCCAATATTACTATTTTTTCATGTGTCTTATTTTTCATTGTTGTTTCGCTAAATTTCAAATAATACACTTATTCTACTACTTAGTAGGTAAATTGTAAAGAAAGCGAAATAACTCTGTTTTCCAAGTAGGACTTATTTGCTATACTTCTGATTATAATAACTGCTAGTAAACAATGAAATGAAGAAAACCTTGCACGACTCCACTATTTTTTCTCCGGGAAATCCTGACTACACATCAAAAAGAAAAAATCGTTCTCGTTACCTCCTGCTAAAAGACAATCCAAAGAATATCTTAGTATTTGGCATTAAATATCTTATCACCGCAGATGAAAACGATGATGTTGTAGTCAAAGAAGATGTCTCAATACTGATTAACAATGGAAGAATTGAGGAAATAGCTCCGGTAAACAAAAAAAGTAAAGTTGATCTTAATAAGATTGATCTCATATACGATGCATCAAAACGCGGTGGACTTGTGGTCACTCCCGGCTTTGTAAACGCGCATGATCATCCACCAATGTATATCTTAAGGTCTGCAATGGCGCTTTCTGAAGAGGAAGGAACTATTGAAGAGGCGCTCATGAGCGCCATAAAACTTGAACGTAAGATGACAGAGGAAGACTTCCTGTACTCTACCGTTGCAGCTTTTTCAGAAGAGCAAAAGATGGGAATCACCACAACGCTCTCCCATTATCATACGCCTCATGCAACGTTTAATGCTGCGGTAAAGTGTCACCATAGACTGATTGATGCAGTCAGTATTGCAAGTTCAACTGACCCGCATGCCAATCCTAAAACTGCCGAAGAATACATTTCATCCTTTGGTAAAAAATCGTTCCCGTCATCGCAAATGATTAGACCCGGGCTATGCTTACACTATGTGTATCGTGCAGATAAAGAAACGCTCGCTGCCGCTAAAAAACTTATTGAAAAATACAACATTATCCTTACCATGCATCTTGGCGAATCAGAAATGGATATTCAAAAAACGATCAATAAATTTGGAAAACGTCCAGTTGCGGTACTTGATGACGCCGGTCTATTGAACAAAAACCTTGTTCTCTCCCACGCAGTTCATTTAACTATTGAGGAAATTAAGCTTCTTACAAAGAAAAAAGTAGGAATAGTCCATCTCCCGACGTCTAACCTCATACATAAGAGCGGACGCCTCGCCTACAACTACTTCTATGAATACGGCCTTCATGAACGTACCGCGCTTGGCACAGACAGTGTCATGAGTAAAAACAGACTTGATCTCCTCACAGAAGCTCTTCAAGCTCGAGTGCTCCACCAAGATAGTAAAGTAGTGTTTTACAAAGATCTCTTTAAGATGATCACCTCAAACGGTGCACGAATTATGGGCCTTGGCAAAGTCGGGAAGGTTCTTCCTGGGTATAGAGCCGACCTTGCATTTTGGAAACTGAGAGATAGAGGGTTTATCCCCTTTGATGAGAATGACCCGGAGACACTTATTGGTAACATGATCACATTTGGAGGAAGAAACATCCGTGATCTTATGATAAACGGTGAATTTGTTATCTCAAACCGTGTTCATAACTTTGTTTTAGAGAGTGATCTTCTTGATAAAATTCAAGAACTGCATACGAATTTGAGAAAGCGAGCAAAATAGATTTTTTTAGTCAGAGAACAAACACCATCCCTGCCATCCCCGGATCAGTCTTTCTTAAGACTGATCCGGGGATCTCCTTGTTTACAGCACAAAAAAAGCCATCCCGGATATCCCACATAAAAAGCAGGCTTCAAGGATAACAGTGGATTTTGAAGATTTATTTGAGCAAACCTACTTTCCCTGATAATTTGACGCTTCTTTAGTAATAAAAATGTCATGCGGATGAGATTCCTTAATACTCGCAGAAGTTATCTTCACAAACTCAGCTCGCTTGTTAAGCTCGCTTAAGTTTATCGCACCAAGATACCCACACCCTGACTTTATACCACCGACTAACTGATACACTACATCAGAAATAGACCCCTTATACTTAACTCGTCCTTCAACACCTTCTGGAACGAGTTTTTTCTTTTCCACTCCCTTTTGTGCATACCTATCTTGGCTCCCCGATTGTAATGCACCTGATGACCCCATGCCTCGATATGACTTGTAGGCGACACCGTTTTCTTCAATACGTTCACCTGGCGACTCGTCAGTGCCTGCAAAGAGACCGCCCGCCATCACTGTTGCAGCACCTGCTGCAAGTGCCTTCACAATATCACCAGAATACCGTATGCCACCATCAGCAATAATTGGAATGCCATATTTTGATGCTTCTAAAACGCATTCTGCCACCGCAGAAAACTGCGGGACGCCAACACCAGCCACAATACGCGTAGTACAAATTGAGCCAGGCCCAACACCCACTTTAACCGCGTCGGCTCCTGCATCGATTAACTCTTTTACTGCCTCTGCAGTTACCACATTCCCTGCAATAACATCAACACCAGGAAATTTTTCTTTTACTTTTTTTATTGTATCAAGAACTCCTTTTGAGTGCCCATGTGCCGTACTGATTACTGCAATATTTCCTCCAGCCTCAACTATCTGCTCTACACGTGTCAACGCTTCATCCCCTACACCGATAGATGCGCAAGCAGCATATTCCTCCTCTTCATTCTTAACTCGTGCAACTTCTTCAGCTTGTCTCTCTGGCGTCATGTTTTTGTGAATAATCCCTGCGCAGCCTTCTCTTGCCAAAGCAATTGCCATACCTGCTTCTGTTACTGTGTCCATGTCTGCACTAATGAGCGGTACTCTGAGTGTAACGTTTTTAGTAAGCTTAGTCTCGAGTGAAACGTCATTTGGCAAAATCTCAGATTTTTGCGGAACGAGTAACACATCGTCATACGCAAGGGCTTCTTTTTCTCTTATGTTCATAGTGACCTATTAAATTTAAAGCTGATTAAAGCCATTTTTTTCGCTTAAAATAAAAGAGCATCAGTATCTCTATAATAATCATAATACCAATAACAACGGGATATCCAAATGGTAATTGCAGCTCAGGCATGTATTTAAAGTTCATACCATACAGACCAGTAATAAACGTAAGGGGCATAAAAAGCGTCGTAATAATCGTCAAAATCCGCATGACATCATTCATTCTATACGATGAGACCGCAAACTCAATATCCAGTGTGTTGGTTATTAGGTCGCGAAGAGTCTCTACAGTATCGGTGAGACTCACCAAATGATCATTAATATCCCGAAAATAGATCATAATGTCAGAATCAATAAATTTAACTTCTCTAATACTAAGCGTCCTGATCACCGTAGTTGACGCAGCAACAATTTTCTTTATTTGAACCGTTTCCTTTTTTAAGTCAAAAATAGGACCAAGGAGATCAATTTTTTGCTTCTGCAAGGCTTCCTCCTCAAGTGCATCGACCTCATCATCAATTTGTTCCAAGTAGGGAAAAAATCTATCCACTTCCATATCTATAAGATGGTGTAACACAAATTCAAGTCCGGGTCCCTTTTTGAACAATGTCGCCAGTTGTTTTTGATTATTCTTGAGTTTCTCTATACTTTTTCTCTTTCTATATGAAACAGTGATAAGAAAGTTTTTACCAACGATATAGTTAACTTGCTCATACCCAAATCGTTTCTTTTTCTTATACAGCACCCCTTTTATGACCACATACGTATACTTTCTAAATTCCTCAATTTTAATCCGCGTTCGTCTCCTCAAACAATCTTCGACAGTTAAAGAATGAAGGTTAAATTCTTTTTTAAGCGCGTAGAGTGTCTTCTCGTCAAAGCCATTTACATCCACCCACACTTTTTCTTCATCAAAAAGCCCACGAACTGTTTTTCGCTCACTTGCTTGAATATGTCCATTTTTTAAAACAGCTACATGATACATATATTACGGAAGATACATCTCTTTATTCTCTAAGTGCTCTTTACCATTTTTTGAAAAAATAGGCTCACTTGATCCCTGTGGAGTGAGAAAATAATAATAATCATGACTAGTAGGATATATTGCTGCTTCAATGGCGTCAAGACCAGGATTTGAGATGGGTCCAGCAGGTAACCCCGCGTAAACATATGTGCTATACGGTGAATCGATTTCAGTATCTTCAAATGTCGGTTGGGTCATTCCTTTTTTTGTAATGTAATTTACCGTAGCGTCAGATTTGAGTTTAATACCGTCTTTTAGCCTATTATGAAACACACCGGAAACATCCTTCATATACTCTTTTGAAATTTCATTTTGAATGATTGATGCAAGTGTCACTACATCAAAAAGTGTCTTCCCCTGACTTTTTACCGTGACTTGTAACTCTCTACTCACTTTCCTATCAAAATTATCAAGCATTTTTTTAATGATGTCTTCCGGTGGTGCGTCTTTGTAAATACGGTACGTATCCGGGAACAAATACCCCTCAAGAGTTGCGCCTTCTGGCACATCAATTAAAAATGAATACTCGGCTTGATATTTTTCTAACTGAGAAGCTTCAGCTAAAAACGCTTGCTCAAATGCTAAACGACCTTCCTCAAATGCTAAAGCGTCTGTAGAATACCTTGAATGATAATCGGCAAATAATGCTGCAATTTCTTGGTTTGAAAGGCCCTCAACAACGGTTACTGCTCCTTCCTGTTTTGTCTCTCCACCGGTAATTATTTCTATAGTATCAAGTATACTCTCATGCGGAGACAATTCATAATTGCCACTTCGAATCTTACTACTCTTACCGGAGAAATATACTGCTAACTGAAACAGTGTTGAATTATGTATTACCCCCTCAGAAGTAAGCACCTGAGCAACTTCTGAGACGCCTTGGTTTTCTTTAATGACTATTTCTTTTAGCTGTTGATCACTGTTATCTTGTGGTGAGTACAAAGAATACAAAGTCCACAGTGACATACCAACAACAATGATGATGATAATCGAGAAAACTAACAATACACGCCTCGCGGGTTTTTTCTTTTTGTGCAGTGAACTGTACATTTATTTTTTAAATATAGTCCTCTTCACCACGATTCTTAAGCTCCTCAACCACCTTTTTTACATCCTGTGCCCGACTTTTCGGACACACAAGGAGTGCATCAGGCGTATCTACAATAATCAAATCATCTACACCAATGGTAGCAATAAGCTTGCCTTTAGGTGCAGAAACATACGACCCGCTGGTATCTACAGAAACATGTTTAGCTTTAATGACATTTTGATCTTGGTCATAGTCATATGAAAGAAGATCGTGCACCATGTCCCATGCGCCAATATCACTCCACCCAAAATCACCTTTGAGTATTCTAACTTCATTTGGATCCATTTTTTCAGTAATCGCAAAATCTATCGTTGTCTCCTCAATCTGCGCATATTCTCCGGGAATGGCATCAAGATCACCGTCTTTCAAAAGGTGTTGAATTTTTTCCAAATGTGCATAAATCGACGGTGCATATTTTTTGTATGCTTCAAGAAACTTCTTTGGCGTCCACATATAGTAATTTCCGTGCCACAGATACGAACCATCGTCCACATACTCTTTTGCAACAGAAAACTCGGGTTTTTCTGTATGGCCAAGGAATTCATAAATCTCAACTCCCTCGCTCGTCTCTATATGCTTACCGATATGCGTATACCCTAAAACAGTACTGGGAAACGATGGCTCAATCGCAATATCAAGCATGTTACCAGTGCTTTTTATATGTTCCTCAGCCACCTTGAGAGTAATGTTGAACTTCTCAACGTCCTTAATATAATGATCAGATGGAATAAACGCCAGTGGTTCATTTTCATCAGTAAGCGACAAATAGGCTGCTACATACCCGTGTGCCGCTGCATTGTCTCTCTTTTCTGGTTCAACAATAATGTGGCTCCCATCTATATCGGGGAAAAGTTCTTTAATCCTTTTTTCAAACGAAGGTATAGTTGAAAAGTAAATAGCATCAACGCTAAAATGGTCAACAAACCGAGCGTAGGTATCCTCTATCATTGTCTTACCACCAACCACCTTGGTGAACTGTTTTGGCTTATCTTTTCTACTCTTTGGCCATAGTCTGCTTCCAGAGCCCCCTGCCATTATCACAATTTTCATGAGCTATTCTCGTTAAAAGTATATACGTATAGTAGCAAAAATTAGTTGTACGAGCAAACAACGAAAAGGTAGTGACAAAAAATGGACTTTCCTGTATACTTCGACTCGAACATAAACCTTGAGGAGGAAACGTGAAAAAAAAGATAGGCACAATCATCGAGATTTTTTTACTTTGTCTGCACGTTCTCTATTTACTTACTCTCTTTTTTGGATTAGGGACTCTCTCTATTTACATAACAATCCACTACAATTTTGGATGGCATTCGCCCCTCTTATGGCTCCCTTGCTTCTCGCTGCCATTTGTTATCCTCATCATCTACTTAGTTCCCGACACGCGTCCCAAAGAGAAAACATTCAAAAAATGTATAATGCAAAAAGGAGTAACTGTACTTATTTTCATCCCAAATATACTTGATGCACTTATTGACTATGTTGATTTATGGTCGTATGGAGTTAAAAATGATAAAGCGTAAAATAAGAAAACTCCTTGCGCTAGTATTCTGCACTGCTCTGTTCTTATTTACTTATGCCCTTTTCCGTCTTACATCATTTACCGACATACCAGTGTCTCTAAATCTTGCATGGATTGCACTTAAAACACTACTATTACTTACACTTTACGTAGGATTACATATGTTAAATTACACTATTTGCATCAAATATTCTGAATAACACTATCAATTATAAAGCGCGCCCATACATGGACACGCTTTTTTGTTGTCTATTTTTTTGTAAGTCTAAACTTTATCCCATACGTAAGTGCTTGCTCACCAGTTCCTGAAACTTTCCTAAACACCGCATAAACACGCATTCCCACAAATAGTTTTTCACTCCCAACATCAACAATCTGTGAAGAAATAACTGGACCGTTATCAAGCTTAATAAGTGCAACATAGTACGGTACCTGTTTTTGAAATTGCTCAGGAGAAACGTGAATTTTTGAAAAAGAATAGATCTCACCCTCGCGCAAAAAAAGTCTATCACGCACGTCAGATGACCCACAGCGAACACAATGCGTAACACGAGGAAAGAAATTTTCTTTGCATAACAAACACACACTGCCCATAAGCCGGTATCTATCCTCGTACCTCCTCCACTCTGCTACCACTGATTTTTTCATAATGTGTTTGTTAGAATATGCACTGCGCACGTTGCTCCGGAACCACCGACGTTGTGCGTTAATCCATACTGTGGATTATCAACTTGCCTTCCTTCTGCAGTGCCCTGAAGCTGCTCGGTAATTTCTACTACTTGTTTAACCCCCGTTGCACCAACAGGATGGCCGCACGACTTAAGACCACCAGACGTATTAATAGGCATTTCTTGATCGTAATATGTTTTCTTTTGCATAGTAGCGTATCCTGCGGTACCTCTTTTGAAAAACCCTAAATCCTCAAGCGCTAGTATTTCTGCAATAGTAAAACAGTCATGGACTTCGGCAACGTCTACATCATTAGAACTAATTCCCGCCTCTATGTAGGCACGCTTCCCTGCAAGCTCGGCTGCCTTGATTGAGGTAAGCGATTTTCTCTCCTGCAATGAGACGCTATCTGTTGCTATGGATGATCCAACAATACGCACTGGTTTCCTTTGACTTTGAGGCTCATGTGAAGAAAGCACTAGTGCAGCAGCACCATCAGAAATGGGTGAACAATCAAAAAGTCTCAAAGGATCAGCGATTTTTGAACTTGTCATAGCCACTTTTTCTGAGATCTCTTTTGGAAAATGCGCCTTTTTGTTCCGAGCTCCATGGTAGTGGTTCTTAACAGAAACAGCGGCAAGCTCAGCTTGTCCAATCTGATATTCGTAGAAATATCGCCTGGCCATCATAGCATACAGACCCGGAAACGTTATGCCATAGAATGCTTCTTTTTCAGCATCAGATGCATTAGTCAAAGCCTGTGTCGTTTCAGAAGATGAATGATCGCACATTTTTTCTACCCCAAGGACAAGAATGTTTTTATGCGTCCCAGCCTTAAGCATATCCACCGCTTTTTTTACCGCGATACCACCAGAGGCACACGCCCCCTCAACCCTAAACGCCTCTACGGTAAGTCCCAGTGAACCTGAGATAAGCGCCCCTAAATGTCCTTGACCAGACAAAGTATCTGAAAGCATATTGGAAACAACAATGGCATCAATAGTATCTTTGGTAAGTGATGCGCTAGTGAGCGCACCAAAAGTCGCCTCTAAAGACAGATCAAGGAGAGATTTTTCAAAATGCTCACCAAATTTGGTCATGTACTGTCCTGAAACAAAAACGTTCATAAAATACACTTAATTAACGGTACCTACATGTTTTGCATACTCTCCGTACGACAAATATATCTTATCCTCAATATAATCATTAACGGTTACTCCTGTCTGCATCTTCTCTATGGCGTCAGTCACGGTAAACGAAAACGTATCAGACCCCGATCCCGAACCATATGATGTCATAAGTATCCGATCACCTGGCTTGGCTGAGTCCAACACACGAGCAAGCCCCAAAAGTGAAGAACCGGAGTAGGTATTACCAATAAAATCTACCACAAGACTGTCAGAAAGTTGGTCCTCAGTAAACCCTAGTGCCCGTGCCACCGTTCGTGGGAATTTACCGTTCGGCATATGAAAAATAACGCTGTCAAAATCGCTTGGAGAATAGTTATTTTTTTCTAAATAGTACGTTGTCGCACCAAAAATATGTTTAAAGTACGCAGGCTTCCCGGTAAATCGTTCTGCATGATGCGGATATTTACCATGCTTACTCCGCCAAAAATCAGGGGTGTCACTGGTGTAGGAAACATAATCATCAATCGTTGCAATGTGTTCATAGTCATCACTGCCAATTAAAAATGCTGCGCCACCGGCGGCGGCGGTATACTCAAGCGCATCACCCGGCTTTCCCTGTGCTGTGTCTGCTCCAATTGCTAAACCGGTTCTTGCTTTCTTTGATGAAACAAAGCTCGAGACAATCTGCATGCCGGCGCTTCCTGCTTTACATGCAAACTCTAAATCGGCTGTATAATAGTCAGTGCCGACTCCTAGTGCTTTGGCAACCGTTACTGATGACGGTTTAACTGCGTACGGATGACTCTCCGACCCCACAAAAAGTGCATCCACATGTCGCGGATTGAATGCCACTCTATCCAATGCCTGGCGTGACGCCTCATGAGCAATAGTAATGGTATCTTCATCAAGTCCGGGAACAGATTTTTCAGACACAAAAAGTCCGCGTGCTATTTCTTCAGCATTTTTCCCCCACACCCCAGCAATTTCTTCAGTTGTTACTCGATACTTAGGGATATACGCACCGTATGATATGATACCTATCTTCATACTCTAGATCTTATACTCCTGAGCACGTCCATACACAACGTGCGCCCTGGCTAAATCTTGCGATGCAAGCGCAGAAAGTAAAGAAAGCTCACCAGCCAAAATAGCAGCTGCCATCACCTCAGCAAGTTTTTTAACGTTATCACCTGGAGTTCCTTTTTTAACATCGATACCAATAATCTCCAATGCTTCACGCTGAGTATCAAGCATCGTGCCACCACCTACAGCACCAATAATCAGACTAGGTAAATAAATAGAAAAGTATAAATCACCATCGTCAGTAACTTCTGCAGTAGTAACCCCCATTGACCCTTCAACAACATGTGCCGGATCTTGCCCGGTCGCAATAAAAAGCGCCGCTACAATATTGGCAAAATGTGCGTTAAAACCATACGATCCTGCAAGTTCAGATCCTAAGTGATTTTTGTCGTTGTTCACTTCTACAATATCTTTTGGATCGACTTTAAGCACACTCTTAACGTCCTCTTTCTTCAAAAAAATCTCGGCCCAGACCGACATTCCTCTTCCAAGAATAAAAGTGAGTGCCGTCGGTTTTTTGTCTGAACACATGTTGCCCGATACAGAAACACAGCGTGCAGTAGTCTCTTTTGCAATTAAATTTTTAATGACATTATCACACGCAACAACAGCCATGTTCATACCCATTGCATCTGCGGTATCAAAAATAAAACGAGTAAACACATTTCTCCCAGCCATCCATGTCTGGATACCTTTAAACGTAATGTGCGGATCGGTTTTTTCTACATACTCTTTTATCAAGCTCACATTATCCTTGATCCACCTAACAAAGTCGCGCGACTCTTTTAAGTTTTTTGTCCTAAAAACAGGAGCACGGGTAATTCCCTTTGACTCGATATGAGCAGTAACACCGCCGGATAGCATAGATGCTCTACATCCCCTGTTTACCGCTGCAACCAAACATCCTTCTGTCGTAGCAAGCGGGAAAAAATACTCACCCTTAGAATACGTCCCATCTATTTTAAGTGGGCCGGCAATTCCAAGCGGTATCTGTGTTGCCCCTATCATGTTTTCACAATTCTTTTTTGAAGCCTGAGAGTAATCCATAGAAAACTCAGTGATTGTTTCTATAGACGAAGGCGTAAGTTCTCTTACTACTTCTTGGCGCAAACGAATAGCGGCCTGAGACCCAATCTCTTTGTCAAGACGATGCATCTTTGCAGTGCCTTGAACAACTTCTGTGATCAATTGTTTCTTGTCGATATTTTTTGACATCAGTTCATAGTACTAAAATAAAAAAACTATTACAAGAGCAATAGTACACTGTCAAACCAATTTAGAAATGTCCTACTTTCTCCAAAATAGAAATGTCCTACCCGGAAATTAATTAAGTACTGTTTTTAGACTTTCTTCTTCGCTTTGTGAACATGTAGTGTTGCTTTCCTCCAGGGATGATTTATGGGA
>JAHISJ010000027.1 GCA_018818205.1 Patescibacteria group bacterium
ACAACACCGGCAGATTTGACTCTGTCTACATAGGTAAACAAGGCACCGGTGGTGTTACCTTCTTTAATGGTACCATCGTCAACTCAACCACCAACGACGGCGTAGACAACCCCGTCACGTTTGGTGACAACGTACGAATAGACGGTGAAATCTGGCGTGGTGAACAATCAGGACCGTTTGCAGGCGCAGATGCTAAAGATATGCCGGTCAAAGTGAATGATGATCTAAATGTTGCAGGCAAAGCTACTATCTCAGGAACACTTTCTAATCCTACGGTGGATGCTAAGGCGAACAAGTCAGATGTAGACGTAGCGCTTGCAGGCAAAGCAAATAGCTCTGATCTTGGTAACTACGTAGCAAAGAGTAATCCTACGTGGAATGCGGTAACGCGTACTTCAGCAGTTCCTATGTCAGGAATGACACCTGTTTTGTCAACTTACCTCTATGCAAATTCTGGAAGCGCATTACTTCCAACAGGAAATGCAATGCCAACAGGATTTACCGCACCTATTCATTTACCTCAAGGGTCTGTGGTTAAAAAAATAGAGATTACCTATATTTGTGATCAAGCAGGATACTCTGTTGCTGGTGGCCTTAAAAAATATGCTCTTGATGGTAACCCTGATTCTAATGTTGTCACCAAAACTTCTACACAATGTGATGGTCTTGTACATACAGAAGAAAGCACAACTGTGACAAATGGTACCATTGATAATACTGCAAATACGTATTATGTTGCTGCAGCATTTACTGGTGATGATCATGTTGCATTACATGGAGTACAGATTGAGTATGAACAAACTCAACCGTAAGAGTAGTCAGTCATTAACAAAAGAAGTCCTTCAGTAAATGAGGGGCTTTTTTTTACAAAAAAATCCCGCACCACTCTTTTCCCTAAGGGGGAGAGCGAGGCGGGTTTTTATTTACAGACATATCCGTAAAGATAAAGTCTATAAATGCCATTTCTTTGTTTGAATTCTTTAACTCCTCTGCTTTTGAGGAGTCGGTAAATGTAATTTTTCTGGTGAACGTCACCTAAAAACACATCAATGCGATTGCAGCCTTTAACTCCAGAGCCAATGTCGCCAACGGCAAAGATGCCATTGTGACTCCCACCATTAACGTGCAAACCATCAAACGCAGGTATGTACATTTGCGTACCATACCTAAAGCATCGTTTTTGATCAGCAGCAACGTGGTACAAGGGTTTAATGCAGTTACGGTCTGGATTTCTAAATTTTCTCACACGGTCTCCAGCGCCTTTAGCAATGCAGCTGGGACGAGGAACGTATTCTTTAAATACATTTCCTCTGTGATGAGACACCCAAAATCCACCGTGTTTGGCGTGCAACTTAAACGATCCATTGATAGAATACTTCCACGGAACTGTAATGGGGAATTTAGTCTCGTTTAAACGTTTCACCACAATGCTTTGAGTCTTCTCCTGTTTCCACTTTCTTTTGCGTTTATAACTTTTTGCGTGGAGCTGTGTTTGAACAGCAGGATAATAAAAGGTCACATGAAAAGGAACTCGTCTACACCGTAAAAATCTGTCGCGATAATTTCCGGAATACTGCTGTTTTACATAATTTTGTGGAATATAAGACGACTTATACCGTCTCTGAATATTTCGGGATTGGCTCTTTGCCTTCTTCCCGGAAAGTTCTTGCTTCCACATACTAAGAGACTTAGAAGCGTTTTCTTTAATCACGTTCCACGCTTTTTGTGATTCTCTTGGAAACACAAATGGTGAAATTAATAGGCCAATTACAACTACCAAGAAGGCTTTAGAGCCTCCTTTTTTGGGGTTCGACATTATTCCTCCCTAATTTGTACACAATGATCAAGCTAGTAACTATACACTGTTTTTGTTTATTTGTCAAGGTTTTTGGAGTAGAATGGCTACAACAAGCCTCAATCCTACTCTTTCTAAAACAGGCCATCTTTTCTCAAAAAATCTAAGCAAAGTGTACTGTTTTGGAAAGAGTAGGATTGAGTGTCCATCTGTAAGCAATGAGATCCCGGATCAACCTTCAGAAAGAATGTCCGGGGTGATATAGTAGAGTGGTGGGTAATTCATGAAAGTTGCTCATAGTATGTCCACTTCTTGACGAACTCTTAAAAACCACGGTATCATGCCCATATACAAGGTGTAACATACAAATCTCATGGATTACTGATAAACAAAAGTTGAGGAGGAACCACTATTTTTAACGTTAATTCGGGCACATGAAAAAATTACTCTATTTTGGATTATTCGTCATAATTGGGCTTGCATTCAGCTATATCCCTATCAATCAAATCGTTGGATCAGATAAGTACTTCTCTTTTTTTGAACTCTCCGGCCCTACGGTTGGTGCGTTTCTTGGTGGCTTTGCAGGTGCACTTTCTGTACTTATTGTTAAACTTTTGTATACTCTTTTTGATGGAAAGTCATTTGATTTGGTGACGTTTGTTAGACTTTTCCCAATGGTGTTTGCCGCACTCTATTTTAGCACACGGTCAGTAAGAAGAGATTCATTTTCCAAACTGATATCAAAAAGTAGCACTCTCTCTAAACGACTTAAAACGCTTGTATCTCTCAGCGGTGTCATCATCCCAGTTATCTGTATTGTGTTGTTTGTAATACATCCTGAAGGAAGACAGGCATTCTTATTTTCAGCATTTTGGCTCATTCCAATTATTGCGAGTTTTCAAAAAAGAAGTCTCATTTTACGAAGTTTAGGTGCGACGTTTACCGCACATGCGATTGGATCGGTGACGTTTCTCTATGCGTTTGGACTTCCGGCACCTGTCTGGAATTCACTGATCCCGGTGGTGATCTTGGAAAGGGGACTCTTTACTGTCGGCATTGCTGCATTTTATATGGCAAGCAATACCGCGTTTGCATTCATGACGCAGTTTGTGTCTCTCAAAGGGCTCTCACTAGATAAAAAGTATCTCTTTTGGCGCCCGTAGGGGAGGATTATCCCACCCGAATTTCAGTGTAAAGACGCAACATATTGTGTCTCAACAGTAAAGACGCAACATCTTGCGTCTCAACATAACCAAAAACAACATGAAGAAAAAGACAATCTTCTCCGTGATAGCCACCACCCTCTTCGCAACACTCTTCGTTGCCGGCGCAGTGTATGCAGGTACTATCACCTACAACGATGAACTCGTCGTAAACAACACCGCGCGCGTAAAGTCGTTGTACGTTGGTGAGCAAGGGTTAGGTGGTGTCACGTTTTTTAACGGCACTATCGTAAATGCAACAGTAGATAGTGACGGAAACGACAATCCGGTAGCGTTTGGTGACAATGTCAGAATAGATGGGCGTGTGTGGCGTGGGGAAAAAGCAGGTGGTGGCGATGACATGCCGTTTATTGTTAATGATGATGCAGAAATTCAAGGGAACCTAGAGACTTCAGGAAACACAAAACTCACTGGTGATCTAGACGTTTCAGGTACATTTACTTCCTCTTCTGCAGACTCTCGGTACGTTCAAAAGACAGACATGGTGGAAAGTAATCTAGCTATAGGCGCAGCAGATTTTACCATCGCAACACCAACATTTATTCCAAGCTACACTATAGGTAACTATCTCAAAAATACTGATATTACAGAAACTATTGCCTTTTTTGCACCCGTTCATGTACCGGATGGAGCACAGGTTCAGGAGGTAACCTTGTTTTACAAAGGTGATGGGGGAACCATGAACGTGAACTTTCAGCGCTATGCGCGTAATAATTCAGGGGCGAGTACCATAGCGCAGCTTTCCGTAACACCGGGAGTAAACGTTGCAGAAGCAAAAACAAGTTCACTCTTTGATGGTGCAGTCGACAATAGTCAGTATAATTATCATGTAAGCGCGTCACTGCCACCAAATGCTGAGGTGCATGGCGTGGAGATAACGTATCGTACAAAAGGATTTTAGTCATTATGAAAACACTCGTATTCTTACACGGCTTGGGTGGCCACTCAAAAGAAAACTGGTTTCCCTGGATCAAAGAAGAATTCAAGGAATACAACGTTATTATTCCAGATCTTCCCCATGCTGATACACCAAACAGAGAAGAATGGATGAACACGATAAAAGAAGTCCTCCCGGACGATGTCTCAAACACGTATTTAATTGGCCACAGTCTTGGCGGACCTGCGATTATCTATTTGCTAGATGAGTGGAAAGGTGAACCGTTTGCAGGCGCGCTTCTTATTGCAGCGCCGGTAAAAGATCTCGGATGGTCGCAGCTTAAAAAGTTTTTTGACAAACCATTTGATGACCTTGATTTTGATGCACTGCAAAAGAAAGCAGGGAAGTGGCGACTCCTATACTCCGATGATGACCCGTACGTGATGCTCTCGCATGGAGCATACTTAAAGGAAAGACTACCGGCAAAGATGCGGCTGGTACGAGGGGAAGGGCATATAAATGCGGTAAAGAGTGAGTCGGTTAAAGAAGAGATAGAAAAACTTGCTTCTTTAAATAAAAACCCCTTACCGAGCCACAGAGCAGGGTAGGGGTAGTAATTAATCGTTATGATTATTTACAAGCGCATTTTACGCGCTTATGATTTTTTTTGCGATGACGCCTTAGAACTTTTCTACGGTTCCGCGGCATTTTGAATGAAAAACGTTTTTTGCCAAATACAATTTTGAACCTTTTCTTTTTAGCATCAAACGATGCTTTTAAGAGTGGGGAAGCCTGCGGAATTTCTTCAATAAATACCGGAGGAGGAATGACAAGCACTTTGAATTTTTTTGGCTTCAATTTACGTTCCTCAAAAATGACAATTTCAAATTTCCGTTTTTGCTGCGTTTGAACATGAACAAGTTTTTTGATCGACTTAATTGCGAAGTAATAAGTGCCGCCGGAACTTAGTCCCAGAAGCGAAAAGAGCAAGGTGATAAGTCCAGCAATTTTGAACTTCTTGTTTCGACTTTGTTTTTTAACCTGTGAACTTGCCTGTAAGGGAATAGGCGGTTTTAAGTATGCAAAAGGAGCCACAACGTGGGTGTTATCAATTTCAACTTCAATACGCATTTGTTCTAAGACAATTCGCATCGTTCACTCCTGAAAAAAGGTTCATGCTTCTCACAAAGCTCAATAGAGGCTTTGAGTAGAGCATAGTATAGTAACAATACTTGACAATTTTGTCAAGTCATTTCATAATAAGTATCCAATGTGGAAGGGGCATGTATACAAAAAATCGGCACAAAATGATGAAGATTACTGGGGAAAATAAATCAAAAAAAAGGGGAGTAATGACTCTCCCCTAGCGTTTTTTTAAAATTTTTATTTTGTTTTATTTAGCGGAAGTGACTTCAATGCCAATTTCACGCAAATGTTCGTTTGTTAAATCGTACGATTTTTCTTGGTCAGTTAATCCACTTGCGGCAAAGTATTCATCAAAAATGCCGCCAATGGCATCGAGCCTTCTTTTTGAATCATGTATCTCTCGCGTGGTATCAGCGTAGATTGGGTCGGTGTATTTGCTTGTGTCTACGTGAGCAAGCTCACCCTCTGCTTGACTCTTGATAAAGTAAATAGCGTAGGCAACGCTTTTGTTTGAGGTAAGATAGTTCCATGTTTCCGGGTCGTGATGTTTGGCATGGTATAGGCTCTGCGCAAGGTGATAGATCGTTCTTAAGACATTACTATACTCAAAGTAAATATATGCCGGATGGTCAACATCTGAGTAGGCAAGCTCTGTTCTTATACTCTTTGTGTAGGAGTTAAGTTCGTCGAGTGTACCAAAAATCGTGCCCATTTCTTTTTGTAAATAGAGGTTGTCAAATTCGGTGTTAAAGTCCTTAACGTATACCTGAAGCTCATCTTTTGTGTGCAGTCTGTCAGGGTGAAACGGGGTAATCATGATATTTGGTGCAATAAAGAACGCGTATTTCTCAAGATCAGCAATAGGGAGCATGCACGAAGCAGTGTTTTCCGCGCCACTGACAAAGCACATATTTGATCCCATATGAGTAAGTTCGTGCACCAACAGATTCATTCTGTTCCCCGGTTCCTCAATTGATTGATCATAAAATTGTTTGACTGTCTCAGGAGAGCTAGTACCCACCTTTATTACAACGTAGTAGCCTTCGGGATACCGTTTTTTAAGCTCTTCTAAATCTTTATGAATGGTATCCACAGTTTCTATGTCAAACACCGTTTTTATTGCCTCATAAAATGCCGAGATTTCTTCTGTAGAAACAGTGTAGCCCTCACGAGGTGGAGTCTGAGGCTTAACACTTTTTTCTTGCTCGACTTCTCCATTTTCAGGGACGTCTTTAGAGATGATGTCTTCGTCGGGACTAATTCTCTCAAGATCAATTGAAAGCTCGCCGTATTCTTGATTGTTAGTATTTTCTACGGCAGTATTTACCGATTCTTGCAACTCGCCAAAGTCAAAACTAGCACCGTCGTCAATGACGCTACATGCGGTTGGTAACACTAAGAATAGCGGGAGTAAAAGTAAGCTAAATCGTTTCATAAAGTTGACTCGTTAGTAGAAATTATCATACTATATATTTGCCTTTTTGTAAAGAAAAAAAGGGCTCTCTGTCAACCAGTGTGGGACAAAGTTAATTGACTAGGCTTAAGAAAGGCTAAAGATACCTTTTCGACATAGACTTGGGGGTTTTTGAGGCCAAAACTGAGTCTTTTGATGAGTTTACACTTGGTATGTATACCT
>JAHISJ010000028.1 GCA_018818205.1 Patescibacteria group bacterium
AAGGTATACATACCAAGTGTAAACTCATCAAAAGACTCAGTTTTGGCCTCAAAAACCCCCAAGTCTATGTCGAAAAGGTATCTTTAGCCTTTCTTAAGCCTAGTCAATTAACTTTGTCCCACACTGGTTGACAGAGAGCCTTTCAGTTGTTGACGTCTCGGCGAGGATGTTTTAAAGAGAAAACTCGCATAAAAAAAAGAACCTCACTAGGACAAAACCTTGGAAGCCACTTTTCGTAGTGATGTTTACACTATATTACCTTCAAGAATTTTAAAAAATGTTGATTTGCTGATACTAGAAAGATATCTTGCATCCAAAATGGGAAGTATATTTTCAATTGCTCTGCCAACTGCACCAATCATTCCATACGCACCATCTAATTCTTCGCTGTTGTATTTAATGTTCCACTTTGGATCTCCCCAGTAGCTAAAACTGATGGCATTAAACACAAGCAAGAAATGTAATCTATCTTTGATGCTTAACTTTCTGATATCAAATGGAGCTTCATCAAACCAATGCTTAATGTGTTCGTGGTTAAAATAGTCACAAAAAACATCAACTTCTTGAGAGTTTATTGTTACCTGTTGGGAATTATCGACAACAAATTTGGCAGATTCTATTATTTTATTCATATTGAGTCATAAAAAATAATAAAATGCTTTTCTTGAGCTGTTTTTCGTGTTATGCGATGTTTAATTTCAATCTCGCAACACTGATAATGCACTATCTAATTTCTTAATCATATCGTCTTTATCAGTATACTCTACAAATTTTTCACATACTACCTGAAGCGAATTAGATATTTTTGAACCGCTCTGATATATACAGATAATAGGACACTTAAACAAATCAGCCCAGCCAAGCTCTATCCCTAAGCCTGTCGATGGATACGACACTTCTGCAATCATAACATCACATTCTTTTTCAAGAAAATTCTTTGATTCGAACTGTTCAAGACTCTGTTCGTGGGGCAACACTATTCCATGTTTTTTATTTAACACACTCAAACGAATTGGCTCGTATAATTCTTTTTTAAAATCATACTCGCCTGAGTGTCCGATATATATTTTCATAAGATATCCATTTTTTATAACGTAACATTAAGACTGAATTTTTGTATGTGTTGTGAATTGTGTAGCTTAGTCAATCTTGTTAATAGGTCTCTCATTAAGATACCCAGTTATATTGTCCAAGGCTTTGCTACATAGCCTTTGAACCGTCTCCCCTGTTTGCCCTGAAATTACATTTGACAGAATAACTCTATCCAAGTCTTTAAAGTCACTTTTAAAATCAGTAGCCATATCCATAATTAAATAATTGTTGGGTTCTTTAATCCATTTAATTAAGTTACTCTCTTTGAAAGCTTTCCCTAGTGTATTGTTTATAAGAACTTTTCCTTGCATTAGATCAAAATCACTCTTGTCTAGAATCACCACATTTTTTGGTGTTTGCAACGTTATAAAGTCACTCTTTTGTAAAAGTTCCTTTTTTTTAGTACATAATACCCCTCTCTTTTCATATTCTTCATCCCTTTCTTTGCTGAAATAGATGACCTTCATATTAAAACACAGAGCAATATCAGCAACCATCTTGCCTATAGTTCCAAGACCAATAATCCCAAATACCTTTCCGCAAAGTTCCGAGGGTTGTTCTCGCCACTGATAGCTACCAAAGCCTCTAATAAGGTTAAGGAGCTCAAAGAAGATCCATTCGACAACGCCTATGTCTCCGTAATCCTTAACATTGGAAACAGTAATTTTATTTTTTGAGCACTCTTTAAGGTCGATTAAACTAGCATTTGTAGCACAGAGACATATGAATTTTAGATTTGGACACGCTTCAATGATCTCCTTAGTTATAGAGGTTCTCCAGCTTAGTAGCACACAATCAGCCTCAGCAAGCCTTTCTATAGTTTCATTGCTGTCTTTTGGATCAGAGTTAAAAATGTCCACTGTGTTTTCTGAATATTTACCAATCTCTCTAATTGTGTTTTCTGTCAGTGCAATTTTGTCCAAAATGACAATTTTTTTGAAGTGCATAGTTATTTTTTTACGTTTATACATCCACAAACTACTTCACTATTCATCTCTCTTCTGAAATGCATCATCAAATTCAGTCATATGTTAGGCGACCCGAGCGTAACGCAGTGAAGCGAGAGCGCAGCGTAGTCGGAGGGAGCCAAGCGACCGAACGAAGTACATTTTTACTATTCCTGATGCCGCGATCGCTTTTCACTTATTTTAAAGGGCGAATTGATTCCGTTTTGGCGAAGGCAAGAGGGACCGGGGGGTGAATTGCCCTCGCCAAAACACTTTTTAAGATTGAAAATGGATAATTTTTTCAATGATCATTTTAGCTGTTTTAGGATTATTGTTGAACCAAGAGAAAAGATCGTGCGGTGCATTAGGAAGAACTATAATCTCTTTTTTAATCACGTTAATGGAATTATCATCAATTGATTTTATCACGTTTCTGGGTATCACATCGTCATTTTCTCCAATAATAATAAGCAGATTTCCACAAAATTTTCTAAGAGATGTTTTGATGTCCGTAGATTGCCAACTATCTTGTCTCCGTATTATTTTCGAAAAATTATCTGTGAAAGGCACATCATAAGCTTTTTTGTGGTAAACGGCTGGAGCCATTAATATCAAATTTTTTATTTCTTCCGTTTCAGTCAGTTTAATAGCTATATATCCACCCATACTCGAAGCACATATAGTAATTGGTAATTTTCGATTTAGCTTTTTTAATGCTACTTTTGCTTCCGTTACCCTCTTACTTAGGCTAGAAGATTGTAGTTGACCAGTGCTTTCACCGTGACCTGAAAAATCAAAAATAAAGGATGAAATTCCTTTTTCCAGCAAAAGCTTGCAAAAAGGAATTCTCGATTCTTTTCTAACAGCTCCTGCGCCTTGCAAGAAAACAAACCCTGGCTTGCCTAGCTTCTCTGTAGTTATACTATTTCCGAATAAAATTTCATTGTTAACGGAAAATATATATTTTTTGATATTTATCATGAATATAATGTTAGGGGGACCATGCTGTCCATTTAGTTATTTTAGGCATGTATTTATGAGGAAAGTGTTTCTCGTATATTTGTCGAAAATAATATCCTAGTTTTGTTTTTGGCGGGTCATCTGTAAACTTCTTATTCGCATTGCCTAAATCATCATTTGTTACTAGGATATCTACTTTTTTATGTAAATATTGTTTCCATCTTTTCCCTAAGGCGTCACCAAAAGGTTCTTTTTTCCGCCACAAAATTTCTTTTGTCAGCAACCCTTTGAATGCGTGCCGTAGTATGTATTTTTCTATTTTGTCATTTGTGTGAAATTTCATTTTTGGCTTGATCTTCATTACTAAGTCCAGAAAATCTTCGTCTAAAAATGGTACTCTAGCTTCTAATGAATTGGCCATGGACATGCGGTCTTCTGATTGCAAAATCCCAAAATGTAACGTGTTGATTTTTTCTAATAACTCATTTTGGAATCTTTGTTCATCGTTTTTTTCTTGTTCGAAATGGCTATATCCCCCGAATGCCTCATCGGCACCTTGTCCGGATAGAATCACTTTTATATATTTCGAGGCATATTGAGACAGAATATATTTTGCAGGAGCAGCATATAATATTGCTGAATCATAGGTTTCTAAATGATAAATTATTTTTTCGTATAAAGAGAAAGCTTCTTCGCAAGAAAAGTTTATTTCATGATGTGTGGATTTTATATGATCGGCAACAAGCCGTGCAAAATATGTGTCAGTAGAATCAGGTGCTCCTATTGCGAAAGTATGAAATTTCTTTGTATTTGCTGAAGCAATAGCGGCAATTAGGCTGGAATCTAACCCTCCTGACAAGAAAACTCCAATTGGAACATCACTGCGTAACATCTTTATAACTGCTTTTTCAAACGTTGATTTAATCAGACTGTAATCAGGTTCAAGCTTTGATATATAATCTTTATTCTCCCATGCCTTAATCATGTATGAGTGAAAGCCATGTTTGCTAGACCAAATTGTTTTTGGTGGAAAAATTTCTATTTGTGAATGGAAACGTGTTAGACATTTGGCTTCTGAAGAGAAACATATTCCATCCTTGCCGTGACAATAATACAATGGTTTAATGCCAAGGTGATCTCTAGCAACGTATAGATCTTCCCCATCATATATTGCAATAGAAAACATCCCCTTTAAATATTTCGGAAAATCCAGGCCATATTTTTTAAATAATGGAATAATAATTTCCCCATCACTATCACTATTTAAAGAATTGAAATTATTATCTTTTTTTATTTCTTCAAAATTATATATCTCACCGTTGTAAACAGCGGTTATTTTTTTGTCGGTTGAGAAAAAAGGTTGCCTACCATTTTCAGGGTCTATAATAGCAAGACGCGTATGTCCGAGCGTACATTCTTTGCTGAAAAATGTAGAAAAATCATCTGGACCGCGATGTTTCAGTAAAAATAAGGTTTTCTCAAGCCCTTTTATATTTTTTATTTTGTAGAAAGCTAATATACCGCACATAAATAGATAGTTTAGTTCTTCAGTATGAATATTGGTGACTCAACAACCCATCGGCTAAAGCCGACGGGTTGAGGAAAGGCTAAAGCCGTGCTATGTATTGGTCCGTCCTGTGCCTTTAATTTCAACCGTACGATTTTTTCGTACACTTCACTACCTTTATTTTTTAATTGATTCTTAAGATCACTCCAATATCTTTTTGGAACAGTGCTTTCCGTCAATGCTTCAATAATATCAACTACTGAAAAATACCATTTCTCTTTTTTCTCATCCCAAACTCTCCTGATTTTTTTACCTTGAAATACTGCCAAGAGTTTGCCTTTAGATTATTTTGCCATAGATTTACCTTACGTTTATTAGATATTTGTTACCGTGACAAATATCTAAAATCAAAAAAGCGGCCTTTGCCGTAAACTTACAAAAGAGTGGTTTACGGTTTCTCCGCTTAAAATCAGTATAGCACAAAACAAAAAACGATAAAAGAAGATTTTGATTAATCCATTTCATCCAAGATCCTCACCAGTGGTTCTTCAAACCCAAAACACGTCTCTAAACCCACCAAAGGCTTAAATGCTTCAACACAGTTTGGATCAACCTCTACATACTTCAATAGGACATCAACCGTTTGTTGCATAAATCCTCCAACTGTTCCATCCGAATCATCAACCCCGTTACAGATCTTTCTTTCAAGTCTTAAGAGCATGTTTACAAGCAACGTAGCGGTTTGAAAACTGACCGGTAATTTTGAAACAAGAGGGGTGAGTCTATTGCATCCTTCCATGAGAGAATTTTGATACGCAAACCAGATTTTGGAAGGTCCATTATAGGGTTTAATATACGTCATGGCGGAAGTAACAGCTTTTTTAAACTTTTTTAATTCATTTTCATTGATTTCACCTTTTCGACCACTGCAAACCGGAAATCCGGGCAACTCCTTGTCTTCTTTTGGTATACTTTTGCCATTCATAACGGCATAAATCGCCAAAGCAACCATGTGCTTACAAAGTATATCGCGCTGACCCAAATAACATTCACAATTACCCTCGTCATAGTGATGCAAAGATACAAAAACCCGATATGGTTTACTTCCAAGTACCGTCGCATGAACCGAGTGGTCAACTGCATTTTCGCTCACACCTTGAACACGTCCCACTTCATGTATATCCACCGCTTTTTCAAAAGTCGGTCCGTCGGTTGAATACTTTATCTTTTCAAAATCGTAATAAGGTTTCATTTCTTCTTCCTCACCGCCCCCATAAAATAAACCGGCTCTACTAACACATCTTTCCTGAGTCGCTTCTTCCCTAACTCAAACCAAATCGGCAAAATCGATTTATGCTGATAGTAACACACTTCATCTGCATACATCGGTTTTTCTTTGTCTGTAAGTGTTTTGTCGCTTATTAAAATCGTTGTCCCCGCAATCCGAGAAACTTTATCACCAGACCGCATGATACACGACTTGGTATCAAAGCCCACACCCCCTTTACACATAAGTACGTTATCTAAATACGATGGCACCACCATATTAAATGTCTTGTACTGCTCCTTATACACCTCGTTTGCAATTTCATATTTATTGATACCAGAAAGCGGCACACCCAGCCCAAACGCGAGCGCGTTTGCATGAGCAACCCCAACCCTGAGTCCTGTATACGACCCCGGACCAACCATGCAGATAATGCCAGTGATTTTTCCCTTTGAAATACCTGCTTCTTTGAGTAACTCCTCTGTCCAGGTAAGGAGCATCTTAGAATGCCTCCGCACTGCATAATGCTTCTTATACACAAAATCATCCTTGCTCTTAAAAAGCGCAAGAAGTGTGGAATCTGACGATGTGTCAAAGCAAAAATACATTGATGTTTTTCTAAAAAACGTGTATACTAGAGTGTATTAAATAATACTATGATTGTTTTCCCTTACGTGCTCACCGCGGCTCTCTTTGCGGGAGTACTCTCACAATTTATCAAGTTTGTCATTAAACTGTCCAAGAAAAAGAAGTTTCAGTGGCACTATTTAGACGCATACGGTGGTATGCCGTCTTCACATTCGGCCTTTTTGGTAGCGCTTTGTACCGCGGTTGGACTTCAGGAAGGATTTGTCTCTTCTGCGTTTGGCATTACGTTTGTTATCTCAGCGATTATTATCAGAGATGCGTTTGGCCTGCGTATGATTTTGGAAGAGCAAGGAAAAATCATTCTTAAACTCGCTAAACAAGTACCGGTTGAGATAGAAGAACTAAACGGTAAAAACAACCAGATCGGTCACCGTGTTGGACACACTATTTCAGAAATTATTGTTGGGTCACTTATTGGAATCGTTATCGCTGTTGGTGGCTATTATCTCATGTAGTAGCTCTCTTGCCACTTTTCTGTCATCCCACGGTATCTTCTTTCCACCTTCTGACACAATGCACTGCTCAGACCCCTTACCCGTAATCAACACTACATCACCACTCCTGGCCTCACTGAGGGCTTTTTTTATGCCTTCTTTTCTCTCCAAAACTTCAAAGCAATTCTCACCTAACACCTTTCCTGCATCAAGCGCCCCTTGTGATACCTGTTTGATTATTGTCATAGGGTCTTCATCGTACGGATCTTCATTTGTGACGACGACGATATCAGCATACGTTGCGGCAATTTTTCCCAACGTGGGTCGCTTTTTCACGTCCCTGCCACCGCCACATGACCCCAAAACACTGATGAGTCTCCCAGTCACGTACGGTGTAACCGCTTTAAGTACTTCCTCAAGTGCCTTTTGAGCATGCGCATAGTCAACAACCACCATAAATGGCTGTCCACCATCAATAATCTCGAGCCTTCCGGGAACTTTTGGCGTGGTCTCAGCTGCTTTTTGCGCTTGTTCCTTACTTGCACCAAGAGACCTCGCCACCGAAAGTGCTGCGAGAGTATTTGCTACATTAAACGTACCAATGAGTGGTGTTTTGCATAAATATGACTTGTTGTCCTCCTCTGTTACATCAAACGACGTCTTACCATGGTAAGCGGCAATCGACGAAGCTCCTACAATAGCAACGTCCGTACTAACGTTTTCTTTAGCTACTACCCTGTCTTTAAGTGTATATGCTACTTTCTTATCTGCAGCGTACGCTAGAAAATCGACTGCATATGCATCGTCCACATTTACCACACTTATTTTAGGCACCCCTTCTTTTCTAAAATCGCTAGAAATCTTTTTAAAAAGTTTTTCTTTCTCCGCCTTGTAGCGCTCAAATGATCCATGTGCTTCTAGATGATCTGGTGAGAGATTAGTAAATACGGCAACATCATAGTTGATTCCTAAGTGCCTAGATTGTTCTATTCCTTGAGATGATGTCTCAACCACCACGTGAGTACATCCTTCTTTTACTGCTTGTTTTAAAAACTTTTGAAGCTTGAACCTGCCAGGCATTGTTTGTTTGGTATCGTTTATCCACTTTTTGTCACCAATTTTAAACTCCGCGGTGGTAAGATACGCGGTTTTTTTGCCGGCCGTGTCTAAAAAATGAGCGGTCAGTATCGTGGTGGTTGTTTTACCGTCCGTCCCTGTAATACCAATGACGGTCATCTTTTTTGATGGATGCCCATAGATCCACGCAGCCAAAAGCGCCAGCATTTTATGATACTGGAGTATTATTGACTGAGGCACTATTTTTCTTAACGCATTCTTCATTTTTGAAAGAGAAAGATGATCTCGTATACTATTCCAAGAACAAAGACAAAAAGCAAGAGATAGTGGACAAATGTAGGGAGTTTGATGGTCAGTTTTGGCTTACCAACATTTTCTCTCCGCGCCTTTCTGTACATAAGCAGTACCAAAATACCGTAGAGCCCGCCGGTTACACTACCCACAATGCCTATTACTTCAATAAAATTGGTAAGTCCCAAAAGATAAATAATATAGGGAATAAAACAGACAAGTACCCACGCAAGAATTTTGTTTAGCTTATAGTCTTTCATCAAAAGCTGCTTTGCAATATGACCAAGCGTTAAAAAGGAGGTTCCCATCGTAAAGATACCCAAAATTGCTCCGAGTGCAACAATGCCGCCACCTAGGAAACGAGAAAGCCCCTCAACTGCTTCACTGGTTGTTTCCCTACCACTTACTCCAACAATAGCTAATGCAAAAACGATGTATAGCACGAGTGGAATGATCGTTCCAATGTATATTGATTTTTTAAGCCCTCCGTTTTTTTTCGATAAGAAGCGGTACATCTCTGGAATTGCAGAAACACCGCCAAATGCAAAGAGCAAGACGCCGTACGGCAAGAAGAGATTGGAAAAATCAGTATACAAAAGATTGTCGATTGAAATATGCGGAAGACCAAAAATCAAAAAGAGAATCACAATAAGCATAAGCACCACCACCATTACCCGCTCAAACCACACAATCATACCCAGCCCCGCAAGTATCACTAAACTTGCCACAATAAAAAAGAGTGACGAGTATAAAAACGGCGAACCGCCAATGCTCTCGCCAAGAAGCGTGTAGGTAAAATCACCAATACCAATTAAATAGACTAAAAGTGCGCCAAGGCTCCCAAATATCATGGTAAACGCCATAGCACTTTTGCCCTTACTGCCAAGGTACCGCTCTGCATGTCCCGTCATCTGATGATCGTCTTTACTCCGCTCAACAACCTCGCCGTAACACAAAAAGACAAGAAGGTTTATGACTCCAATGATTATGAGGTATAACACCCCGGGGATATATCCAATTTTAGAAAGCGCATACGGAACACCAAATATGCCTGCGCCTATGACTGTTCCAATTAGAATGGTTGCAGCGGAAAAAATTGATTTGGGCATGGGGATGGTAAAATTGTATGTGGCGACACAAAATTGTTGTACTGTTGTAGAGACACAAAATCTTGTGTCTCTACAACAGTACAACAATTTTACCATTATTTACTGCGAGGCACTACGCCTTGCCGCCAGGCGAGTTCAAAAAACGTACCAAGCGCTGCCTTTATATCTTTGTTTTCAATAATAAGTGCGAACTCAAACTCTCTGAGTGAAAAAAGGGTCACCGTGCTTCCATACATAAAACAATCGATGGGGAAATCAAATTCCTTTGGGAGAAGTCTTATCTCATGATTTTTCCTCGTTTCCTTTTTTGCGTACTGTAGACCGACTGTGTCATACGTCAGTAAATCTCTGATATGTGTATTCTTGTCTTTTTTTGGCTTCTTGCTTACGAGGTCAATGCTCTTATCAAACTTGTGCTTTACGTTTTTGAGAGAGGCACACATGTCGATTTTGTCATATGTCAGTGCCTCATCGTACGCCTGTTCTATTCCCCTTGTCCCTTCCAAAAGCCGCACGCGCGGCTTTGCTTCATGGAGTCCATACAAACTAACAAGATCGGGTAGAACCGATTTTATTGCATCACTTGTTTTAGAAATCTCTTTAAGGAGTCTTTTGGGGTGCTCAGCAAAATAGGTTATACGCTTTGCATCGGGTGACTTTGAAATGAGATTCTTTTTTGCCAAGTCTTCCAAAATATTGTAGACATGGGTCCTTTTTAATCCTGCCTCATGCGCTACCTCTTTGACCGTTCCTTCCCCAAGGGTCAAAAGTGCCAAATACGTTTTACGTTCTTTTTGATCAAGGCCTATCCTTTTGAGCACATTATTGAGGTTCATTTTTTTATGATTATTCTTCTTATATCCAGTGTAGCGCATTGATTGATATTTGTCAATATTATTGACAAATATATACCATCTATTCTATTTATGTATTAAATAAAGATAGAAATGGTCATTGGTTTTTCATAATGTATTGACAAATTTATACTATATGGTACACTGCACAGTCAAAGAAGTTACTTTGATCTGTACCATTTTAATTATAAAGGAGGAAACATTGGAATACACACATGCAATACATTAGAGAACAAGTATGGTGTCCCTTATCAGAGCTTATACTTGACTGGGATGATTCATTCCATCATCTCATGCTTAATGACAAGCTAAGAATGAGTTCTTACAAAAAAGCAATTTTTCAAGTGGTAAAATCAGGCATGACAGTTGTAGACATTGGAACCGGCACGGGTATATTATCTTTATGGGCGCTTCAGTCAGGAGCTCAAAAAGTGTATGGAATTGAAATGAATGAAGACAAGATACATCAAGCTAAAGCAAGAATTTCTCACGCAGGATTTTTAGAGAATTTTGAGATATTTAATGCACTATCATTTGATACAATTATTCCGGAACGGGTAGATTTAGTACTGTCAGAGATTTTAGGTAATTTAGGCGATAATGAAAACATGACACCAATTCTAGCTGATGCTAGAAATAGATTTCTTAAGAGTGGTGGTGCTATGCTTCCCATGAGCCTAGAAACATTGCTTGTTCCCGTTAGTAGTTTAAAAGCACATGAACAAATTAGAACCCGCTCTTATCGTAGCATCAATGAAAAACACAAACTTATTATGCGCGGCATAAGCGATCCATTTAACCTCTACTATGACTGTATTCTTCCTAGAACTTTGTATCTGAGTACTCCTCAAATTGCATGTAAATTCAACTTTGATGGAAACGATCATGCAGAGTATGCAGTATGCATTACATTCGTTGTAACTAGAAACGCTGCACTCACTGGGTTTAAAGGTAGTTTTATGGCAAAGCTTTGTAATACTGTTGCTTTTGATATCACAGGAGATGATATTGAAAAAGGTCAAACATCAGATTGTTTGAAGCATTGTTTTTTGCCAATTAATCCTTATATTGAAGTAAAAGAAGAGGATATAATAGATTTAGTCTTTTCTCGCTCGTATCCAAGAAATGTAAGTTCGTTATTTGCACAAGTTTACTCTTGGAAAGGCACTGTTTATAGAAAAGAAAAAGCTATAGCACATTTTAAGCAAACCACCGAAGGCTAGAAGGCTTACACAAAAGAGCACAAACAAGGAGAAAAATATGACCCTCAAAAACCCCCTACTACTACTTTTTCTTTTTACCCTGTTTCCAAACAACGCATACGCCCAAACCACATTTGCACGTTTTGACCTAGACCGATCACTCTCACTCTGGCTTATCCATGAGACAAAAGTTGGCTTTATTGCAGAAACAATTGTTAACACCGACAAATGGATAGAAGTTGATGTCGGTTGGAGCTTTCTCATACCAATTGCAAAAAAAGGCAGACTCAACATTATTACCTTTGTTGGCACCGATATTGCTCTTGAGACCGGTACTCCTCAGTCACTCATTGGTGTGTTGCTTTTATTCTTTGATTACTCTTTTGTATCCTCGCAACTGTGGACGAATTATTTCTTAAAATTTGACCGTGAAAATGCCAAAGATTTCTTATTTATGCGATTTTTTGTAACATGCTGGAACGTTGGCCCGCAAGTTGAACTTACGTATGATATGGAAAAGGTAGACGTACTTATTGGCGGCACAGTTGGCATTAGCCCACTCAAAAAGCTGTTCTTGAAGTTCTTCCTTGGAAAATCAGTTATGACTGATGGATGGATCGGCAGACTCAGTGGTGTGTATTCGTTCTGATTAACACGACATATTCAAAATCCCGCATGCACTTAGCATTACGGGATTTTTTGTTGCTTTTTTACCTTTCTAGTACAAGTGAAGTTTTGCTATTTCCTTTACTTGTTTGTATGAGAGTACGCCATGCTCTACATCACAATATTGGTTTTTTTGTAAAAAAAGAACACGCATCCCGCATTGGAGAACGTGTTCAAACTCATTTTTTTCCAAATGAATTGTTTAGAATCTTCGAGCTCCCGCAAATCCAACAAGAGCATCCAAATAAAACGGTAGACCGTATTTATGGCACCACAATCTATCAACTGCAACTGCAAGAAATCCAAGTGTGATCAAGAAATCAACAAAGTAGAAGTTTTGGCCGTACCAGAGCCCAATAGTAAGCGGCGCTGCGAGCAGCAAACCGTCATAGACCATGGCCGGTACCACTTCAACGCATTTTGCAAAGAATTTTGACCCGTAACTGGACCCAAATGCCCAAACGAGCAGCAAAATAGATCCGCCAGAGAATGCCGCAACCCAAGATATCGATGTAAGTTCAACTGTAACGCCAGGGACAAAAAGTCCACTTAATGCAAGTACCACACCACCTAAAATGTTCATCAAACTATTGGTGGACGGGTTGTTTTGAGAAATTTTAATCGAGGTATTAAACAAGATGTATCCCAAAACGGCAACAAGTACGGGCACAAACGACATGAATGTCCAGTGACTCTTCCAGTGAATAACAAGTCGCAAACCAACAAGAGCCAACATTACCAGATGGCGCGGCATATCAACCTTTGCCATCTTGGTCTTATTGAATGCCCAAAGAGTAATGGTAAAACTTACGATAAAAATATCATAAACTACTTCCATAACTTCCCCCGGAGCCTGGAGACTCTTGTGGGAAAAACTCAGGCCATAAACGATCAAAGGAATACCAATAGCGCCTGGGATGGCATGAAGTAAATTGCCTTTCCATGGGCGGCCTTTCCGCCACCACATAGTAAATAATCCACCAATCACGTTTGCGATTGCAATGTTTAACAAGGAATTTCCTGCTTCAATAATCGAAAAGTTGAAAAGAATATAGGCTATAATTGTCAAAAAAACGTAAATCATCTTTCTTCCTCCTTGAAGAAAATTACCAAAGTGCGAGACCTTGAGCGATCTCAAAGCGTCTCATTTTAGCACAAAAAGAAGCTTTTGTCAATCCATTTTGCTTTGGACATGTTATTTATAAACAATTTCCAGTACTCCTTTTTAAAAAAATAGTGTACACTTAGAATGTCTATATGCATCTCATGATGCACTATTTGTGTAATACAAAACGTAAAAAAAATCTATGCCAAATGGACCAGCGCCTACTCCAGGCCAAACGCCTCCTCCACCAGGTGGAGCACCACCAAAAGCCCCGCAAACACCACCACCTCTAAATAAACCACCTGAATCACCAAAGCAGCAGGCACCGCCTGCGCCTATGCCAACCAAACCACAAGCAAAATCAGGCGGAGCATTAAAAACTATCCTCTTTGCTGCTATTGGATTTATACTGGGTGCTGCTATTGCCGGTGGTGGTATCTATTTCTGGCTCAACACCTCAATTTCTGCACTGCAAAATCAATATACTCAAGAAAAATCAAACCTTGAAGCGCAAGTGTCTAACGCGGAGCAACTTGCCGCAACCGCCCAATCAGAGTTAACAACCCTTCAAACTGAGCTTGATGAGCTTAAAGCAGAGCTCGAAAAGCAAACGGCTGGTGCAGATATTGTTGATGCAATGCGCATTGGAAGTGAAAAAATAGTAACACTCGATGATGGCACATCAATTACTGTTTCTGAGGTTTTAACAGTAGCACTGGAAGATAAGGAAGGTGCAATAACAAGCATCGTGCAAAGCGAAACAGATCCTACGCTACTTTATGTTGGAATAGTGTCAGTTACTGGAAACACTGTCGATTCAGCAATTTACTCATACAACACCGATACCGAAAAAGCAGCGTCACTTTTTGAAGAATCGTTAACTGAATCTGAATATCTCATCCTTGGTCTGGACGGAGACAACCTTATTCTCCTAAAACAACCAATGGACTACTCACCAGGGCCTTGCGCTAACATGTGGGACATAGCAGGCAAAGCAGATGTTTCAGGTGTTGAATACTACACACTCGACACTACAGCGGACACCGAAGAACTTATTCCATACACCGTCCCAGAAAACAAGATCAAGCTTGAAGACGAAAAAACAAAGGTCTGTTCAGAAGATCAAGCCTCCAAGGGTGGGGATCTCAAAATAGTTAAACGTATTCCTCAAGGCTACTATCAAGAAAAGGGCGATCTCACTGAATTTGAAGTACAAAATCCTCTTAAAACAATCTCGCTTTACTTTGAAAATGAGCTTGATGAAAAGACAATCAATGAAAAAAACGTTCAAGTAAAATCGTCCACAGGAGGTGAAGCAAAAAGAACAATCGAGTTTGACACGAATGAAAAGAAGCTTGTCATTACCGTTTCCGACCCGATTGTTCCTGCAAAAGCTACAGAGGAACCCGTAAAAGTGACAGTCACACTTACAGGGCTTGAAGATACTGAGGGTAATTCTCTTAAGGGCACATACGAATACTACATTGATCTTAAAGAAGCATCTTAAGATTTTTAGTCCTTTCCAAAAACCACCAGAAATTTCTGGTGGTTTTTTTGTTTGCACTTCATGGGTTATTCCCGTACAATAAAGATACTAGTTTTAACATCGATTATGAAAAACTATCTCGATCTTGTCTCATACATTTTAGAGCATGGTGAAGTAAAAGATGACCGAACCGGTACGGGTACTGTCTCTATTTTTGGTGCTCAAGCCAGATATGATTTACGAGAGGGGTTTCCACTCGTTACTACAAAAAAAGTTAAAATTGATAATATTATTGTCGAGCTTCTGTGGTTTTTAAAGGGAGACACAAACATTAAATACCTAGTAGACAGAAATGTACCGATCTGGAATGAATGGCCATATGAAACCTATAAAGCTTCTGATGACTACCAAGATGAAACGCTAAAAGAATTTGTAGAAAAAATTAAAGACAATGATTCTTTTGCTGAAAAATGGGGAGAGTTAGGGCCAGTATACGGCAAACAATGGATCCGTTGGCCGAGTCATGACGGCAGAGAGATAAATCAGATTCAAGATGTCTTAGATCAAATAAAGAATAACCCAAAATCTAGACGACTCATTGTGAGTGGTTGGAACGTGGCAGATATTCAGGAATTGATTTCTGGGAAAAAGTCAGCTCCGCCACTATGTCATACACTCTTCCAATTCAATGTTTCACCAGATAACCATATTGATCTGCAACTGTACCAACGAAGTGCGGACATGGCTTTAGGTGTCCCCTACAATATTGCAAGTTATGCCATACTCCTCATGATGGTGGCGAAGGAATGTAACTTAACTCCGAGACACTTTGTCCATGCTATTGGTGATGCACACATCTATTCG
The DNA here is from genome assembly GCA_018818205.1 of Patescibacteria group bacterium. GTDB lineage: Bacteria > Patescibacteriota > JABMPQ01 > JABMPQ01 > JAHIRA01 > JAHISJ01. The sequence goes on from JAHISJ010000028.1 coordinate 15,510, forward strand.
AACCATGTAGATGGTATAAAAAAACAACTCGAAAGAAAGCCACATACTCCTCCAACACTTGAAATCGCACACAAGGATTTTTGGGATCTTACTCAAGATGATTTTGAGCTCAAAAATTACACGCACGAACCGTTTATTAAGTTTCCTATAGCTATATAAATGATTAACGGGCACAAAATCTACTTGGTTGCTGCGGTCGATAAAAAAAATGGCCTCGGGAAGAAAGGCACGCTTGCATGGCGTCTTAAAAAAGAGATGGCCTATTTTACCAAAGTGACCACAAAAACCGCTGATCCTGAAAAACAGAATGCGGTGATTATGGGAAGCACCACGTGGGAGTCGATCCCTGAAAAATACAGACCCCTCCCAGAAAGAAAAAACATCGTACTTGCTTTTGATGAATCCTACCATGCACCAGGAACAACCGTTGCCACCTCCATTAAAGATGCGTATCAAAGCATTGATACTACAATAGAGACAGTCTTTATTATAGGTGGTGCGAGTATTTATGAGCAGACCATTGATTTGCCTGAAACAGACGGTATGTATATTACTAAAATAAATCACGATTTTGAGTGTGATGTCTTTTTCCCAGGCATCTCAAAGGAATATTCAAACATAACTACACTGGGGAAAGATGAGGAAAAAGGAATCCACTTTGATTATTGTTTGTATGAGAAATAAAATCTATTATTAATAACAACACTATGCCACACAGCGACAAACCTCGTATCCCCAGTTCAGAAATCTTTCCCGACGAAACCTTAGAAGAGATGGATGCCTCAAGAACACAAGAGATTCCTAAAGTTGTCATGGAGGAGCGTGCAAGCATGACTAAAGAAGGTACACAAACAGTAGAAATTCCTGCTTACGTACAAGAATTTGTTCAAGAAGCTGAACGCCGTGCAAAAGAAATGCAAGACAAAATAGAGGAACAAAAAACACTCACTGCCCAGCTTATGGAAAAGTACGGTATTACTGATGAACAGATACAAGAAGCAACGCCCAACCTTGAACCATTGCGAAAAACTCCTTTAGACAAAACAGATATTGAAGCAATGTTCGATGACTATAGTGGCCTTACCGAGCTTGAGCATAAAAGAATAAAACTCCTTTTCACCATTCAAGAAGTTGGTTTACGTCACAGCAGCATGAATCGCATTTTAGATACCACTGAAACGCCGGAGGAGCAAGGCACCGCTATTCTTGACGCTCTGCCTGCTACCCCAGAAAACCTTGTATCACCAGAACTCTACTTACGCATACAGGAAGCTGCAAAAAAACGAGAGGATGGCTCAATTGCTCCAGAAGAATTGCAAGCGATCACAGAAGATTTTTTATCTGAAAAGGAAACACTCCATGATTTTTATAGAAAGTCAGTTGCTGAGCTTAACGACATTTTTGTTAAAATGTCTGAAATAAAAAATCAAATTAAAATGCTTAAAGAGCACAGACTAAAAGAAAGCTCTTCTGAAACCCTCTTAGAAAATGAAGAGGATTTAGAGTCAGCTTCTCCCAGCGCGTAAATCAAAAAAGACCATACGTTAATCACGTCTGGTCTGTAAGGTGGATGTTTTTGGAAAGTGGTTCTGTAAATTCTGTGCCTCTGAACCACGGTCCCGCAAAACGAACATTTTTGATTTTTCCCAAAACGGTAACTACAAGGGTAGTACCGTTTTTTTCAACTGCTGCTTCAACCGGCTTGTTCTGTAAATCCACTAAGTACACCTGTTCAAGCAAGTAATCAGAAATTTCACCTTCATCAGAGGTAAGAGTGATAACGTTGCCGCTAACAATCCGTTCTGCTGTTTCAAAAAATCTAAGCACCTTGGCATAATCTGCCAAGATTTCTTTTTTTTGCGTCATTTTTTCCCTCCTTAAGGAAAAAGGTGGACGCTTTACGCTACCTTAGATTTGAGATATTGTCAACACGAACGGCATAAATGCCACCCTTACATATCTCTGAAAAATAATCCTACAATATATGCAATACTCGCTGATACCCCTCCAATAAACACGCTTTCTAAAATCGCTTTAATCGGCGATTCTTTTGTTGTTCTGAAGCGCAAAATACCAAGAAGCACTAATGCAACCAACGTTGAGATACATGAACCAATAAATGCTTCCCTGACAGAATCAAATATGATGTACGGAATAAGGGGGATGAATCCAAAGGCTATAAATGAAATAAATGTTGCGACTCCTTTAAAGAGAGGGTTTTCCTCTTCCGGATTCTCCATCTCGAGCTCATGGTCCATCATAAAATTTGCCCAATATGGTTTGTTCTTTGCATAAATATCGGTGAGCGTTTTTGCGTCATTTTCTGAAAAACCGCTTTTTTCAAGCAAGTATGTTGTTTCTATCTTTTCTTCTTGAGGACTCTTCTCTATTTCTTCATATTCTCTTTTTTTGTGACGCGCATATACCTTCTTGTTTGCCCTCACAGAAAGAAAGTTCCCAAGGCCCATGGCCGTGCCATCGGCAAAAAGGTTGGCGAGACCAAAAAGAAAAACAATCATAAATGAAAGTGTTGCCGCATTCCCCATGCTTGCTCCCGTAAAGCCCGCAACCACTGCAAATGTCGTTACAATGCCATCATTGCCACCATAGATAATCTCCCGCACATACGTACTAAACGCATTTATTTTGTGCTCTTCTTTAATGTGGCTTTCCAAATCTTTTTTTGTGTACTCTTGTGTGTTTTCCATACGTTTCTTTCTTTAGTATACCGTTTTTTGGCCAAACAAAAAAGCTCAAAACACTTGAGCTTTCTACCACATCGTTATCTAATATCACACATCTTTACGTATTTTTTACACTTCTTGGCAATTTGTTCTAACTCCTTTTTGGGAAGAGACTTTTTGCCTTTAAATGAATTATCGTTCATTTCTTCCGCGACACGAAACTGCTGTAAATAGTAGGCATTAGCCCCCTCAATCATCTGTGCCATAGCTAGTATCTTTTCTTCATCGTGCAGGCCCTCAACAATGGTTGACCGAAACTCGTGTGGCAACTCTGACCCTAAAATAAGTGCAATGCTCTCTTCAATTGCACCGCCTACAATGGGCATATTGGTCACTTTCTCATATTCTTCTCTTGTTGATTTTATATCCATTGCCACATAATCAACAAATCCTGAATCAATGCTTTCTTTGACCTTTTTTGGAAATGCTCCGCAGGTGTCGAGTTTAATAAGAAGCCCCCGAGTCTTAATCTTCTCCATAAACTCAAGCAAATCGCTCTGAAGCGTTGGTTCTCCACCGGTAATCACCACTGCGTCTAGAAGCCCCTTTCTTCCGTCAAGATAGTCAAGAAATTCTTTTTCTGATACTGAAGATGAAAAAGGAGGCATTACAAGGCCTGGATTGTGACAAAAGCCACACCGGAAGCAACACCCATTAGTAAACACAATTGTTGCTATTTTATCCGGATAATCAAGCAAACTGACCTTTTGTAAGCCCCCAATATTCATGTTCGTACCAGTTATGCACGTATTACGCGTTTAGCTTTGCATTGTACTCAAGTCTATCTTCGAACTCGGCACCTTTGCCGTCGTTCCACTGTGAGATTGGGCGTAAGTACCCAACTACTCGTGAGTAGACTTCACATTCTTGTCTCTTTTTTGTCTTTGCTGCTGCCATATGTTTCTTCGTTAGCTGTTTATATATTTTTTACTTGCTACGTCTTAAGCCGCAACGTTATTGAATAATTTTTTCTTTTCTCTTTTCTTCTTCAAGCATATCCTCCGAGTACCCTATCTCTTCATCGCACGTTGGACAATAGTGGTGTTCACCAGGGATGTATCCGTGCTTAGGACAGACGCTAAACGTCGGAGTTATAGTGTAGTAGGGTAGATGAAAGTTTTCTGCAATCTTCTTTACAAGATTTTTTGTGCTCTCCGATGATGGCAACTTCTCACCAAGGAATCCATGCATGACTGTTCCTCCGGTATATTTGGTCTGGAGCTCATCTTGCATCTCAAGTGCTTCAAAAATATCATCGGTGTGATTTACCGGCAAGTGGCTTGAGTTTGTGTAATACGGTGCGCTTTCTTGCTCTTTAACGTTTCTCTCATTTGCACAGATAATGTCCGGATACCGCTCCTTATCAATCTTCGCAAACCGATAACTGGTTCCCTCAGCTGGTGTTGCTTCCAGATTAAAGAGATTGTTGCTCTCGCTTTGATAATCCATCATTTTCTCTCGCATAAACTCAAGTGTTCTGACTCCCAGCGCATGTCCATCTTCCGTTGTAATATTTTCTCCAATGAGATTTAGAAGCGCTTCATTGAGGCCATTAATGCCAATAGTATTGAAGTGATTCTTCCAGTACTCATCAAATCGTTCTTTGACCAGTGCGAGGTAATGTCTTGAGTAAGGATATAAGCCTCCTTCCATAAGCTCCTCAAGAATTTTTCTTTTCATGTCGAGACTCTGTTTGGCTATTCTCATGAGTTGTTCGATTCGCTCAAAAAACTCGTTTTCATCTTTAGAGAGATAGCCAAGCCGTGGAAGGTTGAGGGTCACCACGCCGATAGAACCAGTCAGCGGGTTTGCCCCAAAGAGTCCTCCGCCACGTTTTCTGAGTTCTCTGTTATCAAGTCGCAGTCTACAACACATTGACCGCGCATCTTCCGGGTCCATGTCGCTGTTTACATAGTTTGCAAAATACGGAATACCATATTTTGCTGTCATCTCCATTACCACATCAACGATGGGATTATCCCAGTCAAAGTCACTCGTAATATTGTATGTTGGAATAGGGAAACTAAACACTCTTCCTTTGGCATCGCCCTCGCTCATCACCTCGGCAAAAGCTCGGTTGATCATGTTCATCTCTTCCTGGAACTCACCGTATTTCCTGTTTTGCGGTTTTCCCCCAATAATCACCGGCTCATCTTTCATAATATTAGGGACATTTAAGTCCATAGTGATATTGGTAAACGGTGTCTGAAATCCAACGCGCGTAGGGATGTTCATGTTAAAGAGGAAGATTTCCATCTCATCCTTTACTTCCTCATAGCTGAGTTTGTCGTACGCAATAAAAGGTGCAAGGTATGAATCAAAACTTGAAAACGCCTGTGCTCCCGCGCTCTCACCTTGAAGCGTGTAGAAGAAGTTGACCACCTGCCCAAGAGCGGTACGTAAGTGCTTAGGAGGTTTACTCTCAATCTTGCCGGGAACACCGCCAAAGCCTCGCATAATAACGTCTTGTAAGTCCCATCCACAGCAGTACGGCGAGAGAAGCTGAAGATCATGAATGTGTAAATCACCGCTTACATGTGCTTCACGAATTTCCGGGGTATAGATTCTGTTGAGCCAATATTTTGAACTGATCTCAGATGATACGTAGTTATTGAGGCCTTGCAGTGAAAACGTCATATTACTGTTTTCATTCACCTTCCAGTCGAGCTTTTTTAAATACTGTTCCATGAGCTCGTCTGAGTTGATCATTGCCTCAACATCACGCATCTGATTTCGCTTTTCCCGGTAGAGAATATACGATTTTGCAATCTGATAATTTCCGGAGATAACAAGCACTTCTTCAACAATATCTTGGACTTCTTCAACAGTAGGAAGCTTTCTTCCGCCAAAACGCTTATTGATACGATACAGTGCTTTTTCTGTACTTCTTTTAACGAGTTCTTGATTATTATACCCAGCAGCTCCGGAAGCCTTCTCTATGGCTCGTGCTATCTTGCTGCGGTCAAACGTGTCCATTCTGCCATCACGCTTTCTGATTTTCTTTATGTCTTGCATGCCCTTTTCCCTCTTTTGTTTGTTATTAATTAGATGATTTCTTCGTTTTTTTCGTCTTGAGCTTTGAAAGCTCATCAATAAATTCACTGATATCTGAGTAGGAATAATAGACCGATGAAAATCGGATGTACGCAACTTTATCAAAGTTTTTAAGCTTATCAATCACGATCTGTCCAATCATTTCTGACGTTACTTCGTTCTTCCGAGTCTTTTGAATTTCTGCTTCTACTGAACTAATGAGCTTTCTGTAGTCTTCAGTGGTATGCGAACGCTTTTCAAGAGACCGTAGAAGACCTGATTTAAGTTTTTCACGTGAGTACGGCTCTCGTTTTCCGTTGCGTTTGACTATAATAAGATCAAGGATGGTAACCTCCTCCATGGTCGAAAACCGAAACGAACAATGCATACATTCTCTTCGTCTTCTAATGATATTGGCGTCGGGAAGATAGCGAGAATCGGTTACTTTTGTCTCCCCATCTTCGCACATAAGACATTTCATAAGCTCTAGGTACGAATAACTATATATAGTGTTGCGTTAATAATAGTAATACTATATGTAGTGTTTTGCAAGTATGGCATTTTTGGCTATTTTGGGGGGAAATCCGCTTGGGTGTGGATAAATAGATAATCCACATACGGTAAAAAAAATATTTGTTGAGACCACTATCTTGTGCTACGTTACAGATACGCTATTCCGCTAACAACCATCATCATCCCATATGAAAATAGGAATTATTGGTGGATCAGGACTCGACGATCCACACATACTAACAAACACAAACGAACGAACAGTTAACACTCGTTTCGGCTCACCCCATTTAAAAATCGTTTCGGGGAACATTGGCAACAATACTGTCTACATTGTTGCGCGGCACGGAAAAGACCATTCCGTCCCTCCAAGTAACGTAAACTATCGTGCACACATTTGGGCTTTGCGTGAGCTTGGCTGCACTGCAATTTTTGCGACAACCGCAGTTGGCTCCCTAAGAGAGTCCATTAAACCAGGAGATGTTGTATTCCCGGACAACTTTCTCGATTTTACGAGATTTCGTAAAAACACATTTCATGATGATTCAGTCGTCCATACCCCCATGCACTCTCCATTTGACTTAAACTTAAGAACTTTGCTTACCAAGGAAGCAAAGAAACTTTCTATCCCTTTTCATGAACAGGGAACGGTCGTTACTATAGAAGGGCCGCGCTTCTCAAGCTCAGCTGAATCTCACATGTTTAGAGCTATGCACGCCGATATTATTAATATGTCCACCTGTCCAGAAGTAATTCTTGCGAATGAAGCTGGAATACCGTATCAAGCGATTGCCATGTCTACCGACTACGATTCATGGAAACAAGATGAAGAGCCGGTAACCTGGGAATTGGTTCAAAAGAGGATGAGCCAAAATGCTGAGACAGTAACAAAACTACTCGTAAACACTATTCATTCATTCTCATGAACGCTACACGTGACTCTATTAAATCGGCAATACGGACTATTCTTGACTTTCCTAAAAAAGGAATTTTGTACAGAGACGTAACAACGCTTTTTAAAGATCCTAAAGGGTTACGTGCCACCATTTCAGAATTTACCGCTAGATATGGCGATGAAACCATCGATGTTGTGGTAGGTATTGAAAGCCGTGGATTTATTATTGGAGCTATTCTGGCTCATGAGCTTGGAGTAGGATTTGTGCCACTCAGAAAGAAAGGGAAATTACCATTTAACACCCTTTCTGAGTCATATGATCTTGAATATGGCACCGATGAACTCGAGATACATACAGACGCAATACAAAAAGGATCTCAGGTCCTTATAGTGGATGATCTTATCGCTACCGGCGGAACGCTTCTAGCAGGGATTAAACTTATAGAAAAAGTTGGCGGGAGCGTTGTTGAGACTGCATGCATTGTTGAGCTTCCAGAACTAAAGGGACGAGAAAGAATTGAGGAGTGTAACACTTCACTCTTTTCACTGGTTACGTTTGAAGGAGAATAAAAATGTCTCACATTAAAACACATCTTTTAGGGTAAGTTGTGTTCTTTTTTTAGTTCGTTGAATTTTTCTGCGAGGAGCTTGGTATAGAGCACTGAACCTTTTCTATTTAAGTGGCCTACATCAAATGAATTCTCTAGTTCATATAATTCTGGATATTTGCGTGCATCTGCCAGTTCTATTTTGTGAGCCGGGTCAATTCTGTGATATACCGGCAATAATTCATTGTACGTTTTTTCGTTCATTCGTGGAGTCAGTACAAATATCACATGGATTCCAAGCTCGTCTGAGAGCTTCAATATTCTTTCAGCATCACTCAAATAGATAGGATTAATGAGTTCATTATCATCGTTATCAAATGCACGAACGCTATTTTGCTTTCTCTCTTCTAGTATTTTAGGGTTTTGCAAGATCTCATCTCTCCTTTTGGCTAATCTTTCCGTTTTTGACTTTTCAAATAACTCATCAAGTGAAGAATAGCCATTGCTAGTTATTTTTGAACCATCAAGGTCATCTTCATCTTTTGTTGCATAGTAACTAATAAGTTCCGGCATCATACCAAGGTTCACATAGTGACCTATGAAAGCGACCGTATTTTGCTTTATTTGATTAGATTTCTTATTAGAATGCCTCTTAGTAAAATACGTTGATTGCATTACTTTAATGTAGTTTTCTGTTGTATGCCATGAAAGCACCCTTTTGGTTTTTTCATTTCCTTCTATTGATGACTCACCGTTTAACTCAATAAAGGCATAGTCGATATCTTCACTATGTCGCGCAATAACATTCTCATACACATAATACACTTCCGGCCACGCCATTGCTCCCAGCCCAAGATTATATGAACTTGTCTCTTTTACCTCTTCATCAAACAATTCAGGATCAACTTGATGGTCAATTCTACTTGAGCCAAAAAAAAGAGTATCGAATTCACCTGCATTTTCTTTGTACTCAGTATATTTAGAATCAAGACTCTTGTTGTACCAAGAAAAATTGCTGAGCGTTTTGAATATAACAGCGTTAAGTACAAGAATGAGCCCAAAAAAAACAAAAAGCAGTGCTGCTACTCTCATTAGCTTTTTTTTGCGACTAGAATTGAAAATAGATAAATTCATATTGGGTAAATATACCAAACCCTAAGATAATAAAGATTGCTCCTGAATACATCGCCCACCTCAAAATAATTGGCATTTGTGCAATGTATCTTTGGAGATCTTTTTTTTGCTGAACGTACTCAACAACTATAAGAAAACAAATACCTGCTAAAGCTATAATAAAGTTAGCTTTTGAAGCGCCCGGCAACACTACGGTACGTACATTTTCAAGCGAGCCTATTCCTTTGAGTATTGTTAGAACAGTACCTAAAGAATCGGCTCTAAAAAATATCCATGCAAAACAGACTAGAAAAAAGACAACGCCAATTTGAAATAACGCATACAAACGTGGGAATTTTGACATATTAAACAGCGACACACATTTTTTTCGGATATCAACGGTGCTATTACTCACTACCAAATATACTCCATGCACTACCCCCCAAATCACAAACGTCCAAGCAGCGCCATGCCACAATCCACTCAGCAAAAAGGTAAAAATAATATTGTAGTACCATCGCCATTTTACCACCCTGTTTCCCCCTAATGGAATGTAGACATAATCCTTGAACCATTCATAGAGTGAAATGTGCCACCGTCTCCAAAAATCTGAAATGGATTTTGCAAAATAGGGTTGTTTAAAGTTTAGTACCAATTGAAACCCTAATACTCTCGCAACACCACGCGCAATATCAGTGTAACCAGAAAAGTCACAGTATATTTGAAACGCAAAGAAAATAGTCGCAATAATTAATTGTGTACTCCCCAAATTTGAGGGATTTCCATACGCACTATCAACAAAGAGTCCCAGCCTATCAGCAATGACCAGTTTTTTGAAAAATCCCCACGTCATGAGCTTTAAACCGCTCGTCGCTCTTTCGTATGAAAATGAGTGCGTTACTTTAAATTGTGGAATAAGTTTCTCGGCCCGTTCAATTGGTCCAGCAACAAGCTGTGGGAAAAAAGAAACGTATAATGCATAAATGTGAAATCGCTTCTCAGGAACCATCTTGCCCGTATAGACATCAATACAGTAGCTAAGCGCCTGAAACGTATAAAAAGAAATTCCTATAGGAAGCAGTAAACTAAAAACCGAAAATGCATAATCAATATGGAGTACAGAAAAGAGCTTCTCAAAATTTTCAGTGAAAAAGTCAACGTATTTAAACGTAAAAAGAATCCCTACATTTACCACGATACACAGGGAAAGGTACGCTTTTTTTATTGTTGGTTTTTTTGTCTCATAAATCTTCCGTGCTGCAAAAAAACTCACCACTGTTGCACAGACTAAGAAAATTACATAGTCTGGTTTAAAGCTCATGTAAAAATAATAGCTGGCGATGAGCAGAATCCAGAGTCGCCATTTCTTTGGGAGCACAAAAAATAAAAAAACAACCGTCGGAAAGAAAATTAAGAAGTGGAATGAATTAAATAGCATACAAGTACACTTTTGATCTAAAAAAGTATATCAGACCATAATACCATGAAAACGATATATACAGCTACTAACGGTACACTAAAAGCCCTGCTATTTTTACACCATTAATTCTACTTACGATTATTTGTCGCTAAATTATTTTATTTTTAATCTTCTATACAAGTCCTCTGTTGGTATACAGAACAATCCTGTCTTCCTTTTCTTTCCAGATAACTTTGGATTCTTTTTGCATTATCCTATATATTTTCTCTCTAGATATGTGAGTCCAGTCCAGGTGCATAGGTGGATACTCTGGATTATCATTTGAGCCATAGATACCCTTTTCCCCAATAATATGAGCGTCATCAATAATAACAATGTCTTGATACGTCCTCTTAGCAATAATCTTCAGTTCATCGAGTAAGGGTACATCTTCAACACCTCGAGCGGTGTGTTTTCCTGCATAATGTGCATCCAAATAAAAAAGTACTGGCTCGTGCATTGTTTTAAGTACATCTGATAACACGCGAGAGCTATCTCCCTGATGACACGTAACTACTTTGTTGTTTAAAAAACGCTTGGATGTTTTTTTGTACCATTTTTTGCTCAGCTCAATAGTATGCATCTTTCTAAATTTTCCTAGGAGTTCTGAAATGGTGTCACCTCTATATGTTCCCGTTTCAATAAAAACCTCCGGTTTTACGTTAACAAGATTCTCGGAAAGTATAGAATCAACATACGTGCTCGTAAGTATTCCGCTCATATCTTGATTTATTTGAGACTACTAATGTATTGTTACTATAGCAAAAAATCCATACTATGAACTCATCCCTTGCTTTGAATATGAGTCCTTGTTACCATTATAGTAGTTTTTGCGATAGAAAAGCTAATGTTGAGAGTGTAAAAAATCTTTTCATGAAATTTCTGTTCGCTAGCAACGATAACTAATCGACAAGTGTTTCAATTTATGATTTATGAGACAACAACCATTGCATGTATATTTTGGTCATCATAAATGTGCTACACAATGGACAGAGAGTATACTAAGAAAAATATGCTCTTTGCTTACTTGGAATTATGCAAAGATAAATCAAATTGAGAAACCAGTTTCTAATATTAAAAAGTACATTACTACTAATGCTATAGATTTTCTTGCATACGAAAATCCAACCATAGACGTTCTACAAAAAATACCTTCTTTCAAAGGCTTTGTAACAGTAAGAGATCCCAGGGACATTTGTGTCTCTGCATATTTTTCCCATGTAAACAGCCATCCAGTAATGGATTGTTGGCAACAACATAAGAAGTTAAAAGAACAGCTTGGGAAGGTATCCTTTGAAGAGGGATTACTTTTGGAGATGGCATTTCCTTTTACAAAAAATTTGTTTAGCATTATGCGTGATTGGCCATACGAACTACCTTACATACGGACGGTAAAAATGGAGGACTTAATCCATGACCCCTATCAAGAAATTATAGAACTATTCCAATTCCTAAATATAGCTGACACAAACACATCAACTCATAAAGAATTCATACGAGCATTAAAAAAGATACTTAACATCTCAAAAAAAAGGTCAAAGTACAATACACTTTCCATAGAAAATCTTCTAGAAATTGTTTATCAAAATAGATTTTCAAAGCTCTCAGGTGGAAGAAAACGTGGAGAAGAAGACCAGTTTCATCATTATCGCAAAGGAATATCTGGAGATTGGAAAAATTATTTTAATGAAGTTCATAAAAAGAAATTTAAGGCAGAATTTAATGATGTGCTACTTGCACTAGACTATGAACATGATGATTCATGGTAAATAACATAAATATGCATACACCTTCTACTTGTCATCTTTGTCACAGCAAAAAAAGAAAGACTCTCTATTTAATAAAAAAGTCTTCTATTGTTAAGTGTACTGGGTGTGGTCTTATATACACCTACCCCCCTCCTGATACAAGAAAAATCACTTCTATCTATAATAAAGACTACTTCTATAAACGAGGTAACTATGGTTACTCCGATTACGGCTATATAGATGGGTCTGAACATAGGGAAAAGGAAGCGCAAGAAAAGATACGTATTGTAAAAAAATATGTAAGAAGTGGTTTACTTTTAGACATTGGCTGTGCTGCTGGATATTTTTTAAGTGAAGCACAGAAAAATGGCTTTTCCACTAAAGGTATCGAGATTTCATCCTTTGCGTCAGACTATGCTAAGAATTCATTTAACCTTGATGTAGAAAACATCTCTATACTTGATATAGATGATACCTATACTAACTTCGATGCGGTAACTATGTGGGATATCCTAGAACATCTCCCTAACCCGCTAAAAGCTTTAAAAATTATCTACTCAATTTTGCGAGATGAAGGGTATTTATTTCTTGAGATGAGCGACGTAAACTCTCTAAAACGCTTCATAGAAAAAGAAAAATGGACACACTGGAAACAAGATGAACATTTCTTACATTTTTCTCAAAGAACCCTTAGCACCTTACTGAAAAAGGCAGGGTTTTCAACTATTGCTGCTCACAATGATACCTATTCCTTTCCATTGAGTGAAGAATGGGCTGCAAAAATTAAGGACTTTTCACGTTCACGAGGAAGAAAACGCAAATTATATAGTTCACTTCCTCTCTATCTACTTGAAAAAATTCCGTTCGGATTTGAGAGAACATTTCTAATTGCAAAAAAAAGTAAGCCTGCTTTCTCACATACAAAATGAACATACTGTCGATCTATCCAGAAAAAATATTCCCAGTAACTTCAGGAGGAAGACAACGAATTTCTAGCATCCTTAATCGTCTGAGTCAAAAAAACTCTGTATCAGCACTTTCGTTTACAGAGCATTACAAAAAAGAGTGTGACAAAAAGGTATCGAATATTAGGTACGTGTTAAAATGCTATACGCCTACTTGGTATGACATGTTATTTCGTTCATGTATTCGTAAAATAAAGTTTGATGAATACATTCTTCATAATGACCACCCATTCTTCTACCCATCCCACACCCGTATTATCAGGAAATATCCAACAGACATTGTCCTGTGCAGTCATTACTACACCTTACTTTCTCCCTGGATTACCGGATTATTCAAAACTACGCCCCTCATCCTCGACCAGCAAAACGTTGAATCAGATCTCTTCCCTGGCACACTGAAGGCTGAGAAATTTGCACTGAAACATGCTGACTTTGTCACGTGCTGCTCTGAAGAAGATAGGAGAAAGATGATTGCTATGGT
>JAHISJ010000029.1 GCA_018818205.1 Patescibacteria group bacterium
GATCCCACTGTATGCTGGTTGTTCAGCTATGGTTCCAGTTGTTTTTGCCATTACTACAAAAGGTATTCCTTTGGGGACTTCTCTAGCTTTTCTAATGGCTGTTGCTGGGCTTTCCTTGCCAGAAGCTTTAATGCTTAAAAAGGTAATGTCTTTAAGGCTCTTGCTTTTATTTTTTGGGATTGTTGCCTTTGGAATTATTATTGTGGGATATCTGTTTAATCTCTTGGGGGTATAGATTTTTGAAAACCTTATTATCACGTTAAGCGTGGTGTAATCCTCTCAAACCTGAGATTATGATTGATTATGGCACGGCTTTGTGGGGTTTTTGTTTACAAAAAAAGACCAATTTTAGGTCTTTTTCCAGTTCAATTCTCTTCAGGGTCGTGCGAGGGAGGAAATTAGAACTGTGTTTGTTGATTCTAGTTTGTGCTAATGTCTAACTTGATAAAGCAGGAGTAGTTATTAAATAGGTTAAATCATGAAATGCTCTGTATTTTCTCTAGATAAATTGTGAGATTTAAAAACGCCTCAATTTTTATTGAGACGTTTAAATTTTGCTTGGCATAAAGGTAGTACAAATCCTATAAAAAGAACACTAATACGTTGATCCCAAGACCAATCAAAAAAGGATCTGGGATAATTGTGACACCTACATAGTAGCCAAATCCAACAGGAATATCTTTTAAAAAGAACTCGAAACCTAGGTAGGTTCTGATAACTGGTTGAATGGAGGGATATTTAAGTGTTTCTGGTAAGCCTGAAGGGTCAAAAATATTAAACCCCAGGTCAAACGAAGTTTTTCCTACAAAGTTTATATTGAAGATTCCTTTTAAAAGAGGAGCTTTCAATATAAATCCAGGAGAAATTGGAACCAAATATACTCCTCTAAAAAGATTCCCTTTAGGGGTGCATACACTTGAAGATGTAAAAGCCACACTAATTATGAGGCCCAGCCTAAGTTTTCCAAGTTTCCAGAGAAGCGTAGCATCTAAACTATTGCCAAACAGACCACTAGACTCTCGACACCCACGATTTGAAGTGGTCGCAGTAAATCTAATTCCAATAGCTGTTTCTATAAAGAAATTTTTCTCTTTGATATTTTTTTGACTTTTCTTGGTTTTGGCGCTTTTGGTCGTGCTGCTTTGGCTGGTTGGGCAGTAAAAAGAGTTCATTTGCCCCAAGCCCTTTCCTTTTGGAGGGAGATACACTGGCAGTCTCCCATTCTCCGCTTCTGCAATGAGTCTATACATTTCGCTGGCTTTAGAAACACAGCGTCTAAGATCCTTCAGGCAGTATGCTCCTTTTTTACAATCATTATCCCGCAGGCATTCACCAGGGAAATATTGTATCTTTCTGCATGGGAGAGTAGAAGCCTTTTCAGCACAAGCTACGTTCATTTCTATCAAGAAAAAAATCACAAACAACACTTTATTGTTCATTTTCCCACTCCTAAAGTAGAAGGTTCCTCGTTACTGCAGGATTCAAACTAACAGGTATTCAAACTGGTTACAAGTGCTTTTGTGAATCAAAACCACCAGCATTTGCGGTGGTTACTTGGTAATTTCAAAAGGGTCGCTTGAGGGAGGATATTAGAACTCAATGTGTAGAAGTGGGGTGTCGGAATTGGTTTGGTACATCAACCCGTTGACATTTGCATAAACAAATGCTATCTTTATTGGCTTTGTATAGCAAAGTGTTCGTACTTAGTTTAGGAGGTCCCATGAAAAACGTATTTTTGTATTCTTTACTGACTGTTTTCTTTTTTTCACAAAACGTATTTGCTGCTCCGACAACAAAAAAGGCTACCTCAAAGCCTGTTGTGATTATTGGCAACAATGTTCCCCAAATTAAAAAAGCACGTGCGTTGCTTAGCAAGCTTTTAGTGATGGTTCGTAAGAGCAGGCAGGCCGATGCATTTGCAGCATTGAACTGGTTTAAGGATCATATGTCGCTGAGTCGTTATCAAGCAATTGACAGTTCAGTGTTAGCTGTTCATCTTCCTTCAAAAAAGCGTCCTGCGGTGAGATTCTACTATATTACTAAAAAGGATATGAAACGGTTCAAAAATATTCATGTAGTCAAGAAACTTTCTGAAGGGAATGCTCGCGGAGGTTACAGCTGTTACCAGAAAAGCTTGTTTATTCCCGAGTCGGCTGATTGGACAAAGACGTTTCAACTGATTGTATTTTTGCATGAAATTCTGCACACCTACAATCATTTGGGTAAGAAAGTTAGAAAATGCTTAAAGCCAAAGAAACCGATTAGGACGAAAAAGCAATACAGGGCATTTGCAAAGAAACGGTTTTTAGAATCAATGAAAGACGAAACTCGCGTGCGGGTTGTGCTTCTTAAGTTTCTCAAGGCTCTTTGGAAGAAGAAGTTTTCCGATCTTCTGGAGCAAATGAGAAAGAAGATCGTTCTTAGAGGTTATAAGCAACCACTTTATAACTCAAAAAAAGCGATTCTGGCGTTTTTGTGGCAGCTTAGGGTTATGGAGCGCGAGGTGGCAAGTGGCAGAGCAAAGCATCTTTTTAAGCCGTTTGACCTTGTTTTGGATAGCCTTTTTGGCAAACCAAAGTCACATGCAGAAATGGTTCAACGGACCATGTTTATTTTTAGACTTGCGGTGTTCCATACGTGTGAGAAGAGTCCGCTTTTGCAACAAAAACCGTATACGCCGTTTGCTATTCAGTATAACTTTCTGAGATATACATTGAAGACGGGATAATCATTTAGACGACACCTTTAGCACACTATTAAAGTAGTAAGCCGGATCCAAATAGTGGGTTCGGTTTTTTTGTATGCATGTATGCAAAAAAGACCATTCTCAGGTCTTTTTCTCAGTTCAATTCCTGTATGGGTGGCGTGAGGGAGGAAATTAGAACTCTAGAGTCAAAAAAGTAGATTTATTCTTTACAGTAGCAACTTAGTAAGCTACTGTTTTTGGTGTCCTTTGGTTTTTGTTTGGAGGAACAATGAAAGAATCGATTGAAACTATTCTTGCTATTGCACATGACTATCATAAGCCATTATCGGAAGCTCTTATTGTTGGCTGGGTTAATCAGTTTCCAGAAAATACTCGATCAGTTATTTTAAAGGAACTTGCGAAGATTTTACGTGTTTTTTACTTTTCCAAAGACCGCTTTGTGGAACTTGTTCAGACAGGATACAAAAAGGTTATCACTACACTTAAGAAAAAATGTGACAATTCTATTACTGTAGGAGATGTGGAATTTATTAGAGGCTACTCTGAAGGAGGCGCAAGCCAAGATGAGATTCTAGATATTCTTGATGCACATCTTATGTCTGAGCATGGCATTCATGTCGATACGTGTGGCGGCGGGTATTATTTTGCCCTTTTTGATGATGCATCATACACTGGCAATAAAATGGTACACTCTGCGCGGAGATGGATTGAAGCCGAGGGTGACAAAGATAAAGTACTGGTAGTTGCACCTCTTATTATTCACACTAAAAGTTTAGATTATTTGAGCAAACAAGTCCGCGTTGCCTCGGTGCGTACTTTAAAAAAAGCTCTGGTTATCGCAGTGTATCAGGTGCAAAATACAACAACTATGGGTGGAGTGTTCCAGGGATACATTCCTGCACAGTGTGATAATGAAAGCGTGAAAGCATTTATAGAGTGCCATCTAGATTTAGGGTATGGACAACGACTTTATAGGCCCGATAACTTTATTCGTGAAGAAAAGTTTTTTAGTTCAAAAGAAGCTAGAGAGATTGTTGAGCAGCAACTTCTAAGCAGCGGTGCACGACTTATAAACCGGTGTAGCTCTGTTGGTCGTTCAACCCGTCCCATGGGATTTGAGACGCTGGATACACTCGGATTTGGCACGCCTTTGGTTTTTTACCGCAATATTCCCAACAATGCGCCGATTGCATTTTGGTGGGGTGTTGGACAACATCAACCGCTATTTGATCGAGTAACATACGCAGATCGTGTTGATGCTGCAGAAGAGACTGACGATGAATGGCCTTGGTGAAAAGCGAGTATATGTGCAGAATGAATGTGTATTAATTCATAAAACTAACGCTCAGTGGGGCGCGCTTTCCAATATGTGTCGTGGATTCCCGATTTTACTTCCATTTAACGGTGGCAATGTAGTGCTACCCACATCTGAAGTGCTCTATCAAATGATGCGATTTCCTGAATTGATTGCGTCAGACGGATCCCACTATTTTCAAGCGCATCTTGCAAAAGAAGTGAATCCTATGAAAGCAAAAATGATCACCAAGCCTTATCGTATGCAGCACAATCGGCCTGATTGGGATTATGTACGTGTACGTATTATGCGATGGACACTTAGAATGAAATGGCTTTGCAGCTTGAGTCGTCTTGGACCGTTTCTTTTGGAGACAGGGGTTGCACCAATTGTTGAGTACTCAAAAAGGGATGATTTCTGGGGTGCAAAGCCGATTAAAGAAAGGCCAGGACTGCTTTTGGGTTACAATGCGTTGGGTAGGTTGCTTATGGAGCTTAGGGAAGGATTGTGGCATAGAGACAACTTTCATTGGTTTTTATATGTTGAACCGCCAATTCTGCCCCACTTTACGTACGGCGAAAGACAAATTCTTCCCCTAGTGTACGAATCAGGTCTTGAGCAAGCGCTTATGGATTTTTCCTTGCAGCATTTTTGGCGGACACTAAAATGAAATTAAAACAAAAGCACGTGCTCTTTTTGAGTTCGTGCTCTTTTTGTTAAAAATTAGGTTGCGTGCGGGAAGAAATTAGAACTGAGATGTGTAAATGTACAGCGGCAGATTTGGTTTATTGATATTTTAAAACAAAAAACCATCATGATGATTTACTCATGATGGTTTAGAACTTATTTGAATTTAGGTTAATTGGAAAGAAATAATTCAATTTAACTCTATGAGCAGTTTGATTGCTGTGTTAATATTTTTATTTCAAGTGCTCTTTTGTACTCCTCTTGTCGAGCAGACTCAAGAGGGGTGCCTTTTGCACGTTTCAACACTTCTTCTGCAACGTTCAGCGCAGCAACTGCTTGTTTTGGGCTAGCGCTACATTTCATTTTTTGAGCTAATTCATGAAATCTGGTCCACTCGTCATCGGTTTCCAAGTTTTCTTTGTTGGCATGGATGAGCATAATAGCCCACGAAAAGTAGTTTTCGTTTTTTCGCTCAAGACAAAGTTCTGCGAAGAGAAAAGCTTCTTCAAGTTTCTTTACTTCTTGAGCGAGTTGTTTTAAGAGGTCACGAATTTTCCCATTTTTTCCTTTAGCTTGTTTATAGAGTTTTTGAAACATTTCAGTCGCCTCCTTGTTTTTTGATATTAGAGAACACATGCAGAATGAATGCACCTCAGTGCATAAATGCTACGTCATTATACAATAAAAAGGGCTGGAAGTCAACCCCTTCTAGAAAAATTTAAGATAAGGTAAATTTGATTGTCTTAAGGTGGCTTGAGGGAGGATATTAGAACTGTGTTTGCTAGTTTTACTCATCTTAAGTAGGAGTATGTATTTTATTCGGGCGTGCAATAATTGCTTATAATGTTAGTGCTCTTTTCTAGCTTTCAGAATTCCCTTATTTCAGCCTAAAGAGTGGCTTTCTTATATTTGCTTATAATAAATCTAAAAGGATGTATTATAATAAGTATTTTTAGATTGTCCCCTTTGGCTAATCAGCCCTAGTTGGCGCATTTGTTTTAAATCATGATTTAAGGTTATTCTTGGGGTTTGAGGTAATAGGTTTTCACATTCTTTTGCTTTGACAGTTTTGTTTTCAACCAAGTGTTCCCATATTTTAACTTGTCTTTCATTTAACTTACTTAATTTTTGTCCCATTAAAATAACCTTGAAGCTATTTGATGTGTTTTTGAAAATTGGTAAAAGTAAGTTCCATTTCTGCATTTCATTAAAAACAATATCTATCCCTCTTCCATATTCTTCCAAGTAATCAAGCTCTTTCAAGCGAGCTGCTATAGTTTCATTTCTACTTACCTGGGCATCTTTAATATTTTCTATGGTGACGCCAGGTGGCAAGCAGCCAGGGTTAAACACTTCTATCCTGTCTTCAAAAATGTTTACCTGCGTGTATGTTTCAGTGGAGTTATAATCTCTATGTATAACTGCGTTGGCCACTATTTCTCTGATGGCTTTTTCAGGATACTCGTATTTTTCGATTCTTCTTGTACCAACTATTTCTGCACTTTTTCTTATGTTTCTTAGAACAAATTTTTGCATATCGTCGATTTGATTATCCAATGTACCATCGATATCTAGGCTATCAATTATGTCAGTTGCTACATTTGACCCTTGATACTTTACACATCTAATAACATATCTGCTAAACTGTTGTTTACGCTGTGGTTTGTCTTTGGCGAAGATTAAAAAACCCGCGAGAGTAAGTTTTTCTTTTCCTCTAAAAATATCGGCTATGCCTAAATTCTTTAATAATTCAAAATCAATTTCTTTTATAGAGCTTCTTCTCTGGGTTCTTTCACCACTTTTAATTAAAAGTTCTAGAATTTTCTCTTTTGATAAATCATCAAGCGAAGTTCCTTCTGCTGCAATAATATCGTACTTAAATTTTTTTGAATTATCTATTAAGCTTCTCATCTCGTTGTCAGTCATTTTTCTGTCAGTGTTGCCATCTCGTATATAAGCACCATGTGGTAAGCCAACTGGCTTGTAATAACAGGGCTTAAATTGATTGGGGCATTCCGGTATAAATGGCTAAGATTGCTTTTCCTTTCATTTCTAGAATGTGGTACTCGGGCCGAAGGGTGAAGCTCATTTCATTATTCGCTAGGTCTCCAATTTTTTCTTGTAAATTGTCAATCACATCAGTCCCTACAATCGTTAATTTATGTTTGTTCTTGTCTTCATCAATGCCAAATACAATAATTCCACCACCAGGCCGATGTGAAAAAGAAGATACCGATTTCCATATGCTTTTTGGCAAGTCATTACGAGCAGTTTTGAATTCAATACTGCTTGTTTCAGTTTTATTTTTAATTGATTCTTCAATTAGTTTTATTGTCTCTTCTTTGTCCATATTTTACTTAGATTATTTCTTTGAAATTATTCTTTGTGCATAGTATTCAAATTTGCATATGTATCGAGTATATCATTTTTGCTTCTGAATGAATATCTACATAATGCTTTATCACTAGACCTTCATAATTATGCTAATCTTGGGGTAATTTGACATATCTGAGATATTTATTGAACTGCACGGTTGGTGGGGTTTTTGTTTACAAAAAAAGACCATTCTCAGGCCTTTTTTCAGTTCAATTCCCGTATGGGGTGACCAACGGGAATTGAACCCGTAATAGGAGTACCACAAACTCCTGTGTTACCATTACACTATGGTCACCATCATATTTACGTAGTAAATTATAGCGGTTTTTCTAAAATAAGGAAGGGAAAATCTAAAAAACTTTTATGCGGAAAATCCTTCTAAATCCCCGCTTTCCTCAATTTTCTTGTCTTCATACGGCCCTGCTTTTCTGCGGTAAAATTCAAGTTTAGCAGCCTCTAAGGCACCAATGAGCTCATTTAAATCCTTGTATCTGCCCTCTCCGGTCATAGCAAGCAATAATCTATTGATGGTATAGTTTAGTTCGCCTGCTCTACCCTCTTGTGTCATCGCGCTTGCTAAGGGGTCAATGAATTGATCTAAACGTTCTCTGTCTTTTTTGGGTAGATAGGGCATATTTTTTGTTTAATTGAATACCAAAATACAAGTTAAGGGGTCCCCGAATAATTCCTATTATTTGGAGAGAAGGAGGAACATCATGGAAGCTGGAGCGAGCTCCGTAGCGAAACATGAGTACTTAGCTTAGACAGGAAAAAGGAGAAAAGTAAAAATTGGGGTCCCCATAAAATTCCTATTTTATGGGGAAAAGGAAGAAGTGTCTTTAGGCTGGAGGTCAGTATCAAAATTCTTATTTTGGTGCTGGCGTAAGCCTGTAGGCACTTTTGACGTGCCGCTGGTCGGAGTCGAACCGACATGACCATAGGCCACACGATTTTGAGTCGTGCGCGTCTACCAGTTCCGCCACAGCGGCAGCAAATTATTATAGTTACCATGAACCGACCGAAGGTCTGGTTCATGGGGATTGTAGCATGAGAAATTTCTAATTACAATCTTCACTAAGGAAGTCTATGAAGTTTTTAGAATTGATTAGTTTTAAACTACTACCTGGATATGTTTCAAGGAAAGATCGTACTGAACGTGCTTTATTGCCTCTCCATTTAAATTCATATCCATGTAGAGTTGCGTTTATATCCTCTAGGTAGTCAATTTCTTGCTGCTGATATGTTCTCCAAAAGTAAGGATTACTATCGTATCCGTTATTGTGACAATTCTTTATTCGTTCACTTATCATAAAGTTTTCAAAAAGTGCACCAGTGTCTTGTCTAAGATCTAGCGGGTTTAAATTATTTATTAGAGCATTTCTGATTCCTGTATCAACAAAATAAACTTTTCTCAGTTTCGTTAATTCTTTGCGCAAATTTTTACTGTAGGGCTTGAGTCTAAAAATAACAAATGCCTTTTCTAAGATTTGTAAGTAGTGAGTGACTGTTTTTTTGTTAATCCCAACAAGGCTGGCAAGTTCATTGTAGGATACCTCGTTTCCTACTTGAAGTGCTAATGCTTGAAGAAGCTTTTCAAGCATATCCGGATTTTTGATTTGTTGAAATTGAAGTACATCTTTGAAGAGGTAGCTTTTTACAATGTTTTTTAGAAGCTCCTCAGATTCAGCACTTTTCTCAACAATTTCTGGATACATGCCATAGAGCATTCTCCTTTCTAGCAGTCGCTTTACTTCCTGTCGTGAATATCTCTGCATGAGTTCTTCTACAGAGAAAGGGTACAGAGTAAAAAAATAGGCTCTGCCCGTAAGCGGTTCCTCAATATCATTTGATAGCTCAAAAGAAGAAGATCCTGTAGCTACAATTTGAATCTTTGGGAATGTGTCTACAATAAGTTTCAATGTCAAACCAATATTTTTGACTCTCTGAGCTTCATCAATAAATACGATTTTACTATCTCCAATAAATGACTGAATCTCCGTAGAGGTAGCATCAGTGAATGATTTTCGTATATCTGGCTCATCGCAGTTTAGGTATGTTGAAGATGGATACTTTTTTTGAATTGTCTGAATAAGAGTAGTTTTCCCTACTTGTCTCGCACCATAAATTACTATCACTTTTCCCTTAAAGAACGAATCTTCTACTTTGCGTTGAATTGTTCTTGTTACAGTATCCATATTTCTATTAATTAGGGTACTCTAGTATCCTAATTATACTATATTTAAGATACTTAAGCAATAGTTTTATCTTATTCTCCCAAAAACAACCGTTTTTTTTACTTCATGTATATGGTACTCTAAAACTACTCAATCATTAAATAAAAACACATGACCCCAACCGGAGAAAGTGCTGAGCGAATGCACGCAGTAGCTGAGCAAGAAAAAAAGAAGCAAGAAGTGACCATCGGTCCAGAAGAACTAACAGAGCTTATTTCAAAAAAAGGGGAATCGGTTGATCTTAAAGGAATGTCACAAAGCGATCCTGACAGATATCAACAACTTATCACTGCACTTACTAATCGTAGTGTAAAAAGCGAGCTGCCTTTAGATACGCAGGCTTTTTCAGGCAATGATCTCAGAAGTTACGATGTATATATGCTCGATGTGATTCAGCAAAAAGAAGCGGCTCGAGCATTGTTTTTTGGAACAGTAAACGACGAAACGCTACAAGATGCTTCAGCTTTTTTGGCTGAAGAGTTGCCAAAGGCTGAGTGGCTTGAGCAAAACAAATACCCTGAGCTTTATGGTGCCGCAACGACTAGTGCTCGTGCGGAGATTAAGCAGCTTTTTATTGAACACGGCATTGAAGAAGGATTTCCTTCCGCGGATAAACCGGAGATAGTGCTTAAGGACCAGCTAACTTTTTTGCTTAATGAATCAAATGATCCGGAAGAGTATAGTCATGTTGAAGGTGACACAATAACACTCAGAGTGACAGAAAGGATGACCGAGGATGATGAATGGGATGTGTACTTAACATCGGTTCATGAACTTTTGACGTCTATTGGCGAGCACAGTGCAAAGGAAACGGGAGAAGAGCTTACTGATGAGCAGGTTAGGGCGCGTGAAACAGTAGTCAATATTGTAACAAGGATGGTTGCAACAAAACATGTAGAGAAAGGAAAAACACCACTGAGCGGAGAAGAGGAATTTGAGTATCATCCCCTCCAATATCTTATTTTCACCAACATCCCTGAGAAAAAGTTTGCTGAGGCTTTGGTGAGTACCGATGCACTGCAAGAACTTATGGATGAGTTTCAAGAAAAGTATAGCAAGAACGAGCAGATAGTCGGTTATGCAAAGCATCTTAAGGGACTAATTGCTGCTCAATCAGAAGAATTTCCGGAAGAAAAAGAAGGGGAAGAGGCACTAGCTGATGTTATATCGATTGCAGACTATCTTGAAAAAAAGAAACAAGAGCGTAAAGAGTAGTTTTTAAAACAAAAAAGCCCATCATCTGGTAGTAGGTGGGCAAAAATAAGAAAAGAGCTAGAAAATAAAAAGTGTAGTTTGGTCTGCAAGGATTTTTGTAATCTCCTCCGGTTCTTTTGCAGGAGAAAATAAAAACCCCTGAAACGTGTTACATCCAATTTTTTGCAAGAAGGCGAGTTGCTCTCTGGTGCTGACACCTTCTGCAATTATTTCAATACAAAATGCTTTAGCTAAATTGACAATAAGTTCAATAATGGTCTCTTCAGGAACGCTGATTTCTTCGTTTGTGATACCGTCAACAAGTCCACGGTCAATCTTGACAAGATGCACAATTTTTAAGTTATTAAGCTTTCTTAAACGATCGATAGTAGAGTGACCAGTGCACAAGTCGTCAATTGCTATCCTGACACCTATAGCACACAATGCCTGCAGTGCAGAGATGACACACTCATAGTCCTCAATAGGTGCCGTTTCAGTAATCTCCAAAATTAAATGATGAGGATCCATAGTGACTTCTTCAAGAACTTTTTTGATGTTGTCTAAAAAAGCACCATTTTGCAAGTGAATGCTAGAAATATTGACCGATATCATTAGAGGGCTAGGATACACTTTTTTCCATTCATGCCACTGAAGACAAGCAGCCTTAAGAACAAAAAGATCAATATGATGAATGAATCCCTTGTCTTCTGCGACAAGGATGAATGTTGTCGGTGATATAAATCCGTGCTTAGGATGCTTCCACCGTGCGAGTGCTTCGAATCCTAGAATTTTTTCCTCGGTTACGATTGGCTGATACCGGACAAAGAATTCATCTTCTTTAAGTGCACGTAAAAGCTCTGATTCTGTAACCCTGTGTACTAGAGTCTGGTAGTCAGATTCGTCACTATAAACATGATATAGAGTACCATTTGGTTTTTTTGCTTCTTCAAATGCGCAAAGTGCATACGAGAAAATAACATCTGGATCTGCTCTGGGCCTAGGAAATGTAACAATACCAAAGCGTGCAGCAATTTGAAACGTACCCTTCTCTAGAGTGAATGGAGAGTCTAACGCAGCAACAAACGGAGCAATGGGGTCTCCAGTATCATTTTCTGGGATGTATATGATAAAAAAATTTCCACGTTCATACCCAATCATGCCGTTTTGACCAGTAATTGCAAGTAGACGTTTCGCAATGCTACGTAACAGTTCTTCAGTGAACGCAAATCCTTGTAATAGGTCAGAATCAGAAAAGTTTGCCGAGAGTAACGCAAAAATTCCCCTTTTTTTCTGTAATGTTTCTGAAAGTTGCTTAAGGCAGCTTGCCACTTCTTGGTGGCTTGGAAGGTCTCTAAGTGACGTAAAGCTTTTGTATTGAAACAACATTATTATTCCTCCTGAATGTTGACAAAGAACTCTTTCTAACTACTAATAGTATATCGCGCTATCCCTGACGAGCGGAAGTGGATCATGAGATCCAAATACGATAGATCTATATTATTTGTGGATAGTTGTGGATAAGCTGTGGGAAGATCGTTTTATTTCTTATTTTCCAGTTTTCACGTACAATAGAAGTATGCAAAAAGTTGATTACTTCTCTATCTTAAAAAAATACATAGATCAAAGCACAGAAGCATACAGCATGATTATTGCGCACGGTGCTTTGGTCGCGGCAAAAGCGTACAAAGCTGCAGTCAAATTGAGTCTTACAAACGAGCAAAAGCAGTTTATTGTAGAGGCATCAATGCTGCACGACATTGGGACGATACAGACTGAAGTATATAGCGATGAGAAAAATCCCTACATTATGCACGGCGTTTTAGGGCGTAAAATACTTGAGGATGAAGGTCTCCCAAGACATGCATTCGTCTGCGAGCATCACATTGGTGTTGGTATTGCAAAAGAAGATATTACTGACGGGCATCTACCCCTTCCAGTACGTGATATGATTCCTCAGACAATTGAAGAAGAAATCGTTGCCTATGCAGATAAATTTTATTCAAAAAAGCCTGAGTCATTTTATGTAGAAAAGTCTATTTCTGATATTATTTTGCAGATGAAGAAGGACTTTGGTGAAAGGAAAGCACACATTTTTGAGGAGTGGGTAGATAGATTTGAATAATGCATCCGTAGGGGTGCGCCGCGGCGCACCCCTACGGACATAAAAACCATGGAAAAATCAAAATTAACCAAGCCATTAAGAATCCTTCTTGCAACAAATGCCCTTGTTGTATTTGCAGCTGCAATGCTTGGTCCTATTTATGCGCTTTTTGTAAGTGAGATTGGCGGGGAGTTATTGGACGCAAGTATAGCAGTGGGAATCTTTGCTATTGCAGCGGCTGTTACTACCTATTTTGCCGGGAAGTATTCGGACAAAATAAAAGAAAATGAGCTTATTGTTATTGCTGGCTATATTGTGCAAGGGGTAGCGTTTTTATTGTACACGTTTGTTGATTCTCTGTTTTTTTTGTTTGCCGTACAAATTCTTATCGGTTTTTCAGAAGCGCTCTATTGGCCGGTGTACGATGCGATATATTCTAAGCATGGCAAGAATAAACTGGGAAAGGCATGGGGAAGTTGGGAAGCAATGAACTACGTTACTATTGCGGCAGGTACATTAGCTGGTGGTCTTATAGTTACCTATGGAAGTTTTGACTTGCTTTTTGTCATCATGGCAGTGCTGTGTTTTGCCAGCGCGATCTACATGTACTTTTTGCCGCGAGATGTGTTGTAATTGTCTCACTATTAGGTATCCTTAACACATGCCCTTGTAGCTCAATTGGACAGAGCGACGCACTCCTAACGCGTAGGTTGCAGGTTCGATTCCTGCCAAGGGCACCAAAATAAGATTTCAATCACTAAAAAACATGAACGAATTTGATACTTCATTAGATACACTCAACTACTATCAGAGCATCAAAGAGTTTCCTGACCAGTTTGTTAACATTGATTCAGCTCTTGAAGGTAAAAAAGTTGACGGTACATTTGATAACGTGATTATCTGTGGCATGGGTGGGTCGTCCATGGCATTTGACTTGCTTAAAGGGTATTTTCATTCTCATGATATTGATGTGCCAATGTATGTGTCGCGTACGTATTCGCTTCCCAAAGAAGCAAGCAAGCGCTCACTTGTTTTTATTTCAAGTTATTCAGGAAATACTGAAGAGCCTCTTGCGTGTATGGATGAAGCAGAAGAGAAAAACTTGACTATTGTTGGGTTCTCAAGCGGTGGTCAGGTTGAGGAGCGATGCAAGAAGGCAAAACATCTTCATATACGTTTTCCCGATGAACCAGCTTATTTTCAGCCGAGACTCGGAATTGGATATTCGTTTTCTGCAATGCTCTTCTTGCTTATGCAGTCGGGACTTATCCCAGAAAATATAAAAGAAGTACACAGTCTCGCTGAATTTCTAAAAAATATTTCCTTTGAAGAAGAAGCAAAAAAGACGGCTCTCGTGATTGGCGATACTGTTCCTATTATGTATACCACCGATGAGTTTTTAAACACGGTTGCTCGTATTGTCAAAATTAAATTCAATGAAAATAGCAAAATGCCTGCGTTTTATAACGCATTCCCGGAGCTTAATCATAATGAAATGGTTGGCTTTACGCAGTACGCTGACAGATTTCATTTTATCTTTTTTAGAGATCAAAGCGCCTTTGCTCGTATTAACAAGCGTATGGATATCACCAAGTCGTTGCTTCTCCAAAGAAAAGCTCATGTAACTGAAATAGAGATGAAGGGCGAGACGTTTTTAGAGAAGATGTTTTCTTCACTTCATTTTGGTGACTATGTAACGTATTACCGAGCACTGTTAAACGGCATTGACCCAACGCCCGTTGCGATGGTTGAGGATTTTAAGGACATGATGAAGGAGTAGGGGTTAATAATAGAAATGATCTGCAATCCAAAAAACTCCCAGAAGGGAGCTTTTTGAATTCTATCGGGGCGACTAGGGCTTTTTACGGCCCAAGCCTCAGAATACTACCAAAAAGGTAGTAACCTGGGGAAAGGGCGGGAAGGCATTAGGGTAAAGGCGTAAGACCTTGCCAAAAACGACTTCGTGCACCATTCTAACATACTTTCGTTGTTTTGTCAAGTGTTTTTTTGTTGTGTCATACCAGACAATCATTCCTAAAGTCCCTCTTCCTTATTTTACTTACAATCTTGGCCACGAGATCCCGGATATTTTGCTTAAGAAAGCAAAATTCCGGGATGACATACATATAAAAAGAGCTACTATCGGTATATATTTTTCATCTTGACTTCACAGTATCTAAAGGATATACTTACATTACCTCTCGTTCAGGCAAGCGGAACTATAGTATTATATGATGCACGGCAGGCTTGAGGCCTTGCGCCTTTCGCTAGCCGAGCACCGTATGGTGCTGTGGTTTAACCTTTCGAGAGGTTTTTTATATGAGGAAACTATTTCCTGTGCTTATAGGCAGTGTTTTTGGGACGCTGTTTTTTTGTGTGTTTTCTGCTCTTGCGGATGAGCCGGCAGTGTACATTAATGAGGTCGGGTTTAAAGAAGATAACGACTTCATTGAGCTCTTTGTTGCTGCTGATGCCAACTTGGCTCACTACGAGATATGGGAGGGAGGTACCATTGTTGCAACGCTCCCCGATTCGTTTACGTACCAAGAGGGTGATCTCATTTTGATCCATGAAGAATCTGGCGTAAATGACGTAAAAAAGTCGGATAATAGCAAAGAGGCATATGATCTCTTTGCTATGGGGTCGCTTACTGGCACAGATAACATCATTCAAATCAAAAAACCTGATGATACAGGTACGGTAGTTGATGTCGTGATCTGGTCAAACGCAAACGGCTCATTCACTGGAAGCAAGTTAGAGGCAAACAATGCACTAACAGAAGGTTTATGGGATGGGGATGAACCATTCTCCAGTACGTCAGACAGTAGTGCATGGACTGACTCAGATGAAGTGACTAAGGGATTTTCGTTGCAGAGGACGTCAATCGGGTTTCCCGTATCACCGGATGACTTTGAGGTTAATGTAGCAAGTCCGGGTGTGGTAGAGCCAGAAAATAGCCCACCTATAGCCAGCGCTGTGTGCTCTGCGAGTGTAGTGGAGGGTAACGATGCACAATTTGATGGAACCGGGTCAAGCGACCCTGACGGTGACATGCTTTCATATGCATGGGATTTTGGTGACGATGGTACCGCCGAAACGTCATATGCAGCACATACGTATCAAAATATCGGGACGTACACTGCAACGCTTGTGGTAACTGATGCGTACGGTCTCAGTAGTAATGATTCCTGCGTAGTGTCGGTATCTCAAAAAAAGTACTCTCATACCTTAATTATTTCTGAACTCCTCCCCGACCCTATTGGCGATGATGCGTCCGGTGAATTTATTGAACTTACTAATACCGGGCAGTCGTCAGTCGATTTGGACGGGTACCAAGTGTCGGATGGCAGTAAAACGTATACGATTTCTTCTGACGATTTTGATTCAACCGTTGTGGCATCTTCCAACTATTTTCTTATTCCTCGCGCAGTTTCATCGATAGCGCTTAACAATACGAATGACCACGTTTTTCTAAGGGATCCGCATGGCACGAATATTACTGATGTACAGTACGATCAGTCTCAAGAAGGATATGCGTATGCTTACAACCAAAGTGTGTATACATGGACTAAAACGCCGACTCCCGGAGCAAAGAATGTCATTGAGCAAGACCCTCCTCCGGAGCCAAAAGAGACCAAAGATCCACCAAAAACGTCTCCACCTGAACCTGCAAAGCCGGAACTCCCCAGTGGTACGTGTGTGTCTAACGTATCAATTACCGAACTCATGCCCAATCCCCAAGGAGAGGATGCTCAGTCAGAATGGATAGAGCTCTATAATGGCAATGATGTTGCAGTTGATCTCGCCCGGTGGAAGCTTGATGATGCTGAAGGAGGAAGCGTGCCGTATGAGTTTATGACGCAGACACCAGTTGGTGCACACTCGTATGCCGTATTTAACAGAGCTGAAACAAGCATTGCGCTAAACAACAGTAACGAGTCGGTAAGGCTT
This sequence comes from Patescibacteria group bacterium, assembly GCA_018818205.1. Taxonomy (GTDB): domain Bacteria; phylum Patescibacteriota; class JABMPQ01; order JABMPQ01; family JAHIRA01; genus JAHISJ01. The sequence goes on from JAHISJ010000029.1 coordinate 16,545, forward strand.
TTTTGTCCAGATGGAAGTGACGTTTCTTCTGCTTCTTTTGAGGGCAGTGCTCCTGAAGGCAGTTCGTATGCTTCACAAGGTACTGTATGGAGTTGGACAACGACGCCAACACCGGGCAGTAATAACGTCATTACAGGGGAAAGCAGTGATACAGGGGGAAACGTCGGTGGTGATCCTACCCCTTCTTCTGAGTCTAACACTTTACCAAAAGGACCATTCTCACGAGATGTCTTTATAACGGAACTTGTCCCCAACCCAAAGGGCGTTGATGCAGACAATGAGTGGATAGAACTCTATAATGCCGGAGACAAAGACGTTTCACTTGGAAAATGGCAGATAGATGATGAGGAAGGAGGGAGTAAACCCTACACGATTCCAGATGAAACGGTTATTAAGGCAAAAACATATGTCGTGTTTACAAGCAACATAACAAAGCTGCAACTCAAAAACACTGTCGATTCAGCGCGGCTTATAGCACCAGATGGTACCGTTATATCAGGAGTTAGGTACAATGACAAAATACTGGACGATGTTAGTTTTGCGCGTGATGATTCAGGTAAGTGGCACTGGACCACAACACCTACAAAAGGAACAAAAAATACCTTTACTGCCGTCTCTTCCAATAAAAAAACCAGCACAAAAAGCACCAAGAAATCTACAGCAACAAAAACGAGCACTAGCAAAGCCAAAAAAGATAAGTCTTCTGCTACTCTTATGACTATTGCAGAGGCACTTACTAAAGAGAAAGGCGAGTTTGTGAAGCTCAGTGGCACGATTACTGTTGCACCAGGCATGCTCGCAAAAAGGTCATTTTATATCCAAGATGATACCGGTGGTATGCAGCTTTACAAGAGTAAGGATGATGTGCCTAACGTGGCTGTGGGTGATGAGGTTGAGGTCGTTGGGAAAATTTCCGTCGCACAAGGAGAAAAAAGAGTTCTTATTGCAGAGCTTAGCGATGTGACCGTTATTTCAAAAGGAAAAGAGCTTAAAATTGACATTTTTAAAACCGGAGAGGTTACCGATCAACATCTTGGGAAAATCATTAGGGTTAAAGGTGTTTTGATTAAGAAAGAAGGCAACGTGCTCTATCTTGATGATGGAAGCGGTGTGTTAAAGATAGTGATAAGTACCGGATCAGGCCTTAAGGCAAAAGATTTTGTTGAGGGAATAGAATATGAAGTTACCGGTCTTTTACGGCTTAAAGATGGGGCAATTGTCCTCTCACCGCGTATGAAGGAAGATGTCATCTTTGCCGAGGATAAAAAGGGTACAGACGATCTTAAGGCAGAAGCATTGCAGTCGAGCAGTAGCTTACCGTTTAAGAGTAGTGTTATTTGGATTATTGTTGGTGTTGCTGCGTTTATTGCTGCAGTAATCAAAGGTATCTATATACTTAAAAAACAAAAGAGAATCACAAAATAGTTGACTCAAACACTCATTTATGGTTAACTGAGGTGCTTGTACTTTGGTTAACCAAAAAACAGGAGGGAGTCATGGATATAATGGCTCTGTTTGAGAAGGCGTTTAGTTTAGGCTTTAACATATCACTTGCAGAGGTGCTTACGTCAAAAGAGTATGTACAGATTTTAGAGCATCAACAAGGATTTTCTAGGCAGTTTCCAGAAAGCTCTGACGAAGGGATTGCATTGCGTGCGGGAATTGGAGAAATGGCGGTTGTTTTGAATACGCACAATGAGCATACCCCCTGGTGTTTGCCACAGAATTTTGCCAACGATCAGCTGCCAAATTTTGAACTTATGGCACTAATACGCTTTTTTGGTATCAAAATAATTGCGTCTGCCAAAGATTGCCTACCGCAAAGAGCGCTTGAACTTGCAGAGCAATGGAAAAGTGCGATGAGTTCGGACGAGCAAATTAAGATTGCAAAGGAAGTTGCACTACTATTTCAGGGACCTGATTTGGAGGAACACAAGTCGCTCATTGAACTTCCTCCCGGAAGAACAATTGATCTAAAGGAATATCCTTGCAACTATATTCCACGAATATATGGACGATTTGAGCCAGGAGTTACCGATATCTGTTGTGTTGGCAAAGCACTCTTACTTGCGGCATTTGCAGAATTAACAAGTTCGCGTTTTGTTGCCGTTTTTCCTATCGTAAGCGTTGAATGTGCCATCCAGCAGTATATACATGAGATGTGTGATGTTGTTGCTCAAGAGATTATGGCAGGAGCGTTTCCTGTCAGTAAAAGCTTGTCGGATATGATCTTACAATTGTGTAAAGTTGATATTCAAGATGATTTTCATGTTGCTATTGCAATTCAGCTTAAAAATAGTGAGTTATGTCTCATTGATCCAAATTTACGACTCGCCTCTTCCTATCGCTTGACCGGTGAACTTGGGAAAGCACTTACGGCGCTCAACAAATATCACGAGGTACTCCCTGGTCTTACGATTCACGTTAATGACGGTGCATTTTGTGAAAAAATTGATGTACAAAAAGAGTGTATTCAAGAGCAAATTGAATTTACGAAAAGATTACAAGAATGTTGTCTTGGCTGGAATGATTCTAATCCTGAAACACTGATATTGCTCATAAATGATTTTAGCGAGTTTGTATTAGTAAAGAAACAATATGCGGACGAATTGAGACACACTGGTCACGAAGATAAATCAAAAGAAGTTGAATCACTGAACACAGCAGATTTTATACGTGATATTATTCTCAGCGGTGACCTAGATGGTGTGAAAGAGGTTATTCATGAGCAAGGCACAAGAGCGATTATTAGTCATGTTGTTGGGTTTATACTTGAACGTGCGCTAAATGCAGCTCTAAATAGGGTATTTGGCGAAGACAATCGAAGAAAAATGGTTCATCCCCATTTGGAACTAGGAAACCCTGTATTCAGCTTGGCTATTGCGGTCCTTTCAAAAATTGCCACATACATGGATGTTGATGAGAATGCACTATTATTTGCAGGATTTACGCGATCGCAGCTGATGCTTAGAAACGTGCTTGTATATCTTGCGTCAAAAGAGGCACGTGATGCTTACGAGGAAGAAATGCTTTGTGAAACAGTTATTGCTCTTCAGGGTCTGCCTCTCATACACCCAGAATGTAAGAAGCTTATTGATCTTATGTCCCAGCCTATGTAGCTATAGTATTTTTTATCAATGCTTAATTGATTCACCGGTTTGCATAAAGCAGATCGGTGATTTTTTATTGCCCAAGAAAAAGATTCAGCGTATACTCATATTATAAGCAAATTATCCCATATTTATGGCAAAAAAGAACAAGCACAAAAAAAAGAATTACCATCTTGAGCACGTGTACCGTGATGTTAAGAAAGATGACAGTGGTTCTGAAGAAACTGAGGTAAAAAGTACTAAGCAGTCACCTATTTCACCCGTTTCTGAGCAACAGACCCAAGGCAGTATCCAAGGAAAAAGCGTACGAAAGGATGCTCTATTTGCACTGTCGCTTACCGTTTTGTGCGTAGGTATTTTAGGTGTTCTCTATTACTTTGAATCAACAAGCCCATTTATTGATGCAACTGCCAACTCTTTTCTTGATTCGCTCATGAGTAGATAGCGTTATCCACAACAAAATACCCTTATTCTAGGGTATTTTTTAGTACATTCGGTAGATACGATCGATCTATATTATTTTGAACTAGGCATCCTTCCAATTCCACCATTTGAGTTTTTCCGGATCCGGATTTTTAGTGCGTGCAAAGTATACGGCAGTTTTGCATACATACAGTAAGCAGCGATCAATGTGGCTCCCTTGATATGCACAGATATCATCGTACAATTTTTGGGGTTGAACGGAACGTAAGTCACTGACTTTCCTAATACCAACATTCCAAAAATCATGTGCAATACTTTCACCAACTCCTGGGATTGTTTTTAGCTCAGTTATTGACTCTTTCTTGCTCATTTAGCATGTTTTAGATTGTCTCTGTCTAGTGTAGCATAGAAGCACGTCGGTTTTCCACTGCTTATCCACAGAATTATGGCAAATATGATAGATCTATATTATTTCTTTCTATCGTTTTAGCATATTGAGCGTCCCTTTTTGGAAAGCAGATTGGGATTCAAGATAATGTAGAAAAAGAGATTCATGTTGCGCATTTCTGAGTTACCTTTTTGGTGCATTGTTCCACGTGGAACAATGCCTCTGGTTTTTTGGTTATTGCATATGCATACTACATAGCTGTCTCTATATGTAAAAAATCTTACACTGTATCATTATTAATGTACCTGTTAGTGAGGTATGCTTTGTCCCTGCACGATATTTTCAAAATTTTGAGCGTAGAGATACTTTGTTGATTGTTCCACGTGGAACAATGTTATTCAATGCAGAAAGAATACATACCGCTTGTTTGCAAAGTAGTATTGATCAAAGATGTGATTTGCTTGACTGGTGCATAGAATGTTCCACGTGGAACATTCTATTGATGTGCAATGGTTGTGAACGTAACATATAATAATTTGTGTCGCGATTTTCAGATCACATAGTAGCACTTCTTCATATTGAATGTAAAAGTTCTGCTTGTTGGAAAATTTCTGTCAGATGCTCGGAATATTTGTATTGTCTGCATATATATGTTCCACGTGGAACATATACATGTCATGCTACCTGTTTACTGAACGTACATCCTCCTGGCAATAATTTTAGTGTCTATTCCATTGTAGCGTTCGACTATTTACTGATGTCAAACGGAGCTACTCATTGTTCCACGTGGAACAATGAGGATGCTCAAAAGGGTGAGAGCACTCATCAGGCACTTGCCATTCAGGAAATTGTATTTGGCACAAAGCTTGGGGAGCAAACGTATGCTTGCGGATAGTGACAGGTAAAAGAGACTATTTTGCACAGAAAAGATACTTCCTGGCACTGTTATACACTACTTATCCACAGAATAGTGGCAAAAACGATCGATCTATATTATTTCCGTTTCATGGTGTATCTGCTTGTTGTTCGCATATACTACAAATCGTGTATATATCCGAAATACAAAAAGCCTTTATTCAAGGCTTTTTATGTATACATGTTCGGATACTCTGCAAAACGCGCGTATATCCGAACTTATCTACGGGGTTGCTTCTTAATATATGGGAGTACAAAAACAATACCAAGTGTTAGCCAAAACAGCATGATCCCCTGTCTAATCGACCAAAAGTAATGGTCAAAGAATCCTGCAAAAATAAGTATGCTGCCAAGTATTATAGAAAAGAGCATAGGAAGGGTTATTTTCCCTTTTTTTTGTATGGCAATGTAGAGTCTTTTTACCACTCTCAGGAGGATAATAAGGAGTATTCCGAGTCCCATGAGTCCAATTTCAGCGGTAATAAGGAGATAGAGGTTGTGTACCGGTTGATATACCCAGTCCTCGAGTCCAAAGTAGTAGATTGACATGGTGTAGATAAAGTTTCCCATACCAATGCCTACAAAAGGTGAATAAGTAATGAAGTCGTAGGAGACGTCGGTTAAAAATTGTCTTTGAGAAAGGGCCATATCTCCGTTTGAGTCACCGAGTGTCATTCTGTTTGTGAAAAAAGGAAGAAAAATCATACCAAGAATTACTGTCGCGAGTAGCAGTGTTCCAATTGGATAGAGTATCTGTTTAGATTTTATTTTCCCCTTAAGTGTTTTTGCCAGTCCGAAGAGTAAAAGAAGGGCCCAAGCGATAATTAATGAGGCGAGTGCGGTTCGTGAAAAAGAGAGAAACACCCCAACAGTACTCAGTAATGTGCAAAAAAGTGTACCAAAATAGGCAACAGAAAGCACTCCTGACGTAAGCGGGAGAGTTAGTGCTGTTTTTTTTGTTCCAAAAAGCGTTAGTGTAGTCGATTTTTGAGAATTTTTTCGTTTTTTGTAGAGTAATATAGTGAGAAGCATTCCTGCAACTGTTGCAATCACCAGGAACATACCGAGCAGGTTAGCATGCGGAAATGTACCGACACTGCGGATTATTCGGGTATTATCAATAACGATTTTAGGGACATTAAAGATAAAAGGCGATGTGTCGATTTCACCCAGTATTTTGAGACCAAGCGAACGTTGAAGCGTGAACTGAAACAATGCGAGTATGGCCTGGAATGCTCCTGATATGAGTAATACACCGAGTGTAGCCGCTATTTTGTATGTAGAGCGAATGGCCGTTGTATAAAAGAAAAGGAATAGTGCGCCGGTAAGCACCGCTACGCGATACCATGCAATGGTTTTAATATATACCTCAGGAAGAAATACGGTAGCAATAGAGAGCCCAATGAGTGCAATTGCCGCAAATAAGAGGACTTTGTCTAGTTTAGCTGGTCTAGGTGTCTTTGTGATGATTCGGATAGTGAATTGTACGAGGACTAGAGCTATGAGAGCAAGGAGAACAATATCTGAAGCGTAGAGTGACACTGTAAGCCATTCGTTAAAGCCTGAAATAAGCCGTACCATGCCAAATTCAAAGAAATGCCTTTTTTCAAAAGGAAGAATAATGACGTAGAGAAGAAAAAGAGCAAATGAAAGTCTTGAGAGATAATATAGAATGGTCGTTTTTGGCATAAATCTGTGGATAAGTTGTTTATAGATTGGAATGAATGGGGGGGGGGCGTTTTGAGAGAGGGTGGGGATGAACCCCACCCGTACGGACATTGAATTTGTAGGGATGGGGTTCATCCCCACCCGCGCGTTAGGAACAGAATTTCACTTTAGTATAGCATAGATGGTGCCTTTTGAGAGAGGGTGGGATTCATCCCCACGCTACCTTTATTAATTTCTTCACATGGTATATACTACAGGTGCTCAAAATTAGTATACATCTATGAAAAAGTTTGTTATTGGATTTTTTATTGTCGTAGGACTTATCTTTATAATTGGTGCAATTATTCTTGGTGTTTTGTATGTGGCGGCCCCTGATCGCTATAACGTACTTATTATTGGTACTGACCAGCGTGGTGATGAGCGGTCGCGTAGTGATGTATTGATGGTTTTTTCTATTCCCAAGAATCCAAAGGAGCAGACGACGCTGCTTACGATTCCTCGGGACAGTAAGGTTGAGATTCCTGGAGAAGGGGAAGATAAGATTACCCATGCCTATGTGTATGGGAAGAAAAAGGACCCTGACAGCTCCCTTGGCAATGTTGATTTAACACAAAGCACTGTGGAGAATCTTTTAGGCATTAAAATGGACGCAACACTTGAGTATAATTTTGATAGTTTCTCAGAGATTGTTGACTTGATTGGTGGAGTAAACGTAGATGGCACACAAATGGATAGCGATGACGCGCTCCTTGCAGCGCGGAATCGCTATAGAGCAGGTGGTGACTTTGCTCGTACAGAAGATCAACGGCAGATATTTCAAAGTATTTTAGCTCAGGCAAAGAATAAAGATGTTGCTACGGCGCTTTACCATTACATGACTACTTCAAAAAACGCTCGGTTGCAGTTTTCACGGATGAGTGCAGGGCATTTTGGATTGGGGTTTTATATGAGAAGGCTTGGTAGGATTTCTATTGGTGACATTACGGAAGAAGTGGTGCCAGGGAAGGGCGGTACGCAGTATTCGGCGAAGTTTGGGCAGAATTTGTATTTTTGGGGTGTGGATGAAGAGGGGTTAGAAGAGATTGTGGAAGAGGGGTTTAGGTAGATTAGGGTGGGGACAAAGCTTAGACAGATTAGGGTGGGGACAAGCCCCACCCGTACGCAGTAGGGGTGCCCCTTGTGGGTACCCGATGGGAATAAAAGCGGAGAAAATTTATTTTTATCCGCTTTTTATGTATAGAAGAAAAAATTCGTTGAGGCTGAAGAGATGGGATTATTCAAATAATGGGTGGTACTTTGTGACGATATTTGTGCAAAATGGTGTATTAATGTTTGGTGAAGTTGTAAGAGGGGTAATGGAATCAAATGAGTCCGGAAAATTGGTTTATCAAGCATGGAAAGAGTTGCCGAAAAGTTACCCCACAATAGCAATTGATGAGTTTGTAATTATGCCAAATCATATGCACGGCATAATAATTAATAAAAACCCCGTAGGGGAGCCCCTTGTGGGCACCCAACCCCGAAGCACCCAATCCCGAAGCACCCAATCCCGAAGCACCCAATTCATGGGCATCACCAAATCCCATAATCATTATAGTAATGTGAGCAATATCATTGGCGCATATAAATCAATCACAACGAATGGCTATATACGTAATGTAAAACAGAATAATTGGAAACCATTCCAAAAAAGAATTTGGCAACGTTCCTTCCACGACCACATTATCCAAGACGAACCTGATTTACATCGGATTCGTACCTATATTCAGAATAATCCTCAAAATTGGGAATGTGGTTGTGATGATCAATAATGCAATAACAAAAGGGGTGCCCACAAGAAAAGGGGTGCCCACAAGGGGCACCCCTACGTAAAAAACGATTTTGGTGGGCGAGAGAGGACTCGAACCTCCACGGCATATAATGCCACTAGCTCCTAAGGCTAGCGTGTCTACCATTTCACCACTCGCCCTTCGCTCTGATGCCCCTTGTGGGCGTCCGTACAAGTGTGAACGTGAGTATAACATAGAAAATTCTGTAGTTCAATAAAATCGACCCATTTTGTCTTGTTTGAGGGATAAAATGAGTGAAATCTATTGACAAAAACACAAAAACGTGCTAAGATGTAGTGCTTGTACAATAGGAATATGCCTGTTCTATAAGCGTAATCGCACTTTTTTTAGTCATAAGGAGGAATTATGGCGAAAAACCGTCAAAGCCAGCAGAAAGCTGGTGGGAGTCAGGGCCAACAGAATGGTCCAGATTCCGAAAAGATTAAGGCAAGAATTGAGGAAGAAAAACGCTTCAAAAAGTTGAAGACACAATTGTTGATAGTTAGACGCACTTCTGATCAAGAGCGTGCGTTTAATGCGATCGTGGAATTTGATGATGTTTTTCCTGAGCTTGAATCTGCCGATCAGGCTTTTCTTATTCAGGTGGCTGGCCTTGATCAGCCGCAGGGTGGTGGTCAGGGGCAGGCACAGCAGCCGTCTCCAAATCAACCCTCTCCAGATTTATCAATTGAATACTATGAAGGCTTGAAGAAAGTTGCGTTACAAGACCTTGAGGATGAGGATGATGTTGAGAGTGCGCACCAAGCTTCTCATGAGATTCTTGGTGTTCCTGAATTTGTAACAGCGCTTAAATCTGAGGAGAAAATTGCTCGCAAGAAAATTGAGCGTCGTGCCACCACCGCGTGGAAAGACGCAAAATTGAACAGCTTTTCTTTTAAAGCTGTTAAGTTCATTAATGCTGGTAGAAAGTTGAAATTCGTTGTTGAAAAATGGCCGCACATCTTGAGTGGTCTTTTTGGAAGTGTTGGCTTTATTGCCCTGCTTTCCAGCGCATTTTTCTTGTTGATAGTCATTGCATTGATCCTATTTGTAATTTGGTCGCACAATCCTATTCGTGACGCATCGATGCCGCTTAGGACGTTAAAGTCCTTTGGAATTCGTGGCTTCATGATCATTTTGCTCTTCTCCTTCTCGTCGCAGGCAAAACGCATTACAGGCGAGAAGGCAAACAAGACTTCCTGCTCAGGATGTTTTGTTAGTAAAATTGGTGACAATGCTGTTGAAGGGTGTAGAGGTTGCGCGGGATGTCGCGTTGAGCGACCTAGGGTTCCTGCGTGGCAGCAGAGGCGGAATGTACCGCTTCAGCCTACTTATGGACGCCCGAACGTTCCATTGCAACCAATGCCTGGTCAAGCAACCCCGCGGCCGCAGGTTCGTATGCCTCCAGTGTATTCAAAATGGAGTTGCGCGCAATTGGTGAACAGATTCCAACGGATTCCCGTGGGGAGTTATAGCAAGACAGTTCAGCTTATTGGATGTGAATCCAAGACGCACGTTCTGAGCTTGCGCCCCCGCTGGACATTGATTGTGCAGCATGTTGTTAATGGAGTTACTCTTCGCGATGCGACTGACCCGTCCAAGGACAGGTTTATGTCTATGTGGGGCAGGGATCTTAAAAAGGGTGAGAAGAAAGAGGACTTTCCATATCCTCAGTTCAAACCCGAGTCACTTGTTGTGTTGTTCAATAGGAAGCCGATCAAGACCTTTACAAAAGGTGAACGGAGGTTTTTTGTCACTAACCTGACCGGTAAAGCGGTTAAGGTGAGTTTGGCGGAGAATGTTCCGAAGGAGTGGCTTTCACGAATTGGCACACTTAAAGGTGATGTTTGGACAATCACCCTTAAACTAACCCTTAAGAGTTCTTCAGAAAGGATCCTCGATCCTGATGTAGAGCTTGATACGCCCAAAAAGAAATCGCGCGTAAAAAAGAAGCGACGCCGTCGCAAAAGGAGGAAGAGGCGACGCCGCTAATTAAAAAAACACGAGAGTCCACCACTCTTCCAGACACTCGTGTTACATGAACCGGAAGGGAGAAAATACATAGAGAGCTTTAACGCGTAGCGCTTAAAGCTCTTTTTTTAGCTTTAAAATATATTTGTTTTGGTTTTTACGATATAATACAACTATGAATGATCATGCAGAAAAGTCAAAAAGAAAACTATTTGAGGTGGTACTTGTTTTAATACTTTGCATGCTTTTTACATTTATCCTCCAATTTTCGTTTAGCGATTTAATAGGCGTAGATGGCTATTATCATATTGCCATGGCGGATCTTATGAGAGATCAAGGCCTTACCCTAAATGGGAGCAGCTTTCCCTATTTGTACTTAACGACACTCAAAGACAATTTTGCTGACCAGCATTTTTTGTATCATGTATTGCTTATCCCCTTCACCTATCTTGGATTACTCTTTGGTGCGAAGGTTGCCGCCGCTTTTTTTGCAGGCCTTGCCTTTTTTAGTGTCTATCTTCTTCTTAGAGTTCTAACGGGAAAACATGCGTGGTGGCTTATTCTCTTCTTTCCGCTTCTTTCATCAGGGTTTTTATTCAGAATGTTTTTGCCGCGAGCTCCTGCAGTGTCGCTTGCGTGCATGCTTTTGCTTATTGCACTTCAGCTTGTCTACACAACAAAAAAACAGTCCCGAGGGTTTCTTGCTTTGCTCAGTATTGGCTCATTCTTTTTTGTGTGGCTCTATGGAGGATTTGTGTTGTTTGGCGTGTGGTGTGTAATGTATACAGCCGTGTCACTTTTGGTGTCATTTTTTTCAAAGTCTTACACATCATTTAAACGTGTACTCAAAAGCTCAGTCGCCGTTTTCCTTGGATTTATTGTTGGGCTTTTGCTGCACCCCTTTTTCCCGGAAATACTACAATTTTTGCATATTCAGATTTTTAAAACAGGGACAATGGCATCAATTCCTGTTGGAGGAGAGTGGAGCTCGTATGATTTTAACGGGTTTGTCTCAAATAATGGTATAGCTTTGCTTATATTTATGCTGGGACTTATTGCTTTAGCTATAAATGTAGTTGCTGCTTGTGTTATTCACAAAATGAGGTTAGATGGTGAGTTTACGAAGAGTGGGACACTCTATTGGTTCAGGCTTTCTGGGGCAGGAAGAAGCGTAATAGTGAGCTTGGGACTATTTTCATTTCTCCTGTTTATTATGACGCTCGTGTCAAAACGGTATGTGGAGTACTTTGTGCCATTTGCGTTTGTTTTCTTTTGTGCACAGTTTGTATACTTTATTCCGCTCATTAAAAACGGCATAAAAAAAGGTGTATCTATACTACCAAAAAAGGTAAGATCGATACTTTCTAAAAAAAGTGTATGGGGAGGGAGTGTCTTTGTTATCTTGCTAGCGTGTGGCATTTTCTTGTATCAATACACGAGCATTTACGCATTTTATACGAGTGCCGTAGAGAATACTAACGAGAGGCCATATAGTTACATGGAAGAAATCACCCAGTATACGCTTGAGCATATTCCAGAAGGCGAGATTATTTTTAATGTTTCATGGGACGATTTCCCCGCGTTGTTTATGGGTGATCGTAAGCACTTGTATGTTTGGGGTCTTGATCCATTGTTTTTGTATGAACATGATCCTCGGCTGTATGAGCAGGGTAAGCTGGTGTGGGATGTGGAGGATCCGGATATGCTTAAGGAGATAATTACGCAGGATTTTAGGAGTACGTATATTTATGTTAATAGGCGCGATGAAAAGTTAATACAAACGCTTGATAGTCGGCGGGAATTTAAGAGACTTGTGGGGAATGAGGCGGGAGTGCTGTATGAGGTTTTGTAGGCGAGATTTTTGTCTTGTACACCACAAACTGCTCATTCTCAAACACCTTTTTAACAAAATCCACCGAATCAAAATCAAACCTATGGTACTTATCTGCCGCTTTTTCTATAAGTAGATACTCTATGGAACCATCAATGAGAAATTGCTTTTTCCACGGAATATTGTTTTGAAACGTCCAAAATGCAAAAATCTCTTGTTCTTTCTTTGCATAATTAATCGTTTGATGATCATTCCCGCTGTAGACTCGCTTAAAAATAATGCCGGGGATGAGTTGATCGTATCCGGGTGACGCAAGAATATGCTCAGAGTCTCTGACATTTTTTTCTAAATAAGTAAAAACATCTTGCTCGTTTTTGTTCAGGAAATAGGCAAACTCTTTTTTTGAAAAATCATGAATTTGAAAAAAAGTAATATACAGCGGTGTAAGAAAGAGAGCTATGCTAAGGACACTCAGAAGAACACCTTGGTAGATAGTTGCGGCTGTTTTTCGTTTAAAAATTCCACTTTTTTGATACAGGGCAATGATTGCATAGGTGGATAGAATGCCAAGGGGAACAGAAATACCCTGAAACAGTTTTCTTTGAAACGGAAGCGGAGAAAACGCAAGAATAAAGCAAGGTATAGCCCAAAACGCAAGAAAAATAAGTCGATAGTTACTTGTTTTTGCTGCCCTATATGATCCATAGAGTGCGAGTGGAATGAGTGCACCAAAACCAATAAGTGTGGGGAACAGGTACGACGTTATTACTTTGTTTTGCATAGCCCACCCACCAAGCACCGGGTCAGTGTTAAAGAGAATGTAGAAGTAACTTGCGCATACTGCAAAAACAAAAAATATAAGCAGCAGTCTATATACATAACGAGGTTGCAGTCGTTTTTTTACAATAAAAGTGAAAAGAACATAGAGAGTAGCCACTACGGTAATAGTGATAAGGTCATAGATATGCATTAAGCCTAATGTAGCTGCGGAAGTACCAAGAAAAAAGTACCCCCAAAAGGACTCAGTTCTTCTTAGAAAAAGCCAAAAGATACTGAGCATAAGAGTAAGCGAAAGGGAAAACAATGCGGAATGTGAGAGAATGGAAAAGGTAAAGGCTTCAGAAATAACCATGTCTATCGGGTAAAATAGTCCCTGTCTGATTGGGATATTCTGAGAGATGTACGTGATGTAGGGCAAGGCAAAAAATGATATTCCCGCGCTCAGTGTGGTAACAACCAGAGCGATTTTTCTGTGCTTTTTGTTTTTAAAAAAGTATGCAATAAAGCAGTATAGCATCAAAATGCAGAGCAATCCCGAGACAATTTTAGCAAGCTCAAATATAGTATGAGACTCAAGGTTGTTTACACTCGCAATCTTGCCAAGGAGCAACCACAGTGGTGAGAAGTATACTCCTGCATGTGGCTCTGAGGTAAAGAAGTTTTGGAAAAGAAACGCGCCGTTTTTAGATTGCTCAATGAGGTTGTAGTAGATGATGTAGTCCGCAGGTGAGGCATTAAGAAGATGCGTATAGTGAGCGCTTGAAGATGATATGTATGTTCCGTAGAAGTAGGGGATCTCTAAAAAGAGTATGATGACTATACCAAAAAGCAGCGCAAAGAGGAGTTCTTTAGTGGAGACTGATTTTTTGAATGAAGTGAGGAAGTTTTTCATGACGGTGTACTTGCTCAAATGTTATCCCGGAATCTCGCTTCTGAGTGAGATATCCGGGATCTCGTGGATTAGCCTGTAAGCGTTGAGATCCCGGATCAGTCTTCGAAAAAGCCTGTCCGGGATGACATATTGTTGAGAAATAGTTATTGATATCCCTTAACCATACAAAAAAACAGGCCACTCGCGCAACCTGCTTTTTTGTATTCTCTTTGATTTCTTTAGAATGCGGAACCAGTCGTTTCACTTGCAAACAATGCGTTTACAATGTAATCCGTTGCAATGAACGCAACGACGATGATGACCGTACCAATGATGGCATAGATCATAATCTTCTTCCCTGTTTCTACACGTTCGTCATTACCCGCTGATGTTGCGTACATCACACCTCCGTAGACAAACATGGCAACGAGGATGATGCCAACGAGACCCAATATCCATTTAACAATTGTCGCAACAAATGTTGGCAGATCTCCACCTCTCAGCCCCGAATACTTTTGGACAGTATTGAGTGAGTTACTAATTGATGGTGCAGTCGTAGCAAGTGCTGTCGGAGCTACGAGTGCAAAACCAAATACTGCAATAAGTGCAATGGCAATAACTTTGATATATGATTTATTCATGTTGTCACCTCCCTTCAGCTAGGGTTAGCTTATTATTTTTTTAAACTTAGAAATAGTATAGCATACTTTCAGTAAAATGCGAAGATTTGTCAAGTTGAATACAGATAATTGTGGAAAACTTATTTTTGTTTGCAAATCCCATCTGCTGCGCCACCTAAAATTTCATCGTATAATGAAACATTTTCCTGCTTTTCACATGTAAGTGGAGATACACAGCCGTGATTTGAAATAGTCTCGCTGGCGCTTATTGAAGAGGTACTGCATTTGTCATTCTCTTTAAGTAGACAATATTTTATAGGAGAATTTGGCGGCTGGAGACAGCGAGTATTTGGGTGACAGGTTTTACCTTCTACAAGGAAGGTACGTTTATACCGTTCGCACTGTTCAGAAGTCATGTCTTTACACTCTCCTCCACAGAGAGCATAGAGGGGTAATACGGCCTTCTGTTCTCCCGGTTGTTTCTGAGCATTTTCAGGCGTGTTTCCAGAACCTGATGATGGAAGAGTGCCACTGCCAGTATTCCCTGATTGGCTTGATTGATTTGCGTTTTGGGTGGGGCTTGAAGGGTCATTTTGCGTAGCAGCATTGGGGGTAAATACAGGCGTTTCTGTTGGGTCACTAAAGAGTGCACCGGTTACATAACTTGCAATGAGAAATGCGGCAACGACAATAACCATACCAATAACGCCATATGTGATAATCTTTTTTCCAAGCTCTATGCGCTCTTGACTGCCTGCTGACGTTGCATACGTTACTCCGCCATAAACCATAACGGCAAGAAGCACTACGGCAAGGGCCGCAAGTACCCATCTGATGATATTTCCAACAAAGACATCTGCTTTCTGGTTTGTAAGTCCCAGGTTAGTTACGTTTTTTAATCCAAAATCAGTAACGGCATGAGTCGCGGACGGAGCAAAAATAAGAACAACAAGTGCTATAAGTAACAAACTGGTGCATAAAAATGTAACAACGGGCTTCATCGTCAAAAAATTATTTGGTAAGTGAACCGATAACAAATTCAGCAATGATGCGCGCTGCCGCGACAACTGCAATACCTATGATAGCGTATGTGATGGTTTTCTTTGCGGAACCAACTCTCTCCTCGCTTCCCGCCGAGGTGAGATACAATGTACCACCATACACCAGCATGGCGATTAATATTACGGCAAGGACCCCCGTTACTGCATTGATAATCTTAGTTACATACTCTGTAGGACTTGCTTTTGGAAGATCAGTCTTTGCTAGGAATCCTAAGCCAAAGTCTCCCGCCGCAGCTGCAGTCTCAGAAAAAACAAACAGGCCTATGCAGGCAAGAAGAACTACACTAAAAATCACAATACTCTTTTTGCTCATACGTGTGTTTACTAGTGGGTGAAAATCACCCAAGTTTATAGGTAAGAAACAAACTATTAACCAGCACCAAGCGCACCCATAACAAACTTTATTATAGTATATGCACCAAGAGAAATAACAAGACCAATGATGCCGGCGGTAAGAGCGGATTTCCCTTTCTTTGCATTTTCTTCACTACCACCAGACGTTGCGTACAGGAGTCCTCCATAAATAAATACCGCAGCGGCAACTACTGCAACAAAGCCTAAAATATAGTTGATAATCTTTACGATTAGATCACCGATATTGGTAACACCAAGGGGGTTATCAAGAGTTACAGATGTTGTTTTTGTACCACCGGTGGTGGCTCCTGGTGTGGCAGCAGCATTGGTATTACTTGATGCGGGTGTAGATGCACATGTGCCGTTTACACACTTGATGGTACCGCCGCATTCAGCATCTTTTGTACACGCTTTTTGTCCAGTTGCTGCTGGAGCAGTGGTACATACATCATTTACACAGGTTTCTCCAGTTTGACATTCATGATCTATTTGGCAAATTCCTCCACTGGGACCACAAGCTCCCTTTGTTCCACCACTTGGTATGGTACACGATTGACCCCGAGAACATGCAGAGCTATCCGTGCATTCAACTGCATACGTTGTTGATGACACAAACAACAGACCACCTAAAAGGAAGGCAACGACTATGAATAACTTTATTACATTGTTCATTGAAAAAATATGTTATTTTATTTACCTAGCTTTTTATCTCAAACGCCCTTCCACTTCCACGCGTCTGTTGGGCAGGTGAAACTTGGCTTATACCACGAACCAGCTTGCTTTGCGCCAACCGCACTCATGACACTATTGATGATAAGCCAACCTGACATCATGATGACCATGCCAATAATTGCGGCGCCAAGGGCTTTTTTTGCTTTGCCTTTTCTTTCTTCATTGCCACCTGAGGTCATGTACATTAAACCACTGATGACAATCATGAGGCCACCAATGGGTGCTAAAAACATTGTAGCATACCGTGCAAAGTTTGTTACTACGTTCATTATATCACAGATTGTGCATGCACCGCAGTTTAAACACTCATTTGACATACCTTCTGTAAAACGGCCGCGAGAGCCGGGGTCAGCTTTGCATTGCGCGGATATGTCGAGTGATGTTACCCCAAGTTGCGTGGGTGCCTGGGTTACCGGATTTGATGGGTTTGCACATTGCTTTGCTGTTGTTTTGCATGCGTAAACCTGCTTTCCGTCCTGTGTTTTTGTTTCCAGCTCTTCACCAGCTCCACATTTTGAGGTGGATGTTTTTTCTTTAAATGAAACGTTACCAGCTGTGACAAAGGCTGCGTTGTATGTTTGTTGACACTTTTGGCCTGTTGAGCATTGACTATCACTTGCGCAGCTATGACCAAGGTTCAATTTTGCCATACAATATGTTGTACCGGTTTCCATGTTAGGATTAGAACCTGAATCTTTACCCGCTTGGGCATCGCTATTTGTAGCAGCTCTGCAGGAAAGTCCATCTTTACACTGACTGGTTGATGAACACTCTTTGTAAACAGTTGACCCTTTATCTAAGGATTGGCATGAGCACGTATCGCTTCCAGGACCACATCCTTCTGATGTTTTTTTGCTATTTAAGCACTTAAGTCCGTAGTTACAATCAGAATCACGTCTGCACGCAGTTGCCGTTGTTACGTACTTTTTGTTTACGCAGTATCCATGAGATTTATCAGCGCGTACAATACATGATTCACCATCTGAACATTCTGCATCATCATCAGCAAATTGAGGATTACACTTTGTGTCAGTAGATTTAATGCACTTGCTATACGGGTCTTTGCCAAGACATTTCTCGTCGGATTTGCAGTCACTTGATGTTGTGCATTTCTTTTCGTTTCCATTTGCCAACGATGTTTGCCCGTCCTGACATTTTTTATCTTTGCATACGAGTGGTGCTTGACAGTCGTTATCAAAGGAACATAAGTCACCTTGGCTCTTATCTCCTCTACATTGATTGTACACACAATTACCCGTCCTGCATTCAATATCTTTCAAACAAGCTCCCCCTTTTGTTTTCACACAATGCTTCTTATTGTCCGATGACCCTTCAACCTTCTCACAAATATACCCACTACCACAGTCAGCTGAAGCATTACATACTTCTCCAGGGTCATTGACGGCAAAAGCATAAGTAGTTACGCCGAAAATAGTGACAATCAAAAAACATAAACAATGAAAGATAGTTACTATCGGGTATGCTCTTTTCATAATTATTACGATTATTCCATTAGTGCACTCACCTGCTGATTTGCGGTGTTTAAAGCATCTTCCGGTTCTGCCTCACCTAACACCACTGAGTCAATCATATTGTTAAAAATTGCTTCAACTTTTGCAGCCTCCGGTTGGTACCAGCTCTTTGCGGTTAAGGTTTGCTCCGCAAACACTCTAAGAAACGGATCTTCAACCTGTTCTTTGATTATATCTTTACGTGCTGCCGGTCTATTGGTTGCTTCAACAAATTTTTGATTTTGTTCTTTTTTGGCAAGAAACATGAGAAAGTCCCAGGCTTCCGCTTTATGCTCTGAAGATTTACTGACTACCTCGCCCCAGTAGTTAGCGTAATTTACCTCTTTGGGTGTGTCTGCAATTTGCGGCATTGGCGCTACACCAACGTTCATTTTTGGTGCTTTTGATTTAATGATTTCGTCTTGGTAGCTGTAGCTAAACATCATGGCCGTTTTTTCTTCTATAAACGCATCAACGGAATGAGGCATGGTTGGTGTCCATGTGTAGACCGGTTTTCTGGGGTTTGCAAAGTCGGTATAAAAGGTGAGTGCGTCAAGGCCGGGGAAATAGGTGCCGGTGCTTGTTTCCTTGCTGCGATTAAACGTTGCAATGCCTTGCTCGGGGTCAATCATTTCTGTGCCGTTTTGCAGCATGAGGAGAGACAAAATATCCGGAGCTCTGTTGATGTTGGAAGCGGTTCCCAGTGCTGCGCCTGAGACCTCAACATCAGCAACACTATCTATTTGGGTTATTTTTTCTACTGCATCAATAAGCTCTGTCCAATTTGCCGGCGGCTCTACAATGAATGCTGAATTTAGCATGTCTTTGTTGTAATAAAGCGCGAGAGTATCCATGGAAAGAGGGAATCCATAAATTCTGTTGTCTGCAACAAAATCACTGGTTACCACATCAACGTAGGTATCAGAATATGCCGGAAGCGAGAGAAGGTCCTCTGGAAGGGGATCAAGCTTGGATTCATGTTTTGGAAGCCAGGTATTATGAATTGACCACATGTCCGGACCTTTGCTCGAAGCTAGGCCATCTGTTACTTTTTGTTCGTACTCTGTGAAGGTCAATTTCTTATATTCTATAGTGATGTGTGGGTGTAGCTGCTGGTACTCGGCAATAAATGGTTCAAAGACATCGCTATCATCAAATACCCGCCAATACTGGAGGGTGATTGGCTCGGGAGGGGCTTCACCTTTATCCCCGCCGCAATTCTTAAAACCAAAAGCCGCAAACACCATAAGCGCTGCGAGAAGAATAATAAGAACTCTCTTTGTCATACTGTTTTACTAAAAAATGATAAGTTCTAGCACATTTTGTCTTTGAGGAATGCTTTAAACGCGTCCTTGAGGTCATTCCTGAGAAGGCTAAAGTGAACAACCGCTTTTAAATATTCTATTTTATTGCCACAATCAAAATAGGTTCCTTCTACGGCTTTTGCGTAGATAGGTCGTGATTTCATCAGTGTTAAGATACCATCGGGAAGCTGAATTTCTCCACCAATGCCCGGCTTAGTTTGCATAAGCGTGTCAAAGATATCTGGTGTCAAAAGCCATCTTGCTGCGGAAATATAATTTGACGGTGCTTTTTCCGGCGAGGGTTTCTCAACAATACCCTTTAGCTCAAAGAGTCCCTTTGAAATTTCTGCTTGCGGGTCAATGACGCCGTATTTATCTACCTCGTTTTTGTTTACTTCAAAAACAGCTAAAACAGGATCTTGATATTTGTTGTATACGTCTATGAGCTGCTTTATTGAAGGACTCTTGCCGGTGATAATGTCATCACCACCACACACAATAAACGGCTCATCACCAACTAGTTCACGTGCTGAAAGCACGGCATGACCAAGGCCTTTTTGCTCGCCTTGGCGGACATACGCATATGAGATGCCGGTGCTGATTGACTGAATCTCAGCGAGCTCTTTGGTTTTTCCTTTCTTCTCTAATAGATTTTCGAGCTCAAGCGACCTATCAAAATGGTCCTCAATAGCTCGCTTGTTTGAGCTTGTCACAAAAATAATCTGCTCAATACCGGACTTTTTTGCTTCCTCAACAATATATTGGACAACGGGTTTATCTACAATAGGCAACATCTCTTTTGGAGATGCTTTGGTTGCAGGTAAAAACCGTGTGCCAAACCCGGCAACGGGAATCACTACTTTTCTTACTGGTTTAGTCATACTACTACAATTTCTTATATCGATTTGAAGTATACCATATTTGGATGATTTTTCAAGAATATGAGGGAGAAGTGTGGGTAAGTTTTGAAGAATCATTATTTTTGTGTCATCCCGGGTAATCATTAAGAAATGATTTTCGGGATGACATGACATTCGACATGACGATTCTAATTTAGTATAATTAAGCCAATAATAAGTCACGTATTTAACGCGACGAGTTTGTGTGCTTACACTATGAAACTGAGAAAGAAGTACAAAAAAATAGGTGTTTTGGTGGTACTGGGTACAGCACTCGGGTTTTTGAGTTCTGTTGCGGGGATTGATGCTGAAAGCCGCTTTGATACAACTGCGCCGCGAACGCCGCAGGGGCTTAACGTTACCCTTGGCAATGGAAAAACAGAGCTTACCTGGAATGAAAACGGCGAATGGGATCTTTTCTCATACGTGTTGCTCGTTCGTGAAGCACAAGAAAAGGAAGCATCTACAAATCTTCTTACCGGAAAAACAGATACGTACATACTTGATGACCTTGAGCCAAAAAGGCAGTATTTTGTGAGTCTTGCTGCACGTGACATTTCCGGGAATCTAAGTGCTCCCTCCCCTGAAATTGGATTTCAATCGCCCAGTGAATCAAAGGGAGAGGTAAGTGTTCATACGTGGATTCCCGCTTCAGCTGATAGAGTTGACGCGATGCTGGCGTTTGAGGAAAACAAGGAACTTTTTACATCGGTTAGCCCTTTTATCTATGCGCTTGAGCCTGATGGGTCAATTTCAAAAAGAGGGACCATTTTTTCTGAAGATGAGCAAAAGAAGACGCAAGACACGGGGACTGAAGTAATCCCGACTATCACCAATAACTTTGACAAAGACAAAAAGGGAACCGAGCTTTTAAAGGACACAGAGAAAACAAAACGACACATTGATCTTATTCTCTCAGAGGTTGAAAAAAGCAATTACGATGGAATTGATATTGATTATGAAAATCTGTCACCCGAGGTAAAGGATGCGTTTACCTCATTTATAGCGACCCTCTCCTCAAAGCTTCACGAGAAAGGGAAAACGCTTAGTGTGACGGTGCAAGCTAAACGTGGCGACGACCAGAACTGGGATGGTGTTGGTGCAAGTGATTACGAAAAGTTGGGGGAAGTTGCTGACTCGGTGCGCATAATGACGTATGACTACTCCAGATTGAATACGCCACCGGGACCTATTGCGCCGCGGACGTGGTTTAGAGATGTCTACACGTATGCCGTGTCTAAAATCCCTGCAGAAAAGATAGTTGCAGGCGTTCCTTCGTATGGGTATAAGTGGTGTACAAAATCGGTGAATGATTCATGTGAGAGTACGGGGTTAGTGTGGACCGGGGTACAAAATATTATTAAAAAGCATCAGCCGCTTGTGGAATGGAACAATGAGGCGGCATCGCCGTGGTTTATGTACACCGATGAAGCGGGCAATACCTATGTAGTCAATTTTGAAAACCATCAAAGCCTTTCTGCAAAACTTGCTGTTGTTAAAGAGCTTGGGCTCTCAGGTGTAGTCATTTGGCGACTTGGAAACGAGGACCCCGAAAACTATAGAGTGATTAAAGAAAAGCTTACACCGCAGACGGTGCTCCCTTCAGAGGTTTTAGTGGAGGGCAAGGATAAAGAGATCTATCTTTCTTGGGATAAACCAAAGCGTACTCAGGTTACGGGGTATCGCATTGAGTATGAATCAAAAAGTACGGAGAAGCGTTTTGTTGATATTTTGGATGAGAATGAATATACGATTCCTGCGCTTATGAACAATGAGCAATACACTGTTACCGTGTCGCCCATTTCATCAACACATGATGTGCTTTCTGATGAAATGTACGGTGAGGCGCAGCCCAGTTCAAAACTTATCTTTACGGTTACCCCAAAAGACTTACGTTATCCGGGAGATATCCCTGATCTTTCTATTGATACAATCGATACACAGTCAGTAGATGTTTCATTTAGTGCGCCCGGCGATGAGTATTTTGAAGGAACCGTGTCCGAGTTTGATATACGGTATTCTAAAGATACTATCACCGAGGAGAATTTTAATGAGGCACGCAAACTCTCAAATGTGCCAAAACCGGTAAATCCCCATGAAGTAGTCAATTGGCAGCTCAAGGGTCTTGAGAGTGGGATAAGCTACACTATCGCGGTGAAGGCTATTGACGAGGCGGGAAACGCATCAAATATGTCAAATGTAGTATTCGCTCGAACAATCGATATTGTGCCGCCAAAGGCTCCGGAAGTTGCAACTATTCTCCCCAAAGATAAGAGTGTTGAGGTGATCTGGAAGGCAAATAATGAACCCGATCTTGCCGGCTATAATCTCTACTTTAAACGAGAGAAGGAAGCATATTCAGAGTTTTCTGTATCCAAAGATAAAAATCACTTTGTTATTCCCGATCTTGATAATAATCGTACCTATTCAGTTGCGCTTGTTGCGTTTGATGGGAATGGCAATGAGAGTCATCGGTCTGAGGTAAAGGAAGCAGTGCCGAGAGCGGATAATTCACTTACTAGGCTTTCAGAAGAGATGCTTTTAGAGAAAGAAAAAATTTCAGGAACACTCTATCTCTTTGGGCAAAAGGTGTTTAATGAAAAGGCACTACCGTACGTTGCTATGATCTCAGTTGTGGTAGTGAATATCTTTATCTACTATTCGTTTAAAAATGAGATTTTACGACTTCTTAAGGGGAGTGCTCATGCAGCTGAAGTGACTCATGCACCATTAGTAGTGCGAAGACAGAAGATCACTGATTTAAAGAGGAAAGGTAGGAAGAGGGTCGTCTAAGCCTAAATCCCTTGACACTTTCAAATATTGTGCTATACTTATTATGCTAGGCAAATCACCCTGGTACCCCTCCTTACCGGGTGTCGAGGAGCCTAGCTTTTTGTTTAATATAAAAGGCGTCCATTTGGGCGTCTTTTTTGATTTTTATGGAGATGTGCCGCACACCTTTTTGAGACTCATTTTGTACAGGCGCCCTCATTCCGTACGGGCGTGCCGCGGCGCGCCCGTACGGAATGCGAGAACATACATCCGCAGTATTTCTGTCTGTAGAGAGCGAACTTTTTTGATAGCTCAATGCTTTGTTTGTAGCCCTCTTCATCTTCAAAGTTTTTTTCTAGGAAAGGAATATTGATGTGTTTGCTGATATTTTGTGCAATTTTAAAAAGATCCCTTGAATTTTTATAGGGGGAAACGCTCAGTGTTGTTGAAAAACTATCAAAGTTATTTTTCTTTGCTTTATGTGCGGTTTTTGTCAGTCTCAACTCGAAGCATTTTTTACAGCGCTTGCCTCCTTCAGGTTCCTTCTCCAATCCTTCCATAGTGTTTAGCCATTTTTCCAGATCCCCATCTTGAATCGTAATTGGTACAAAGTACTCAGCAAAAAGCCGGGTTGTTTCATTGGCACGTTTGGTCCATTCATTTTTTGGGTGGATGTTTGGATTATAAAAAAAGCCATGTACGGTGTATTCAGTACAGAGCCGTTCTAACGCAGTGGTTGAACATGGTGCGCAGCATGCGTGGAGGAGTGTGGAGGATTTTTTCATATAACGTTAGGTTGTGGTGGTTTAAGCGTTTCTATTTCTTTTTGGCAACGAGATACCATTCTTTACTTTTTTTTCGCGTTGCTTTTGGCTTGTACCGTTTTAGGATAGAGAAATTCGGTGCAATCTCTTGTTCAAAAGCCTGCGTGTCCGATCCCTCAAATAGTTTGCTTATTATCGTACCGTTTGGCTTAAGATACCATGTCGCAATCTCAAATGCCTTCCTGTTTAGCTCAATTGAGCGTTCATGATCAAGATCCTTAATGCCTGATGTCATCGGGGCGAGGTCTGCTGTAATAACATCAAATGATCGTATTTTTTCTGGTAGCACTTTTATAATGTCAGGATCACTCGGAACAATATCAACTATGTCTTTTTGGAGAAGATGTGTGTTTTTTTGGTTGATCGAGTCTATTTTTTGAATATCAATCCCCAGTACAAATCCTTTTGGTCCGACAATCTTAGAGAGATACTGAATAAAGCTTCCCGGAGCGGAGCCTAGATCCAAAATGATATCACCTTTCTTAATAATATGAAGCTTATCTTGGATCTCTTTAAGCTTAAACACTGACCGCGCACGATATCCTTGGCGTTTTGCTTCTTTTGAGTAGTAGTTGTCTAGATAGGGGTTGTAAGACATATGGGTTTAAACGACATAGAGGCGCGCCGTGGCGCGCCTCTACACTATTTACGAAATGTTACTCGTGTTTAGTCAATGTAGTACTGTCCATTATCATAGTATATCGCTGATGCATCATCAGATTGCTCAGTGTGAACGAGTACAAAGTCGTCACTTCCATCGCCTGTCCAATCTTTGATCAAAATTCTTGTTGTAGGGTAACTGTATTGCTCCTCAAAGGCAACGTCATATTGCTGAATAGCATCGTTCCAATCTAAAACAAATACATGATACTCGTCTGCTGTGCCACGCTGTCCCAAAATGCATCCTTCCAAAACACCATCGCCATCTATGTCGAGCGTTGCCCAGTCCTTAATGTTTTCTTCAGACCAGACAAAGTAGTCTTTGTAGTAGAAGGTTGTTGGGTCAAGTGACTCTGGTGTCGCAGATTTTTGCTGAGGTGGGGCCTCGATTTCAAATGAACCTGAGTCCATCTCAAGCGCAGCCAAATACACTGTATAGGTATGTGTTCCCGGTGTAAAGCCAAAAGGAGGCACAAAGACAAAGTTTACTGATGAACTGTTTCCGCGCTCTTTAGTCATTTTGTCCATGATCTGCCCAAACGGGTCATACAGTTCAACCGTTATTTGTGTCTGCGGCTTTCCGCCCTCGACATTTACGTTAACCGAGACATTGTCAACATCTGAGTTTAGTACTTGTTTAGGGGTAAAGTTTCCGTAGTTGTCGGTAATGCCGGTGGATGACTCTATCTTTATGTTTAGATCAGTTGCGGTGTTTGTGTTGCTATTTACGTTTGCGTTCGTGTTTGTGCTGCTATTTACATTCGCGTTCTCATTTGCGTTTTCATTCGCATTGGTGTTTTGATTAAGCTCAGCATTAAGATTTTCCAATGCGTTTTCCAGTTGCTCTTCTTGGAGGTTAAGTGCGTTGCTTGTCCAGTTTCTAACGCCGCCTACAAGGAAGTACAGTACCACAACGATAATTCCCGCAAGAACCAAGAGTCCACAACAGCCGCCGCCAACGTACCACCATACTTTTGATTTCTTTTTAGGGACTGTGGCAGTTTTTGCGTCGAGTGGTGGTTTCTCAGTAGGTTCATCTTCGCTTTTGACTTTAGTATCTTCACCTTCTGCTTCTGGCGCAGTTTCTTCAGGAGTTTCCTCAGCTGGCTCTTCAGGGCTTTTTGGAGTATCTTCTTTTTTCTCAAATGACCCACCTGTAGACGCTTTTTCTTTCTCCGGGGACCCAGAAACATCATCTGGTTTTTGCTCGTTGTTTGTGTCCATTGTTTTTATTGTTTAAAAATGGCTTATTCGTTAGATATTTTTTTAGTGTTACGCTTAATCAAGTGATGTGCATTTTTTGAAGATACTACACTTTTCTTTGTTCTTAGTTCAATCTCTTTTCTAGCAGTTGCCGCTACGTGCCCGCCTTGTTTTGCAATTTTCTTACTTTGTTTGAATCCGCTAGGTTTCTTTTCCTTTGAAATTTCTGTTGTTGTAGCTTCTGCAAGCATGTTTAAAACCAATTCCAAGTTGGTCATATTGTCTCGCAGATTTTCCTTCTTGAGTCCCTTAAGCTTTTTGTATGATTTGATAGATTTTCCAGACCACGTTGTTGTGATTGTATCAGTCAAAATAGCGAATTCGATGTCTTCTGTTACTCCTCTTTCTCTCCATTCATCAGTGAGTTCTTTTCTAACTTCTAATGTTTTAAGGCGCTGATTGATCCATTTTTCAGAATACCCTTTTTGCAGATAGGTTTTCATTGCACGGTCAAAGGTGCGCTCCGGGTCCTCCGTTTCTTTGATCCGCTCATATCCAACTTTTGCAAGCCACAGTTTTAATGGTTCAGCTTTTTTGCTTGGAACAGATTGGATTATTCTAAGAAGTGTTTCTGTGTCAGCAACATCAGTGAAATACTTTTTTCCATCACTTGATTTTAATTTCAGTTGTCCCATTTTTTGGGACAACTCACTTCCTTCATCTTCCAGCTTTACTTTAAGGGCATTCCAATACTTTCTTGGCCGGGGACTTTCTGTTAGAATTTCGATTACATCAACAATCGAGAAATACCATAGTTCATTTTCTTCATCCCAATGGCGACGAATTTGCTTTTGATTAAAGAGCACAACGGAACTTTCCTTTTTATCCATAGTAGTATGAAATAAAATTATTAAGTAGTGTGTGTGCCCCTACTTAAAATAGCCTATACGCATAATACCATATTGGTTTTGAAATGACATCATAGGCTCCTATGTATTCAACTTCTGTGCCACCAAATCCTTTTTTGAAACGGGTAATACCGTGCCAGGGGTGTTTTGGGTGGTTACTTTTTGTAATGCCCCAGAAATCATAGCATGCATAGCCTTCTTTTTTTGCATCGCAGATTTGAGCCCATTGGAGCAAGTGCGGTGCCATGACGTTTCTATGTTGATTTGAGGACGCGCCGTGCAGGTATGTTGCGGTGTCTTTATAGTAGACCATAATATGAGCGGCGATAGGTGTGTTTTTTAACTTTGCGATATAGAGCGTTGCAGCGCCTTGTTTTCCCAGAACCTTAAGCTGTTTTTTATAATACTCCTCATCATGAATACCAAAATGGCTGCGTGTTCTGGTTGTCTCTGCAAGTTTGTAAAAAACGGTGATGTCATCCGGATTTTGCGTTTTGGAAATGGTTACTCCTTTTTTCTCAGCAAGGCGAATATTATACCGTGTCTTTTTATGCATTTCAGAAAGGAGCCCATCTTCTGATTTGGTTATGTCGAGTATCAGTGTTTCTTTTGGCTGTACTTGCTTAGAGGGGGTATGCGTTTTTATCTGTTCTTCTTGAATTTTTAGAAGTACTGTTGAGTCGTCACTTTTATCAGATATTTGTGGATCAAATCGGTAAAAAAGTCCTCGCTCTTTTTTTGTTAGTTGTTTGCAGGAATCATAAAAATAAGTGAGCACGCGCGTTAGTTTCTTTTCATCTTTCCAAAGAGTGTTTGCAATAAGGGGTCCGTGGGGACTGTACAGATACGTTTTACCGAGGCGTAGCGGTAGTACAATAATCAATGCACAAAGAAGGACTTTGTTTTTTTCTGTGATCGTAAGGATATGTGTTTTTCGGCCGAGTGATGTTTGAAAATCATGCCAAAAAGAAGACTGTAAAAAAGATGCATAGGTGTTGTCTATGCAAAAGCGTTCAAGCTCTTTTGAAAATGTCTCTTGGTATTCTACTTTCATTTAGATATATTGAAGTGCTTCTTTCACTTGTTTTTCCGGATTCTTTGCAGTCACTTTTGAAAGGGCCTGCAGCGCCTCGCTTTTACTGTAACCAAGGCCCACGAGCGCGTGGACAGCATCACTGTTTTCAAGCGTAGCCATGTGTGTGATGTCTTCGTCGGAGAGTTTATCTTGCAGCTCAAGGATAACGCGGTGTGCCGTTTTTTTACCAATACCGGGAACCTCGGTTAAAAAGGCGGTGTTCTTTTCTTGTATCGCGGTGAGGATGTCTTTGGTTGTTCCGGTAGAAAGCAGTGCGAGCCCTGTTTTTGGACCAATACCGGATACACTGATTAGTTTTTCAAAAAAAGAAAGCTCCTCAGTCGTTTTAAAACCAAACAAATCAAAGGCATCCTCTTTGATGTGAGGGTGAATGTAGAGCTCAACGTCGTCATCTTTTTTTAACTCTAAAAGTTCTGTGGGTTTAAGGTATACTTTGTATCCAACGTTATTTGTTTTGACGATGACGCACGTACTCAACTGACTTTGAATGGTGCCTTTTAAATACGCTATCACGTGTGTACAGTTATGTAGTAGTTTTACGTTTATGATTATAGCATTTTTTGTGGAAAAAGCCATTGATAGATCTACAGGGCTTTCTGTTTTTGTCTTTTTAGTTTACAATGGACATACATAAAAACTGTCACTATGTCATATACACTCAAATCGCCATTTAAACCGACGGGGGATCAGCCGGTTGCCATTGCACAGCTTGAACAAGGTCTAAAGAAAAAAGACAAATTTCAAACGCTTCTTGGCGTTACCGGTTCAGGAAAGACGTTTACGATGGCCAATATTATTGCAAAGGAAAAAAGGCCAACGCTTATTTTGTCTCATAATAAAACGCTAGCGGCGCAGCTTGCTTCGGAATTTAGGCAGTTTTTTCCTGATGCGGCTGTCCAATACTTTGTGTCGTATTATGATTACTATCAACCGGAATCGTACTTGCCATCATCGGATACGTATATTGATAAAGAAACACAGATAAATGATGAGATAGACAGACTGAGGCATGCAGCAACGTCTGCGCTTCTAACTCGTGATGATGTGATTATTGTGGCGTCGGTCTCATGTATTTATGGCTTAGGGCCGCCAAGTGAATATAAAGCAGAGAGTCTCTCTATTACTCAGGGCCAAAAAATTGGGCGGGATGAACTTTTAAAAGCGCTCATTACGATGCAGTATCAGCGGAATGATATTGATTTATACAGGGGGCGGTTTAGAGTGCGTGGAGATATTGTTGAGATTCATCCGGCGTATGCAGAAGAGGTGCTCAAGGTGGTATTTTTTGGCGATGAGATAGAGTCGATTCAGAAAATTAACGAGCTTACCGGAGAGGTGATGCATGAGTTTGAGGAAACGACGCTTTTCCCAGCCTCACATTTTGCAACATCAGAAGAATCGGTTAAAAAGGTGATTCCTTTTATAAAGAAAGATCTAAAAAAACGTTTAACTGAATTTAAAAGCCAGGGAAAATTGATTGAGGAGCAGCGGCTCAGAGAACGAACCGAGTACGATCTTGAGATGCTTGAGGTGACAGGATATTGCGGGGGGATAGAAAACTACTCGCGCTATTTTGACGGGAGAAAGCCCGGTGAGCCGCCGTACACGCTTCTTGATTACTTTCCCAAAGATTTTTTGCTGTTTATTGATGAGTCGCATATTACGATTCCCCAAGTGAGGGGTATGCATGCAGGAGACAGGGCACGTAAAAACACGCTTGTCGATTATGGATTTAGATTGCCGTCTGCTAAAGATAATCGTCCACTCAATTTTGAGGAATTTATGGAGCACATTAATCAGACGATTTTTGTTTCAGCAACACCTGAGTTGTTTGAGCTTAATGAGAGTAAACAAGTTGCAGAGCAGCTGATTAGGCCAACGGGTCTTCTGGATCCGGATGTTGATGTGCGGCCTATTAAACATCAGATTGATGACTTGCTTGCAGAAATTAATGATAGGGCTGAAAAAAAGGAACGTGTTCTTGTTACTACGCTTACCAAGCGAATGGCGGAGGAGTTTACTGAATATCTTAAAGAGCTGGGTATTGCGGTTCAGTATTTGCACAGTGATATTAATACGCTTGAGCGGATAGAGATTCTACGTGATTTGCGTCTTGGTAAATATGATGTGCTTATTGGCATTAACCTTCTTAGAGAAGGTCTTGATCTCCCCGAAGTGTCGCTTGTGGCTATTATGGATGCAGATAAAGAAGGCTTTTTACGGTCAAAAACTGCATTAGTACAAACAATGGGACGTGCAGCGAGGCATGAGAAAGGGCACGTCATTATGTACGCAGATAGGATGACCAAATCTATGCGTAATGCGATAGAAGAAGTGAGCAGACGTCGAAAGATACAAGAAGCGTACAACAAAAAGAATGGCATTGTGCCAATGTCAGTTAAGAAAGAAATTTCTGATGATAGGCTTGCGGGCAAGAAGGAAAAGAAAAAAACAAAAGTGCCAAAAAATATTAGACCAGGTGAACTTAAAAATACTATCAAACAGATGGAAAACCGCATGGAACTTGCGGCACGGAATTTTGAATTTGAGGAAGCTGCAGAGCTTAGGGATCAGATTATTGAATTGAAGAAGTTGGATGTAAATCCGTAGGGTGTACCCCCCTTGTGGGTACCCGTGAAAGTATGGTGCGATAGGGCGCCCACAAGGGGCACCCGTACAGATGTCCGGATATTTAGGCGGGGCTTCACATAAAAAATAGTATATTTGAGCATGAAAGACCTAACCGGCATTCTCCTCGTAAATAAACCCCCAGGCCCAACCTCGCATGACATGGTAGGAATGCTTAGACGTATCACTGGTGTGAAGAAAATTGGTCACGCGGGGACACTTGATCCGTTTGCAAACGGGCTATTAATTTGCCTAATTGGGAGAGGTGCAACAAAGAAATCAGACGAGTTTATGCATATGGATAAGGAGTATGTCGCGGTGCTGAGTCTTGGAGTGGAAACAGACACGTATGATAGAGAGGGGAAAATCGTTAAGGAATATGGTGAAGTAGACATGGGTGAGGTACAAAAGAAACTTCCCGAGGTGTTAAATAAATTTATCGGAACGATTATGCAAGAGCCGCCCATGTTTTCTGCAAAGAAGATTAAGGGAAAGAAGTTGTATGAGCTTGCAAGGGAGGGAAAGACTATAAAAAGAACAAAGGTGCCGGTTGAGATTGCGTCTATTGAAGTACTTGATATAGATACAACAAAATCACAAATCATACTAAAAATTGCCTGTGGTTCAGGAACATATATTCGCAGTCTTGCGTATGATATTGGGAGAACATTGGGAGTTGGTGCGTATTTGGAAGAGCTTGAGCGGACAAGGATAGGACAGTATCTTCTAAAGGATGCGATGTTGCTTGAAGGATGTACTAAAGAGGATATTAAAAAAAATTGTGTCATCCCGGACAGTCTTTCTTAAGACTGAGCCGGGATGACATTGCTTACAGGTATGGAAACGAGATCCCGGATATCCGCTTAAGAAAGTGGATTCCGAGATGACAGTAAGAAGTTAAATCGTTCAAAAGCTGAATGATTTTTTTCTTTTTGAAGGGTATTGACATATAAAAAAGGGATTGCTAGGTTGAACGCAGTTCTTTTCCATAAAAAACCCTGAGCGAAGGCTCGTACAGAGAAAGAAGGAGGATTTTGTTTTGAAAATTACAGATTTTGCGACTGTTGAACTTGCTGATAATTATTCTTTAACTACGCATGGCGGGGCCGTCCCTTCACTTCAACACCATGTTGGTGGTAAATGGGTAAGTCAAACTGGCGGTTTTACCGTTGTTCTGAGCCCACTGAACGGTGAACCACTTTTTTTGTATCCAAAGGAAGTGGATCAGACTATTGGATTTGAACCGTTTATTGATGGCTTCAAAAATTGTCCTAAACATGGTCTTCATAACCCCATTAAAAATCCTGAGCGGTATCTCATGCTTGGGGAAGTCTGTTTCAAAGCAGCGGTAGCTTTGCAAGTCCCAGAAATTGAAGATTTCTTTACCCGACTGATTCAGTGTGTTATGCCAAAATCATATGCCCAGGCAAGGGGTGAGGTCATTGTTACCAGGCAGTTTTTTAAAAACTTTTCTGGTGACAACGCCAGGTTTTTGTGTAAAGGCGAAACCACCCCAGGTGATCACCTAGGTCAAGAAAGTTGTATCTACCATTGGCCGTATGGCGCAGTTTTGATTATAGCTCCTTTTAACTTTCCTCTTGAGATTCCAGCACTTCAGCTTGTTGGTGCACTTCTTGTAGGAAACCGTCCCACGATCAAGGCTGCAACGACTGTGGCGGTTGTTCTTGAGCAGTTTCTTCGCTTGCTGTTTACGTGTGGACTTCCGGAAAGCGATGTTGATTTGATTCATTGCAGTGGTTGGTGGATGGAAAGGCTTATTGATGAGGAAAAAAGTCTTATTCGTCATCTGCAGTTTACCGGGTCATCTTCTGTTGCCAACCATTTGGCAGCCAAAATGAAAGGCAAGATTGCTGTTGAGGATGCCGGTTTTGACTGGAAGATTTTAGGTCCGGATTGCGATCCTTGTACGATTGGTTGGGTCGCGTACCAGTGTGATCAGGACGCGTTTGCGGCATCAGGACAAAAGTGTTCTGCACAATCCATTCTCTTTTACCATGAGAATTGGGAGACCATACTTCCCGCACTGAAAGATCTTGCGGAAAGAAGGAATCTTGAAAATCTAACCAATGGTCCTGTGCTGACATGGACGACAAAAGAAATGCTTGATCATATTGAAAAACTTGCAGCCATCCCGGGTGCAAAGATTCTCTTTGGTGGAAGAGCCATTGAAAATCCAAACATTCCCAAAGTGTATGGACTTATTGAACCAACAATGGTCTTAGTTCCTATTGAGCGAGTGCTTGGTCATTTTGATCTGGTGTGTAAGGAGGTATTTGGACCGGTCACTGTGGCAGTTAAATATGGTCCATATGAATTAGACGCAGTCCTAGAATACTGCGAGCGTATGACTGAGCATTTAACGGCAGCGGTTGTCTCGCAAGATCCGCAGTTTATCAATACAGTTTTGGGAAGAACGGTTAATGGTACAATATATGCCGGCATCAGAGCACGTACCACTGGAGCACCACAAAACCACTGGTTTGGCCCTGCAGGTGATCCACGTGCTGCAGGAATTGGAACACCAGAGGCAATTAGGCGTACATGGACGAGTCCGCGATGCGTGATTTGTGATGTTGGACCTATCCCCGATACGATTCCCGAACAATCGTAATCCACTGATACACTTTTGACTTGTATTGTTTCTAAACAAAAGAGGGAGCTGTTTTGTTAAACACTCCCTCAACTTACTGTTTTCTCTATTTGTAATATAGAGGTGACTGAGGTATAAAAAATCTCCTGAGAGGGGATTTTTTTATTCCCATTTGACATACTTATTTTTCTGCGTTAATATATGCTATGTTCGAAATGTAAGTTTAATCAATCGATTCAATGCCGATCAAAGATTCAGCAAAAAAGTCGCTTCGTCAGGATAAAGCACGTGCATCCAGAAACCTTTTGCGCAAGAAAGCAATGCGTGAAATTATCAAAGAGATGTATGAGATGCTTGATGAGAAGAAGGTAAGCGATGCGGAAAAGAAGCTTCCTGAAGCGTATAAAGCTATAGATAAAGCAGCAAAGGCTGGAACAATTGAGAAGAACACTGCAGCACGAAAAAAGTCACGGTTAATCCGTGCAATCGCACATGCAGGCTCTTCAAAGTAAGTACGTTATTGACACTCGTGTTAAAAAACGATACAATAACGATGTTTAACTAGTGCTAATTTTTTTTGATTTATGCCGAAGTATCTTGGTCCAAAAGGAAAAGTAGTCAGACGACTTGGAGTCAATGTTTTTGGTAATCCAAAATTTGACAAAGTTCTTGCAAAAAGACCATATGCACCTGGAATCCATGGCCCGGTGACCAAGGGTCGTAAACGTGTTTCAGAATATGGAAGACAGCTTGTAGAGAAACAGAAGCTTAAGTTTACGTATGGGTTGAGAGAAAAGCAGTTTAGAAAATTATTTGAGAAGGCACAAAGCATGGAAGGTGTCACTGGTCATAATCTTCTGACCCTTCTTGAGAGACGGCTTGATATGATTGTGTATCGTGCGCGTATGGCGGCTACAAAAGATGCGGCTAGACAGCTCATTTCACACGGTCATGTGTTGGTAAACGGTAGACGTGTTGATGTTCCTTCATACAGCGTAAAAAAGGATGATGTTATTACCGTTAAAGAGGCTACCCGGTCAAAGGGAATTGTCATGCGGAACCTAAAAGAAAACGGTATGCGCGAGGCCCCGGAATGGCTTGAAGTCAACGATAAAGACGCTGAGTGTACGGTATTTAAGTATCCTGTTGGTGCTGAGATTCAATCGCCGGCTGATCTTCAGATGATTGTTGAGTTGTATTCACGTTAAGCGTACATTTCTTATTACGTACTAAATTAAGGCGGTTTACCCGCCTTTTTTGTTTGAATAAAAAAATCACCAGACAGAAGCCGGGTGTTTTTTAATGTTGATAGAATATATTATTATTTAATACAGTTTGCCTTAAAGCCGAACTGTACATCTATTGGGTTAACACATCCCGTAGGAGATTTTCCCGGACAGTTAAGTTTTGCAGAATTTGGACTGCAGCAGTATGATCCAAAAGAATGAACATTTTTGCAGGTGCTGCATATGCACTGAGATCTACATTCTGTCCCAGAAGGGCAGTACCCATCTCTTCCGTAACTTGCTTGGCAATGCTCCACTTTACTTGGCCAACACGTGGGGCCAAGGTGAGTGTCTACAATGAGTGGATTTGGAGGTTGGCAGTAGCAGTATTGATTTCCAATTTGTTTGCACGTGGCACCTTTGGGGACACAGAGAGCTTTGTTAGCAAAGCTACAGCAGGTCTGCAATTGATTGCAGAGAGCATGTATTTTTCCATCACCGCTTATGCATTCTGTGTATCCTGACGGGATACAGCCAAAACTCCCACAGCTACTTGAATGCGGACAGCATTTGTTCATGTCAGGGCATGGACGTGGTGCTGTTGCATCGCAGCAAAGGAGCGGTGCTTTTGCGCATACTTGATCATATTTGCACGTATGTGTACCGCAATCCTTGTTAGATTTATCGATACATTTTTTGAGCATTTTTGAGCATTTTTCTCCAGGAGTGCACAGTACGTGAGTTGACGCGGAAGTAGCGCAAGTAGTCCATCCCTTTGTTACACACACCTTTTTCTTGTTGACCGATTGGCATTCTTCGTTTGCGCTGCAGCAATCGTTTGTGCAAGGGGTAGGGGTTGCAGTTGGGCAGCATGGCTTTGTTACTGCGTTAGTGCACGTGAAGTTGGGAGGGCATACGAGGCCATTTCCACAATCATCTGAACCTCGCGTCATGCACGCGCCACTTTTTGTACCGCATTCTTGAGATGCATCACAAATAGTGTAACTTGTTTTATTAACTGATGGGCAAAGGCTGCACCCGGGGCAAACGCATGCGGTATATTTAGTATCGCATTTGTTGCCATAAGGGCAGCATTTTGTTCCGCATGCTACAGGAGCGTCTGAAGCACAGCATGGTTTTGCCTTGCTGTGGGTACATTTTTGTCCGGGATTACAGAAACCAGTGGTGCTTTCTTCACACTCCTCACATCCTCTGCAAATGCATCGTCTATTTGGCGTACAGATCTCATATTGTTCGTTGCATAAGTTGGTGCAGGAGCCACAAGGTTTGAAGTTAGGCGGGGTGCAACAGTTTACCTGTTCAGCTTTCTTGGTAATATACCACTTACAGTCGTAATTTGAGTAGCAACAATCAGTGCCGCAGCGATCCTCGCCTGCTCTGCATTTTTTTAAGCACACTGATTTGTCATGGCGACATGATTCTGTTGTATCATCGCAGCACACAGCTTGTAAGTCTTTGTGCCCACAGTAGATACTTCCTGGAGCGCAGGGCATATCAGATTTTCTCTCTCCTGCGTCGCTTGTGGACTCAAAATTCTTTACGTGCTCTGCCTTTGCTTGTTGCTCTGCTTGCTCATTAGGTGCTGGAGCACAGTTGAAAAGTGAAAAAACAAAAAGTAACAAAATGACTCTAGATAGAGCTATTTTCATCGTTCCTCCTTATGATATACAGGGTTCCTTTGATCTGGCTCAATAGTATAGTTTTTTGGTAACTTGTCAAATGAAAAGAGTAATGATATTGATAGGCGAACCGTTTAGCGTATACTCTAACTACTGAAACTTAACATCAATCGGAGGGAGTCATGAAACAATTGTGTGTTTTTATTATTGTGCTGGCATTTATTTTTGGATGCGGCACTCGTTCAAACGAGACTGATGGCGGTACCAATGATCAAAAGCAAGCAACGTGTCCAGATGGATATATTAAGAAGGAAGGTTTGTGTTGTTTGATTGGTCTTACTACCATTTGTAATAGGAGATGCTACCCAAATGATTGTTTATGCGTTCAAGATACAGTAGTATGCCCCGGTGAGAAGTTTTGTGAAAAGGGTTTGGTGTGTCGCACAGTTGAAGAATGCAAGAAAATTGCCAACAAAGCATATTGTGTTCCAAACGGAGGAACTGTTTGTCCAGAAGGACATGTATGTGCGCAAAGCGATGTCTGTTCATTATTTGGTTGTTGTCCAAAAGAGCGCTCATTCATTTGTGGAAGTGAATGTTGTGAAAGCCAAAGCCTATGTATTACATACCGCGGGAAAAAACTGTGCATTCCTAAAGGATCTGAAGTGTGTAGCGATTCATTATATTGCTCCCCAGGACTTACATGTTCTCCAGACAAAAAAACGTGCTTACTTACTAATCAAGATTATTGTGGTAATGGAATCAGTTGTCCGCAAGGGCAATTTTGCTTAAAGAACAATGCTGCTAGACAGTGTTGTCCACGAGTACTGCCACAACTGTGCGGCTCAAGCTGTTGTCCAAAAACATATGAGTGTAAGTTTGGAAAGCTTTGTATTCCAAAAGGTGCGGAGCTTTGTACTTCTTCAGGAACTTTTTGTCCAAGTGGGTGGAAATGTGGTCAGAAATTTCAGTGTATTCCAAACACTGCAACAGAATGTGGGTCAAGTTGGTGTATGCCAGGAACCGTGTGCACGAGTGGTGTTTGTTGTGATACACATAGCAACACAATGTGTGGTGGAAAGTGCTGCCCCAATTATTTCAAGTGTGCATCTGGCGTGTGCGTTCCACCAAATGGGACGCTTTGTAGCGGTGGAATATGGTGCGCTCAGGATTCAAAATGTTCAAAGGATGGGAAGTCTTGCATACCGCTTTTTCAGGAAGAATGTGACCAAAAACTATGCGATCACGGTGAAATTTGTGCTGGCACGGCACCAAATAGGATATGTTGTTTGCAAGAAACACCTATCGCGTGTGGCACTCATTGTTGTGCAGTTGAGGAAGAATGTCTGCGTACAAAGAATGGGTATGCGTGTGTTCCCCAAGGAGCCGCGGCATGTACAAAGGAACAGAAGCCAGAGTATTGTATTTTTGGTATGAAATGTGGCAAGCTCAAGTGTCTGTATCAGTACGAGAATGAATGTCCAGATGGGCATTCATGCCAGACAGGACTTGAGTGTGCAAAGAATGAAAATGAAGACTATGTTTGTTGTAAAAATGGTGAGCACGGATGTGGGGTGAATTGTTGCAACAGTTCTGAAGTTTGTCTAAATGGCAGGTGTATCGATGGGAGTGTGGTGCATAGTCGTTGTTCTAACTCTAGTGAATGTGTTGCTCCATTAAAATGTGTGCGACCAGCAACAAATGCCAATTATTTTGTTAATGTAGCGTTGCCTACACATACAAAACAGGGATATTGTGAGCATGCTGCAGACTGGGTTGATAAGAAGCTCATGTTGTGGACCTTTGAAGGCAAATGTCACGAGGAAGCGTCATTCTCTCTGAATTTTGGACATCTTCCTTGCTTAGCAATGCCTGAAGATGGTAGGAAGTTTTGTGGGTGTTTAGAATGTACTTTGACTATGCCCATAAGCTCAAGGAAATGTATTCCAGATCCAACATGCATGAAAAAGTGTGATGAGCACAAAGACATACTTCCAAAAGCGTATTCCATTTTGGTGAGAACCCGTGAAGGATTTATGGACCCGACTATTAGAAATGACCGTCAGCATGTTAATGGATTTTGTGAAGTTGATGATTTGTGTCTTGATAGAGCCTATATTATAGATAATCGTGAAGGAAAAGGAGGATTCCACGGACCAGTCGGAAGAATCAAAGTGTTTTTTATAGATATGTCACGTGGTTTTAAAAATTCTAGATTTTACTCAGAATTTCAATACTCTAAAAATACTGAAATAATTTTGTTTGGACCACTTAATGAGGAGGGTAAAAGTGAGTGGGACGACAATCAAAGTGTCGCGTATAAACACACAACAGTTTTACGTTGGAAGACATGGAACAGATTGCATCCAAATTCCAGAGACAGAGTAGGTATTTTGGTTTTTGAGAGTGATGGGTGTGGCGAAGCTGAGAGTCTTCCAATTATTGGTGGCATTGCAGGGTATGGCTGTAGAAAGTATCGTGAGGATGATTTATTGGGAATCGTTGAGCTTTTTAAATCCGAGACAATGAGCCCAGGCGGTAAACGTTTTTGTCTTCACAGAGATGGTAATCCAAAAGCTCCTTGTGATGGCTATATATGGCTTCGCACAAGAACTCGGTAGATTGAAAAAAATATTATTCTGTCAGATGTACATTGTACACTGACAGTTTTTTGTTTTCTTTTTATCTAATACTCACCAAAAATGACTGAAACGCATCTTCTGATTTGGTGTTTGATTTTACCGTACTATCGAGCACCAAAATATATTTATATATTTGTTTAAGCTTAACAACAGAAAAGTTCTCGGCAAGAACCTTGGTTTTGTTAAATACGAATGGGTGCATTCTAACTTCGCTCAGTATTTCTTGTTCGCTTCTTCCTTCGTCTTGGAGTGATTTTATAAGCAGCATGTTTCTAAATTGATACGCAATCATTGAGACGATGTACGGAATGTTCTCGCCTTTTTTGAGATTCTCATTAAATAGTGATAACGCCTTGTTAAAGTCATTTTTTGCGACGTATTCTATAAAAACAAAAATGGTTTCCTCTGTTGTTTTTGGAATGAGTGCATCAATGTCTTCCTCAGTTATTGTTTTTGAGTCTCTTGAGTAGGCACAGAGCTTGTCTAGCTCATTTGAAAGCCTAACAAGATTTTGCCCGACACTAAATGCGAGTTTTTGCTGAGCTTGAGCATCTATAGCATACCCTCTTTCTTTGCACGTTGCAGAAATACGCTGCTTTATTTCAGATTCTTTGGGCAGTGGGTACTCTTTGATACTTGCATGTTTTTTAAACGCTTTGTAGGGGCGTCTTTTTTTGTCGACTTTGCGTTCCAAAAAAAGGGCATTTGCTGTCTTACTTTTGCCGTGTTTTTCTACGAGAGTTACCAGCGCATCTGCATCTGCTTTTTTTATCTTTTTTATAAAGTCTTTTACCACTACCAAAGTGAGCGCTCCAAAAAG
Source organism: Patescibacteria group bacterium (assembly GCA_018818205.1). Taxonomy (GTDB): domain Bacteria; phylum Patescibacteriota; class JABMPQ01; order JABMPQ01; family JAHIRA01; genus JAHISJ01. The sequence continues at coordinate 55,842 of JAHISJ010000029.1, forward strand.
CGATCGATTTTTAAGTGCTCCTGCAATGTCGCTTACCGTGTTTTCATTATCAAGAGAGACGATGTTAAGGCCAGACGGCGCATTTTTCTTGAATGCATTTTTAACCAGATCAACTTGTTTTTGAAGAGCGCTTGGGTCATCGCCAAAATAGAGGTACAGCATTATTTTAAAGCTCCCCAGTTTTTTCCGGTTCCCATGTTGACGGTAAGAGGGACATCAAGCTTAAACGCTGTTTCCATTTTTTCCTTAATGATAGGTTGTAATTCTTGGACTTTTGACTCGTCAGCTTCAAAGACAAGCTCGTCGTGAATTTGTAAGACCATAGCCATTTTGAGGTTTTCTTTCTTGGTTAGCTCAAAGATGTCTCGCATGGCAATTTTAATGATATCCGCCGCGGTTCCTTGCACGGGCATGTTAATTGCGATTCGTTCCCCGGCACTTACTACCGGCCCTGATTGTGCTTGAAGCTCCGGTAAGTTTCGTCTTCTGCCGGTAAGCGTTTCTACGTATCCTTTGAGCCGAGCGTCTGCCACAATATCGTTCATATAGTCTTTAATGCCAGTGTATCTCTCAAAGTAGCGGGTGATAAATTCACGTGCGTCATCAAAAGTGATCCCCATTCTTGTTGCAAGGCCATATGGGCTCATACCGTAAATAATACCAAAGTTGATTGTTTTTGCCGTATCTCTTTCTTCCGGCGTTACGTTTGATTGTTTTTTGTCAAACATAAGTGAGGCGGTGTAGGTATGAATATCTTGATTTTCTCTAAATGCCTTAATCATTTCTTTGTCTTGTGCGATATGCGCTACAACGCGTAAGTCAATCTGACTGTAATCCGCGGAGATAAATATTTTTCCTTTGTCTGAAACAAACGCTTTTCTGATTTTAGTGCCAAAGTGCGATCTAACCGGAATGTTTTGCAAGTTTGGGTCAGAGGAGGAGAGCCTGCCGGTTGCAGTGACGGTTTGATTAAAGCTTGTGTGGATCCTGCCGGTTTTAGGATTAATAAGATCCGGAAGCGTGTCTATGTAGGTATTTTTGAGCTTGGTAAGTTCTCTATATTCTTCAATACAACCAATAATAGGATGTGCCTTGTGGAGTTTTTGTAATTCTGATGAGGCGGTCGAGTAGCCCGTTTGTGTTTTTTTGATTCCTTGGATGGGGAGCTTTAGGGTGTCAAAGAGGATTTTTGAGAGTTGCTGCGTTGAGTTAATGTTAAATGCTGAAGTTCCCGCGAGTTTATAAATCTCTTTTGCGAGACCGACAATATTTTTTCCAAATTCTTTTGAAAGCTTTTTAAGGATTGAGGCATTTACTTTAATGCCGTGCATTTCCATGCTTGCAAGAACGTATATAAGCGGCATCTCTATCGTTTTGAATAGTTTCTCAAGCTTTTTTTCTTTGATAAATTGCTTTTTGTAGAGCTTAAACAGTCTAAACGTCATGTCCGCATCTTCAGCGGCATAAAAGGCGAGCTTCTCTTCTTCAACATCCGTTAGTGCCTTTTTATTTTTACCGGTCCCCACTAAGTCACTATACGTCATCATTTTGTAGGAGAGCTCCTGAAAAACGAGATCGTCGAGATTATATCTGCGAATACCGGGAAGAAGAAGATACGCGGCAATCATCGTGTCAAATTTGATTCCGGAGAGGGGGAAGCCCGCGTTTTCTAAAATGATAAAATCATATTTAATGTTGTGCCCAATTTTGTGTATCGTTTTACTTGCAAGGATATTTTTTAGTCTTTTTTTATGAGAGGCAGAAAGGCGAGAAATGTCTGAGAGATACGTTGCTTCTCCTTTTCTTATGCAAAATGATATACCCAGAAGTGTTGCCTCCATAGGGTGGAGCGATGTGGTTTCTGTGTCTATGGTAATCAGTTTTTGTTTTTCAAGAGATGATAACAGTTTCTGAGCAGGTGCGTTATCACCTCCCTTGACATGGGTATAGGCGACGTTATTTCTTTGACACGTTTTTTTAAGTGAAAATGGACCGGTTTCTTTTGGCTTGTCAAAGAGTGTACGTTGACCGGAGGTCGGTGGTTTGTACTCAGGAATTTTAGCAAGGAGTTGTTTAAACTCAAGTTCTCTAAATAAATTAATCACGGTCTCAGGATCATAATCTTTTAGTTCACATGCCGTGAGATCAAAATCGATTCTAATATCAGTGATAATAGTGCCGAGTCTTTTTGAGAGGAACGCTTGCTCTTCTTGCTCGAGAAGATTTTCTAACGCTTTTGGTCGAACCAGTTTTTCTTTTTTATTCTTTGTAGCAAACCCCGGCTTCTTAATTTCTTTGTACAGATTTTCTAACGTACCAAAATGGTTAAGGAGTGTAATTGCTGTTTTTTCTCCTATTCCCGTTACGCCGGGGATATTGTCGGAAGCATCTCCCGCAAGACCTTTAAAATCCACCAGTTGATCAGGCTTTAAGCCATTGTATTTATTTATGACCTTTTTTGTGTCGTACAAAACGGTGTCTTTTATTCCACGTCTAAGCGTATAGACATTTGTGTTGCTATCAACGAGCTGCAGTGCGTCGTTATCACCCGTGACAATCACGTTAGGGACGTTGCAGGTCTTTGAGAGTGTGCCAATAAAGTCGTCAGCCTCATAGCCCTTCATTGAGTAGATGGGAATGTTAAATGCCTTAACGATTTCTTTGACGCGAGGGAACTGACGATAGAGCTCGGTTGGCGCTGCTTCTCTTTTGCCTTTGTAGTCCTTAAATATTTTGTGTCTAAACGTGTCACCTTTTCTGTCAAACGCAACAGCGACATGAGTTGGTTTTAGTTCCTGAAACGCTTTGAGCATGGTGGTTGTGAACCCGTAGACACCATTAACCATTTCACCCTTTGATGTGGTAAGTGGTGGCAGGGCGTGGAAACCTCTGTGTACGAGCGCGTTTCCATCGATTAGAACGAGTTTTATTCTTTTTTTTGCCATGCTATTTGCTCATTTTTTCTATAATAAAAGCATACCTTTTTGGTGTGCTTTTAACAAGGGGGAGGGAAGATTGTAGTATATTTTTTGGGCTTTTGTTACCTGATGCTATTTTTAGTTAGTAAACTCAAAACTCTTATAGAATGCTTCAAACGTGTCATCGTCTATTGCTCCATTTGTGATAGCAAATAACTGACCGTCTTTTTCAAAATATACTGTCTTTAAAATCCAATCCGGATATTTATTGGTCGTTACCGTTACGAGTGTTCCGGTGATATTGTTGTTTACCATTACTTCTTCTCTTGTTTCTTTTCTGTCAGTGAACTGGTCACCCATTTGCGCGATTACTTTCTCTAATTCGTTTGGTTGGTGAATAAAAATACCCCAAATATATCCTCCGGTTTTTGACTCAGGAGTACCAAAATATATTACTTCGTTATTATATTTTTCATAGACCCAATCTTGCGGGTATTTAATGTGGAATCCTATTTGTTCATTTTGATATTCTTGCCAATCGTTTGCTACTTCGGATTCTTTACTCGTAGATACGTTGTTTTCTGTCACTTTTTTTGTTGAGCTTTGAATTTGCCATAAGTACACCCCTCCTCCGACTATGAGGGCAATGATTAGTATAGCTAAAATAATTCTTATTGGTTGGTTCATGCTATTTTTGTATACAATGAAGTATAAATGATATAGAAAATCATGCACTATTTCCGATAACCTTCTGTTATGATCTGTTAGGCGATGTAGTAGAGAGAAATTTCACCCAAACTTGTGACACTTTTTCATATTCTGGTGGTGATAATCGACCGACTCTGTCAAAGTCCATATTATCATAAAAACCCCAGCCAGTATCTGATAATTTTTCTGCACTACGAACAATAAACTCTTTATATTTCCGCTTTTTGGCTTGTTTAATTATATGATTCAGTAATGCAGTACCTACACCTTTTCCTCCTCTGTGTTCTTTGTCAACGTAAAGTATGCATAATTCGGCAGGGGTTTTTGTGGTGGTAAATTCTAATAACTTTGGGTTTGGCTTTCTAAAACCGGCAACACCAACCACCTTTCCTTCAAAAGTAGCAACATAGTAATGACTATCAAATTTGGGCTTTGAGGTGCTTTTTGAGATGATATTTTCAATAGATTTGACATAATGGTCCACTTCTTCTTTTGATAACCAATCTGACAAAATAGTATTAACAGTATCGAGATCTTTTTGGTTTATTGGACTGATTTCAAATTTGTATTTCATAAAGAATTTCTATTATTTCGACTAAACTTCGCGGTCATTCGAAGTTACGAAGCAATTTAGGATATCTACTGTCAGGTGATATAATTTAAAAATTTAAAAGGATGAAGTTTTTTATTTTTTTGTTCCCCATTTTTTATATTTTTTATCTGACCTTTTGGTTTTCTGTGCAATCTCCTCTGTAACTCTCCTTACTTTTATTGTTTTGTATCCAAGACGAACTACCTTTGTAAATCTATGAATTCCGTCAAGAATAATCCATTTTTCTTGATGCTTATAAATTTCAATTGGATATGTAATATCTGCTTTTTCAACTTGTTTTGCATGCGAAATTTCTTTATCAAAATTTTTAATTAACATTCTTGGAGTTAAATTCCAATCATCTGTTCCTTCTTGCTCAAGATAAGGAATATCTAAATTGTAATCTATTTCTGAAATATCTATTTCTTCTATTGGGATATCTATTGCCCATAATTTTGGTTCGTCTGTTTTAAATCCTATATTTAATATTTCTGGTAATGGCATTATTTTAAGATTAAAAAATAAAAAACTTCATCCTTTTAAAATTTTTAATTATTTCATCTAACGTTCGTGAGTATGAGAAGTTTGCGGAGCAAATTTGGGCGGAGGCTTTTGTATAAAAGCCGTAGCCTCATACACGCGGTTAGATGATGTAATTAAATTCAGCGAACGATAGCGAGCTATTATTTGGGCAAATTTATTTTTTCTCTAATAATTTTACTATTCTTATGGCTTCTAACTCTTCAGAAGGTCGAATATCTATATGTGTTAAACCATATTCTTGCAGTGTTTGCCTCATGTTTTCGATCTGTGATTCAGGAACAAAAACTGTCGATGCTTCGGATAATGGTACTCCGCCTTTACGGTATGATCTAAGCTCAAAATCTCTTTGCAGTCCTTCTGTGCCTTCTTTGGTTAAATCCTGCAATTTATCTTCTTCAAATACAATAGTTAATCCGTATAATTTTGAAAGTGTCTCTGGGTCATTTTCAAGCTCTTTTGGTTTTGCTTTGAATTTAAACCCTTCTGCGATTTTGAGTGCGTCCTCAAAAGTATCAACTTTTTTATCACCACTTATCTTACTTAAATACTGTCGAGTTTCTTCTTGCTTGTTGTCCCAAAAATACCTTACAAAGTTTTCTACCTTATCACCGTAATCTTGCGAGTTTAATTTCTTATCGGAACTATGGGTATTTTGGTCCTCATATAATGTTTGAAACGATGCTGCTTCTGAAAAATCGCCGTCTGTAAAAGAGGCTCCTCGAGAGCTGTACATACCTTCTTGGTCGCTTCCAGTTTTGATGTTGCCGGATTCTAACATTCTCCCAAAGTTGAAATCGTTAGTTGTGTGTAAAACTTTACCTTTTAAATCGTAAAATTGATCAACGCGCCCCTCCTGATTACCCAAGATTTTTTCGAAATACAAAAAATCTTCCGGTGATAAAGTCTCAGCTACTTTTTTTAGTCGTTGCAGATTATCAAGCCTTTCGTTATCTCTTTGCGCTTGTTTAATGGTACTATCGACCATATTTTGATGAATCATATCTGTACTTTCTTGACCAAGTTTTGTCCCAAGGCCTTCTTCAAGTTCTACTACTTTAGATTGATATTCCTGTTCTCTTTGTTCCTGAATTTGTTGTATTTCTTCCGGGGAAGAAGTCTGATGATTGAATACTTCTAACTCTTGATTAATTTGAGTTAATCTTTCGTTCCTTATTTCAGAAGGTGGCTTCTCAGATTGGGGCTGAACTGTTTTTTCAGCTTCTTGAGGCTGTACTTCTTTTTGTGTGTCTTCTGGGTTTTTCATAAAAATAGAAATTAAATTTGCCCGAATAATTTTTCGGCAATGGCCGAAAAGAATTTAATTATTTCATACAACGTTTAGCACACTAGTGTCCGGTTAAACACCTCCCGAACATCGATAAATAAATAATATAAGCCAAAAACTGAAGATTAGATCATTTTTCGATTTGAATTGATTCATGTATATAATTAGTAAATAGACTATCAATTTACTAATTATATACATGAATCAAGGAAAGTACGTTTTATCTCAAATAGTAGAATTTATTCC
>JAHISJ010000004.1 GCA_018818205.1 Patescibacteria group bacterium
TGTCTGACTGATATTTTCAGTATTCGTGCCGCATCAGTACCATTTATTTCTTTTCTTAAAAGTCTCTTGATACTATCATATCGTAAGAGCTCTTTTGTTGTCATAGTGATTGTCTCTGCCATGCTTTTTTACATTAGATTATCAGTGAGTACCTCACCTATTAATCTAACGTATGTACCGGCAGAAGCTACCCGGGTAGGACATTTCTACTTTGGTATACTAGGACAGTATCATTTTGGCGTTACACTAGGCGGTTTTTTCTTGTTCAAAATGGTTATTTGACGGTATACTATACTGTTTGGTCTTTATTCTTTTTGGAGGAATTATGGAAAGAAAAACACGGCAAGTAACGCTTCTTCTTGATGAAGAGACAATGCGTCTTCTTGAGGTTAACTTTGCTCTTGGACCCCATGAATTAAAACCCTTTCTAAATCAATTTTTACCTTCTGCGCTTTTGATATATAAAGATGTATTGAATGGCAGGCATCCAAGCAAAGATGCAAAAGATATTTTCTTAGAATTATTTAAAGCACAGCGGAGATTGGTTGATGCATCTGCATTTCTGGGTATTGAAGCACGCTTAACTAAAGGATTTGAGACCCTTACAGAAGAACTTGGAGTACGCGAGCAAAGAATTTTAAATGCATATCTTACATTATCCCTGAGACTTGGTGACTTGCCTGGACTTATGCTGGACCAGCACTATGAACTTCAGAGTCCCACAGAGCCAGAGATACCAACTATTGGGGGTTCACAGTCTAAAAAACCAAAAGATGACAATCCAGAGGTAAGAATTAGGGAGGGACCAGGAGAAAGTGCAGAAGAATTATTAGAAGAGAAACAACAAGAAGAAGAGCCACTAGTTGCAGCACTTTCTGAATCTTCAATTCATGAACCGGAATCTGCTGTGTCATCCGTAGCTTCTGATTCAAGGAGTGAGCAAGATCACGTGCGCTCTGTTGGTATAATGATTGTTGTTTTGCTTGCGTGTATTACATTGTTAATCGGGTTAGCGGTTTATGTTAGTGACGCATCTGATCTTGACGCGGGCCCACTTATTAAAGGTGCAACTGCTGCACCAAAAGATTAGTTCTAAAGATTATAATCAAAAAAGCAACTCTCTTTAGGAGTCGCTTTTATTCTCGCTCGTTTTTAATAGACGGGCTTTTTTTATTTTTTGTACGCGCTTGCAAATACGCGCATTAGCTTGTCATAATCAGAGCGGCTAATCGTTTTTTGCTTATAGAGTGAATAGAGGACGCGTCTGCACTCTGTTTCTGTAACACCCCCTGCTTTTTCTCTGAGCAATGCAGAAATGATCACTTCTTTCTCTTGTTTGGTGACTGTTTTCATGTAGGTACGTCTCACCAGCTTTTTGATTTGAGTGTCCCAGAGCACATTGTCTTGCTGTTTGGCGCCAAAACTTTTGCGTGGTTCTCTAGTGCCAAATACGCTTCCAAATAATCCCATATAATTTTCATTAACTTTTTTTTGAGTATACCATTTTTGATGACAGGTGTATAATAAAAAAAAGTGAAGAATAATAAACATCAATGAAGGCATATTGTGTTCAGTGTGCAAAAGAGCAGGAGCTTACCGATGTTTCAGATGTGACAATGAAAGAAGATAATAAGGCTTCAAAGGGAGTATGCGCGGTATGTGGGGACACAGTATTTGTGTTGTCCGATGAAGAAATGATCTACAGTCAAAAGTAGTCTGTGTTTCTTTCCGGTGTTATCAACATTTTATCCCATTTGCAGTTTTTCGAAAGACCAATTACAATACAGGTGCTGTAAATGAAAACGAACATCATTATGAAGGATAAAACACAAAATACTCTTAAGTCTACCGCTCTGGCATTGCTTTCACTCGCGAGCATGGAAATGCTCATTTTTTATCCTGAGTACATATCGTACGTCATAGGTGTTAGTGCGGTAGTATTACTTATTGCCATTTTTATTTTTGTTCGTGTTAAGATTCGTTCCTTTGCATCAATGATGAGTGCGATTATTGCCTTTTTGTTTTTTGCATCATCAATGCTATCACTTGTGTTTATTCATGGGACGACGTATAAGCAGCTTTTTATCGGCGCTTCAACCATTTTGTTTTTTATTCTGATGAAGCGACTTATGGGGCTAAAGGTGTATGAAATCCAGACGATGGCGTACAAGCAGCAGTACTCGTACATTGATTTTATTTTACTTCTAACTTCACTTTATTTTTATTCAGGTTTTTTTGGGCTGTATCTTTACATGTCACTTCCACTCTGGTCGCTTCTGCTTGCCGTCTTTTTGGTCAACGGACTTCTCTTCTTTTTATTCTTTTATTTTAACGACCTGTGGCTTAAAAAGATGTGGATGTATGTGTTTGTGCTGACGTTTATTGTGTTAGAGATCGCGTGGACACTTTCATACTGGCCAAATGGACTTTTAGGTAGAGGGTTCGTGCTGTTTTTCATTTATTATTTGCTCTCAGGTCTCGGCAAGCATTATTTAAAGGAGACATTCTCGCGCAAGGTTGTTCAGGAGTATGTGGTCGTTGGCATTGTTGTTCTTGCACTGGTGCTTTCTACTTCACAGTGGACTTATTAGTTTTTAAACGATTATGAAAGATATTAAGCCATCATCAAAGAAGAAAATGGGGACTATCCCAACACATAGCTCTCCAATGCAACCCGGGAAGCGAGGTCCTCGGTCATTTTTTCTCATTATCCTTACGATTATTATTAGTCTTGTTGTAGGAGCTCTTGCAGGCATTCTCGGTACAAGGCTCTTGCTTCCGTATCTCGTAACATTGCCGTACTTTGAGGAAAGTCAGCTTGTTGCACCAGAGGGGACTGAGGTTATTATTGAAAAGAAAGAAGTTATTGAAGTAAAAGAAGGCGGTGGCGCTGAAGAGGCGGTGAGAAAGGTAAACTCAGCAACAGTTTCTATTGTTTCTGAAAGCGGATTTGAAACACTTGTTGGCGATATCGAGCAGATAGCAGAAGGCATTAGTGGTTTTGTACTTACTGCTGATGGTCTTATTGTAACCAACAAGCATTATATTGAGGATTTAAGTGAAAAGTATTACGTGGTTCTCGCTGATGGGTCAAAGCATGAAGTTCAGTCTATTATTATGGATCCGTTACTTGATGTTGCTTTTTTAAGCATTGACGTTGACAATCTTCCGGTTGTAGAGCTTGGCGTTTCTGATGATTTGACTCGTGGTCAGCGTGTGGTTGTACTCAGTGATAGCTTGCCTGTGGATGTGGTGCCAGTACTCACCGGAGTGATTAGCTCACTTAATAAAACCTACTATTACAACGGTGAAGTATTCCATGGCATGATAAAAACAGATATTCCACTGACGCCCAGTCATTCGGGGAGTCCACTTCTTAGTGCAGAAGGTAAAGTTGTTGGTATAAACACGGTTGTTGCTTCTCAGGGCGAGGTATTTTCCTACACTATCCCAATCGATTATATAAAGAGCGGGTATCAGGAGATGATTAAAACAAGAGAGATTAAACGGCCGTATATTGGTTTTCATTATACCGATATCACCCCTGAATTTGCTGCAATGAACAATCTTTCTGTAAAACATGGCGCGCTTCTCTATGCAACCAATGAAGTGCCGGCGGTAAAAAAGGGAAGTCCGGCACTTGCTGCAGGACTTAAGGCGCAGGACATCATTATTCGAGTGAACGGTGAAGAACTCACCGATGTTAGTACGCTTTTTAGAACTCACCTTATGCTTTCGCCTGTAGAAGACATCACACTTACAGTGCTTAGGGATAATCAGGAAAAGGAGATTGTAGTGACGCCGGAGCCGCTTGAGGAGTAGAGGATTGTTTTATGCAGTATTCTTGCTTCCCATAGGGGAAGCTTTTTTGTTGTTGAAGGGCAATGTCCAATCTGTCATAAAGAAGGGGATAATTTCTGCCTAAAGGGCGGCTCTATACTAAACAGTGTGGGATCTAACTAAAGAAGGTGGCATAATTGAGGTAAAATGTAGCTAGTTGACAGCTAACCCTCAATGAAATGCACACCTTCACTCACAATTGTATGAGCAAACTCTTACATTTACAAGAA
>JAHISJ010000005.1 GCA_018818205.1 Patescibacteria group bacterium
GTGATTGTCTCTGCCATGCTTTTTTACATTAGATTACCAGTGAGTACCTCACCTATTAATCTAACGTATGTACCGGCAGAAGCTACCCGGGTAGGACATTTCTACTTTGGTATACTAGGACAGTATCATTTTGGCGTTACATTTGTTTCTTGTTATTGAAGAAAAACAGTATAAATGTTAATTTTAGTATATGAGCATGGTTTTTGATTATCAATTTATTAGTCTTCTTTCTTTAACTTTTCTTATTTTGGGACTGGGCGGTTTTGTTTTGAGAAACAATGTGAAGGAAAAAACAAATATCTTCTTTTTCTTTTTAACTCTATTCTTAAGTGTCTGGACATTTAGCTTACTATTACTTTTAAGCTATTCAGGTGGCAGTATTGCCCTTTTGATGTTTTTGGGTAGATTACCATTTATTGCTATCGTACTTGCTGTTTGGGCATTAATCTATTTTTCTTTCTATTTTCCTGACAACAAAACTTCGATTAAGTTTGTACATCATATTGCTATTAATGCATTTGCTAGTCTTATTTTTTTATTAAGTTTTACTAATGTAATTATTAAAAGTACTTTTTATAATCAATATGGAGAGCTTGATAAGGACTACGGTATTCTTTTTCCTTTCTTTATTCTCTTTTTAGTGGTTTTCCTTGTGTTATCAATCGCTAATTTTGGATTAAAATATATACATTCTTCTGGAGTACAAAGGCTTAGAATTAAATATGTTTTTGCTGGAATAATACTTACTATAATACTGGCTTCTTTTACCAACTTGATTCTTCCGTTGTTAGGAATCCAAAGCCTTTATGTTTTTGGTCCATATTCGATCTTAGCTATCTTCCTGTCTACTTCCTATGCTATTTTGCAATACCGGCTTTTTGATTTGAATGTTCAGATACAAAAAGTGTTCAATTATATTTTACCTCTAATCGCTGTAGTAATAATTGCTCTTATTCTTGGTTTTTTTACGCATCGATATTTGAATGAAAATGCATATTTTATTGGAGCACTTATTGTTGTAATATCTTCGTTGCTTTTTAAATTTTTATTTACTTCAATTTCTAAGACAACCTTTGGGCATGCTCTTTTTAAATCTACTTATCAATATCAACAGGCTCTGATTAAGCTTGCAGATGAGGCATCAACCTTATTGGATTTAGAAGTTTTAGCAAAGAGGATCGTTCAAGTTTTTGTTGAATATGTAGGGGTTGATAAAATTATTATTATCACTAATACTACAGAAGTTAATAAGTTCTCAGTATTAAGCGCGGTACCAAGTCTTTCGGGAGAGAAAGATGATTATAATGATGTACCATTAATTTTTCTTGACTATTTACAAACTACAAACGAACCGCTTCTAAGAGATGAGCTACGATTCAAGATTAGGAATTCAGGGGATAAGAAAGAAGTACAAGTTTTAAAACGATTCTTGAAAATAATGATAGGTAATAACGTTGCACTATGTCTTCCGTTAATGCTGCACGAAACACTTATTGGCATTATTTTTCTTGGGAAAAAAGATAAAGGACGTGCTTATACCATGGAAGATATTACTATATTAAAAGACTTAAGTTCAGAGCTTGCTATTGCTATGGCGAATTCGATGTTGCATCAAACAAAAATGAAACAAGCTTTTTTATTAAAAAAAGAGGTAGACGAGCAAACCCGCAAAATTAAAGAACTCTACGAGATGAAGTCAAACTTTTTAACCGTTGCCTCACATCAACTGAGAACGCCAACGAGTATAGTCAGAGGTATGCTTTCTATGCTTGTAGAAGACGATGATGTTCCTGAAGATAGGAAGAATGAGATTATTACTGGTGCGTTTAAGGCCTCTGGAAACCTAGAGAGAGTTATTGAAGACATTTTAACTGCAGCAGAAATAGACTCGGCTAAGTTTGATTTTGAACCAAAGCCCGTTGATATTATACCTGTTGTTAAAAAAGTTGTTGACGATTTGTTACTCAAAGCAGAGAAGAAAAATCTCACACTCGAGTTTACAGAGCCACGGTATAAAAAAGCTTTAGCTATGACCGATGCAATAAAGATTGAACAGGTGTTTGTCAATTTAGTTGACAATGCATTAAACTATACTTCAGAAGGTGGGGTGACGGTACGTATTGCTAAAAAGAAGGAAAAGGGGATCGATTATTATGTATTTTCTTGCAGTGATACCGGGGTTGGCATGACCGCGGACGACATCAAGAAGATTGGTGAGAAATTTTTTAGAAGCAAGAACGTGTTTTCTGTGCATCCAAACGGAACTGGTCTTGGTATATATATTGTTGAGCGAGTACTTAAGTGTAGCAACGGCAAGCTCGTTGTAGAAAGTAAGGGGCTTGGCAAGGGGGCTACCTTTAATGTATACTTACCTGCGGCAGGAAAGTAATACTACTATGACAAAAAATACCAAAAAGAAGCCAACAATCCTCCTGATAGAGGATCATCCAGACATTGTAGCAATGTATAGGGTTGCTTTTGAAACAAAATTGAAGGATACATTGCAGGTAGCTATGGACAAAGAGGAAGGGCTTGAAAAAATTCACGAGATCAAACCCGATCTCGTTTTACTTGATCTGATTATTCCTGAGGCAAAGGGTGAGGGAGTAAAGCCCATTTCACGGCATGGGTTTGAGCTTTTAAAAGAACTCAGAAAAAACCCTGAGACAAAAAAAACAAAGGTGATTGTTCTTACGAATATTGAGAGCACCCAGGATAGAAAAGAGGCAAAAAGATTGGGTACGTTAGAGTATGTGGTCAAATCGCATACGCTGCCTCATGAGGTGGTTGAGCTTACCATAACTCACATAGAAAAAGAGTAAGGAAAAAAAGGTGAAGATGTGTATGAACACTGAGAAATCAGTGTTTTTTGTCTATTGCTAATGAGACGAAGATTCGTTACGATTGAACGGTCATACAAAAGACGCTGTATTTTTATGAAGTAAGGGAGTAGTTTTTGCTTTAAAAACAAGAAAAAACTTGACAAACCTGTATAGATATAGTACAGTAATTTGCCGAACTTTGTATTTTTTTCAAACAAGACAGGAGGAAAACATGTTGAACTACGTGAAGAGATCTCTTTTAGAGATCACTGAATTTTGGAACACTCAATTGAATTTTAGCCTTTGGCGAGAAGATTTGCGAGACAAACAATACATTTCATTAATTCTTGGACTTCTTGGATTCTTAGTGAATATTCTAAGTATGATTTTATTTCTTGTAGGATTAATCATTGGTTTTCCGCTTGTAAGTACGCTTCAAATGATCTTTCGAAAGAAATGGCCAGGCGAGGTGTCGAAACTTTTTATTGTACTACTTGGATTTATTACAGGCATCGCAGGGATCGTATGGATTCCAAAGATGATTAGCGCAAAATTGGTTGTAAGTGTCATCTGTCTTATTTCTCTTGTGACTCTTTGGATCATTTGGGGTATTATGTGTTTTGTCAAAACACTTGAGCCTGAGGAGAAATCTTTAGGACTTATAGGGTTGCTTGTTAAATTTTACAAAGGGTATCCTGCTTCTGTTAGGATTTTTGTTGATTCGTTGTCGGCAGTTACTGCGTACCTTTTTATTACAAGGATACTTCTACAAACTCATGAAAGCTATGTATTGTACGCTCTTTCTGTGTTTGTTGTCTTACAGATCATCAGATTTCGAGGGAACATCTGGGAGTATCTTAAAGAAAAGTTCAAACGAGAACGCCCAGCCCCTGATCCTATTGAAGAGGCACTTGAAGGGTTGCCTGAAAAAGAGCAGCCAGCAACAGTCAAATTGCAGAGAGTTATCGACAAAGAAACAGCTCAAAAGAAACAGTGGGTGAGTATTGCTGTTGTTGGTGTAATTGTGGTAGGTGTTGGTGTTTTGGGATTCTACGAATTTCAATATGGCACTGTAGTTCCTTGGGTGAGGAACGTGTACCAATCCATTAAATCCATCAACTTTGGCATTTTTGCTGCAGTGGCAGCAGGTGTCATCTTTATTGGTGTAGCTGTTGTTATTTTTCTTAGGCGTAAAAGAGTGCCACAAGGTGAAACGAGGCAGCCTCCAGCAGGAAGTCCTGCATCAGCAGCTAGCGGTGGGGATGGACCGACTCATCCAGACCTGAAGGCACCATCATTTGTTACAATCGACTTGCTCAACAAGATCTTCATCGTGGGACTTATTGTAGGCGTTTCTTTGATGGTTTCTTACAATGTATACAACGCAGGGCTTTGGAACGTGATTTCAAGCCTTGCTAAATCGTATATGATGTATATGGCATCTTTGGGCGCAGTGATTGCCGGTATTTTCATTATTGGCTTGTTTAGAGGTTGGATATCAAAACTTCTTGAACTTATTGGCAGAATCCTTGCGTGGAAGTGGACTGCATTTATCTACATGATTTCGCTTGCGATTTTAGTGATCTCAAGCGTTTCTTATGAGATTTTTGTTCATTCGCATAAGTTTATTGACTTGTATACTTATTACAAGGATCTGGTTTATAAACACTGGATCGAACTTGCGTGCATAGTTGCTTTGAGTGTTGGTGCGTACATTGTACGTTATCGTACACGGAAAGCTTCCTTGTCCAAGGTTCTTTCTGAGGACATGGAAACTGTTGAAGTTGAACAACTGGGAGTACGTGAATCGGGTGGTTCATTTATTCTTGTACGATTTGGACTATTTGCAGCATCTGTTGCTCTTGTTGGTGGAATTGGGTTCTTAGGCGTTCATTATTTCAGGCCTGCTTCAAAAGAGAAGCCTGGGATTTCAAAGAAAGCGCTTGCAGCTAACCCCCTTCATGCAAAAGTTATTGATCTTCAAGCACAACTTTCTCAGAAAGAAGCTGAAAATCAGACTCTGAGAGAAGAGAATGATCGTCTCAAGCAGAAAGTTGCTGCACTTGAAGGAAGACAAACTGTTGCTACTGTAAAGCCAAAGCGCGCGAAGCCACCACGACGCAAACCTCCGAAGCGTCAGGGCAAAGTGCGCGCTCGACCAATAAAAAAGGCCACTTCTGTTGATGACTTAATGTAGTAGATTTTCTGAATTGATTAAAAAACATTTACCGTCTAGCGTTTTTACGCGTCTAGGCGGTTTTTTCTGTCAAACCAATTTAGAAATGTCCTACTTTCTCCAAAATAGAAATGTCCTACCCGGAAATTAATTAAGTACTGTTTTTAGACTTTCTTCTTCGCTTTGTGAACATGTAGTGTTGCTTTCCTCCAGGGATGATTTATGGGA